>JADJQA010000017.1 GCA_016712985.1 Sulfuritalea sp. | reverse complement strand
CGCAGGTGGGTATTGGCATAGTCGGCAAGCGTGGCCAGTGCCCTATCACGCGAATCTGGTCGCCTTCGCCGCGGGAAGGTGGCGGCAAGCTCGAAAAGCCGGCGGTGTTGATCGTCGATTTCCGACAGGCCGGTCTCGATGGCCCGCGACCAGTTTGTCCGCGCCGGCTTCTCGCCGCTTTCCCGCGGCTCGATCAGCGCCCGGTAGGCATGCCAGGTGGCGTGACCCACCAGCGGCATGGTGACGATCAGGCCGACAAAGGCGGTGGCGATGCCGATGGCGGTGAGCAGCACGATCAGCGCAGCCCAGATCAGCATCATTGGCAGGTTGCGCACCAGCGCCAGAAAGCTGGCCAGCATGGCAGTGACGGTGTCCTGATTGCGGTCCAGCATCATTGGTATCGACACCGCGGAAAAGGCAAACACCAGCCCGGCGAAGATGGCGCCTACCAGCATGTAGGCGACCATGAATTCGATGTTGTCGAATTTCAGGATCTGCGCCATGAACCCTTCCATGCTGGGCATGCCACCCTGGTAGAAGAGGGCGAACATCACCAGCGAGGCGCGCGCCCAGAGCAGGTAAAGCACGATCAGGATCAGCGAGTAGATGCCGATGGCGGCCAGGTTGCCGCGCCAGACGGCGAGGGTCGGCGCCAGCGCCAGGCGTCTCGCCGGCTTCGCGGCGACGGGAGCTCATACAGTCCGATGGCGAAGAACGGCCCGACCAGCATGAAGCCGGTGGTGACAGCGGTGACCAGCTGCACGGCGTGGCGGAATGCCAGCAGCAACAGGCCCCGCCGGTGCGGCGAAGCAGAGTCCGTAGAACAGGCTCGGCCAGCCGCAGGCCTTGAGGTCATCGGCGCCGCGCCGCAGCCATTCGAGCGGTGCTGTCAGGGACAGCCCGCTATTGGACCACCGGAAACGGCGGCTGCTGTTGCCTCGTCCGGGCGTGGTCAGGCGGCGATAAAGCCGCGCAGGGCGTCGAGCACGGCGTCGGGTTGTTCGCAATCAGTGCGTGCCCGGCGCCATCGAGGGTGACCGCTCGAACCGGAATTGCGTGCGGCAAGCTTGCGGCTGCCTTAGGGTGGGTCATCATGTCCTTGCTGCCGCTGACGACAAGCGTCTGGCAGCTTAGCGCGGCGGCGGCCTCCAATCCATGAGAAGGCGTTGCATGCCGCCAGATCGTTGTGCAGCACGCCGGGCTTCTGGCGCAGGGCCAGGCGTCGCGCCGCGCCAAAGTGCCAGATGCCGGGAACCGCATAGCCGCCCATGGCGCCGCGCGGCGAGTGCGACCAGTCGTTGATCATGTCAATCGCCTTGGTCTCGTTGTTCCGTGCGGTGTTCAGCAGACCATCGGACACCGGCATCGGTACGGCGGTGCCGACCAGGGCGATGCGCGCAATGCGGGCCGGATGGCGTGCCGCACATTCGAGTGCGGTGAGCGAACCCATGCTGTGGCCGACCAGGAGACCGATTTTCGCCGCATCGCCAGGCCGCCCGCAAGGGACCACCGCTCCCAACTTGTTCCAGCAGCAATTCGATCCAGTCCGCCAGATCCTCGATAGAGGGCAGCGGCGCGCCACCGCTGCGCCCGTGGCCGGGGAGGTCGACCGCCAGCACGCCGAAGCCGTGGTGGGCGAACCAGCGGCTTTGCAGCAGCCAGACACTGTGGTCGTTCTGCGCGCCGTGGATGAAGACGACGGTCGGCAGGCCGGCGTCGAAGGACCTGCCCCGGTGTAGGCATAGACGGCATGGCCGTTAGTGTCCTCCATTCTCAGGCCCAGCCTTTACGTTTTCGCCGCCGCCGCGAGGCCGCGGTTGAGGTCTTCGAGCAGGTCGCCGGCATCTTCGAGGCCGATCGACAGGCGGATGGTGCCGGGAGGATGCCGGCGGCGATCAGGGCTTCATCGGACATGCGGAAATGCGTGGTCGATGCCGGATGGATCACCAGCGACTTGGCGTCGCCGACATTGGCCAGGTGCGAGAACACGCGCAGCGCCTCGATGAACTTGCGCCCGGCCGCCCGTCCGCCCTTGAGCGTGAAACTGAACACCGAGCCGGCACCGCGCGGCAGCAGTTTCTGCGCCAGGGCGTGATCGGGATGCGTTCGGCAGTTCGGGGTAGGCGACGTTGGCGACTGCCTCGTTCTTGACCAGTGCGCGACGGCCTGTCGCGTGTTGGCGATGTGGCGCTCCATGCGCAAGGGCAGGGTTTCCACGCCCTGCAGCAGCTGGAAAGCAGTCATCGGGCTCATGCAGGCGCCGAAGTCGCGCAGGCCCTCGCGAGCGGGCGCGCAGGAGGAAGGCGGCGATCGGGATTCCTCGCTGAAGTCCATGCCGTGAAAGCCTTCGTAGGCTTCGGTCCAGCGTCGGAATTTGCCGGACTCCTCCCCAATCGAAGGCTCCGCTATCGACCAGCAGGCCACCGATGGCGACGCCGTGGCCGCCGAGGAACTTGGTGGCGGAATGGAAGATCAGGTCGGCGCCATGGTCGAAGGGTTTCATCAGCCAGGGCGTGGTGAAGGTGCTGTCCACCAGCAGCGGCAGGCCGTGCTCGTGGGCCAGTGCCGACACGGTGGGGGTGTCCAGCACGTCCAGACCCGGGTTGCCCAGGGTTTCGCCGAACAGCAGCCGTGTTTCGGGCGGATTGCGGCGCGCCATGCATCGAGGTCGCGCGGATCGACGAAGGTAGTGGTGATGCCGAAGCGCGGCAGGGTGTAGTCAAGCAGGTTGTGCGAGCCGCCATACAGCGAGCGGCTGGCGACAATGTGGCTGCCGGCGCCCATCAGGGTGACGATCGCCAGGTGCATTGCGGCCTGGCCCGAGGCCACCGCAATGGCGCCTATGCCGCCTTCGAGGGCGGCGATGCGCTCTTCGAGCACCGCATTGGTCGGGTTGGATATGCGCGAATAGACGTGGCCGCCGCGCTCCATGTTGAACAGCGCCGCGGCCCGGTCGGAACTTTGGAAGACGAAGGAGGTCAGGTAGATCGGTGTCGCCCGGGCGCCGAAGCGCTCGTCGGGCACCTGGCCCGCGTGCAGCGAGGGTGTCAAATTTATACGTCATTGGTCGGATCAGGCGTATTCATCGGGATCCAGCAGGCGCTCAAGTGCCGAGATGCGGTCCTTGATCATCAGCTTGCGCTTTTTCAGGCGGCGCAGCATCAGGTCGTCCTCGGGGGGCGCTTGCGTCAGGCGATCGATGGCTTCGTCGAGGTCGCGATGTTCGACGCGCAGTTCGACAAGCTTGGCGCGCAGGGCCTCGGGAGTCTCTGGCGCTTCGTTGGCGGCCATCTGGAGGGGTCAACTGGTGATGTACTGTTCGAGCTGCTGGATCAGGAACTGCTGCTCGGAGATGGTTTCGCGTAGCAGGTCGCGGATCGACACCATGCCGACGACCTTCTTGCCGCTGTCGAGCACGGGCAGGTGGCGGAAGTGCTTGTCGGTCATCAGCGCCATTGCCTGGTCGACCGTCTGCTCGGGCAGGGCGTAGAGCACCTTTTCGGTCATGATTTCCTGACCGCCATTTCCTTGGAGGGATTTGCCGAGCAGGATCACCTTGCGCGCGTAGTCGCGTTCGCTGAAGATGCCGACCAGCTGGTTGTCGCGCATCACCAGCAGGGCGCCGATGTCGTTTGGCCATGAGCTCCAGCGCGTTGAATACCGAATCGTCGGCCCCACCGAGAGCGGCGTGCGCGCGGTTGGCACCGAGCAGCTGTTTCAGGGTTTTCATGGTGGGGTTCTCCTCTCCTGTCAGGTGGCCCTTGCGGCCGTTGGTTGTCTGTGACGCCGCCGGGTGCGGCGATGTGTTGCCGCCTATTGTGCAGTAAGTCGCGGGCCCGGTGTTTCAGATTTTCGATGATGCCTACTCGGCGAGCCCGTGTTCTAGGCCGTATCGGATCAACTCGGCCGTGCTGCGCAGCCCCATTTTTTCCAGCAGGCGCGCGCGGTAGGTGCTGACCGTGGCGACGCCGAGGTTCAGCGTTTCGGCGATCTGGGTCTGCGTCTTGCCGGCGGCGATCAGCTTCAGCACACCTGGTATTCGCGGTCGGTGATGCGCTCGTGCGGGGATTTGTCGGTGGCATCCGAAATGGCGTCGGCCAGTTGCTGCGCCACGGCCGGGCTGAGGTATTTCTTGCCGAGGCACCTGGCGGATGGCGTTGACCAGTTGTTCCGGGGCGCTTTGCTTGGTCAGGTAGCCCGAGGCGCCGGCCTTCAGGCGCGTACCGCGTATTGTTCCTCGGGATGCATGCTGAGGATCAGCACCGGCAGGCGGGGGAATTCCTTCTTCAGCTGCTTGAGCGTGTCGATGCCATTGCGATTCGGCATCGAGACATCGAGCAGGAACACGTCCCAGGGCTGCTGGCGGGCAAGCCCCAGCGCCTCGGCGCCGTCGTCGGCTTCGCCGGTGACCAGCATGTCCTCGGTTTCGGAAAGGATCTGCTTGAGGCCCTGGCGCACGATGGCGTGGTCGTCGGCGATCAGGACGTGGATTTTGTCGGCCATGTTCAGAACAGCTTGCGTTGCATTTTCTTCTTCCGTGGGCGGTTCGTCGGACGGATTCCGGGAACGCGCAGCACCAGGTGCGTACCGCCATGCTCCGCCGCGCCGATCGCGAACTCGCCGCCCAGACTCGATACCCGTTCGCGGATGCCGCAGTCCGAGGACCTTGGTTTTTGCATGTCGAGCTGCGAAATGCCGCGGCCGTTGTCCCTGATTTCGAGCAGGATGTTACCGCTTTCGCGGCTCAAGCGCATCACCACCAGCGAGGCGTGCGCGTGCTTGGCGACGTTGGTCAGGGCTTCCTGGGCAATGCGGAACAGCGCCAGCGAGGTATCCGGTTCCGGCTCGATGCCGTCTTCATCGCACTGGACGCGACAGGGAATGCCGAAGCGCTGGCTGAAGTCCTCGGCCTGGCATTCGATGGCCGCGGGCAGGCCGAATTCCTTGAGGATGCCGGGCCGCAGTTCGCGCGCGACGCGGCTGGCGGTGCTCATCGCCTGGCCGAGCAGGGTCTCGATGGAGTGGGCCTTCTCACGCAGCTTGGTGGCATCCGCCGGCAGCTTGGCGGCAAGCTGCGCAGCCTCGATCTTGAGGAACACCAGGATCGAGCCGAGCTCGTCGTGGATATCGCGCGAGATGCGCTCGCGCTCTTCTTCCTTGGCGGCTTCGAGGTGGCTCGACAATTCGGCCAATTGTTGCCGGGAGCCGCGCAATTCGGCTTCGCTTTCCTTGCTCTCGGTGATGTTGGTGGCGATGCCACGCCACTCGACGACGCCGTTGTCGAAGCGATGCGGCGTCGATCGCAGGTTGATCCACTTCTGTCGTGTGCGACCGCGGGTATGGCCTTCCCAGTTGAGCAGGGTGCCGTGCAGCGGAGTCGCGCAAGGCAGCCTCCAGCCCTTTGCGGCGTTCGCCATCGAAGGCGTCGAACAGCTTGGCGGCCGACGCCAGCAGGTGTTGCTGCTTGAAGCCGAAGAGCTTCTGGCAGCCCTCGCTGACGAAAAGGAAGCGGTAGTCGCCGGCCTCGTCACGTCGCAGATGGAACAGCATTCCCGGCAGGTTGGAGGCCAGGGCGTCGAAGCGCGCCTGGCTTTCATTGAGCATCTCCAGCGCGGCGCGATGGTCGGCGCGATGGCGGGCTTCGCGCACTTCGCGTTCCACGGCCAGGCGCAGGCGGTCGAGTCGGTCCGCGTCGACGACGTCGCGGGCGCCGGCCTGCATCGCTTTGGTCATCGCCTCCTTGTCGCTCGCGGGTGCCACGGCGATCATCGGCAAGTCGGCGCCTTGCTCATCGATCAGGCGCAGGGTTTCGACGATTCCCGGACCAACCTCAACTGGCAGATGCAGCACCAGGTCCCATGCCTGGTCGCAGAGGGCTGCACAAGGAGTCGGCGCTGGCGACACGGTGAAAGTGGCAAGCCGCCTCGGCGTCTTCCAGCGCCAACGCCAGCGCCACCAGCGCCGCGTCCGCGTCGGCGACGACCAGCAGGTTCAAGGCTTGGCGGGAGGGCGGGTTGGTGCTCATGGGGCGATCGACGAGGCCGAACGCGGAGTGTATAGCGGAACGCCTCCGCTATAATCCGCGCCGTGCCGGCATAGCTCAGTTGGTAGAGCAACCGCCTTGTAAGCGGTAGGTCACCAGTTCGATTCCGGTTGCCGGCACCACTAATACTAAGCATAGCAAGGCTTTCAGCAGTAGCGGTCACTAACGTAATTGATAAAAAATTGATCAATTCTACTGTCCCTGGGAAAATGACTGTCCCCATAGTGTCCCAAAAGATCCTGCAATATCCCGCAAATCATTGTCCCCATAGCGTCCCCGAGGCAGGAAATGACAAATGGAAAACTTGCCCGAAATGATGTTCCGGGATATAATGATCCATCGTCAGACGAGTAGGTGAAGCACGCGTCGCGTAGAGCCGGCGGCTAACCGGCGAAACGGGTAGACCGTGATCGCAAACACGAAAGCTGACTATCCATCGCGGATTTAGCCCTGCGATGCAACCTGAAAAGGATGCATCGTGCAGACTCAAGTTAGCCATCCCGCTGTCCGCCTGCTCACTGTTGCCGAAGTTGCCGCTGCAATCGGCATCACTGCAAAAACAATCCGCAATCAGATCACGAATGGGACTTTCCCCATCCGCAGCGCTCGCGCCAGCGGACGCCGGGTAGTCCGCAGCGATGACCTAGCTCAGTACATCGAGCGCGTAATTCCTGGCGAATGCCCCACCCCCGTGGAGCCAGTTCCTGCCGTGGTTGCTGCGCCCGCAGTCAAACGCGGTCGCGGTCGCCCACGCAAGCTCCAGGCGCAATCCAGTCAATAAAAAACCCGGTCGCGGTTTGCCAGAACCGCGCCGGGCATGGGGATGCTGCACTCGACAACGGCATTCTATCACGCTTCAAGCGCTAATAGCAAATCGCTATCGGGTCTCGTCAAGGAGACCCAAGCATGGATTCCACTTCAGCATCAGCAGTGCTCGCCGTTCACGGTGGCGGCGAAGGCTTGATCTGTCTTGCGGATCGAGAAAGCACCGACTACTACTGCACCCACGAGCAGATTGAGCGCGGCGACCAAGCGGCCGGCTGGCGGCTGGAGGCGCCGGATTTCCGGTTCTCGCTCGCGCGATTCACGGTCGGTCGGCAGCGAACAAGTACCAATCTGATCGGCTTGTCGGCTGTTTCCACCGAGCTCCGCCCAGCCGCGCCGGGCCGTATTTCGCATGCATGGCAACGCAGTAGCGACCCCGTCGCCGTTGCTGCCGAGCTGATCGAGCGGGCTGGGATTTCGGCGAAGGCGACGATCGCGGCGATCGGTGATGGCCTTCGGGTGACGGTTGCTCATGACCATCTGCCGCGCCAGGCGGCGCCACGCTGGCAGGCACTACAGCACGAATTCACGCGCCTCCTGGCGCCCCATGGGGCCGTCGCCGAGACGCGCATCACGCAGATGATTCCTGCCGGCCAGGTGCTTGCCGTGGGCGAGCGCGGCGACTTCGAGCAGCTTTGCGACCGGCTGCTACCGCTCACCCGTGACGAGTGCCATGAAGCGCGGCGCCGTCAGGTTGAGAAGATCGCATACGGAAGCGAGGGATCGAAACTCTGGTGGCGCCGGCTCGCGGAGATTCGCGAATGGTGCCGGCGGTGCTGGCCTGACGGTGTGCCCCCGGAATACCGCCAGCGGATCTTGTTTCTGATGGCGAACGCCATTGGTTGGTCGGTCGCCGACCCTCGCGAAATGCCGGGCGAAATTCGCGCGCTGGCGACTGAAATCATGCCGGGAATGCCCGGATGGGCGGTGGACAGGAAAGTTGAGGAAATGCAGGATCGGCTAGCAAAAGACGTGAAAGAACGTTCGAAACTTTACAAATACAGAAATGAAGAGCTCAAGAAAGACCTGACGGCTGGCATGAACAGGAAAGAACGAGCCGCATATGAGAGGATATTTCTCCGGGGGGCGCCGGGCTACGACGGGATCAAAAAGCGCAACAGTCGGCGGGGAAAGAAGTCGGCTCAGGCGAAAGCGGCGGCCAGGGCTTCGGATGAGGGGCTGCAAGAACGGATGGCGAAGGTCTTCGAGCTTCGAAAAGGTGGCATGAAATTTCGAGCGATAGAAGAGATATCCGGTGTGCCGAAATCGACCGCTCAACGCTGGATTGCGGCTATGACAAATGGGGTTGTCCCATCAACCATGTAATGGGTTTACCCCGTAGACCTGGCTCTCTCGTTGAGACTCTGAAAAGCAAAGTCAAAAGACAGGGCCGGCGAAAGGGGGAACAGGCGTAACAGCTATGAGTTGACATCTCATAGCGGAAATTTCGGGGTGGGAGGCGGGAGGCGGAGGGGATGCGGAAACGGGAAGGCCGGAGTTCAAGCAAATCCGCGTGAATGCCATTTTTAGCCCCGTGGTGCGGTTTTCAAGGTCGCGGATAGGGGCGAGGTCATCCGGGGTCGGGAAAACGGCTTAAAACGCCTTTAATCGATTCTTTGGGGTTGAGTTTGATGACCATGGGCGCCCCGGCGATGCCGCCGGCCTGGCTTTCGTAGCAAAGCGATCGAGCCCAGGGGTCTCGACCTACGGCTTCAATCCCTGTCGCAGTGCCACCGGCCGGCGGCACTGGAAAGAAAATTTCTGCTCCCGACCGTGACTTTTGTCACACCCACGAGACACGTAGATTCAAGACACACCGCTTACGCCGGTGCGTTTTCTGTTCGCGGGGCATACCTGCCACGAACTAGTAATCTGTGTAACTCGCAGTGTTTTCAATGAATACGTTAAAAACGTGGTTCGTAGAACATATGTGTTACGGACACGCTGATTACATCGATTGCAAGCAACTGAAAAGTTTGACGAAAAGAAGACATACTGTAAATGTAGTTATGTGCAAAACATGCACTTTTCTAAATTTTCAGGAGACTCAAAATGACACAAAAAGCCCTCACCGTTCGCATGCCGGACGAGCTGTTTTCGGCGATGGAGCAGGCCGCCGAACGTCAAAAAAACCACGGTGGCCGACGCCGTTCGCGCTGCCTGCGCGGCCAGTGCGTCGGGGGTGAGCCTGAACGACATCGCCGCCGCCGTCGCCCGGCTAGAGAAGCGCCTTGACGGCCTCGTCGCCGAGACGGCCTGAGGGGGGTGACCATGGAAGTCGAATCTATGGAAAACATGGTGACGCGCTTGCGTGGCACGGGTGCCGGCAGCCAAGCGGAGGCGGTCATTCGGGCGGCTGACCAGATCCGCCTGGCTCCCGGGCGGCTGGATGCGAGCAACGCCGTTGCGGCGCTGCACTACCTGGCCGCTGCACTGGTCGGGGACCGCAAAGCTAGCAACTTGATCCAGGCGAGCGCGGAACAACTTCTGATTGATTTTCACGCATGACCCCCGCTTCCCCTCTCCCGCGCCCTGACCACGCCGCCGGCCTCGCGGTCGGCGGCGCCGCGCTGGTCGCGGGCGTGATCCTCGGCGTACCGCTGGCCTTCTCGTTGACCGGGCCCTGGGGCGCCCCAGGGGAGGGGAGTACGCAACCGGAAACTTCGTTCTCGATGCCTTGCGCGGTCGCCTGCCGCCGGTCGCCGACTGGCCGTTGAAACTTCAAATTGCCGAAGCGATCGCCGCCGCCGTCGCCGTCGCCCTGGCCGTCGCCGCCGCCTGGGCCGCCAGCCGCCCCCGCGCCGCCATTGTGCACGCGGAGGGCGCACAACTCAGGAATGGCGCCGCCGCCCTGGCCGGCGTGCTCAAGTCGGAATGCAAGCTCTCCGACCGCTTGTTTTCGGCCGCCGGCATCCCGTGGTGCCGCGACCGGATTCGCCGCAGCATCCTCGTTCTCGGCTCCATCGGTGGCGGAAAAACGCAAATCATTCTGTCATTCCTGGGTGGCCTGATCGCCAGCGGCCACCGGGTTTTGATAGTCGACGGGCCAAAGGGCGACTATTCGCAGGTCATGAAAAATCCGCTGGTCCTCGCGCCCTGGCACTCCGGACACGCATGGGACGTGGCCCGCGACACCCCCACGCGCGGGCATGCGATCGCGCTGGCCGGCGCGTTGATTCCGGATTCAAAAGACCCCTCTGGAGCAACGCCAGCAGGGCCGTTTTGATAGCCGCGCTTTGTAAATTGATGGCGACGCGGCCGGGCGAGTGGACATGGTCGGATCTGTATTCCGAAGTGACTGCTGACGTCGACCAGCTCTACGAAATCGCTAGCGAGTATTACCCGCCCGCCGTGCGGTTGTTGGAAGACGCGGAGTCGAAAACCACAGGCAGCATCATGATGAATCTATCGGCGTTCCTGCTGCCCGTGGCCGAGCTCGCCGGCGCCTGGGGAAGTGAGACACAGCGGTTCTCTTTTGTTGATTGGTGGGCCGGCAAGCCCGGCCCGCAAGTCGTAATCATCCAGTCGTCAGCGGAATTTTCGGCACTTTCCGGCAGCTACATCAGCGCGATTTTGACGCGCCTCGCGCTCTTGACGGCGAGCCCGAGTTACAAAGAATCGCCGACTCGCAAGAACGTCATTGTCATCGATGAATTCGCGCAACTTCCAAAAATCAACGCGTTTGAAAAGTTCATCGAAATCGGCCGTAGCAAAGGCTGTAGCGTCATCCTCGGAACGCAGAGCCTTGCCCAGATTCGCAAGGTCTGGGGGAAGGACGATATGCAGAGCTGGCTGGCGATGATCGGCACGAAATGCTACGCCCGCACCGCTGGCGCTGATGACATTGAAATGGTGCAGCGCGAAATCGGGACTCGCAAAGTCTTGCTCCCGATGACCTCGACATCGAGTTCAGAACGCGCCGGCACAGCCTCCGGATCATCCTCGTCGGCGAGCTGGCAGCGCGAGGATCGGCCAGTTGTTAGTCAACAAGACCTGGCCGCCCTGGGGCCGGCGAAGGCCGGAATCTGGGCCGTCGTCCAGGGGATCGGAGGCGATCCCGTGCGCGTGCTTTTCCCGTTCGTTTCGCTTCCGCGACTTCGCGAACCGTTCATTGAAAATCCGAACTTCAATGTCATTGTCCCGACCTCAGCGGCGACCGCGAAGCCCTCAGACTCCGCACCGCCCCCGGTCATCGCTGTGTCTCCGGAACCTCGATCGCGCCGCCAGCGGAACACACAGATTCAGCATCGCTGAATTCGTTGCTTGCAGACCTGTCCGAAACCCCGGCCGCGTGCGGAGACACGCCGCCGACCCCACGCGAATCGCCCGGCGAACCCGAACCTCGCCGCGAATTGCTGTACCCCGAAAACGATTACACAGATGACATAGAGTCGCGATTGGTAGATTACATCGATTCCGAATCACATGAATCAACAGATGCCGATCAGCCGGAAACCCTTGTGGCACAAGGCGACACAGAGACTCCGGAAACGAAATCAGCCGGCGATTTTGCAGAGAATGCAGTCTCCGCCGCTCTGGAAATCGACCTGCATTCGGTCTCCCTGGCTGCCGAAGTCGCTGATCTTGTAATCAGTGAAACTTCAAGCGGGGCGGGGGATTCCGGGGAGTTGGCAGCGAAACCGACTCGGCGTATTCGGTTAGTGAAAAAGAAGAGTATGCAGTGTGAATCTGTGTAACTGTCTTGATGGGCTTGGGTTTGATGGCGAAAGGGAATGGAAATGAAATCATTGAATCGTTGTGTGCGAAATCAAATTTTACCAAAAGCGAGCTATGTGGGAGGGGCCTCCCACGTCCTCGCAGTCCCTCCGGTCCTGCTTTCCTCACTTCGTTCGATTTCTGCCATGCCGGCGGCCTGATTTCCGATTCCCAGGAGGCATGATGCCTAGCAAAAACTACTTCAAGGTCTACGCTTCGCATGCGGACCTGGATTCTATCCATGCCATCGCCGCCGCGCAGCGCCTGCCGGTCTCCCGGCTCGCAAGGGACGCAATCCTCGGCCGGCCGATCCCGACGCCGCCAGCCGCCATCCCTGCCATCAATCGCGCGGCGTATTCAGATCTGGGCCTGGTCGGCAACAACCTCAACCAGATCGCTCGACGCCTGAATCAGGGCAGCTCGCCCGAAGCCGACGAGCTCCGCCTCGCCATCACCAAGCTCGCCGGCGCGCTCAAGACCATCCGCGCTGAACTGCTGGGGACGCGCACATGATCGGCAAAATCAGCAAAGGCCAGGGCTTCTCGCCGACGCTCAACTACGTCATGCAAAAAGACGGCGCCCAGCCCCTCGGTGGCAACGTCGCGGGCCAGTCGCCCGCCGAAATCGCTAGCGAAATGCAGACGATCGCGCAGCAGAATCAGCGGTGCGCGAAGCCTGTCCTCCATGTGTCTCTGTCAGTCCCTCCAGGCCAGCGCCTGACTGATGACCAATGGCGCCAGGCGGCGGATCGTTGGATGCGGGAAATGAAAATCGACCCCGACCGACATCAGCACGTCATTGTGAGACACACAGATGCGCAGCACGATCACATTCATATCGTGATCAACCGGGTGAACAGCCAGACGCTCGCGGTCGCGAGTGATCAGAACGACCGCCGCCGGTCAATGACCGCCGTTCGCCAGATCGAAAAAGAGCTCGGCTTGTCGGCTGTCAGCGACTCGGAAAAAGGCCGCCGCGCCGCCATGCGTCAGGCGATCTTCGAGTCGACGCGGGAGAGCAAGGGCGATTTCAACCGCTTCGCCGCCGCTCTGCAAAAGCGAGGCATTGATGTCAAGTTGAATCAGGCTTCAACCAGCAAAGTCACCGGCATTTCTTACCAACAACCCGGCCAGGCGCCGGTCAAGGGGTCCGACCTGGGCAAGTCATACGGCTGGGCCGGGCTGTCGGCGCGGCTCCAGAAATCGGCTGATTTCGCCGCCGCGCAGCAGGCGCGCGCCATCAAAAAGCTCTTGCCCGGCCGCCGCCTGCTGCCGATTCCTAGACTTTCCATCATCTCTCTTGTCAAGTCGCTTACACGCTGAAGTATCACCAACCGACTACTACGAAAGGAATATAACCATGGATTTGGAATACAACAAAAAACAGCTTCCCTCCGAGATTGCGGCGCTGTTGCCGGACAGCGTCGAGGAGTTCACTGGCGATGACGCAGACGCCCGCGTCCTGGCCGTGCGCGAGCCCGGCGGCCCATGGCGCGGGGGCATCTTGCAGGTCAACCAGGATTTCCGCAGAACGCGATGTTCGGTGGCAGAACATGATCCTGCTTCACGAGCTTGCCCACCTGCTGACCTCTGGACGACCGGGCGCGGCGAAAGATCACCCGGCGCGTGACACGACGAACCACCACGACAGCTATTGGCTTCGGATCTTCGCGCTGTTGATGGCTCGGTCAGGCTATGACATCCGGGACTTTCGCGATGAAGTCGACTATCTCGTTAGCCAAGGTTTGTCTTCGCAAGACATCGACGCCGCGATGGCTGATGCCGGAATGCCCTGGCCGAAGATCAATGATGACGTATGGATGCAGCGAATTGTTGACATCGCCGATGAGCGAGTTGCCGACGCCCGTCGGGGCTGGCGCCGGCAGGCTTGGGCGGGCTGGGCGGTCCTGGCGGGACTGTTGGCCGGCGTTTTGGCGATGGGAACGTTCGTCGTCGCGGCGGGTGCGCGCTGAGTTTCAAATCCCCCCGGCGCCGATGGCCCATCCCCGCCATCCGCTCGGTGGACCGAGCTCCCGCCCCAGGCGCCGGGGAAGACCTCGGGACTGCTCGCCCCCGATACCCCGCCGGCAGCGTGCGACGCTGCATCCGGGAAAATTTTCGTAGCACATCACATCACAAAGAGGAGAACCGAACAAATGGCAACCGCAAACTACATGCCGCCGACGACCGACCCCGATTTCCTGCAAATCTTGGACATCTGCGATCCCGTGGCCACCGACCGCGAGGGATGGGAAGTCTTGTTCGATTGGGCGCCCGGCGAGGCCGTGCTGGCCTGGCTCCAGGGGTTCCGGGCCGCCCGGGATTTGGTCGCGGGCTAAGGGGTAGGGGAACCGGTCGGGGTAGGGGCTGAACTCCCTTCCCCGGCCTTGCCGGCGAAGCCGTCAGTAAATTCGACCTCCCCCATCGTCATCGCCGTCGCCGCCTCGCCATGCTTCCTGACGACGCCGACGACTTCTCCGTCCGTGATCACACGCTTCTCGAGAAAGCCATTTTGCATCTTGTGATAGACGGCGCCATTCGGCGTGGAAATTCCAGTGTAGGTGTAGTCTTTCAGCGCCTTATCACGAACGGCTCCAGCAATCCGCAGGCGATTCTCTCTCACCAGTAGCCAATGCATCGGATCAGCTTTACGAAGTGCATCAAGCGTGAGATCGAGCACCACGCGCTGGCCGACCGACATCGCCGCCTCCTCGAGAACAAGATCTTGCAAATTATTGCACCAGCGCGCCATGTCGTTATGGCCCTGCTTTTTGCCGTTCTCAAACGCCTGGTTCAAGTCGCCTTGCGACGCGCCACCCGCATTCCATGCATCCCAAAATCCCATTGCCATCCCCTTAATTATTGCTAGGCGATCCCGCCTGTGGTGGCGTCGCCCCCTGCCCCGCCTTGCCATCATTACTTGCACCAGGAATTTTCGGCCCATTTGGGCGCTGGATTACCCCAGCAACCGTATGCCCGGTGTTGCTCGCCACATCGCGTCCAAACTGTCCGCTATTCGTGCCATGCCCGCCGACCCATGCCAGCACCTGGTCGGGAACGATGTGAATGGCGTTGAAGCAACCGTGGATCACCGAATTCATCAGCACGCAATAGATGATGACGAATCCTACCGTTGAGACCACGCCCGTGAATGAGCCCATGGCGCTCCCATCGGCCTGGATCGACGCCAGACAACACCGTAGATGTTGTGCACGAACGAGCCCATGACGATGATCCCGGCGCCGGCGACGAGAAAGCCGATGACCATGAGAGCGGGCCGGAAGAGGACGTTCAGAAAGAAGAGGTAGCCATGCGCCGTGCGCTGGCCCATCCCTTCGCCTTCCGAGTCCAAGTGAGCCAGACCCCACAACGGTATGCTGAGTAGCGCTTCGGCGATCGCAATGAACCAGGCGATGCAGGCGCCTCGCGAGTACAACTAGCAGCGAGGCCGGTCCTACCTCAGAATCTTCGAAATCGGGCGGTGTCGGTAAATTTTGTTGTTTTACGATCGGCCTCGATGTCATTAAGGAGCCTTACAACTGATTCGGCTTCGTTTTTGTAGAACGGGCCGATTTTTCCGCCGCGCGAGTCGAGGACGTACCAAGCCTGTGAGTCCTTGGGTATTTCTTGAATTGTAAAGGTCATAACTTCATTCTATTCCTTATTCATCACATAGGCTATGTTGGGCCAATCGATAATTAAGCGGCTTGAAGCATGCGGTCGTGATGCAGAATCATCACGTCGTCCGCTTTGAGGGCCATCATGGCGTATGCGCGTCCGGTCAGGTCCGCGAACTCAACCTCAAAAACGTCGGGGGCAAGTTGCTCGACGGCTGTCCCGACCTGACCCTGCACCAGACCATGCTTTGGCAGATCATGCGACAAGGCTACAACGTCAAATAATTTCATGGTGGCCTCTCTTACACTACGTAACAGGTCGTGAGTCTCGGGAAGTCTTCTTTGCTCCGAATGATCCAGGCAGTTCGCACCACGGCGGAGCGCTGGCCTCGGCGGATCATCAATTCCAAATCATAACGCATGCCATATTCATCCGATAGACCGGGCGTAGCATCAGCTTCCGGCAATCTTTCGAGGATCGCTTGCGCAAGCCAATCGGCGTTGCTCTGATCGATCCCCAGCGAAGCACTAAACACCCTAGCTTTATGCCGACCTTCGGGATGATTCGGATTCAAAGCGTAATCGCGCAGCTTAGCCACGTCAACGAATGCATTGGTCAGTTTCATCCGAGCTTCTTGACCAAGCTCTTGTGATCGGTCACTTTATCCATACAAACTCTTCGCGAGCTCAGCAACATCATCGATGGTCTGATTGTAGTATCGACCGACCATCGCCGGGGACTTATCACCGAGGAGCTTCATCAGAACTTGCATGGGCACCTGTGGTGCCATTCTGCTCGCGAATTCGTGTCTCAGATCATGAAACTTGAAGTCAGTCATCCCGGCGCCGGTCACGATGCGTTGCATCTGCTTCGAGAACGAGTCGGAACGTTTCCAAGCGCTAAAAACTCTTCCACCGGCAATGGGTCTGGGTAGTGACTTGAACGCGGCGGCGGCGGCCGGGAGAGAGCGGTGTAAGGCGATGGTCATCGCCGTTCTTGAGTTGACGTTCTCCGTCGACTTCCCGACCGCGTAGAGTCATGACGCGTTTTTTCAGATCCAGTTCGTTCCATTCCAATGCGAGCAATTCGCCGAGGCGCGCGCCCGTCTCGATTCCGACGCGCAGGAGCGCGGTTAGTTGAACGTGCTGCTTCGTCATTGCTGCCGCATCGAACATGCGCTTTTCTTCATCGCCGACCAGTCGCCGTGAGCGGTTTTTTGGCTCTTTGGGTCGCTTCACAAGTCGAAAGGGATTCCCTTGGAGAACAATGCCATGGTTTTGAATACCGTAATCGACAAGAGTCGCTGCAAAGAAGAGAACTTTGCGAACGGTGGACGGCGACAGCCCGGCGGCGAGTAGCTCACTACTCAGCGCCGAAGCATCTGCGCTAGAGATTGTCGCCAGTGCCCTGGTGCCGCGTCCGACCGCCCGGGATTCGCGAAGGGAATTGATGCAGCTCGCAAAGTGTGACTTCGCGCGCTTCGATGGTAATTCGACTTCTTTCCATCGGTCTAGCAGATCGTTTATTGTGGTCTTTTCGCTTGCCGATCGTGGCAGATAGATCCCCCGGTCCATTTCGGCTTCACGTGCCCGAGCCCATGCTTTCGCATCTTTTTCAGTTACGAATGTGCGGGAGTCTTCCGGATACCCCGGTCTACGGATTCTGGCTTGCCACTTCCCGTTGTTGCGCTGTTTGATCGACGCCATGACAATACCCTATTAAAAAGTCAACTGACCCATCTATGCCCCAATTCACAAAATAATTCTATCATTAGACCTAAAAACACGAAAATAAGCCATTAAGTGGCATGGCAATTATCGCCTTGTAAGCGGTAGGTCGTCAGTTCGATTCCGACTGCCGGCACCATCCGATGCGGCGCCCGTCAGGGGGCCGTCCATCGTTGCCGAGACAAGAAAAATGGCCGGCAATTGCCGGCCATGAAATTGGTGGGGCGGCGTCAACCGAATAGCTCGCCGAAAGTCTTATGAATAGGCGTTCTACGCTTTTCGATTCTGCGAGTTACCCCCATAGTTACCCCTTCCAGACGGATGCTGCCCGTCTTTCGCCGTGCCGCCAGCGCCGACTTTTCAATGGGTGGGTTCAGCGCAGATTCAACCTTGACCCGATTCTCGCCTCCACCAGCAACCGAATCTCCTGCTCCGAAATTTCCAGTTCGATCAACTGCGCAGCTGCGTTCCTGATGCGACGTTCGGCCTTCTCTCTGGCGCTGCGAATGTGCTTGCCCAGTTCGCTGCCTCTGATTTCGGCGCGTGTGAGCGTGCGGTTGAGTGCCAGCAAATCGACCAGACCGGGGTTCTCGATTTCGTGGGCAAGCTCCTGCCTAGGCAAGCTCCACTGGCAAAGGATCGTCATGCTGCCGATCAGAATATGTCCGTCGGCGTAGGCAATCGGAATCGGGTCGGCATCGGGTGGCACGGTCGCCAGCGCGCGCAGGATTTCCGGCGAAAACAGGCGCGCCCCCTCCAGTCGCCCTGGCGCATTACGCCGGCCACACCGCCCGACTCGAACGACAGAAAGCCATTCTCGAAGGCCATCAACACCGGCCCCAAGGCCAGCCGCTTCTGGCGAATACTTTGGTGGCTTGCTTGAAATCGTAGCGCGTGACGTAAAGGAGATTGTGGGCGTGGGCGGGTTCCATGGCAGAAGAATGAGTTCACTTTGTTTTACATGGTAACGTATAATTTAATCGAACTCGATCAATAATTATCTTCAACGAATGATTACCTGCCGCCTCTCAACCATCCTTGGCGCCAAGCGCCTCAAAGTCTCCGACGTGTGCCGGGCGACCGGCATCGCGCGGGCGACGCTGGACCGCTACTACAACGACCGGGTCAAAAGTTTCGACCGCGATGTGCTGGGCAAACTGTGCCAGTTCCTCCAGGTCAAGCCCGGCGATTTGCTGGTGGAAGTGGAACAGGCCGACCTGTTTGGTGTGCCAACGGCAGCGCATTGAGATATCTCGTGATTGAGCGCGAACTGAAATTGCTGATCGACGCGCAGGCCATCAAGCGCGTGCAGATTCACTATGCCGTGATGTCGCAGGGGCTACATGGTGATTGCCGACGGCAGCGCTGGAGACCGGCAAACGGAGACACGCCAATTCAAGACGCTCGATGCGGCGGCGAAACTGCTGTTCAAGCTGGGCGTCGCGGACTTTGCGGTGAAGTTGCGGACGACATAGCCATGAGCAGCAGAATCGGGCAACGAAGATGACGAAAGATTGGCTACAACAAATGCTGGAGCGCATGTTCTCGCCCATATCACGGAGCGCAGCCACTGCGAATCGTTGCTGACGCATTGGCAGACCATGCCCGAAGCGCCCCGCTGATCTGCCAGGGAGCGAAACCGGATGACTGTCGCATTTATAGCACCCCATCCGAACCCTGCTGGTACATCTATGTGCCATGGAATGACGCCAGCGATGTGACGGTGCTTCGCAGCAGCCGTGTGATGCTGGTCGGGGGTAAATCGGTCAACAACCGTCACCCGTGGAATAAGGTGCCCGTTCTGGCAGCGTCGAGTCGTGTCGCAGTGCGATTGGGCAAGTAGTTTGGATACTCCGAAGCGGCCGGTGGCCACTGAGTCCTATCGGCCAGGAGCAGCCGGTGGCCTATGTGCGGTGGACTGTCTGCTTCAGTCTAACAACAGCCATCGCAAAGCCCCGTCAAGACGTTGGCAGAGCCTTGATGGAGCGAAGAATGTTGCGAGTAATCTCTTGCCGTTTGGAGAGGTCGTCGAATCTGTTGGGCGTGTCGATGTTCAGTGCAAAAAAAACCGGTCCTGTTGGCCACTCGACCCAGCCTACCCACCAGCCAACTTTTCCGCTCCAGCCGGTCTTGGCCCGCAGTATCCAATCACGGCCAGCCTCATTCACCATCACATCCTTGACGAGCCGCTGGTGCTCAACCCGGAACGGCAGTTCATTACGATAAAGATGGCGCAAAAACGATATTTGTTCATTTGCAGAAATTGCCAAGTCGCCTTCGACCCAGAAAGGTTTGCTACCTCCCGCAACTGCGTTGCCATACGCAATCTTTCGCATGTATGCAGTCTCACGCGCATCGCCAAGCCTCTGAGCGAATCTTTCGTAAACCCAAACAGTCGAATTACGCATCGCAGAACGTAGGTTCTGGTCCTCATTCCATGCTTCTATCGAGCGCTTAACGCCATCCCAAGGTATTACCTGGAACTCATCACGGAGGATTCCCGCGTCAAGAGCAAAAAGGCTATGGGGAATTTTGAAGGTTGAAGCCGGCGAGTAGCGACGACCTGCGCGCTCCGGGTCGTAAACGAAGGTCACGTCACTCCCATTGCGGTTGTCCCAGACAACGATAGTGCCGTGCGCCTCTGCCGCAGCAAAGAAACTGGACCAGTCTGTGCGCTCCTGTGAAGTAGGGGCAGCAAGCGCTCGAAACGCAAGGAGAATTGATAGAGCAAAGAGAATGAGGCTACGTCGATTCATTGCTCCAATTGTAGCCGTGTAGCCAAGCTCGAATGACCGGTCCGTATTTGATTCCGGTCGTGCTGGCGGAGAATTGCGACCGGCGGCATTGGGCACGGAAGAGACCGTCGCCTATCGGGATTCGCCGCCGGAAAGCGGCCGTACAAATTCTGATTCCCGAAAGCGATGCGCCGCTGCGCAGCGTCAGCAGTGCTAACAGCGATCTGACTTCGCAGCAACTTGTCCTCGCCAGGTTCAATTCCTTTCCTCCATTTGTTGCCCCAATATTTCCGTCCCTTTCCTTCTGCTCTTTGCTGCTGCCCTTTACTCTGATGCTGGTGTGTGAAGCCTGTCCGGTAAGTGTTTCTGTCCGTCCCGAACGCCTAAGCGTGGCGGGAGGTACGAGGGACCCGGGACACCACTCCCGTTTCGTGCCGTTTGCTTTGCTGCTGGCCACCGCGGCGCGCGGCATTGGCGTCGACGGCGCTTCCTGTGGGAAGCCGATTCGTCGAGATGAGCCCTTGACCCAGGACTCAGGGGTGCGCCCCTACGGCGCGGCTTCGGACTGAGCCCGCGGGGAGCGGGCAAGTAGAAGGACCGTATTGCGCGGTCCAGCATGACGACGGGTCAGGGAGCCCGTCACTTGGGGTCGTCACTTGCGCCAGCGACCGGAAAGCCTTGTCGGCTGGGGCATTGAGCGCGTCGTCACTACCGGCTCGCGCCGCGGTAGTGACGACGCGATTGGCGCAGAACTGCTGCTGTTTGGCGCGGCCAGCGTTGCAGCAGGAATCGCACTGGCGGGCGCCAATGCGATTGGTCGGCGCGATCCTGCCTCGTGTATGCCACACGCGGCACGCCTGGCGCAGAACAGTGCTGATTGAAGCAGAGGGTGCCGCTGGGGCGGTTGAGTAGGGCTGTCACGCGAATGCGGGCGAAGCCTGATTGCGACCGCGTACTTGTCGAGCGGGGTCGCGGTAGAACGTCAGCCGTTGCAAATTGGCTGGATGCTGTGCGGACTTTGACTACGGGCTTACGTCTATCTCCGTGCCTTGCGGCTGCCGGCTTCCAGGAGATGAGTCCGGCTTTGGCGCTCGACGGTGCGAGCAAGGGCGATGCGCTTACGGGCATCAAGCGGGCTGAAGGAGCCACCTGTACGATCACCGGTGTGACCGAGTCGTCTTTGGAGAGTTCCCGGTATCACCCGCTTGAGAACCGCGAGCATGCAGCGCCACTCAGATCCTTTGTTGCGTGTTGCACTTCGAATTGGTGCTCCAGCAAAGCCTCAAATCGGCTTGCAGCATTCGCCAAGATCTGCTCTACGCGCAACGCTCGGGCGAGGAATCATTCGATCAACCACGGTTACCCACTAGGGCCGCACGCATCGGCCCGTGGATAACCGGGAATCTCGCCGCGCTGATGGCCGCGGGAGTTCCACTGCCGAGAACAAGTCCTTCCCATTGTCAATGGGTTTTCGGGGCCTCATCGAGGCACCGATTCGGGCTCACAAGGGCCGCGTGGGGTGGAAGGATGGTGCTGTCTTCCACTACCTACCGCGAGGTTACGAAAATGACGCAAACAATCCAGCGCGAGCCAGCCTTCCTTCGACGCAGACAGGTCCAGACGCGCACAGGACTTTCGCGCAGCACCATCTACCAGTACATCAAGGACGGCGTCTTCCCGAAGCCCGTGCCGCTCGGGCCGCGCGCGGTGGGCTGGCTCGAGTCGGACGTGAGCGAGTGGATCGCCGCCCGGGTGAAGATCGCCCGAGCCGGCGGCCGGCAGTCGACCTGATGCCGCGAAGGCATGGCTGCCGCGCGTCCGGGGCGAGCCAACGCGCAGGCGGCCGAGGTCATTGACCAGTTTCGGGCGGCGCTCGCCGCGCGCGACATCGTTCCGCCCGAGAGCATCATCGCCGACGGCAGCATTCACCGCTGCGATGTCGCGGGCAAGAATGGCAAGGGCGATGCGGCTTACCTGCTCCACCTGGACGGCATTCCTGCCGGCGGACTGGAGAACTGGCGCGACGGCAAGGGCTGGGAATCGTGGCGCTTCGACATCGGGCGCGCACTGACGCCGGCGGAACGCGCTACGCTGCGCGCCAAGGCGAAGACAGCCAGCTCACGACGGACGGACGAAGCGGTCAGACGCCAGACCGCCGCCCGTGAGGTCGCCGCACGCCTCTGGCACGCCGCGCGGCCGGCGGGCGATGATCATCCCTACCTGGCGCGCAAGGGGGTCGTTGCGCATGGGCTGCGCGTGTTCAAGGGCGCGCTGGTCGTGCCGATCCGCGACGCGGCCGGCGAGCTGCACAGCCTGCAATTCATCGGCGCCAGCGGCACGAAGCGATTTCTGAAGGGCGGGCGGGTCGCCGGCCTGTACTTCCTGATTGGTGTCGCCGGCAAGGTGGTCTGCATCGCCGAGGGCTACGCCACTGGCGCCAGTATTCACGCGGCAACTGGCTACGCCGTCGCCGTTGCCTTCAACGCCGGTAACCTGGCCCCGGTCGCCGGGGCGATCAGGGGGAACTATCCAGAAGCGCAGCTCATCGTGTGCGCCGATGACGACGAGGGCACTCCGGGCAATCCGGGTCTCGCCCATGCGCGTACTGCCGCAGCTGCGGTCGGTGCGTGCATCGCCGTCCCGGCGTTTGGCGCGGATCGGCCGGCAGGCGCCACGGACTTCAATGACCTGTACCGGGTCGGGGGCCTTGAGGCCGTGCGTGCTTCGATCGCTGCCGCCAAGGCGCCCTCGGATGGCACTTTTGATATGGGCGGCGTCGCCAAGGCGAGAGGCAGGGAATGGCCGGAGCCGGAACCGCTGACCGAGCCGCTGGACGCGCAGCCGTATCCTGACGAGGCGCTGCCGCACATCCTGCGTGATGCCGTACAACAGGCGCAGGCCTTCGTGCAGGCACCGATGGCGCTGGTGGCCTGCTCGGCCCTTTCCGCTCTTTCGCTCGCGGCCCAAGGCTTGGCGAACGTGCGCCGCGATCATCAGCTCGTGGGTCCCATTTCCCTTTATCTGCTTGCGGTGGCCGACTCCGGGGAACGCAAGACCACCTGCGACGCGATCTTCGGCCCGGCATTGCGTGACTGGGAAATCGGACGGCGGCAGGAGATGTCTCCCGAGATCGCGAAGCTCGAAGCGGCCACGGCGGTATTCGAGGCGAAGAAGGCCGGCATCCTCGATGCGATCAAACACAAGCGGCGCCGGGCGCAGGACACGGCGGGCGAGGAAGGCGAACTTGAGGCGCTGGTGGGCGATGCGCCGGTGCCGCCGCTCGTCCCGCGACTGCTCTATGCGGATGCGACTCCGGAGGCGCTTGCCCATGCGCTGGCCACCGGCTGGCCGAGCGGCGGGGTACTCTCGGCCGAGGCCGGCGCGGTGTTCGGTGCGCACGGCATGGGCCAGGACACGATCCTGCGCAACCTTGCGCTGCTCAACGTGCTGTGGGACGGCGGCGAGATGGCGATCGACCGGCGCTCCAAGCCCTCCTTCGTGCTGCGCGGCCGGCGGCTCACCTTCGGGCTGATGGTCCAGCCCGAGGCGTTGCGCGGTTTCCTGGAGCGTGCCGGCACGCTGCCGCGCGGCACCGGATTCATCGCGCGCTTCCTGATCGCCTGGCCCGGGAGCACGCAGGGCACGCGTGCCTACCGCCCGGCGCCCGAGGCGATGCCGCAGGTGGCGCTGTTCCAAGCGCGCATTCGCGAGCTGCTCGCACAACCGCTCGCCACAGACGCGCACGGATGCCTCACCCCGGCGGTGCTGGATCTGTCGCCGCAGGCACGTGCCGAGTGGATACGCTTTCACGATGAGGTCGAACGCGAACTGGGCGCGCGAGGCGCATTCCGCGGCGTGCGCGATGTTGCGGCCAAGGCGGCGGAGAACGTCGCGCGGCTGGCAGCCTTGTTCCACGTGCTGGAGCATGGCGCGAGCGGAACGATAACGTCCGAGGAATCCGCGCCGCGGCCAGTATCGTGGGCTGGCACTTGAACGAGGCGAGGCGCCTGCTCGCCGACCTGGACACGCCGCCCTCGCTGGCGGCGGCGATCCGGCTCGATTCCTGGCTGCGCAGCGAAGCGCAGGCCAGCGGCACTGATCGCATTCCGACGAAGCGGATCTACCAATACGGTCCGAATTGCGTCCGGGACAGCCGCGAGCTGCGCGCAGCGCTTGTCATCCTGGCCGAGCGGGGGCGCGCCTGGCTGGAGGAATCCGGCCGTCGGCGGCACGTGGTGATCAATCCGGCGTTGCTGACTGAGCTGGATTGAGCGAGGACCATTGGATTTCGACGTCAGAGGGTGTTGCTACTGTTGCTACTCTTGCTACCGACGCTTGGCGTGAACGCTGATCGGTAGCAAGAGTAGCGAGAGTA
>JADJQA010000016.1 GCA_016712985.1 Sulfuritalea sp. | reverse complement strand
CTGACCTTCTCGAAGCGGCCGCAGGTTAGCCAGCGCGCCGAGCAACAACTCGCGCGGCAGCGGGACGCCCTTGCTGCGCACATAACATCGGCGCGGCAGTACCACGTCCAGCCACCGATCGACGGCAGTCCGGAAGCTCGACACCAAAGTCACGGCAGCGACCGTCAGCGCGAAGCTGACGATCAGGTTGCTTGTGCCGCGACCTGCGCCATCAAAGCGGCGCCTCGACGATGTTCTGCACGGCGCCGCGCGCAGCGGCGCCGGCAGGCGCAGCCGGGCTGAGTCGCCGAAGACGATCTGCGTCGTCGGGGGGCCGCGCCAATCCCGCAGCACCAGCACCAGCGCGATCGCGGTGCATAGCCGGCCAGCAGAAAGGCGAACAGCGCCGGCAGGCGCGCCAGGCCGATAGCCGCCACGCTTGCTCGTCGCCACCAGCGGCACTCTTCAGCCAGCGGCGCTGGCGCGGCGGCCCCGCCGGATGGCGGGGCTTGCGCTGAAGCCGGTCTTTCAGCTGCCTGCGCCAGCGGCTGGATGCGATTCAGCCAGGCGGGGTACAGCGCGCCGGTCAGGCTGGCCGCGCAGCCCAGGCAAAGAAGCCCAGCGTGGGGCCGGCCGGGGCAGGATGCACGGCGCGCTGCCCGAGAAGTAGCCGCCACCGAGGTCGCTGCCGATCACCTGGGTGAATGCCAAAGATATCACGTGGTGCCGAGAACCAGGCCGAGGCCGGCGCCCGGCACGCTGATGGCCAGGTCTCTCCAGCAGACCCAAGCCAGGCGCAGGCGCGGCGACAGCCAGCGACGCTGAGTACGCAAACTGCGTCGAGCGTTGCGCCACGGCGGTTTCAATCGCAGAACACCAGAAGGCGTGCTGGTCAGCAGGGCCAATGGCGCCAGCACGTTGAGATTTCGACGGTAGGCGCGAGACGTTCGAGACGCGTGCCGTGTCGTCTCCGCGGCGCGCAGCGCCAGACCCGCGGGAGGCGGCTTTGTACCTGGTGGCGCCTCCAACCAGCGCTTATCCGACGCCTGACGCCGCCAGGCGCACGCGCGCCTCGCTGACCCGGCCGTGGCTTGGCTCGAAACGCGCCTGCACCCAGGCAATGTCGGCCACCAGCAACAAATCATCGGCCGGGCGCGGCGGGTGAAGTCCCCGGCAATCCGCGTGCGCCAGTGCGTCGCCATGGGGACTAATGGACGGCGTCGCCGGGGGCCAGCTGCGGGTGGCCAGGAGTGTCGGCGAGGCATACACGCCAAAGGTCCTCGAAAACGCTGCCGCCGGCGACGCGGTCGCCCTGTCGCGGCAGCGCAGCTTGGGCGGCGCCACTTGCCGGCGGCGCTGAAGACATCCAGCCCGACTGGCTTGACCGCCATGGTGGCGTTGTCGATGCGCACGCGGGTTTCGATCACCGGTGCCGATGATGGCCACGTCCGTGTCCCTGGCAAACGGCGCGGATCAGCGCCAGCGGCATTCGCCTGCGCGGCGCTGGCGCGGGCGCGATCACGGCGTCCGGCCTGCCCTGCACGCGGGGCATCGCCTGTGAGAAATCCGCCAGCGCGGCGCCGCGTTGATCAGGTGGATGGCATAACCAGTTAATGCCGAGCGCAATCGCCAGCATCGACAAGTGCGGTCGCCATCCGACGCGTCGTAAACTGGGCCCGCACCAGCCACCAGGCCAGGCGGATCATTGAGCCTCCGTCAACGTCAGCACGCGGTCGCAGCACTGCGCCACATGTTGCGAATGCGTGACGATCAGCGCGCGGCGGCATGCTGCCTCGCGGACCCGTTCCAGCAGCAGTGCTGGCATTCTCATCGGCGGTGCGGGACCGAGGTTGCCGGTCGGCTCGTCGGCCGATCAGCGCCGCAGTCGATGCACCAGCGCCTGCGCGATCGCCACACCCGCTGTACCGCGTTGCCGGAAAGCGACGCCGTCAGCGCGGGCCAAGGCCGGCAAGTTCCACCCGCGCCAGCAGCGCCTGGATGCGCCGCATGCTCGCCCTCGCATCGACGCCGGCCAACAGCAGGGGCACCGCAATGTTCTGCGCCACGCTCAGCGTCGGCAGAACATGGAAGGCCTGAAACACGAAGCCGATGCTGACGCCTCCGCAGCGCGGCGCGCGGTGCTTCGCTGAGGCGGGACGATGTCCCGCAGCCTGCCGGCGCGACCAGGATCGGAGCCGCCCCTCGTCTGAGCCGGTTCCAGCCCGGCGATGCAAGCGGCTAAAGGTGCTCTGCCGACGCCCGATTCGCCAACCAGCGCAAACGACTTCGCCGGCCTGAACGGAAAAGCTCAGGCGCGCTGAAAACCGCTTGCACGGCATTGGCGTGACGCTTCGAGAGGCTGGCACGTAAGGGTCAGCATGGAGGTAAAACGTACGGGCTTGCTCGCCTTCCCCCGGCGCCCTGGTTATCGGCACTGGCGCTGGTAGCCGATGGGAATAGCTTCGCGGCCGGCGATGCGGCGGTAAGCATCTATGGCACCATACCCCATAGCCCGCAATATCATGGGGTATGAGCGTGGCGGGTTATCTGAACCCCATAGTTTTCAATCGCGGGGTATGCCATGGCGAAACCGCTCACTGCGTGCGCATGAACTGGCTTTCCGCACGCAGTATGCGGAGCTGAAAGAGCGCACCGTGGGCGCTGGCGAATTGCTGCCGGGCACGCCGGGCCTGCTCGCCCTGCGCGCCGGAAGCGGTTACCCACTGGTACCGGGTTCTATATCGTCCCCGGAAGGCCCCTGGAAGCTAAACTGGTCTGCAAGGAAGGGTAAACTAAGAAGTCTTCCTGAATGCCACGCGCGAACGAATGGCCTTTTGCCGAGTGGGCTGCCAAACAGGTGGCCGCCTTTGCGCAAGCTGGAAGTTCCAGGGGGCCGACAAAGCGACCAGCTCGCGCTGGTGGAACTGCACAACCGGCAGGCCTTCGAAGCCGGCCTGGTTCTGGTCGGCACCCCTGGGGTACATGGGGTGGCTCAATGAATCCAGGGGCCATCGCCGCTACTGCACGGACGCTGATTAATCGACCTCGCGCGCCGGCAAGAGCTGAAATCAGCCGCCGCACCACTGCCGTTTCTGGACACCGGCGAAAGGCACCGGCCTGCCCAAACCAGCCGTGCCGCTCCGCTCTTCAACCGCACTGTCGACCTCCGTCAAACTGCCGGGCGGTGGACGGACTGCGCGTGGATGTGTTGGCACCGGGCAGGTTCTCGGCGCCGTCATCAATGCTGGAGCCGAGTGGGTGGCGCAGGCCATCCCCTACTATGACTATCTGCTGGTCGATACGGAATGGCGCGATGCTGGCGGGGGGATACTGCATCCTGCTGCGCTCGCCAAGCGGGGGCGCCTCATCCTCATATTGTGTTCTACGGCCAGCACGCAGCGCCGCGGTTCCACGGAAAAAGCCGCCACACGAAGTGCAACAGGCCTGTGCTGGGGCCAGGGTGGCTGAGAACGACAGCTTTGAACCCGCGATGCCTTTGCCGCGGTCCTGGGAAAACCGATGCAGGCCCGCATCCGGCCGCTGCTGACCCTGCTGGCCGGCAAGGCAGAGGCTCATCCGGCACTGGTGGAGGTGCTGTACCAATGTTCGCAGCGGGCGGCTACCAGGCCCTATCAGCCGGCAGGCGCATCTGGTGAGCCTCTTGGGTCTTATCATCCCTTCACAGTTCCTTGAGGTCTCCCCATAAGCCCGCCTGCCCATGCTCAAACTCACCTTCGCCAACCACTACGAAACCCTGCGCGACGAACTGCTCTCGGCGGTCGCAAGTGGTCCGGCGTCGCCATTTGCGGCCGAGCAGATCATCATCCCCAGCGTCGCCCTGCGTCGCGACCTGACCCTGTCCATGGCGACTCGCCATGGCGTCTGTGCCAATGTCGAGTTCGCCTATCTCGCGCAATGGCTCTGGCGCCAGATCGGCAAGGTGGTGCCCGGCATCGACTCCGAATCACCCTTTGCGGCACCGGTATTGACTTGGCGGATCTTCCAGATTCTGTCGGACCCACGATTCGCCAGCGGATTCCCCCGATTGACCAATTACCTGAAGGCCGTTGATGCGGTGGCGCGGCTCGATTTCGCTACCCGGGTCGCCTCCTTGTTCGAGCAATACATGACTTACCGGCCCGAATGGCTCGCCGACTGGGCTGCAGGAAAGTCGGTTTCGATCAAGAATGAAACGGCCAACGTTGCCGAAGACCAGGCGTGGCAAGCCGCGCTGTGGCGAACGATCACGTCGCAACTGGGCACCGAGCGAGAGCATCCCGCCTCGCGCTTTCTCAAGACGGTGGAAATGACCGCGGGCGCCACTGACCGCTTCGGCTTGCCCGAAGCCGCCCACGTCTTTTGTCTGCCGGCAATGCCGCCGCTCTACATCGACATTCTTCAGCAGCTGGGCCGCTGGATCGATCTGCGCGTGTATGTACTCAACCCGTGTCGCGAATTCTGGTTCGATATCGTCGACCGGCGGCGCCTGGGCTACATGAATGTGCGCGGCGAGGCCGATTACCACGAGACCGGCAACCCGCTGCTGGCGGACTGGGGCCAGCAAACCAAGGCGCACATCGAGCTGGTACTCGAGCGATCAGGCGATGCGCCGGTCGATGACGGCGGCTTCGCGGAACAAACGTCAGATACCCTGCTCGCCCGACTGCAAAACACGATCCTGAACCTCGTCGACATCGCTCCGGGCAGCCTGGTCACGGAACCCGGAGACCGCAGCATCGAGATCCATGTCTGCCACTCCCTCACCCGCGAACTCGAAGTGCTGCAGGACCAGCTTCTCGCCCTCCTGGCCGGAAGCAATCCACCGAGTCCGCTGCGCCGGCGGACATCCTGGTCGTGACCCCCGACCTCGAAGCCGCCGGCCCCCTGATCGAGGCGGTATTCGGCAACGCGCCACCCGGACGCTACATCCCATTCACGTTGACCGGACGGGCGCGCAGCACCATCAACGAACCTGCCCGGGCCTTCCTCCAGTTGCTGACGGTCGCGACATCCCGCTTCACCGCGAGCGACGTGTTCGACCTGCTGCAGCAACCGATCCTGGCCCGCCGCTTAGGCATTGGGGCAGATGACCTCGACCTCGTCCGTGACTGGATCACCAGTTCCGGCATCCGCTGGGCGCTCGATGGAAGTCATCGCGCCCAGTACGACGTGCCCGGCGTCGATCGTTACAGTTTCGACGACGGGCTGCAGCGGTTGTTTCTCGGTTACGCCTTGCCCAAGGAAGCCTCGGCCGCCTGGCAGGATCGGGTCCCCGCCGGCGGGGTGGAGGGCGCGGAAGCCATGCTCCTCGGCCGCTTTGCGCACCTGGTCGACGAACTGGCTCGCCTGCGGCGCGACGCGCTGCAGCCAAAGGCCGCGGCGGCATGGAGGACCTTGCTGTTCGACACGCTCGACGACTTTCTCGCCTCCGACAAGAACGACATCGACGATCTCGCCGAAGTACGGGACGCGATTCGCGAGCTCTACTGCAACATGGCACGCGGCGGCGTCACGGAAAACCTGACGCTCGACGTGGTTCGCACCGCGCTCGAGTCACTGCTCGACGATCCCGCGCGTGGCGGCGTGCCCACCGGGAAGCTGACCTTCTCCTCGATCAGCAGCCTGCGCAGTCTGCCCTTCCGCGTCATCTGCGTCGTCGGCTGAACGATGGCGCCTTCCCCAGCGCCCACCGCCCGGCCGAGTTCGACCTGATGGCACTTAGCCCCCGCCCCGGAGACCGCCAGCGCCGCACCGACGAACGCAACCTGTTTCTTGATCTACTGCTGGCAGCTCGCGACAAGTTTTACCTGAGCTACACCGGTCGCAGCATCCGGGACAACGCGCCCCTGCCGGCCTCCATCCTGGTCGCCGAACTGATCGAACTGCTGGTGCCGGCCACCTGCACCGACCCGACCGCGGCAGAGCAGCGCGATGCAGCCCGGCGCCGCCTCGTCCTCGAACACCCGCTGCAGCCGTTTTCAGCGCGCTATTTCGCTGCCGACACCGATCCGCGAGTACGCAGCTTCAATGCCGAACTGTGCGAAGCCCAGCGGCAAGGACTAAGTTCGGCGCGTGCGGCGGTAGTGGCGTTGCCCGTCGATACCGGCGAAAACGTCAGTGATAGCGATGACGATGGGGATGACGAAGCATCGAGCGAGCCGACAACCCGGTTCTTCAGCACCCTTCTTGCAGCACCGGGCGACGAATGGCGCGACGTATCGCTTGATCAGTTGCTGCGCTTTTTCAGAAACCCCTGTCGCTATCTGCTGCGCGAACGCCTCGGGATCGTCCTGTCCCGTGACGAGGACGAGCTGGCCGATGACGAGCCCTTCCTGGCGGATTTCTCCGCGCGCACGGCGCTCGCCGAGCGGCTCCTGCCGCACTATCGCGGCGGCATGAGCGACGACGACCTGCGCGTTCTTGCCCTGGCCGGCATCGAATACCCGCCCGGCACACTGGGTACCTCGCTCATCGATCTCGAACTGGCGACGCTCAAGGGCTTCGCGACCTGACACTGTATCGGCGCGGCCTGCGGGAGCCAATACATTTTTTCCCGAAATCGGCCTGGAAGTACATCATCGGCGGAGAGAGTCTTTACAAGGCGACTGCCGCCTGGCAATCCACCCGGGATCGTCCCTGGGGCGAGGAGGAAGACCCGGCCTACCGGCTTGCCCTGCGCGGCGTCGACGATCCGCTCGACGAGGATTTCGAGCAATGCGCCACCACGGTGTTCTCACCGATGATGAACTGCATCGAGGATGACAGGCTATGAGCGGCATCCCTGACCTCGACGTCTTCCAGTGCGACCTCGACGGCATCAACCTGATCGAGGCGTCGGCCGGTACCGGCAAGACCTGGAATATCTGCGGTCTGTATCTGCGCCTGCTGCTCGAACGCGGCCTCGACGTGCAGCAGATCCTGGTGGTGACCTTCACCAATGCGGCGACGGCCGAGCTGCGCGAGCGGATTCGCACCCGGATCGTCGAGACCCGCGATTACCTGGCGAGCGGAATTGCTCCCGGCGGCGACCCGTTCGTGCCGACACTGGTGACCGGGCTTGTGGCACGGCAGAACATCGCCGAAGACGACATGATCCGGCGCCTGGATCTTGCGCTGCGAACCTTCGACGAAGCGTCCATCTTTACGATTCATGGCTTCTGCCAGCGCGCGCTGGGCGACAATCCCTTCGCCGCCGGTCTGCCCATGGCGATGGAGCTCATTCAGGACGACAGCGATCTGCTGATGGAGTCGGTGCATGATTTCTGGCGCCGCCACATCGCGGGCGACGCCCTGCCGGCGGAACTGATCTCCTTCATCATCGGGCAGGGAGACACGCCCGAATCGTTCGCGCGTCTGCTCAAGCGGCACCTCGCCAAACCCCTGGCCATTTCCCTGTGGCCGGACGATCTGGACGCGGAGCCCGCCATTGACTCCGACGCGCTGCGCTCCGCCTACGCCGACGTCCGCGGCATCTGGACCGATCACCGTGTCGCCATCGCCGACTTTCTGATCAGCTCACTGGGTTCGCTCAACGGTACGACCTACAAGGAGACGTCGGTACGCGAGGGCGCAACACAGTGGGACGAACTGTTCCGAACCGCCGACCCGCTCGCACCGCTCGGCAAGCACCTTCGCCTCTATCGCGACTCCACTCTCAACGAGCGCAAGAAGAAGGCGGCAACGCCACCGAGCCACCCGTTCTTTACGGCAGCAGAATCCTTCCTTGCCCTGCGCGAGACCATCGACGGCGCACTCATCCTGCGTCGCTTGCGCCTGATCCGGTCGCTGCTCGACGAGGCCGGCGTCCGGCTACGCGCGTCCAAGCAGGCCCGTCGCGTCGTTTCCTTCGACGACATGCTGTTCAACGTTCATGATCGCCTTACCAACGGCAGCTACCCATGGCTTGCTGCGTCACTCAAGGCGCGTTTCCCGGCGGCGCTGATCGACGAGTTTCAGGATACCGACCCGCTGCAGTTCGAGATCTTCCACAAGATCTATGGCGCCAAGGACACCCCCCTGTTTCTTGTCGGCGACCCGAAGCAGGCCATCTACAGTTTCCGCCATGCCGACCTGCACACCTATCTGCGCGCCCGGCAGCATGCAACGCAGGAGTCCTCTCTGGTCGCCAACCAGCGCTCAAGCCGCGAACTTCTCGCCGCCTTGAACGGGCTGTTTGCGGCCAATCCCCGCGTCTTCATGCTGCCTGGACTCGACTACCATCCGGTCGAGTTCGGCATGAAGCCGCGCAGCGAGTTCGTCGATTGGGCGTCGGCAGCGTCGAGATCTCGCAGGCCAGCGTATTCCAAAGCACCGATGCCGAGGAGGTCGAGCGGGTGCTCACCAGCGTTCTGGAACCCACTCGCGATCGCCTGCTGCGCGCTGCGCTGGCAACCGAACTGATCGGCTATGACGCCGCCGCCGTCGAAGCCATCGCCGGCGATGAAGCCGCTCTCATGGAGCGCATGCTCCAGTTCAGCGACTATCGCGAACAGTGGCTGCGCCGCGGCTTCGGACCCATGTACCGCAAGCTGCTTGCCACCGAAAACGTCGCCGGACGGATGCTGGTTCGTGCCGATGGCGAGCGACGCCTGACCAATCTCCTGCATCTGGGCGAGTGCCTGCATCAGGCGTCCGAGTCGCACGCATCGCCGGAGGCGCTACTGCGCTACCTTCGCACACAGCGCAGCGAGGGCAGCGCGGATGAGGCCGCCCAGCTGCGCCTGGAATCCGACCAGAACCTGGTCAAGATCATCACCATCCACAAGGCGAAGGGACTCGAATACCCGATCGTGTTCTGTCCCTATCTGTGGGATGGCCGGACGAGCTTTGGCGGCGCAGGCATCGATGGATCGGAATATCACGACGATGAGGGGATTCCGGTCATCGATTACCGCGGCGACGCGATCGACGAGGACGAAACGAAAGAGATCAAGGCAAAAATCAAGCTCGAAAACACCGCCGAGTTTCTGCGCCTCATCTACGTTGCCCTGACCCGTGCCGTGCATCGCTGTTATCTGGTGGCAGGTTGCTACGCGACCTCGTCCTTCGGCAGGCCCTCGGTCACCGAGAGCACACGCAGCATGCTGAACTGGCTGGTTGCCGGCAATGGGCACACGCCCGAGGGATGGTTTGCGGCCAAAACCACGCCGGCCGACATAGCTGCCGCGTGGGTGGCGCTCGCCGCCACCGAACCTGCCGCGATCAATGTGTCGGGTCTGCCGCCAGATGCCGGCCTCCCGCTGAATCCGACCCGGCCCGACCCCGCTTCGCTCTCCGCCCTGGCTGCGCCGGCCGCCATTCCAGGCGGCTGGCGCCTGAGCAGTTACAGCGGACTGAGCTACGGCGCAATCAGCGAACACGCCGCCAGCGACCACGACGCGCGTATCGGCACGGCGACGACTGCGGCGCCGCCCCCCCGACATTGCCCCGGAGGATATCCTGCGCTTTCCGCGCGGGGCCCCGCCGGCGAGTGCGTGCATGCCGTGTTCGAGGAGGCCGACTTCAGCGACAGCAGCACCTGGGACCGGGCCATCGCGCTCGCACTGGAAAACCATCCGCAATCGTTGCCGGGGGTTCCCCAGAAAGATGGCCGCGAGCGTCTGCGTGCGATGCTGCGGCAGATGCTGGTCGACGTGACGAGCGCCGAAATCAGTGAAGGCTTGCGCCTCGACAGCGTGACCCGCCAGCGCCGGCTGAACGAACTCGAATTCAATTTTCCGGTGCCGCATCTTTCCGCGACGGGTTTGAATGAGCTGCTGTCGCAACTCGGCTACGGCGGACCGCGCCTCACCTTCAGCCGCCTCGAAGGTTATCTGAAGGGCTTCATCGATCTGATCTTCGAACATCAGGGCCGCTTCTACATCCTGGACTGGAAGTCGAATCACCTTGGCTTCGCAACAGCCGACTACGACGCCGGCCCGGTCGCGACCGCGATGGCCGAACACGGCTATCACCTGCAGTATCTTCTGTATGCGGTTGCGCTCGACCGCTATCTGCAACGGCGCATCCCCGGCTACGGCTACGAAACACACTTCGGTGGCGTGCTCTATCTCTTCGTCCGTGGCGTCCGACCCGCATGGCGCAACAGCGACGGTACCGCCGCCGGTGTTTATGCCCACGTCCCGCCGCATGAGGCGATCCTGCAACTCAACGCGCTGTTTGGTCAGCAGGTACATCCTCAGCTCGGTCCGGAGCCGTCGGCGGAGGTCACCCGATGAGCGCGTGATACTACCGCACTGTCGGGCCGCGTTCTGGCGGACGGGTTCGCCGACCGGATTCGGCGCTGGTCGCGCGATACCGGCGCACCGGAAAGTGCCGCGCGGGTTGCACAGCGCGCTGCCTTCGTGGTCAGCATGGCAACCCTCGACGGCAATGTCTGTACCGATCTGTCCGATATCGCCGCAGCCCTGAACGACGGGTCGGACACGGAGACGGTGCGGCAGCGGCTGCTGGAATCCGGCGTCACGGGCCAGCCCGAATCGCGCGGTGCCATGCCCTTGATCCTCGACCAGGACGGCCGGGTCTATCTGCACCGGTATTTCGACTACGAGTGCCGGCTTGCCCGCAGCCTCGCGGGGCGACATGCCGCGCCGGCCGCCCCCGGGATTCCTGCATCCCTCGGCGCCCGGCTGGCGTCGCTGTTTGCCGCCAATCGCGCAAGCCTCGGCGACGCCGCCGACTGGCAGCAGATCGCCGTCGCGATGGCGCTGCTGGGCAAGGTCACCATCATCAGCGGCGGCCCGGGGACCGGCAAGACGACGACCGTGGTCAGCCTGCTGGCCTGCCTGCTCGAACAGGATCCGGATTGCCGCATCGCGATGGCCGCACCCACCGGCAAGGCCGCCGCGCGCATGACCGAGGCCGTGCGTCTGCGGGCCAGCCACCTGCCGACGGAGATCCAGGCACGGCTGCCCACCGAGTCCTACACGATCCACCGGCTTCTCGGCGTGATGCCGTCTGGCGGCGGCTTCCGCCACCACGCCGGCAACCGGCTGGCGATCGATGCACTGGTCGTCGATGAAGCATCGATGCTTGACCTTGCGCTGGCGACCCGCTTGATCGAAGCGGTACCTGACAATGCCCGCATCATCCTGTTGGGAGACAAGGACCAACTCGCCGCTGTCGAGTCCGGCGCGGTGTTCGCCGAACTCAGCGCCGACCCATCGCTGTCCGCAGCGCGGATCGATCAGATCGCATCCCTGTGCGCGATGCCCGGTACCGCCATACAGGCGCCCGAGCCAGTGGCGCAGAGCGGGCTGAGAGACCAGGTCGTCTGGCTCACGCGCAACTTCCGCTTTGCCAGCGACTCGGGCATCGGACAACTGGCCGCCGCGATCAATTCCGGCGACAGCGCCGCGGCCATCGCCCGGCTGGGTGCGGATACGAGCGGCAGCTTGCAGTGGCTCGACGATGGCGGGTCCGTACCGTGTGACGAATCGGAGCAGGCGATACTCGCCGGCTACGCGGGCTATCTCGAAGCGCTGCGCGCCGATGGCAGGAACGTCGGTGCGGCGACGGACGCCTTCGCACGCTTCCGCACACTGTGCGCCGTTCGCGACGGTGCGCGCGGCGTCGAGGCGATCAATCGGATGGTCAGCAAGCATTTCCGCTCCGCCCTCAAGCACCCGCTCGATCCCGGCGAGCACTCCGAGTGGTATCCCGGCCGGCCCGTGATGGTCCTGCGCAACGACTATGTGCTGAAGCTCTTCAATGGCGACATCGGCATCGTCATGCCCGATGACTCTGGCGCCTTGATGGTGTTCTTCCCGGAAGGCGATACCGGATTCCGCGCCGTGGCCCCGGTTCGCCTGCCCGCGCACGAAACCGCCTTTGCGATGACGGTGCACAAGTCGCAGGGTTCCGAGTTCGACCAGGTGCTTGTCCTCCTTCCCGAGGACCACAATCCGGTGCTGACTCGCGAACTGGTCTATACCGCCGTGACCCGCGCGCGCTTGCGTGTGACGCTGGTCAGCGGCGCCGCCGTGCTGGAAAAGGCCATACAGACGCCGACACGGCGGCGTTCCGGGTTGCCGGCGCGGTTCGGCGAACTGCGGGTCGCCGGCGAAGCGATCCAGTCCGCCGGGCTCAGGTGATCGGGAGCATGGCCGGGGATTGCTAAACTCGCCCCACCATGCGAGTCGTGATCCAGCGCGTCAGCGAAGCCTCCGTTTCCATCGACGGCGAAACAACCCGGAAGATCGGCGTTGGGCTGCTCCTGCTCGCCGGTTTCGAGAACGACGATGTCGACGCCGATCTCGACTGGATGACCGGCAAGATCGTTCGCCTGCGACTTTTCCCGGATGACGCAGGCGTCATGAATCGCAGTGTTCTGGACATTGGTGGCGAGGTCCTCGCTGTGTCGCAGTTCACCCTGTACGCCTCGCTCAAAAGAGGCAATCGTCCCTCCTGGAGTCGGGCGGCGCGTGGCGATGTTTCCGCGCCCCTCTTCGCGCGCTTCGTTTCGAAGCTCTCGGCCAACCTGGGCAAGCCGGTGCCGACGGGGGTTTTCGGCGCCGACATGAAGATCCACCTGATCAATGATGGTCCTGTGACGATCAATGTCGATTCACGCGCACCAGAGTAGGGCTGCCATCGAAACGGAGCGTTGCCCGGCGACGCGGCCTTCCGGCGATTCAAATGGTCCGCCGGGAAGAAGGGCAAATACCGGGCATGAGCCGAGACAATGCGGCAGGCTCCGTTCGCGGATTGCCGGACGCCAGCAGATCGGGATCGAGTACGAAACATTGTCTGACGAGAGACTCCGGCGACGACGCCCGTTCATTGTTCGGGCAAAGTACAGACTTTCGGATGGTGACTGACGATCTCAAGAGCCTGGCATTTGACCAACCTGACCGAGAAACATCCAGTATGAAGAAACCATGTGTGTTCTGTACCTTGCCGCGAGTACGCATCGTCGCCGAAAATGAATCTGCCGTCGCTGTCAGGGACGGATTTCCTGTTTCACCGGGCCATACGCTCATCATTCCGCGCCGGCATATCGGATCGTTCTTCGATCTGTATGAAGACGAACGAAACGCAATGCTGACCTTGCTCGACTCCGCGAGGAGCGGAGTTGAATCCGAATTCCATCCCGATGGCTACAACATCGGCATCAACGACGGTCCCGCGGCCGGGCAGACGGTCGCGCACCTGCACATTCACCTGATTCCCCGTTATCGCGGCGACCGTGAAGACCCGAGAGGCGGCGTACGCTGGGTGCTCCCGGACAAGGCACAATACTGGCGATGACCCGCAATGAAATCCTCCAGGCATTTGACCGCATGCGCGTCTGGCAGCGTGGCGACCAGCGCGCCGTGCATAAACCGCTGCTGGTCCTGTTTGCCCTCGCAAGAGTCGGCGCTGGCGGGACGGCGACGATGGACTGGAACGAAGCTGAACCCCACCTGAAGGAACTGCTTGAGGAGTTCGGGCGGATGGATCAGGCAACTCCCGTCACTATCCTTTCTGGCATTTGCAGACAGATGGCTTGTGGCAACTGGAAGGCCCGCAGGCCATTCTTGCCCGCCCCCCTTCAGCTACGCCCACTCTGACGGAGTTGCGCGAAAACCGCGTCCGTGGCGGCTTCCCACCCATTTTGCGCGCCGCCCCGGAGCGATCCGGAACTAGTCGCGACCATCGCCCGACGCATCGTCCATGCGCATTTCTGAGTCCATCCGCGCCGACGTGCTCGCCGCCGTTGGTCTTCCGGACGATCTGTCCGGCGTCGCATCGGCACAGGAACAAGCGCGTCGTCGCGATCCCGCGTTCCGCGAGAAGGTGCTGCTCGCCTATCAATACCGCTGTAGCGTCTGCGGCCACGATCTGCGACTGGGCCGCCAGACCATCGGTTTGGAGGCTGCGCACATCAAATGGTTCCAGGCGCAGGGTCCGGATATCGTGCCCAACGGGATCGCCTTGTGCTCGCTGCACCACAAGGTTTTTGATCTTGGCGCCTTCGCGATCCTGCCGGGCAGCTATCAGATGGTTTTCAGCCAGCATCTGAATGGCGGCGACGATGCCGCCGGAAGAATGCTCGCGTACCACGGGGCGAGCCTGATCCTGCCGCAGAGCAGGGAGTATTTGCCGCAAGCGGATTTTCTGGAGTGGCATCGGAAGCAGGTTTTCAAGAGCCCTGAGCGGCCGGTTTGTTGATCAGCGTTGGAGATCAGATCGAACTCTTCGGCGAAGGGCTCGAACAGATCGGCGGCGGTGTCGCCATAGTAATGGTTGCCCTGTCCGCGCTTCGCCATGCCGACCATCAGGTCCTCGTTGAAGTCGCGGCCCAGGCCGTAGGTCGATGACGAGCGCCAGATGGTAGGGTTTGCGCACCGGCTTTTCCGACGGCGGCGCGTCGGGCGTCTGAACCCGTAGCAGTACGGGCAGCTTCTGGGCAAGCCCAGGATTAGCGCCAGCATCTGCTCGGCCAATCGACGGCGCAGGGTTCCCGGTTGCGCCAGCCAGGTCGCCAGCGTTTCCGGCTTGAAGAAGTGGAAAATCTCCCGCGAGCGCGGGGCGGGGTCGCTGTTGTCGGTGAAGCGAACGATCTGGCTCGTCGCCTCGAACAGGAAACGAAGCGGCGTATTGTCCTTGCGCCATTTCAGGCTGGCGGTGGCGTAGCGCTCGGTCTGGCTCTCTACGACGGTGATGTTTTCACCCGCACTGTCTTTCTTGGCTTCAATGACACCCACGGCATTGCGATTGACAAACAGCACGTAATCCGCCGGGCCGGTATCGGTGGGGTATTCACGGACCGCGACGCCCATTGCGGCGCCGAGGTTGAGCTGTTTCATGTCCTGAATGACCCAGCCAGCTTGGGTAAGCTTGTCGTCGATCTTCAGGCGGGCTTGTTCTTCAGGGGACATGCCGGACTCAATCACCGTCGCGAACAAGAAAACCGGGATTACGGACTGAAGCGACTTCTTCAGAAATCTGAGCAGGTTTTCTTCAGGCGCTTTCACGTATCCCCCCTTGTGGCTTTCTTCTTGAACACTTATTCCAGATAGTACTATGGCGTTGGCCTATCGTCCCCAATGGCCTTCAAAGTCGAACGAAAGCTGCCGCTGATGCCTGATGGCGAGCAGGTAGATCGCTCCGCCAATCGGCGCGTAGAGCAGCAGGTAATCCTTCAGGACGTATTCTCGCAAGGCGTCTGTGTCAGGCGTCAGCGCCGACAACTTTGTACGGAGTGTTGCCAGTGCATTGGTGGTCTCAACCGAGCGCGGCTGGCGGGCCATAAATGGCCTGCCCATTTCCGGGAAGCGCCCAAGGTTGGAAATCACCGTTTCAAGCAGTTCATCCAGCAAGCCGTCGAAGGCCAGCGGTGCTTGTACTTCGGTCAAGAAAAATTCGATGCCTTCGAGGTTGCGCTCGAAATTAGTGGTGAGTTTGACCACAGGTTTTTGCCACAGCTGGCCCCGCCCCAACTTATGCGCTGCGGCGGCGCTTGATGGCCTGAATCACGCTGCGTGCGTCCTTCACCTTGCCAGCAGCCACATCATCGAGTCCCTTCGATGCCTCGTCGATCAATAGCAGGTGAATGCGCTCGAGCTCCAACTGGTGGTAGTAATCCAGACGGTTGGCATCGATCAGGGCGATATAGCTCTCGCCGTTTTTGGTGATCATCTTCTCGGCACCGCCCTCTTGACCTCTTCAGCCAGTTCGGAGAAGTTTGCTCTAGCGTGCGAGAGGGAATAACGTCGCTTGCGGAAATACCCATGATGGCCTCCTGTGACGCACAAGATGTGCAGTATTTTGTACATCATACGCTTTGGCGGTCAGGGACGAAAGTGGGAGCTGCGCGACTCCTTGGGGCGTTTAGCCGAGAAATGACGGCACCCTTGAAGGCGAGCATTCCCAATGCAAGGATCTTGGCTCGGTCGATTCATCGATTCTCCTTTACCGAGAGGAGGAACCCACGGACCGCATTCCGGTACGGACGCATCAAGTCTGCCGGTCATCCTCCAGCAGACTCACCGCCAACTGGGTCTTGCCTGAACCGGCAGTGGCCCGGATTCGGTGAAGTCAGTGCAGAGTTGGAGCATCGGCGGGTCTTGCGCAATGACCAGCCGATCCGATTCACGCTGATTGAGTTTCGCTTGCTGGCGGCGTTGATCAGCAAACCGTCAAGCTGCTGACCCATTGGCAATTGCTGCGGGAAGTCTGGGGACCGGCCTTTGTGGAGCGCGGCCGCTATCTGCGCATTTATATGGGCCATCTGCGCCAGAAGCTGGAAGCGGATCCGGCGGGGCCCGCCAGTTCATCACTGAAGCCGGTATCGGTTATCGGTTATCGGTTCTGTATAGTTTGACGTTACCCCCGCACAGGCAGATTACGGCCTTTATTCGTTTTCCGTCACTTTCCAAAGGAGAAACCCATGCCGCTCATATTGACCGAAACCCAGGATGCGATTGGCACCATCGTGCTGAACCACGTGCAAAAGCGCAACGCGCTCAGCGAGGCGTTAATCAATGAAGTGACCGTCGCGCTGGAATGCTTTCGGGAGAAAACATCCGCGCCGCAGTGCTGCGCGCCCCGCCCGGCGTAAAAGTCTGGTCTGCCGGCCATGATGTCAGTGAACTTCCCGACCGGGGCCGCGACCCATTGGGTTGGAGTGATTCGCTGCGGGTCATGGTCCGCGCCATTCAGGAGTTTCCCGCGCCGGTCATCGCGCTCATCGAAGGCGGCGTGTGGGGCGGCGGCTGCGAAGTGGCGATGGCCTGCGATATTCTGGTGGCTACCACTGAATCAACCTTCGCCATTACCCCGGCAAAACTGGGGGTTCCCTATAATCTGGGTGGCATCCTGACGTTGATGAACATGATCCCGCTACCGGTTGCCAAGGAGATGTTGTTCTGGCACAACCGATCCCCACTGTGCAAGCCCTGAACCTGGGCATGATCAACTACATCAAGCCCGCAGAGGAAATCGAGAACTTCGTCTATGGCCTGGCCACCCAGATTGTCGCCAACTCACCTTTAAGCATCGCGGTGATGAAGGAAGAATTGCGGCTACTCGCCAGCGCCCGCACGATTACGCCCGAACTGTTCGAGCGGATTCAGGGGCTCCGCCGCGTGGTGTACGATAGCCGCGATTATCAAGAAGGGTTAAATGCGTTCCGGGAAAAGCGCAAACCCCGGTTTGAAGGCAAATAAATCATTACCCGTTCTTTGATCAAAGAGTAGAGAACAGGCTTGCGCTTGCCCTCCCTCATCAAACCGTGCAAGCGAGTTTCCCGCACACAGCTTTCCGTTGGTCTTCACACCAAGACATGCTTGGGCCGCCAACTGGAGTTTTGTCAGCTTGGCTGAGGATGTCATGCCTGCGCACTCAACAATTGAGTGCGTAACTTTGAACCCCTCCGACTCCCGCCCGCAGTCATCGCGCTTTCGTCTCCTTAGACGATATGCACGCTGCTGCCGCCCGGCGAGGCCCTTACCTCGATGCCGCAGGCGATCTCGCGCTTGAGTTCATCGACGTGGCTGATGATGCCTACCCGGCGACCCTGTTGCCGCAGGTCGATGAGGGTTTTCATGGCCAGGTCGAGCGACTCGGGGTCGAGACTGCCGAAGCCTTCGTCGATGAACAAGGTATCGAGCTGAATACCCCCTGCATAGCCCTGAACCACGTCCGAGAGACCCAGCGCGAGGGAAAGCGAGGCGAGAAAACCTTCTCCGCCTGACAGGGTGCTGGCCGGGCGCACGCGCCCGGTGTAGTCGTCGAGCACCTCAAGGTCCAGGCCCGCCGCACGGCGGCCGTCGGCCACCGCCTGACTGCGTTGCAGGGTGTAGCGGTTGCGGCTCATGGCGCGCAGGCGCAGCGATGCCTGCAGCAGGACATCGTCGAGGAGCGCCGCGAGCACATAACGCTGGAAGGTGAGATTGGCGCCATTGCGCCCGTTGGCAACGGCGGCCAGATCACCCATCACGCGGTAGCGCTCTTCGAGGTCGCCAAGCTCGCGGCGGATCTCGTCGAGCATGCCGGCGGTTCGCCGTGCGCCTTCAAGTTGCGCACGGGCAGTGTTCTGTCGCGCCAGCAACGCCTCCAGCGCCTGCTGGGCGGCTGCAAGCGCATTGCGCAGTGCCTCCTGTTCCGGCGCGGGAAGCCCGGCAACCGCGGCGGCGGCGCGGACAAGGCGCTCCCTGGCGGCGGCGATTGCCAGGTCGTGGGCCTTGATCTGTTGTTCCCGCTCAGCGATGTCTGCCGGCTCGAGTAGTGCGGCATCGAACACTGCTTCGTCGGCAAACCCGGCATCGGTCAATGCCGAGGCGAAGCTGGTCCGGGCGGCGGCCAGCCTCGCGACACATTCCGCGAGCGCTGCACTCTGGGCCGTCCGGGTTGCTTCGCTCGCTGCGACATCCGCCTGGGCTTTCTGGTGGGCGGCGCGCACGGTGACCAGTGCGCGTTCGAGAGATTCGATCCTTGTCCGCACGGTTGCCAGCGCCGACTCCAATGCATCGCTGCCGCGCAGGGACTCCGGGACGGCCTGGGCATGGGCGTGGGCCAGCCCTTCCGCTTTGGATGCTTCTTCCGACGCCCGGCCCAGCGACTCGCGCGCGGCGTCCAGCTTGTGGGCAACTTCCACGATGACCGGATCGATCGCCGCCAACTGGAGTCTTTGCGCGTCCATGTCCTTTTGTGCGGCCGTCGCCTGTTTTTCCTGGTCACGCAATGCGGCAATGGCTTCCGTTGCCGGCTTGATTGCCGGAAGCGGGGCGCCATCGGCCAGGCCCAGCGCCGAACGCAGCGTGTCGAACGTGGCTGTCTGCGTGGTGGCGTTTGTCGCGGCCAGCGTTCGTGCAGTGCGGCTGCGCTCAAGGGCCGCTTCGGCGCTGGTGAAGGCAGTCTTTGCGGCTTCGATCTCGGCATCGGCCGGGATCGCGTCGGTATCTTCGGCCGGATGCGGGTGTTCCTCGCTGCCACAGACCGGGCAAGGGCCGCCGTCGACCAGATGCCGTGCCAAAACTGCCGCCTGCCCTGTGCGCCAGGCAAGATCCAGTGCGTCGCGATGCTTCCTTGCGAGATCGAGCGCCTCGCTGGCTTGCGTCATGACCTGGTCGGCGCTGGCGAGGGCCTCCTTCGCCTGTTCGCCAAGCTTCGCGGCTTCGACGAGCTTCTTCAGGCTATCGAGTCTGTCTTCCTGGACCGCGATATCGCGTTTGAGCATCTCTGCCTTTGCCGCGAGCGGGGCGATCTTCTCCAGGCTGGCGGCAAGCGCCTTTCGCTTCTCGGCTTGAGTACGGGCGTCCCGGTCGAGCGCATCGAACAGATTCCTGGCCTTGTCGCGGGCCTTGACGGCGGCCACCCGCACGGATTCTGCCTCTACCAGTCGCGCAGTTGCCGCACGCAAGCCCTCCAGACGATTGAGCTCCGTGGCGGCTTGCGAACGTTCGGGTGCGCGCGAATCTTCAGCAGCGAACGCGGCAGCGGCAGTTGTCAGCAGCGCGCTGGCATTGGTCGCAGCAGTGGTGGCCTGCTCCACGTGCGCAAGCTGCTGTTGATGTTGTTCGGTAGCATCATGGAATGCACTTCGGGCGGGGAGCACCTGCTGGGCACGGCGGGCAGTGGCCAGGCTTTTGCGCCGGGCGCCCATTGCAGCCTCGGTCTCCTGAAGTTTGCCGAGTGCAGTGGTGGCAAGCTGCTGTTCCTGAAACCGGGCGGCCAGTGCTTCGCCGGCCGATACCGCAGCGGCGGCGGTGTTCGCGGCAAGCCGCAAGTTCGCTTCGTCGGCCGTTAGCGTGACCAGGGTCTCGCCGAGTTGGACCATCTTTGTGTCAGTTCCTCGTCGGTGGTGATTTCCGCTTGCTGGTACAGCGTCGCGCGACGCTGCCTGGCCTCTGTCGCCTGGACTTCCATGGCGCGGGCGGCGGATTGAAGCTGTTCCTGCAGTTGTTTGCATTGCAGCGTGCTGAACAAGGCTTCGAGGATTTTTCGCGCTCCCTGGAGTCTGCGGCCAGCAGCTCGCGAAACTGGTTTTGCGGCAGCATGATGACCTGGCGAAACTGCGCCGCCTCGAAACCGAGCAAAGCTTCGACTTGCGCAGTAACTTCGCCGCTGCGGGACGCCAGCAGCGTCCACTCGTGTCGTCCCATTCGTGCAATTCGGCCTTGGCCGGTACCTTCACCAGCCCGTCCTTGCCACGCAGGGCGGCACGTTCCTGTTCGGGAATGCGCTTGACGCGGAAGCGTCGGGCACCCAGCTCGAACTCCAGTTCCACTTCGGTCTGCACCGTGTCGGCGGCGTGATGGCTGCGCATTTCGCGCGGCTGGCGTTCGCCGCCGGACGTATCGCCGTACAGCGCGAAGCAGATGCCGTCGAACAGGGTGGATTTTCCGGCGCCGGTGGGGCCGTGGATCAGGAACAGACTGTCTTCCGGCAAGCGGGTGAAGTCGACAGTTTCACGATTCGCAAAGGGGCCGAAGGCTTGCATGGCAAGGCTACGCGGCTTCATGCCTGCACCTCCCGCGCCAACTGTGCCTGCCGGCCGAGTTCGCCTTGCAGCAGAGTCACGGCGGCCGGGGCGAGAGGTGTGCCGGTCATCTCCTGGTAAAAGCCGGAGAACAGTTCCTGCATGCCGACGCGCCGATGATCGCGGCCACCCTCCAATCCCGCCAGCCTCCCGGCGAACTGCGGCCGTTCGATCGACAAGGCATTCGGGTAGGCCGTGCGCAATTTGGTCATTGCGTCGAGCAAGGCCCCGCTGTCGGTGAGGCGCGCCAGAACGTAGTCTTCACGATGGGTGTCCTGCGCGGCGGCCTCGATCAGCGATTGCAGCGTTCCTTCGAGGATTCGAAGGTCATGGCGCGGGACCAGGCCGATGCGTTCGATCGTCAGCTCGCGGCGGTCGTTGAGTTCCACCACCGAAACACTCTTGCCGTGATCAGCCTCGGCAAACGAATACTTGAGTAGCGATCCGGCGTAGTGGATGCGGTCATTGTCGCCAATGACCTGCGGACGGTGCAGATGCCCGAGGGCCACGTAATCGATACCCGCGAAGACATCCGTTCCTACGCTGCCGGTGCCACCCACCGAAAGCGGGCGCTCCGAGTCGGTCACGGAACCGCCCTGAACAAACGCATGCGCCACCACCACCGAACGCCGCGCGGGATCTTGGGCGGCGCGCAAGCGATGCATCTGCAGCGCCAGCGCCATGTGGTGATCCAGCAAGGTCTCATCCTCGAACGCTTGACGACTTTGCGCGGGATCGGCGTAGGGCAGCGGATAGACGGCAACTTCGCCATCGGCATCCTTGAAGATGACGGGCAGTGAAGTAGCGGCGGGTACGCCGCGCACCGTGAGGCCCGCGCTGGACAGGAGGCGGGAACCAAACCCGAGCCGGTCGGGGCCGTCGTGGTTGCCGGCGATCAGCACCACGGGAATGCCGGCGCCGATGACAATGCGGGTCAGGGTGTCGTCGAGAAGGCGGACGGCATCGGCGGGCGGAACCGAGCGGTCATATACGTCACCGGCAACAAGTACCGCGTCCGGCCTGAGATCACTGACCAGCGCGACGAAGTGATCGAGCATGTGCGCCTGATTGTCAAGTAGCGAGAGGGAGTGGTAGACGCGGCCAAGATGCCAGTCAGCGGTATGGATGAATCGCATGGGGTATGAGGAATCTCTGTGGGTGGAAGCGGGTGTTCAGGAGGCTAACCGGTGAACGCCATCGTGTAGTGGCGGCCTTCGCTGCGCGAATTCAGCCAGGCCAGACCAGCGGTTGCACGAGTCGAGCGTACGCCTCTTGCCGTAAGTCGTACCCCACCCATCTTCAGCATCTTGTTTCGCCCAATCGAGCAGAATCCGAGAGCATAATCTCATTCATCTCGGATTAACGAGCGTATCCGCGCGCTGATACAGCCAACAATTCGAAGTCGATCGTCAGAACAATCAGGGGGAATGATGGAAACCAAGGTATCTGAGTCAGCCACAAAAAAGAAAACGGTGACACCTATTCAGGCGTCCTTTGACCTTGCAAGAGTTCGCTGTGCGGGCGAAGCCATGCTGCAATCGGCATTTGAAAGGACAGCGATTTTCATGAACGTTTGATGCAGCGCTCGGCGGAGGGGCGTGAAGGCTTTATTGATGGCCGTTTGTCGTTGATCAAGGATGCCTACCGTCGACGCTGCGCTGACCCCTACATTGAATCAATTGAAAGAAATGCTCAGAACAACACTTCGATTGGTTCAACCTATTGATCTATACGTGCAAGCCAATCCCGAACTGAATGCCTATTGCATGCCCACGCGAAAGGGCACGCGCCTCGTGATGTGCCTGCACTCATCTCTGGTGGACCTGCTGACTCTGCACGAGTTGATGTTTGTCATGGGACACGAAGTAGGCCATGCCATTCTAGGACACGGCCGCATTCCCAAGATCGGTTTTGACGACATGGACTTCAGCCCACTTGAAGTTGTGCGCACGCGAACACTGAGTCGCCGCCAGGAAGTTTCCTGCGATCGCGTTGGTCTGTTGGCTTGTCAGGACGTGAGGGTGGCAGGTTCTGCGTTGCTCAAGATCATGAGCGGTCTTTCCGACCGCTGGCTCACCTTTGACGAAGAGGTTTTCGGCAGGCAGTTTGACCAGATCGCAGACCTTGCCGAGGTTACGCAACTCGAGGACGCGGCCAGCACACATCCAATTATCGGCATGCGGGCAAAATTGCTGCGGACATTTGCGGATTCCAAACTTTTCGCTGACGCAATGGGGCGACCCAGCGCTCTTGTTTCCGAAGACGATCTCGAAAGAACATCACTGCATCTGTTATCTGTGCTTGAGCCAGATCTTTCTGAAATTGAAAGCGCGTCTGATGAAGAAGCCGGCAACTTGCTATTAGTCTTCGGTTCTCTTGTTCTAGCGGCCGCCGACGGGGTATTTGACGCTGCGGAAGCGACGTTCCTGCAGAAGCGCATGAAACTCACGGATGACATGGTTGTGGCTATGCAGCAACCGGATTTTGTCGAAAGAACGCTCGCAAACATAGCCGAGCCTCGCAGGAGTACTGGCCCGCAAGCTAAATACATGCGCGCGCCGGTCTGCTGCGCGAATTGTGCAAGGTCGCCCTTTGTTTCCGGCGGCTACGACCAAGCCGAGCAAAGTGTTTTGTCGAGAATCGGCCAGCTCTTAGACCTTCCCGAGGTCGTATTCAGCCACGTACTAACGCAGACAGAGGTGCCGGAGGTTGACTTAACGGAAAAGCCCTCGGTCACGAAACCAGCACGACGGAAGAAAAAGCCAATCCCGACAGAATAGTCGGCGCCGTTTGATCCATGCCTATCCGGTTGGCACAGGTTTGCGAGGGATCTGCCGAGCCGGACTTGTGCTCTCGCCATCGTACAGATCCCCGTAGCCCGGAGTTTCTGCCTGTGCGGCAATTTTCAGCACGTTGTCAAATGTGGGCTACACGGGCAAGGTTGACCATCCTGCGCGACCTGCACTGATCACCATTGACCGGCCCAACGATCAGGTTGGACATTTTCGTGAGTGTCGCCCTGATCACAGCGGAACGAGCAGACCGACCGTCGGCGCCTATAGCCGGCGTCTCAGCGGGCCGTGAACCACGTAATTTCGCGGACTGCATCTATAGGCAATGCCCAAAGGGTGGCTTGGACGGGGCGTTCTGATCGAGAACCGGTAACTTCCCTTGACTACGAGGCCGAGATCAAAGATGCGCGCCCAACTTGCTTGAATTTTGCTGTGGAGTACTGATCTGGAATGGGTTTGGTCCTAGAGAAATCGAGGCCCGCCTTTTTGAGAGTACTCTCGAATGCCCTCTCGTCTTTCCGGGACGCTGGCAGATACCAGTAGTTGAGAAACGTAGTGCCAAAGCAAGAAATCCGAAAGGAGCACCATGTGCGGTTCAACCTGATAAACTCGATTCGCGCTCCACGAAGCGCCGCGAGGTAGATGACCTTCGCTTCGCAGGTCTGGTCGGCGCTGCTATCCTTCCATGTGCGCCACGCCCAGATAGGGAAGGTGGGCGACCGCGACGTTTTGCCGACCCGCTGATACATTTGCGCTGTCATCCAACGATATGCCGGCCGAAAACTGACTTCGGTTTTTCGGGCGTCGGCGACAAGCAGCCCCGTCCGCTGCAGAACCGTCACAGCTTCTTGGGACTGGATGGTCCATAAGATCATTCGTAGTCGGAGCTACAGACCGTGCCCGTTCGTTATTGAGGTTCCCCATCCGTATTCTTCGAACGTGTAATCCATGCCCTTTTCCTGCGACTGATTTCTTGTTCTTCGCAGTATTTGCCTTCCTTGCCGCCGCAGCCTTCTGTGCCGCATCTTTCATCCGCATTTTCCAGTCGGGGTCATTTTTGAGGTCGCGCATCTTCAGGATGACGTCTGTTGGGATAAGCCCGAGATCGTGCATCTTGTGACAATTGGGACAGAGCACGGCAAGGTTGTCGAGCAAATTGTTCTTACGGTTCTGATCCAGATGCGCCACTTCCAGGACCGCCTCTATGCCAAAGCCGCAGTACGCGCACTGCTTTTTCGAATAGGCCTTGAGTGCGGCATCTCGGTAGTTGTTGCTGGCTTTGGTCTCCAGACAGTCCTTTATTTCCGGTTGAACAATAGGACCATTTTCATTGGCGTTCATCAGTTTTCTCCATTCACAGCCTACCAGGTTACAGCCTACTACTAAATGCTTGAACTTCAATTTCACCCTGAATTTCTCTTAATGAAAACGCTACCTGTCGCCCATCCAAGGGTAGGCCGCCGCCGAATCGGGCAACTTTCCAGTCGGATCCCCCGCGGCAAAGAAAGGACGCGCTCGGATTCCATAGTAACCGGCTGCTTCCACATGAGGCGAGTGAATGGAATCGTTAATTCGCCTATCGCAAACTGCTTTGGATCGACAGGGTCTAGCGATCCGTACTTCCCTACTGTCATCATGATACCTAAGCAATTTTTTAACATCCTGACCGTCAGCCTTCTGCCTAGACACCTATTTTTTGCCTCCCCAACTTCCGGCATTGGTGCAGAGTTGAGCATTTGTTCAATTGTGAACGTACATCCAAAGGCGCTACGGACGCACTCTTCCAGTTTGCCTTCAATGCTTGCAGCCCATGCTTTGCCTTGACTATCGGACGGGTCTTTTGGACACACCCAAACTGCTGTCCGTCCAAAACGTTCTGACACACCTATGAGGCGAAAGCGTTTTCCAACACAGCGGCTCCGTCGCCCTTCATCCACTTTTCGCATTCAATTAGGCCGGGGATCTCCCGCAGCAAACGCCATATAAGATGCCTAATCGTCTGATCCAAGTGTCAT
>JADJQA010000015.1 GCA_016712985.1 Sulfuritalea sp. | reverse complement strand
CTTTCAAGCGCTGCCGCCAGTGCTACCGCATCGCGCACCGGTACGAGCAGACCGTTCACGCCATCTTGCACCACTTCGCGACATCCCGGCGCATCGGTCGTCACGATCGGCAAGCCGCAGGCGGCGGCTTCCAGCAACGACTTGGGCAAGCCTTCGCGGTATGACGGCAGACAGGCGATGTGTGCTGCCTGCAGCACGGCGGGCATGTCTTCTCGCCTGCCCCACCATTCCACCCCTTGCTGACCGTCCCAGGCGCGCAAGGTCGATTCGGACACCGAAGCGGGGTTTGCGGGATCGGGGTCGCCCACCAGCACAAAGCGTGCCTTGACCCCTGCCACGGTCAACCGACGCGCCGCCTCGACGAATTCGCCCACTCCCTTGTCCCACAACATGCGCGCAACCAACACAATGCAAACCGGCTCCGGTGGTGGCGGCACCGGATGAAAATGCTGAATGTTCACCCCCGCACCACGAATCAGCCGCAAACGCGCGGCAGGCACGCCCCAGCATTCGAGAAGCGACATATCTTCCGGGTTTTGCACAATGGTAAGGCTATGTGGCTGGTTCAGCAGGCGAGCCAGCATCCAGCGCAACATTGGGCGAATCAGGCGCACGATGCGGCCAGACGAGGTGAACAACCACCCCAACCCAGCCACCGCGTTCACTTGTGCGGGCACGCGTGCCAGCCACACCGCCAGCGCGCCCAACATCACAGGCTTCAACGCCACGTGGTGAACCAGGTCGGGTTGCTCGAGGCGGTACAGGCGCCACAGCGCCATCACCTCGGCGAGCGGGTTGCCGCCGCGCCGCAACAATTCAAAGCGAATCAGCCGGATGCCCGCATTGCGGATCGCGTCCGCCTGATGTCTCGCGCGGGTCGCCACCGCCACGTCGAACCCAGCTTCCTGCGCCGCCACGGCGAGTGGCAAGCGGTGGGAGACGAAATACCAGTCTTCGGTGACGACGAATAGCAACTTCACTTTTGCGCCTCCAGCCATGCCTGGAACATCAACACATCCCACAAGTAATACGACCAGTTGCGCGTAGCCGCCTGGTGTTCAATCCATTTACACTGAATAGGCGCCGGGTCGAAAAACCCCTCGCGCAGCAGGCGCGCGGGTTCAATGAGTGCGGCCGCCCAAGCTTTGAGCGGGCCGCGCAACCACTGGTCGATCGGCACGCCGAAACCCATCTTGGGGCGCTCCATCAGCGACTGCGGTACATGGCGATAGAGCACTTGGCGCAACAGCCATTTACCCTGGCCGCGGCGGATTTTCATATCCAGCGGCAAGCTCCAGGCGAACTCCACCACCCGGTGGTCGAGTAGCGGCACCCGGGTTTCCAGACTAACGGCCATGGCCGCCCGGTCTACCTTGGTGAGAATGTCATCGGGCAGATAGGTCACCGTATCCAGATACATCATGCGGTGCTCAAAATCGGGCAGATCAGCTTGCTGACCGGGATCGGTAAGCAGCGTCAACGGTTCAACGCTGCCCGGCACCAGTTGCACGGGGGTTTTCCAATGCGACACCAGCCCCAGGTAAATCTCCTCGGACGACCGCACCGCCAGAATCTCGGCCGCCTTGTGCAACTTGTCGCCCGGCGTGGCATAACGCAGCCTCGCCGGGAGCCAGCGTTCCAGCTTCCGGAAAGCCGTGTCCCACGCTGCAGGCGGCAACGTGGTCAACACCCCAGCCAGCGCCGCGCGTAGCGGCCGCGGCATCCAGCCCAGCTTGCGCCACAAGTTGCGTGCCCAGAAATAGCGGTTGTAACCGCCAAACAATTCGTCGCCGCCGTCGCCAGAGAGGCTCACCGTTACCTGGCTGCGCGCCAGGCGCGAAACCAGGCAGGTTGGAATCTGCGACGAATCTGCGAAGGGCTCGTCGTAAATGGCGACCAGGCTCGGGATCACGTCCATCGCATCCTGCGCGGTGGCATACAGCTCAGTGTGCTCGGAGCCCAGTTGGCGCTACCGCGTGGGCGTGTTCGGCCTCGTTGGCCGCCTCGTAAAAACCGATGGTGAAGGTTTTGACCGGCCGGGCGCTTTGCGCCTGCATCAGCGCGACCACGGTCGTCGAATCGATGCCGCCGGACAAAAACGCCCCCAGCGGCACATCCGCCAGCATTTGCCCGGCAATGCTTCGCCGCAGAAGGCGTTCCAATTCATCGGCCGCTTCCTGATCGCTACCGCGAAACAGGTTACGCTGGCCTGCCTCGGCCACTAACCGTGCCGACCAATAGGTCACCGGCTGCGCATCCTTTTGTCCTGCGTGAAACTGCACGAAAGTGCCGGGCGGCAGTTTATGAACACCCCGATAAATCGAGTACGGGGCGGGAACGGCGTTGTGTCGCAAAAACAGAGCCAGCGCATCGCGGTCGATTTCTCCACCAAACGCCGGATGCGCCTTGAGCGCTTTGAGTTCCGATCCGAACAGTAACGTTTCACCCTGCCAACCGTAATAAAGCGGCTTTTCGCCCAGCCGGTCGCGCGCCAGCGTCAGCACACGCGCTTCGCGATCCCACAGCGCAATGGCGAACATCCCTACGCAATTTTTCAACGTGGCTTCAACGCCCCAGGACTCGAACGCGGCCAGCAGGGTTTCCGTATCCGAATGGCCACGCCAGACTTGGCCTGCCAGTTTTTCACGCAATTCCAGGTGGTTGTAGATCTCGCCATTGAAAACGACGACGAAACGCCCGCAGGCGGAAACCATCGGCTGGTGCCCCGCAGGCGAAAGGTCGATGATCGACAGACGGCGGTGCACCAGGCCGATTCCGTCATCGACCCCGACAAAAATGCCGTTGTCGTCCGGACCGCGAGTACGCATGGCTTCGCCCATGGCCCGCAGAGAAGACGCCATGTCCGTCTGCCGGACACCGAACAGCCCGCCAATGCCGCACATCGCCTAGGCGCTCCGGCCTGGAGCAACCGATTCGTAGAGCGCCGCGTAGCGCTCCACCACCGCTTCAATCGAAAACTTTTCGATCACCCGCTGGATCGGCCGGCGGAACGACCCGGCCGGTTCCGGCAACCACGCTGGCCGAATCACCCACATCGGTAACCACGCACGGAACGCCGCAGCTCATCGCCTCGCCGATGGCATTGGCGGAACCCTGGAGATGGAGGGAATCACTGCCACATCCAGTGCGGCGGTCAGTGCCGGGATATCCCGGCGCTCGCCGAGGCAGTGGATTCTTCCGGACACGCCGGGTTGGTCGGACATTCTTGCAAACAACGGGTTCTCCCGATCAACCCCGTTGCCAATCAAAACGAAATGCAGCGAAGTGCATTTCGTCGCAAGCCGTGCAATGGCATCCAGAAAGTTGGCATGCCCCTTCATCGGATCGAACCGGGCTACCATGCCGACCAGCAGCGCTTCTTTTTCCAGCCCGAGTTCGCGCCGCAGCGCTGCTCGCGCGCCATCGTCGGGACGGAACACATCGACCTCGAAGCCGTTGGGAATGGTATCTCCGTGCAGCGGCGCATAGCCGATACGCTCATGATGCCCCCGCGCCGTCTCCGAGTTATAAAGGATCCGCGTGGCGGCTTTCGAGATTCTGGCGCAAAAGCGGATCACCAGCGCGGTGACGCGCTTTTCCCTCGACAGGTCGTAGAGGCTCTGACGCACCCCCCAAATCAACGGAACCCTGCCTTCCATCAATAAACGGCCGCACCAGGCAGCCAGATGGCCGTGATACATCCATCCCTGAAGAATATCGGGCGGCGCCGCTCGCAGATAGCGACGCAATCTGAACAGTGCCTTGAATGCGCCACCCCGAGACTGAATGCCCAGATGAGTGACCGGGATATCGAGTCGCCGGATTTCCTCCGCAAGCCGCCCGCCATCCAGCAGGCTGAGAACGCGCATGTCGAACCGGGAGCGATCAGAGTGTGCCAACAGCTTCCAGAGCATCCTTTCTGCCCCGCCAACGTTCAATCCGGTAATCACATGAACGATCCGGATACGGCCCGCGTCAGTCTTCTTCACGCTTGAAGACGAACTCATTGCAGCCCATCCGGCCGCCACAGGTAGTCAATTCCGTGAGTTGAAAGCCGTGTTCGCGGAAATAGCGGAGGACAGTTTCGGGTTTTGCTGCCTCAAACGGATAGCCGCCCAGCCAGTCGATCATGTCATACCACATCGTCATTCCCCGTTCGATGGCCAGTCGGCCGGTCAACAACCTTGCCAGCCAGCGAACGCCAAGGAGATACGGCGCATGAAGGGCGACCAGCAGCGGGCGAGAAACCGGATAGCGGTTGTAGCATTTCTTGACCAGCATCCAGTAGCGGCTGATCCAGCCCTGATCGTTATATATCGCGATGAACAGGCTTCCGCCAGGACTGACCCGCGGAGCCACGTTGGCAAAGGCGCGCAGCATATCGCCCGTGTGGTGCAAAACACCCCAAGAATAAACAATATCGAATGTTCCAAGCGCATCCATGAACGCCTCGTCCAGCACCGACCCCGCGCCGATGACCCAGCGATCGAAATCCGGACAATGAAGCTCCTTGACCCGGCGGGTGCAGCGAACCGAAGCGGGATCGAAATCAAACGAATGCACGGACGCACTGAGGCGTATCGCCGCCAGGGAGAACAGCCCGCTCCCGGAACCGGCATCGAGAAAGGTCTTTCCTTCCAGCGATTCGACGCCAAGCATTTCTTTCAGGGATCGTACCGCGCCGAGAATCCGCTCTTCGGTCAACCCGCCCAGGAATCGGGACCAGTTCTCGCCAAACTCGAAACGTTCTCCCGAGTCTACTTCCGCGGCGTGACTACTCATGGACTTTCCTCGTCATTGGCGCATGTGAACAGCCCTGCTGTTGATGCCGAATCGGTGTCAATATCAGGACAGCAGGGTATCAACGATGCGCTGCGCTGCATGTCCATCACCATACGGACTGGTTCCGGGCATGCCCGGTCCGGCCGACAGCGCAGCCGATGCGATCAAGTCTCGTGACGCACCGACCAGACGATTCCACTTCAGTTCGATGGTTTCCACCCACTCCGTTTCATCCCGCATGGTTACGCAGGGTACTCCATAAAAATAGGCTTCTTTTTGAACGCCGCCCGAATCCGTGACAACCACCCGTGCAGCCTGCTCGAGCGCCAGCATTCCAAGGAATGAAAGGGGATCGACAAGCTGAACGCGGCCGAGCAGCGGAATCATCCCATTTTCTGATAGCAAACGCCGGGTTCTTGGGTGGAGCGGCAAGACAACATCCATCTGCGTTGCTATGTCGGCCAGGCCCAGACAGATCGCCCGCAAGCGGAGCGGATCGTCCGTATTCTCCGCCCGATGACAGGTGGCCAGCGCAAAAGCGCCGGGCGTCAAATTGAAACTCTCGAGGATAGCCTCGCGGCCAGCCGAACGACCCCGATAGAACAGAGCCACGTCATACATGACATCGCCGACATTCGTGACGCCATCGACGATTCCCTCCATTGCCAGGTTGGCGACGGCGGAATTGGTCGGGCAGAACAGCAGCGAAGCGACACGATCGGCAACGATGCGATTGACTTCCTCGGGCATGATCCTGTTGAAGGAACGTAGTCCGGCCTCGACGTGGGCAACCGGAATGTGAAGCTTGACTGCCGCCAGCGCACCCGCAAGGGTCGAGTTGGTGTCTCCATAGATGAGGACCCAGTCCGGCTTTTCGGCGATAAGGACGGTTTCGATCGCCTCAAGCATCCTGCCGGTCATCGCACCGTGATGGCCGCCGGAAATCTCCAGGTTGTATTTCGGATGCGGAACATCGAGTTCGTCGAAAAATACCTGAGACATATTGCGGTCATAATGCTGACCCGTGTGCAGCAGCACTTCCTGAAGCGCACCGGCATGATCGTCGCGAATGACGCGTGATATTGCAGCCGCCTTGACGAATTGCGGGCGGGCACCCACGACAGTCACTATTTTTCTAGGCATGATGAGCATCATTTCCCTTGAGTGCCGCAACAATCGATGCTTGCGCGTCAGACGTCAGGTAAGGGTGCATCGGCAGGCTGAATACGCGACCAGCCAGTCTTTCCGCATGGTCAAGGAGTCCTTCAATCCGGCTGATTCTCTCATATGCCGGTTGCTTGTGCAGCGGTACGGGGTAGTGAATCGCCGCAGGCACACCGGCTGCCTGTAGCGTTGCGATAAAGACATCTCGATCGTCGGACTGAACAGTAAATTGGGCCCAGACACAGCTACGGTCGGGACGAACCACCGGCGGCGCGAGCGATTTTAGGTTTCGGAGCAGGGTAAGGTAGTCAGCTCCGATGCGGATGCGCTGCTCCAGCTCAAAATCGAAATGATCCAGTTTCGCCAGAACGACCGCGCACTGGAGGGTGTCCATCCGGCCACCAATTCCGACACGCGTGTGGTAGTAACGGCGGGACTGGCCATGTATGCGCAACTCGCGCATCGCGGTTGCCAGAGAGTCATCATCGGTGAATATCGCACCGCCGTCACCGTAACAACCCAGTGGCTTGCTGGGAAAGAAACTCGTGCAGCCGATCGTTGAAAGTCCGCAACTAGGACGGCCGCGATACACTGCGCCAAAACTCTGTGCTGCGTCCTCGATGACGGGAATGCCTTTTCGAGCAGCAATGGCATTGATCTCGTCCATGTCACAGACCTGCCCGTAAAGCGACACCGGGATGATCGCCCGGGTCCGCGGAGTGATTGCAGCCGCCAGCAATCTGGAATCCATGTTGCAGGTATCCGGCTCGACGTCGATAAACACCGGCACTGCGCCAAGAAGGGCAATTACCTCGGCGGTTGAGACAAAGGTGAAGGGCGTGGTGATTACCTCGTCACCCGGACCGATCTCGAGTGCCATCAAGGCAAGCAGCAGGGCGTCGGTACCCGACGAGACGGTGATGCAGTGTCTCGCACCGACACGGGATGCCAGCCGTGCCTCAAGCTCCCTGACCTCCGGCCCCATGATGAACTGGCCGTGATCCAGAACGCCCTGGATGCGCTCGTTGATGCCCGACTTTAGCGTCTGGTACTGGGTCTTCCGGTCAATGAATTCGATAGACAAGATTCAGCCTTCCGACGACAAGAGGGTGCAGGTACTGCCGTCTGTTCGGTAGTTGATGCCGCATTCCGGACAACTCACGTTGCCCGGGGTTTCTGGTAACTTGACACCGCACCGGCACATCCAGCCGGTCTGGCGTGCCGGGACGCCCACCATCAGCGCGTGCGGCAACACGTTGCGACCGACAACTGCGCCGGCGCCGATAAACGCATATTCTCCGATGGTGACGCCACAGATGATGGTCGAGTTTGCCCCCAGCGTCGCGCCGCGGCAAACCAGGGTGCGCCGGTACTCATTTTTTCTGGCGACGGCTGACCTGGGATTGATGACATTGGTGAAGACCATGCTCGGCCCACAGAAGACATCGTCCTCCAGAGTCACCGCGTCATAAACAGAAACGTTGTTCTGGATCCTGACGTTATTCCCGATAGCCACGTCGTTGCCGACAAACACGTTCTGCCCAAGCGAGCATCTGTCGCCAATGCGCGCACCGGGACAGACATGGACCCAATGCCAGACATGTGTACCGTCGCCGAGCGTCGCCCCCTCATCGACAATGGCGGAAGGATGAATGACGGCCGGCATGTCAATAATCGAGCGGCAAGGCTACCCGACGGCCGTCACGCGCAGACAGATAGGCGGCGATCAACAACTCGAGCGATTTCAACCCCTCCCTCCCGTCGGTTTCCGGCTTTTCCTCGCCGCGCAGCGTTTTGATGACGTTATCGTAGTAAAGCGCATGTCCGAAACCGTATACCGATGTGGTGTTGTAGCTGGCTCGGGTAACCGCCTCGTCGTCCGGGTCTGAATCAGCGAATTCCCAGTGCTGGATCTCGTTTACAGCAACGCCGCCAATCCGCACCGAACCTTTTTCGCCGAGGATCGTGATGCTTCCTTCGAGGTTCTTTGGATACGTCAGCATCGTTGCATTGAGCGACCCCAGCGTACCGGAACGCCAGCGTATGCTCATGACTCCGGTATCCTCGACCTCGATGTTTCGGGCCAGCGTTCCGGTATAGGCCTGTACGCTCTCAATCGGACCGATCAGCCAGTCGAGAAGGTCGACGTAGTGGCTGGCCTGGTTCATGAAGGCGCCGCCATCAAATTCCCACGTCCCGCGCCAGGCTGCGCTGTCGTAGTACGCCTGCGGTCGAGTCCAGAAGACATTGATGTTGACCATGTAGATCCGGCCAAAACGCCCCTTGCTGATCGCATTCTTGATCAACTGCAAGGTCGCGTTCTTCCGGTTCTGCTTGACCACGAACAGCCGCACGCCGGCTTCGTCGCAGGCTTTGACCATCTGCAAGCCATCGTGCCAGCGCGTTGCCATCGGCTTTTCCGTCATGACGTGTCGTCGGTTCGTAGCGATCTGTATCGTCTGCTCGGGATGCAAGCCGCTCGGCGTGGTCAGAGCGACGATGTCCGCGTCGCATTCGGCCAGCAGGGCGGTCAATGAGTCGTACGGCTTGGCCGCGGTAATGGCGGCCGCGGCACGTAGCACTTTTTCATCGACATCGCAGACCCCGACCAGTTGCGCGTGGTCGCGGTGTTCCTGCAATGCCGCGAAATGGTTCCTGGCAATTCGCCCGCAGCCTACCAGGGCGAATTTGATCTTCCGGTCATTGACTGTTGCAAAATGATGCATACTTTCTCCATTTTCTCTCCACCGACGGCTTGCCTATCCGGCGGGACAGCGACGCAGAAAGACTCTCGGCCAATCCCGATCAGGCCTTCCGGTGCCGGACAATCCTGGCCGGATTCCCGGCGACAACGATGTCAGGAACGCCGAATCCGCGGGTAACCACACTTCCGGCACCGACGATGGTCCCTGGCAGCAATTCTACGTCGGGCAGTATTATGACATTCGCTCCGATCCAGCACCTTTCAGAGATCTGAATTCCATCGCATGGAACTGACGGGCTGGCAAAATCATCCAGATCGTGATTGCCGCTGATGATCTTGACACCAGGCCCGAGCAGACAAGAGCGATGCAGGCGAACGCCATTGCCTGCCTGAATCATGATGCCACCGTTGATTCGCAGGCAACGCTCGGCAAGTTCGCCCTCTCCGGTCAACTCGAATCCATCCTCTGCCGAAATGACGTTGGTGAAATGCAGTAGCCTGACCCGCTGACTCGTGATTCTCAGAATTTTCTGGAACACGAAGTTGACCAGGTAAAGTCCGAAAAGGTGCCTGCCGCGAATGATTTTCAGCAGGAAGGATTTCATGATTCTGTATTTCCCTCTTGATGATCAACGCGCAATAAGCGCCGGAAGTGTCTCGACTGCCGAGTACAGTAACGAAAGCTGGTGCTCGATGGACAGCTCCGGTGGCGGGCTGATCGTGTCCGGGGATTCTCCTCTGATCAATGACCCGAGATAACCGGCAATTCGTCCCGGATCGCGCGTCGCCAGCCCCAATGCGTGTCCATTGATCACCCGTGCCAGTTCGGATTCCTCCGCGGCGATCGCGAGAATGGGTTTTCCATGCGTCAGGTACTCGAAGAACTTGCCGGTCATGACTCCATTTTCGAACACGTCATCGCCAAGTATGACCAGTAACAGCGAAGCGTGGCGGTATTTCGCTGCAATCTCGCTTTTCGACACTCGGGCATGACACGCAATGCTGCACTCCTTGAAGGTATCCGCCAGGGCAGAAACCCTGTCCGGCTCGGAACCGAAAAAATGCACCTCGACCCTCGATCTCAACTGCTCATCCGATGCAATTGCTTTCAGCAGGGGCGAAGGATCGCGCAGGGCGCCATACAGAATTCCGCCATAGACAATGTCCAGCGTCTTGCGGCTGGGCTCACCCGCGTCTTCGACAATCGGCATGACAGGGTAGCCATTCATTATCAGCAATGCCTTCTTGAACCCGCAAATGTCGCGATAGTAGGCGATCATGCTTTCGCTGATGCCCAGGATCAGATCGGCGTCGGCGAGCGTCGCGCGCTCGTATCGTCGATCAAGTGCGCGCCGGAACGGCAATGCCTTGCGGTACGGTGAAGCGGCCCAAAGATCGCGATTGTCCGCCACCCAGGGAACGGAGAGCTGTCGGGCGATCTGTCGGGCCGCGCTGTGGATCGTGAACGGCAGAGTCGAACGCATCACAAGGTGGAAGCGCTTATCGGCCGACAGGCGCATGGCCTCATCGACATAGATCTTGCGGAGCAGGATGAAATGTTCCGGGAAGACGAGCAGGCGCACGACAAACTTGATGCTACGGAGAAAGGCGGAATGCAGTATTCCGGCCCGGCCGTCGGTCGTCGTAACGGTGTTAAGCCATGAAACAAGCCATGGGGCAGGAATACGTACCGAAGATATGCCGGAGACATCCGCGGAATCGGTATCGGCAATGCTGCTGTCACTAATCGAGATGACCTGCACGTTCCAGCCCCGCTGCTGAAAGAACCTGGCGATCTGGTAAGGACGAACCGCGCCGATGATATTGGCCGGTGGAAAGCAGTAGCTCAGCAGGAGCAGATTTCTACCCATTGCTTGGGCTCAGCCTTCCTTCTGTTCCGGCTTCCGGAACCGATTGCCCTGTTTGATGTGAAACAGCAGATGCGTGCTCAGTTTCTGCACATTCGACTTCGCAAACAGGATCTGGTCGTCTGCGAGCGACCGGCCGGGCGAATACAGCACAAAGTCGCTTGAAACCCTGCGCACATCGCGGATGAACGCCTCGGGAGAACAATCCATCGCTCGGGCTTGCCTTCGGCGTATCCAGTCGCTCAGGAAATTGTCGCCGTACTGTATCCATTTGATGCCAAGAAAGAACGCTTCAAGACAGGCGGTCCCGGTAACCGAGTAAACCGTGCGGGCCTTCCGTATCAGCTCAAAACTTGGCGTCTTGCGATGCACGAAATGCACCATCGGACGGTGCACCAGCGATCGATAGAATCCGCTCGGCCGGAAACCGTACATGGCCGGGTGTTCCTTGACGACGAGAGGATCGTTGCCCTGACGATCCAGCAGAATCCGGTCGACCACGCGCGTCTGGTCGATGTAGAACGCTGCCGGCACATTGATGGACGATTCGGGTGAGAAGTGCAGCGGAAAGAAATCGAAACTTCCTTCCGGGATCTGCCTCGGCCGGATGTAGTACTTTTCCTTCAGTCCATAAAGAAAATTGCGGACAGGAAGAAACAAATGCTGGAAACGAACCTGGAAACTGATCCAGAGCCGAATCATCCGGTTGTGTTTTTCAACGCCGGTCTTCAGCCAAACATTTCGCAGCAACCGGAAAAGGCTGCCATGTTTCTCCTGGAAATCGGGGTAGACATCGCCGCCTTCAAGAGCCGGCCGGTAGTTGAACGGTGCCGGCCTTGCGCGGTAGTCCTCGATGAAGGCTTGTGCCCATATGTCATCGGCTTCGCTGCTTTCAAGAGACTCGAGATAGGGCGGAAGCAACTCGTAATGTGAATCGGAGAAGAACGACAGGTTGGAAAATCGGCCGTGCGCATAGATGATCGGCTGGATGCCCAGGCATTGCGCCAACCGATAGGCCATCATCGAATCAATCGTTTCGATGATTGGCAGCAAAAGGCAATCCGGCCGGGTCTTTTCAAAAATCTCCAGCAGACGCTGCCCCACGGCGCAGATGTAGCGCAGTTGATAGTCGCCCGTCCTGTTCTTGAAATGCGCCTTGTCGACCAACAGGACTTCGTAGAGGTTGATGCTGGAGAAACGCTCGCAGAAACCTGAAACATCAATCTGATCAAACAATTCGTTGAAGTTGGCATAGAGATAGCCGATATCCGTCAGCCGCGGCTCGAGTTCGGCCTCTTTGTACGATTGCCAGTTCGGGCAGACAGCAGAAGCCTCGACTCCTGGCAGAAAATCCACACAGCGACGCAATATCTTTGCGTAGCCTCCCATCATGTAAAACGCGATTTTCAAGCCGGACCTCGTACCCGATCAAATTGGTGACGAAAAGCAGCAGGCAGCTTTATTCGGACAATGGCGAAAAACTTCAGAGTTGCGACAATGCCTTGATCGGCCCGAACCGTTCCTCTGTTTCATCGCCCCTGCGATTGCGGCAATAGAAGAGCGTATAGACCCCGTGAAACCTGAACACCCGGAGTTCCTCGAGAAAGGAAAGAAGATAGCAAAGCACCGAGGCCAGACCTACTGCAGCCAAGAGCAGTGGATTCTTGCTACCGGTGCGGTAGGCGAAGAAATCCTCTATCTTCATGAACACCGGATTACCATACTCTGTACGGCTGACCGCCCCGAAACGGTTCCGCAATTCATTCTCCAGGAACATGCCTTGATCCGTGGTCGGGATATTCACGAAAAGCGTTCCGTTCGGCAGTACCGCTCCGGCCAGGACATGAACTGCATAGACCTGTTGATCGGCCGGAAGACTGGCGATGGTATGGGTGGAAACCAGAACATCGGCAAAAGGAGGAACCTTCTCAAGATGCAGAAGGTTGGCGAGGATACCGACATCGTCGGGACGTGCACGCAATGCCAATCCCTTGGTCAGGTTGTCGCGATCAAGATCAATGCCGACATAGCGCTGGGTCTTGAACATATCCCGATACTTGAAGTCCGCACACGCCACGTCCACGCCAACCGACATGCCTGACGACAGATCGAGGCAGGCTTTCAGTTTTCTAAGAAGAAAAACTTGGACGGCGAGGGAAAAAGGTGCGATGGCTTCAATCCGACAAGCCCGGCAAACCAACTCGCCAACAAACGGAAGACCCGCTTCATGGCACCGTTAACGTCGCTGGTTACAGAGCATTACAGTGCTCAGGAGACACGCTTGAGGAAGCCTTGCGGTGCGACGGAGATCTGTAGCTTGGCATCCAGCCCTTTATCGATCACGAACTCCGGATGCGACTTGAGATATTCCCAAACGGCCGTCTTCGGATTGTTTCCCGGCCCCCAAGGGCGATCAGGGAACATCTCGGCAGGCATGTCCTCGACCACGGTATCGAACACTACACAATAGCTGCCGACAGAGGTCAGCGGCGCATAGGCGACCAGTTCGGCCAGCGCGTGGTCATGCGTATGGTTCGAATCCAGACAGACCATGACCCGAGGGTACCCGGTAGCCGCTGCCTTGACCCGGTCAATCGTCTCCGGGGCAACGCTCGATCCCTGGATCATCTCGATCCACGAACTCAGCGGATGCGCCTCGATGGCCGCGCGATTATGCGCACGAATGTCGATATCGATGCCGATCACCTTGCGCCGCGAGCCACGCAGATTCAATGTGCTCTCGCCGGCTTCGATGGCCCCGGTCAAGTCAAGCAACGCCAGCATCGAGGCGCTGAGAATCAGTGACCCGCCATGGGCGATGCCGGTCTCGATGATCAGATCGGGCTTCACTGACCAGATCAGTTCCTGCATAGCCACAATATCCTGCGGATACTGAATGATCGGCCGTCCCATCCAAGCAAAATTATAAGAATACTTGGACCGAATCGAGGCGCGCATGAACTTCGCCGCGCTGGCGCACAGTTCCGCGTCTTTTGGATTTGCAGCAACTCTTGCGGCAACCTCCTTTTCGAATTCAATCATGATCGATGCTCAGATATCTATACGTATTATTCGACATTTGTTTGATCTCTTCCAGGTAGTTTGAGTTCATGATGTAAAGCGTGGCTCCCGCGGAGAGCCTTGCGAGACCCTCCTTTGGAGAATGAATCCTGAGGCCGGTTACTGGAAGAAACCTCCCCTGCTTGGCCGGGTTGATATCGATGACAATTTCGATGGGATGCCCGCGTCGCACCCTTAGCAGGGTGAAGATTACGCCCTTGGATGCCCCCCCCCACACCGCAGAGGTTTCGTGCATTGTGTCATCGTCGAGACTGCGCAAAAAGTCATCGGGAAACGTGATCTCGTCCCGAATTTCGATCCGTGGAGTTTGCAGGCTGTTCAGGTCCGCGACCACATAAAGGTATTGCCCGCCGAAAAGCCGTCCGCTCTCGATAATGTGGCCGAACATGCGCTGAAAATCTGCCAAGCGGAAATAATTGACATGTTCGTAGAACACGTCGAACCAGGCGCGATGCTCACATATCCAATCGAAGCAGGGAACCTCGACATAGATCAGACCCGCACCGGAGTTGGCTGCAAGCAAGTTTTGCAGAAACGGCAGCGGATCCTGCACATGTTCGAGCACATGCCGAAGAATCAGGCCTTGCGCCGTAATTCCGACTCCCGGCTCAAAATAGTGCCGCTTGACGCGAGGATTGCTCCCTTCGTAAGTGGGGTCGAAACCGGTAATGTCGAAACCGCATTCAGACAGAAGGTTTAGAAAGTAGCCCTTGCCGCACCCGACTTCGACCAAGCCTACACGCCCCATGGTTCGCTCGACAATTCGCACAACAGTATCAAGATGCCCGCGAAACTGCGGGCTCACCGCTTGTTCATTTTGATAACGAGTGTCGTACAGCATTAATTCAGGATGAAAATCGGCGTTGTAGATCAGCCCCGTTGCAAGGTTCTGAACCAATCGAACATCGCCGCGCGGGCATTCGCGCGCCTCTCGGGCTGACTCATACATCCGATTCTGGAAGATCGGCAGCTGCTCGACCCGATACAACTCGCGCTCGTTCTGCATCATGCTCCTTGGCTGGCCACGATACTGGCGATCGAATGCACAGGCTGCCATCCGAGAGCCTTCAGTTTTTGGCAATCGCCGATCAGCATTTCCGGCTCACTAGGCCGCTCAGTTGATAAATCGAGAACGTCGCTAGCATCGCCACCGAAGGCGCTCGCAATCAGGCGAACCACTTCGGCGATCTGTGTCGGTTGTCCTGACGAGATGTTGTAGTTTCCTGCGGCATCGGAGAGGAGAAGGCTCAGGAAGCCTCGGGCAACATCCTCGGCGTGCAGAAAATCCCGGTAGGCGATAGCGTTGACGCCAAAAGGCAATCTCCTTCCCTGAAAGACCTCGATCAAGGAGGGTATCAGCCGCCGACTGTCCTCGCCCTGACCATAAGGCAGGAAAATCCGGCCCCAGGCGAAAGCTATCTGATGAGCGCCGCAAACTACGGCGGCAAGACGCCGGGTTGCATCTTTCGCTGTGCCATACATGCTGGCCGGCGCCAGTGGCGAGGCGTCTTCTCGGCAATAGCCGCATGACCAATCGTATTCGGCACAGGTGCCCGCCGCTACAACCTTCCGCCCACCTGCGGAGCAAAAGGCCTCAACTAGCTGAATGGAGCCTTCCAGCCACCGAAGATTCAGGGGCGATTCCCAGTAGTTCCCGTGCTCGGCATACCACGCCAGATGGATCAGGTGGGTCGCCCGGGCTCGCTGAACGGCGGCCGAGCAATCTTCCTTTTGCAGAAGATCAGCCTCGATGAAGTCTCCCCCATGCACAGCAGGGCGCGAACGCCCAACGACGACGACATCGATTCCCTGTCGTGTCAGTTGGCTGAGGACATATCGCCCCAGAAATCCACTCGCTCCGGTCAGAAGGACTCGCATGGCGCAATAGTCGGCGCTGGCGGGACGGCGATCAAACGAGAACCTGAAGCGCAGGGACAGCCACGACAAACTTGCCACCCCAATCGCCCACGCAGGCGTTTTGTTGCCGCACCTCAGCCGCTATGTTCCAGGGCAGGATGATCACGTATTCGGGTTTGCACTCCATCAGTGCGGCAGGCGACAGGATCGGGATGTGGCTGCCGGGAAGATAGCGCCCCTGTTTTGAAGGCGCGGCATCGCATACGTAGGGCAAAAGGTCTGGCCTGATGCCGGCGAAATTCAGGAGTGTGTTGCCTTTGGCGGCAGCGCCGTAGGCCGCTACACTTTCGCCGCTGCGCTTTTTTTCGATCAGGAAGGCAAGAAAGTCGTGCTTGATAGCTTCGGCACGTGCCTGAAATTGCCCGTAGGTTTCGAGGTTGCACAAGCCGCCATCTTCTTCGGACCGGATGAGTTCCTCGACGGCCGGCGTTTCTGGTCTGGGGTCAGAGTGGTGACAACCGAACACACGCAGGCTGCCGCCATGCGTTGTCAGTTGTTCGACATGCCAAACGCGCAGACCCGCTTGCTGGAAGATGTGCCGGACGGTGTGCAGAGAAAGGTAGGAAAAGTGCTCGTGGTGAACAGTGTCGAACTGGGCTTCCTGAATCAAACGCAGCAGGTGAGGAAATTCCAGTGTGATCGTGCCAGTGGGCTTGAGTGCAGCCTTGAGACCAGCGGTAAAGTCGTTGATGTCTGGTACATGGGCATAGACATTGTTGCCGAGGATGAGATCGGCCTGTTTGCCTTGAGCGGCAAGCTGGCGAGCCGTCTGCTCGCCGAAAAACTCGCGCAGGACGGGGATGCCGAGAGCTTCAGCGGCGGCTGCGGTGCTGGCGGTGGGCTCGATGCCCAGACAGGGGATACCGGCCGCGACGAAATTTTTCAACAGGTAGCCGTCATTGGAGGCAACTTCGATGACGAAGCTGTTTTTGTCGAGGGCGAGGCGCTGACGCATGGTGTCCGAGTAGCACCGCGCGTGTTCAAGCCAGGTGGTTGAGGTAGATGAAAAATAGGCATAGTCGTGACGAAAGAGTTCGTCGGCGCGGGCGTAGTCTTCAGTTTGGACGAACCAACAGTTTTCGCACACATGGAGTTTGAGCGGAAACCAGGTTTCCGGCGCGTGCAAGTCGTTCTCGGATAGGTAGGCATTGGACGGCGGGGCGAAGCCAAGATCGAGAAAGACGTGTTGGAGGGGATTGCTGCAGTGGCGACATTTCATTTAGAGATACCCTCGTAGCCCGCTTCCAGCAGAGGGTGATTTCTGTCGCGTTCGGAAAGTTCAGCGATGGCCAATGGCCAGGCGATGGCAAGTTTCGGGTCAGCGGCGTTCAACGCTGCTTCGGCGGCAGGAACATAAGCTGCGGAGTGCAGGTAGAGCAATTCGCAGTCTTCGGTCAATGTCTGAAAGCCATGAGCAAAGCCCTCTGGAATCAGAAGGCTGCGTCGATTGTCGGCTGAGAGAACTTCACCATGCCACTTGAGGAATGTCGGCGAATCGTTGCGCAGGTCGACGGCAACATCGAAAATTTCTCCGCGCAGGCAGCTTACGAGCTTGATTTCGGCATGCGGTGGCAACTGGAAGTGCATGCCCCGCACCGTGCCACGCTTGGCAGTGTAGGTGTGGTTGATTTGAGCGATGGACCTGTTCCAGCCAACGGCAGCAAATTCCTCAGTACAGAAAAGCCGCGAGAAATAGCCGCGGCTATCTTCAATGCAACGTCGTTGAATGATTTTCAGCCCGACAAGCGAAGTGGCGGAAACCTCAAGCTGCCCCACAATCCGCCTCCAAGCCCGACTGCCTGTACAACTCGATCTGCGCTTGCGTGAAGGCGGCCATGTCTTCACTGTTCCGCCACGCCTTGTGCCAAGATGCTGTGCGGACAAGTGCCGTCTGCAAACTCCACCGTGGGCGCCAACCCAGACGATGGTGCGCTTTGCTGCTATCCAGACTGAGGGCATGTGCTTCGTGCAGGGTGCTTGATTCGGTTCGCCAACTCATGCCGGGGAATGCTTTTGCAAACTCCCTGAGCAGCCATTCGACCGGCTTGGCATCTTCTTGACTCGGGCCAAAATTCCACCCTTCGGCACACTCCGCGCCCTGGCCGAACAACTGCTCAGCAAGCATCAGATAGCCCGAAAGTGGCTCAAGCACATGCTGCCACGGCCGTGTTGCCCGCGGCGAACGAATCACCAGTTCAACGCCCCGATCAATCGCCCGGAGAAAATCCGGTATCAGGCGATCATCCGCCCAGTCGCCGCCACCGATCACGTTCCCGGCACGAGCAGTTGCCACGCTCACCCCGCTGGCGGCGAAAAACGCAGTGCGATAAGCCGCAGTGACCAGTTCTGCACACCCCTTGCTCGCTGAATAAGGGTCGTGGCCACCGATCGCTTCATTCTCCCGATACGGCCAGACCCATTCGCGATTTTCGTAGCACTTGTCGGTAGTCACATTGACAATGGTACGAACACCGCCATGCTGGCGGACGGCCTCCAGCAGATTGACCGTCCCCATCACGTTGACGGCAAAAGTCTCCACCGGCTCGCGGTAGGAATAGCGCACCAGCGGCTGGGCTGCGAGATGAAGGACGACCTCCGGGTTGGCACGCACCAGCGCATCGGTCAATGCGGCAAGATCCCTGATGTCAGCCAAGGTATGCGATGCCAGCATCGAGTCAACGCCTGCCTCGACAAATAGCGACGGCGTGGTAGGTGGCGCCAAGGCGTAACCATGAATCGTTGCTCCGAGGGAGCGGAGCAGCATGCACAGCCAGCTCCCCTTGAACCCCGTATGCCCCGTCAGGAATACTCGCTTGCCACGCCAGAAATCAGGATTCACTGCCAGACCTTCCAGGGGCCGTACCGGCCTGCCAAAGCTCCTCAAGCTGATTCTTGTCGCGCAGCGTGTCCATCGGCTGCCAGAAGCCGGGATGTTCAAAGGCCATAAAATTTTCCTGGCGAGCCAATTCTGCCAATGGCTCCGCCTCCCAGGATGTGGGATCACCTTCGATGAAGCGCAGGCACCCGGGAGAAAGCACAAAGTAGCCCCCGTTGACCCAGCCACCATCGCCTTTGGGCTTTTCCACAAAACCCTTGACGCAGGAACCCGTCATATCCAGCGCACCGTATCGACCTGCCGGCTGCACGGCGGTGACGGTAGCCAACTTGCCATGGCTGCGGTGAAACTTGATCGAAGCTGAGACATCGACATTCGACACCCCGTCACCATAGGTGAAGCAGAACGCTTCCTCGTCCTTCAGATGTTCGGCAACGCGCTTGAGTCGCCCGCCGGTCATGCGTGTTCTCGCCGGTATCGACGAGCGTGACGCGCCACGGCTCGGCATAACGATTTAGAACCTCCATCTCGTTTCTCTGCATGTCGAACGTCACGTCCGACATATGGAGGAAGTAGTTCGCGAAATACTCCTTGATCATGTAGCCCTTGTAGCCGCAACAAACGATGAAATCATTGATGCCGTGAGCGGAATAGATCTTCATGATGTGCCAGAGAATGGGCTTGCCACCGATCTCTATCATTGGCTTGGGCCGCGAAACAGTTTCTTCGCTGATGCGCGTACCTAGCCCACCGGCAAGAATCACTGCTTTCATGGATGTACTCTGAATGGCAAGGTGCAGTCGACTGGCTAGCGCTAGCCTGCAAGACATGCGCCGCTCCACTGCTCAAGGGAAAGTGGCACGAAATGAGGAGTCGGAATGATACATGACCGACAGGGATGGTCTGCACAATGCATCACTAAACTGGTTCCCGATCTGGCAAAGAACCCCGCCACGTTTGGCAAGCTTTGCCTGTAGGTCTTTCAGGGCTGTGCAGGCACGGCTCGAACAATGCCAATACGAGTAAAACGAATAGACGGATAGTAGGAGGCCATACGTTCAATTTTCTCGATTGCCGATGGTGGTAACGCCGCGCCGCGGCCAGTGATACCGACGTTTCTCAGGGTAGTCTGCCCGGCGCTCGCGAGTACTGCTTCGTGCGGCGTCAGCGCTTGGTCAAGGCCGAACTTTTCGTAAAGCCGCTGGAGTTCGCTTGCAGGCGCCGAAGCCAGATCTTCGTAGCTGACAACACTTATTAGTCCACCCAGCCTTTCCAGATTGGAGAACCAGCCCGCATAGAAGTTGAAATACCATGGAACCGCCAGATCCACGATGCGATCGACTTTCTCTTCGTGACTCAGACCTTTCCAATCCCCCTCGGTCATGAAAAAGATGGGCATACGGAGACTGTACTTGTCGCAATGATCGACGAGACTGACGACGGTGTCATAGATGTTCCGGGTCATCAATACGCACTTCAATCCCGACTTGCTAATTATCTTTTCCGTGTATTCGGAATAACGCAAATGTAGATGGGAAAACAACGTACTCTGACGTGTATCTTTTGTAACTAGGCAGCGCAAATCGATCTCCTGCTCGCGCTGACAATACGCCGGGGCGAGAAGCGAGGTTCGCCAGCCGGTCAGTTTTTCGAGGAGGAGCGACAGCCAGGTGGACCCCACCTTCGGCGGCGCGATGACAAGAAGATGTTGCCGCTCTCTGACCAAGGAAAGCAGAAAAGTATCGGTAAGCACTCCCGACAACAGCGGACGGAAAACGGCATAAAAAAATCGAATAATCGACATTCAAATATCTTTCATTGCCAAAACTGCTGATTGTCGCCATCAAACACAGCAGCCGCGACCTTTATGGGCTCTCTGGCTGTCACCCCTGCTCAATCTTCAGATTGCTGTCCGATGCTGGGCTTGCGCATGCTTCATTGAGGCTACGCGGGCCTCTACGTCGGAGAAGCTGCCTTCGGCAAGCACGCTACCGTTGCCAAGCACGATTATCCTGTCGAACAGATCGAGAACATCCCAGTCGTGGGTGACCACGATGGTTGTTACGCCAAGTGCGTGATCGCACAGGTTCCCGATCAGATGGCGCGACCCCTGCGGATCCAGCGCGCTGGTAGGCTCATCGAAAACCGCCACCGCCGGTGATTGATAGAGGGCCCGGGCAATCGATATCCGCTGGCATTCGCCACCGGACAGGACAATGCCGTCGTTGCCGAATGAAGTCTCATAGCCGTCGGGCAGCCCCTCGATAACGTCGTGAATGCGTGCCATCTTAGCGACCTCTATGCATCTCGCGATGTCGATGCCTCCCCCGGAAGCACCAAAAGCGATGTTTTCTGCAATCGTCGTGTTTAACATCATCGGAGATTGTGGCGCGTAGCCCAGACTTCCCTTTTCCCACACGAGTCCCTGGCGCGAACAATCGATGCCGTCCACCCTTAGTTCGCCTGCGGAGGGCTCGATCAGCCCAAGCAAGAGGTCGATAAGCGTACTCTTCCCCGCCCCGGAAACACCGATGATTGCGACTTTTTCTCCATACTTGATATCGAACGACAAAGCGTTAAGCGTGGGCTTCTCGGTCCCAGGGTAGACATACGAGACCGCGCGCACGGAAATCGTAGAAAAGGAACCCAGCACGGACGAAGAGCGCTGCACCTGAGTCGGCACCTCCTTGAAGAAGACACTGAAGTACTCGATCGTCGGCCCAACGAACCGGAGCGTACTCACCGCTGCAAAGACCTGCTGCAGCGAGGGAAGCAGGCGGTATCCCGCATACGCGAACAAGGCCATGAAGGGGATAATGGATTGATACTCGTCGCCGACCCACGACTTGTAAATCGGGATAGTCAGGATTGCCGAAAACGCAGCAAGTTCGATGGCATACTTAGGAACGATGGGGTACACACGGGCGATCTCATCTGCAGCACCCCGGCGCAACAGCCATTTGCGGAGGTCGCCGAGGAAGTAGTCGAGATTTCCACGCACCATGATCTCCTTGGCGCCGGAGTATAGCTCGTCGGCCGAGTTGGCCGCATTTCCCGACGACCTGATCAGATCCTCTCCCGCCACAGACAGCCGCCCCTTGAGTATTCTGTAAAAGAACAGGTATAGAAACAGGGAAACCAACATAAAGACCAGTGAGAAGACAGGCGACACTATTGCCAGCAGCAGAAAGATGAGCCCGACCTGAAATGAGCGACTGACCAAAAGACAGAGTTGCAGCACCCCGCCGGAAACGATCTTCTCGACTTCTCGAACGGTGTAATTGGACAACAGAGACGGACTTTGCGAACGCAAAAATCCGTAACCCTGGGCAAAGTATCTTGCAGCCACATCGGTGGCCAGGCGAACCGCAAGTCGATTGGAAAAACGCACCGACAGCCATGTCGACACCAGGGCCAACACGTTCGTTGCAAGAAAGAGAGTCAGGACGACGACTCCGATCCAATGGACCGGCACACTGCTCAACCGGAGGGATGTAATCGATTCCAGGATTTCCGCGACGAATGATCTGTCGAGCGCCTGTGGATCGGCGAGGAGGGCGACAAACGGAAGAATTGACGCGACCCCGAGCATTTCGAATATGCCCAGCACGACGTAGAGAATAATCAGACAAAAAAACCGGCGATGCCAGTCTTCCGGAATAATCCTGAAAACCAGAATCAGAAGCTGCATTAGTGCCCTCTTAAGTACTGCAAAATGTTAACCAACCAAAATAAAAATCAGTACTTGAATATCATTGCTTGGCCGGTAGGAAGCGGAAGCAACATTCCCCCTTTTTCGTTTAACCAAGCCAAAACATAGTTTCTTGTGTCTTCATAACCAGGCCATGAATAATCATCTAGAAGCACCACCCCACCAGATGCCATTCGAGGCCAGAAGTAATCCAGAGCAGCAACAGTTGGCGTTGCCGAATTCACGTCAATATGCATCCAGACTATCTCTTGCGGATTTTCCGATACATCAAATGACTCGGGTATATATCCCTTATTGAACCTGACTCGATTGCCAAAAGACGAAAGGTTTGCACGAGTAACATCAACGTTCAGATAGGAGTATTGCCCCTGCATGCTCTTCTCACTATCCAGAAGAAGATCCCCCCGCATCGCTTCCCAAGCATCGTAAAGATACGCCCCCCATTCGCCCCCGTTACGCAATACGGCGCTAAGCGCAAAATACGAAGCAAGCCCGTCACAAACACCGCATTCAACGAGAGATTTGTGTTTTGTGTGGGTATTTTTTGCGGCAAAGGATGCACTCCAGAATACGATATAGTGCCTCCACATTAGACTTCCTAGCATCTCCATTCGGACTTCTGGCTTAAACATGGTCAGTTTGAACGCATCGTTCCGAACCAAGCCGGTTAACCGGTCGTAGCTTTCGTTGAAAGCAACCTCAACATCGCCGAGATTGGTTGCATTCCCCCACGGGGTATGGGTGGACGTAGACATGCCCCAGCCGCGAAAAGTCGGCGCAAACCCAACATTTAGCATCCGTCGCAATAGCGGTGCATTTGCAAAAAAACTCTCGATCCTCGCCTTTGACCCAGGATGCTTGGCATAAAGCCATTTCTTAAATTTTTGTTTTGCACTCATGTCCATCCTTCCTTAACCTTTTCAATCTTTGAAAAACAATCATTCTCATCCGCCGACAGAAAAAATAAAACTCGGCAATCGGAGAAGCCACGACGCCCAACCCGCTGCCAACAGCGAAGGTTGCCCGAATGAATCGTGCCACCATCTGCAAGTGAATCAGTACGTAAGCTATGAACAAACCAAGATGGCGCCAGCCCACACTTGGCGAATTGGAAAACGGTTCTCGTCCGCCTGCATAGTGAATTGCTTTTCCACTGCGTTCATTGCAGAAGCCACCAGAACTCAACAACCCGAAAACAAATGCGTAACTGACAAAGTTGTACTCAAGAAACGGATAGGCTGCGGCCATCGTTTTCGGAACTCGCCACGTTCGCAACAATTCCACCAATTTTTTACCGGTGGCTGTCGGAAAAAGGCCGTAAAAGATGGAGTCCGTGTCAAAGCGCACAAAATTGATCAGTGCAGGAAGTCTTCCGATTGTCGTCGGCAGCTCCTTTACAAAGCGATCCCGCTCGGCAATCTCGATATCGACGATTTCTGCGCGTCCATAAGTTAATGCTGCTCCGGTCCTCTGGGCTTCCGCCAGCAGGCTCTCCAGATACTCTGAGCACCAGTAGTCATCATCGGCCAGCCAAACGAAATATTACCCATTGGCCTCGGTAAATACCGAGCGAAAGTTAAAGAACGCCCCCTGATTGACGGGATGGAAAATGCACCTGATGCGGGTATCCGACCTGGCAAATTCTTCAATAACCCTCCTGACTTCCGGATTGGGGCTGCCGTTGTCGCTGATCAGAATTTCCAGGTTCTTGTAGGTTTGGGAGACAGCCGACCGAATGGCTCGCCTGAGCAACTCCGGACGATTGTAGGAGGCCACGCCGACAGTAACTCTAACCCCCTGGGCCGCAGTGGCCGGGCAGTGCACATCTGCCGCCATCAACTAGTCACCCTTATTGGCCGAGATGGCCAAGTATTCGACGCACGATGTTCCGTTTCCGTAACTTCTTGAGACGCGCTCGAGGGATTCGATGGCCAAGCCCTGTTCCAGATACATCTTTCTGGCCAGTGAAGCTCCCCAAAATGACATCGGACCATTGCCATGCAAGGGCATGCCGGTGTTGACAACGTTATCGACAGTCACCGCATCGACGAACACCCCACCCGAATTGAGGAACGCGGATGAACGGTCCGATATGCGGTAACTGAAGAAGCGGCCACCGGGCTTCAGCACCCGGCGAATCTTGGCAAGGGCAGTTGCAGAATCGTGAAGATTCAGGTGCTGCAAAGTTACCACGTCGATGACTGCATCGAAGAAACCTGCTTCATAGGGAAGCGTCGTTACCGATCCGCACTCAAGCCTGGCTTGCACTCCCCACTTGCCTTGCAGGTGATCCCGCGCAATCTCCAGGCCAGTTTGGCTCGAGTCCAGTCCGAAAACTGAAAAGCCCTCCTTGGCAAGCATCCAAAGGTTTGCTCCACTCCCACAACCGACCTCAAGAATGCGAATGTTTTTTCTCTGTTCGAATTCAAGCGAAAACCAGTTCGCAGCGACAAACTGGATCATCGATTCATTTGGGTAACTGCGCTGGGCGCGCGCGCCAAGGTCCCGAAAGAGTTGGTCAAAGCGGACAATTGACTCGTTAAGTGTCGTCATATCTATTGGCGTTCGGTTGTTGCATCCATTGCTCGGCATCGGGACCAGGCGCCAGCGATTCGCGCTTCGGGCAGTCGATGATGAACCAAATACCTGGGGAAAAGGTGCGACGCGAACCCTTGCTTGAAACTTGAAATCGCCATTTCCTTGTCGCTCGGCGCCGGAGTCTCTGACGGATAGTAGCGAATCCCCAACTTGTACCACTTGACGCCACGGCGTTTCATTTCCTCAATGGCGCGATACTGGACAACATGCCCCAGCGGCTTGTCGAACAGCGAACGATCATAGGCACCGATGGCATACAAACCTTCATGTACCGTGGTGTGGAATAAACCGCCACCGACCATCCTTCCCGCTTCATTGCGCAGGCAGACGAAAAAGGCGTCGCCCGATGCTATTGCGTCATGCTGAAAACCCCAGCTATCTGCGGAACGCGTGGCCCGTCCCGCAACCGCAAGATGAAGCAGGCGGAACTCGTCCCACAATTCAGGATCGGCAGCGGTTGCCGCCTGAACCTTCCAGAGCTTTGCACCGGATGTGATCAGGGTCTTGTAGCTCTTGCGAAACGTGCTCTTGATATCGGCCATCGAAAGCGAAAGGTCGAGGAAAAGATCATGGCGAAGTTCGGCTCGCCCGCCGCTCTGCATCAGGCGATCATGCCATTCGCTCAGCCCGTCACCCCCTGCGTAGGCTTCGACAATCTCGACGCAGCCCTGACCGATTTTGGCAGCGATATTGTCAAGAAATTCAAGGCAACCAGCAGTTACCGACTTGGTCGATTTGCGTGCCAGACCGGAGACAAACAGAGGCGGCATAACCGGACCGCCACTTGAACCGATCCGCCAGTTGCCTGCCGGATCGCATGTTGCGGACAGCGGCCAGATTCCGCACGGGCGATTGTCATGCATCAGCACCAGGGAAATATCCTGGGTCGGCAAGCCATTGCCCGACCAGTAGGCCAACTGGTAATCGATCATGGCCGATGAGTAGTCCACCGGCAGATATGCCAGCCCTCCCGCCACATCGTGCCACGCCGGTTCATCCGCACAACGAAGGCGCGCGTCCACCCCTGCGCCCGACAGTGCTGCCAGTATCAACGTGCCGACAGACTCGGCATCGAGAGCGGGAGGCAAAGCAGCCGTCACCCGATCAAACTCCAGTTCAGCGGGGTCCCGCGCTTGACTGCTTTCTTGGCCGCCATCCCCAGTACCGTATCTATCCAGCGTGGTGCAAGACCAAGCCCGGGGCGTATCGCACGAACATTATCAGCCGACAACAACTCCCCGGCCGCGATATCCTTCACCACGTACAACGACCGCCGAAAAACCAGCGACTTCTGTTCTGCGGAAGTGGCTCCGTAGCTGATCTGCCCTAGCGACTGCCAGGCGCGTTCGGCTTCGGTCGCCAGAATTTTCATCTCCGCCGGTTCCATGGAAAACGCCGAATCCACTCCGCCATCAGCCCTTGCCAGCGTGAAGTGTTTTTCGATGACCGTTGCCCCTAGCGCTACCGCTGCGATCGCCGCACCGCAGCCCATGGTGTGGTCGGACAACCCGACCTCGCAACCAAAGAGGTCACGCAAGTGCGGAATGGTACGAATGTTGGTATTTTCTGGCGTCGATGGATAGGTACTGGTGCACTTGAGCAGAACAAGGTTCTTGCAGCCAGCTTCGCGGGCGGCACGAACTGTTTCATCCAGTTCCGCCACTGATGCCATCCCGGTAGAAATGATCATCGGCTGACCCGTCGCCGCGACCTTCCGGATCAATGGCAGGTCGGTATTCTCGAATGAAGCGATCTTGTAAACCGGAACATCCAGCGACTCCAGGAAATCGACGGCAGTTTCGTCAAATGGTGTCGAAAACGGAACCATGCCAAGCTCGCGCGCCCGGCGAAAGATCGGTTCATGCCACTCCCAGGGCGTATGCGCTTGCTGGTAGAGCTGGTAAAGCGAATTGCCGGACCACAGGCCGTCCGGGTCGGCGATGAAGAACTCGCCCTCGCGAACATCGATCGTCATGGTGTCTGCTGTGTAGGTCTGCAATTTGAGCGCACGTGCCCCGGAACGCGCCGCCGCCTCGACAATCTGCAATGCGCGCTCGAGGGACTGGTTATGGTTGCCTGACATCTCGGCGATGATGAATGGTCGGGCTTCTTTCCCGATCTGAATTCCGGCGATCTCAAAACCCATGATGGTTCCCTTACTGTTTGCCCAAAGGCAGAATGGCTGCGCCCTGTGTTCTGACCAATACGGTGCCAAGCGTTTGCGGTTTGGGCTGGAAATCCCTGCCGGCAGCCTCCTCAAGCATCCAAAGGACATCAGTGTAGCCGGCGAGATGTCTCATCAGGACTGTGGAAGACAAGCGCGGATTAATTTCGAAAATTCTTGGCCCTGCCGGTGTCATTCGCAACTGAATATTGATTGCTCCGAACAGATCCAAGGCTTCGGCGATTTTTACGCACTGCTCCCGCACCGGTATCTCGTAGATCACTTCGGCCCAACCGTAAATCCGCCAACCAAACGGCGCAACATCTGCAACACCTCCGTCCTGCCAGACCGCGAACGATAAACGGCGCAGGTTACTTCCCGCTCTGCATCGGGCAGATATTCTTGAATCACTGCCTCCGGATAGCGCTCCCGGTAAAAGTGAATTTCGCCCATGGTCTTGCAGACGAATACGGCTTTTGAGCCAGCACTGTGGCGGAGTTTGAACAAGCAGGGAAATTCCAGTGGCGGACCTCGGCAGTAGTCGGCAGAGTCCAAGGGGCCGGAATGCCGACAGAACTGATGAATTCTGCTGTTTTGAGCTTGTCGCATCCAATCCCGATCGCCTCTTGCCAGCCCAGAGCAATTGCGCTGGGCCGACTTACCCGTCACACGCCTTCGCCAGCACCGCAAGCTCCGCCTCGGACATCGGCAGGCAGTAGGTAACCTCATGCCGCACCGCGAATTCTTCAAGCCATGCAACAAACCCTTCCGAGTTGGCGGGCGGCGCGACGGCAAATTCATCAACGTACATGCGCCCGCCGTGCCGTGTGTCCATATCGACACCATGGATCCGCCAATCGGGAAATGCCTTCCTCACGATCGACGCGGTCGCCTGGGCGATATCGCCACAATCCCGAAATCAGGATATTGGTCATTGTCTTGTCAAACCTCTTGCAAATACAATTTATTGGGGTCGTTGATCCGCGCCTCCACGATCACCCTGGAGATGTCATATGACTCAGTGAAGTGCTCGCAGACCATCGTCGCAGTATCAACAACAGCCCAGGCGGCTCCGGGAATCCGGTCCCGCGCCTGACCGACCGACCCTGGATTCACGATCAACGTTTGACCCACTTGCCGTTGAAAACGATAGTGCGTGTGCCCCAGCACGACAAGATCAAAATCGTCAGAGGCTACCCTTGACCAGGATTCGTCTGAAGAATTCGGGTACAGATAGCAGTCGCCATCCCACGGGGCGCCGTGGGCAATCTGAATGCGAACACCCGAGATATCTACGGCTATCCGCTCCGGCAGTTCGCAGCCAGTCGATGTGTTCGCCTGTCAATCGGGTCAATGCCTGTCGCAATCCACTGCCGTATTTGTCCTCGATTGTCGCCAAGCTTCCGCTGCCTTCAAGCACATCGAAGAGCATGGCCTCGTGATTTCCACGGACGGCGTGATTGGGCCAGGGAGCCAGCAAATCAAGCACTTCATCCGGGTGATAGTAATACCCGACGAAATCCCCCGTCAGGCACAATTTCTCCACGCCCTTGACTCTGGCACTCTCCAGCACGGCACGCAACGCGCGGGAATTGCCGTGGATATCGCCGAGAAGTCCGATCTTCACTGCCGCGTCCTGGCGAGAATGCGTTCGACAATCTCAGCCGCCACGACCGCAGAAGGTTTCAGTCGCCCCTCCTCCTTAAGCACAGAAAAGTGTTCAACCAGGGGAAACTGCTCGGGGCTGGACGCACGGACTGTTTCCTGCATGGCAGTATCCATCGCGCCCGGGTCTATTTGATGGACTTCAAATGCCGGAGACTCGACTGCCAGAACCTCGAAATACATCCGCGTAGCAGCCTTTGTTGCGCAGTAAGCCGACCAACCTGGCAACGGACGAAGCGCCGCACCCGATGAGATATTAATGACAACAAGCCCGCCTCCCAAACTCCTGGCGTGTCTGGCGCAGGCAGTGGTCAGAACCATCGGAGCAAGGAGATTGACACTCAATGCATCATGGAGCGCGCCTGGAGCAACATCGCCGACACGACCGATGGGATTGATGATTCCGGCATTGTTCAGCAGAACGATCGAATCCGCATCCGCCTTGTCCAGTGCCTGCCCAAGGTGGTGATCAAGATTTTCCGTGGCGCCTGGCTTCAGTAGGTCCGCCAGGTCAACATCGATCATCACGAGCAAACCCGAGGCCGCAGGAAATTCACCAGCCAGCCTGTCCAGCCGGCGGCCCACCGCTATGGTAGGAACGCAGCTTGCCAACAGGGCTGTCAACAGCTCCCGGCCAAGCCCACTAGCAGGTCCCGACAGGACGACAACCGCCTTCATCGCCTGCCCGAAGCCATGCGAACCGCATTTTGCCCTTATCGTCTTCCGTCATCAAGGACTCCGCGAGAATATCGCTGTCAGTGCTCTGCCAAGACCCATGTCTGCAGGAACTGATACAAAGCTACCGTCTTCTCGGGCGAAATCGCATGCATCAGGTTCTCTATCTCGACACGCGTTGCGTGGCAGGGTTGCCTGCCTTGCGGTCTCTCACATAATTGGTCAGGAGGTTCGCCAATGAGAAATCAATTGGAAAATCCGTCATCATCATCTGGACCTGCCAGCCAACCGAGCGAGCCAAAGCTGCCAGACTATCCGGACTGAAGTACGAGATATGGTCAGGCGACACAACCCAGAATCGACTGTCGATATGTCCTTTTGCAAGCAGATGTTCCTGCAAGACCGAAAAGTCATTGGGGACTTCGACGATCAATGCTCCCTGCAGTTCGAGCAAGTCCTTTAATTCAACGAGAAGCCCAGCGGGGTCAGGTACATGCTCCAGCACGTTGTCCAACAGAATGAGGTCGAAACGCTGCCCGGCTGCCAACAGATCCCGCAGGCTGTCATAAATATCGCCGGCGACCAGACGCTCCAGCACTGCCGGATTCTGGCTTGCGCAGCCAAAACTGCTGTAGTCGATCCCCACGCACTCCCAGTCTAAATCCTGAAAATAGGCCAGCGCCCAACCTTCTCCAGCTCCAACATCGAGAAATCTTGGTGGACGATCTGTTGGCAAAGAAATAAATCTGCTCGCCGCAAGTAGTTTCTGGGCGATTTTGTTCTTGAAGTAGGATTTTTCGGCGTCGGAATAAGACGCCTCATAGCTGCCTCCAGCATCCTGGTAGTATTTCTCTGCGTAATAAGCCTTGAGTACATCCGGTGTCGGCTTTTCAATCAGTTCAAAATATCCGTATTCACTCTTTCTGACCTCGGTAGTCATTCCTTCACCTTGCAGCAAGTTGGCTCATCAATCGGACGACAGCCTGCGCGCGCCCCCGGCTCCGAATCGCATCAAATCGCGAACCCGCTCCCCCGTCTGCAGCAGCACTGTCGGCTGCTTGGACATTTGGTTCAGCACGTCCGCCATTTGCCCCGCATCAGTCTCATCATGCCACCCGAGCAACCGTATGTAACCCCCGGCCTCAAGCGCGTTCACGGTCTCGCGCTGATTCTCTGCCGTCACTACAACGATAGAGGGTAGCCCCAGGATGGACCGCTCCCAGACGGCACTCCCCCCCGCGCCGAGCGCGACATCGGCTAGGGAGCACAACTTCGCCATATCTTGAGTCTGGCAATAATAGGCAGTATTGGACAACTCAGCGCAGCGGCTTTCTATCAGCTCTTTCTGCGGATTTCCGGCGCCAACGACGACATCAAAATGGACATTGGGCCAGTCCAGTATTTTTATCGCATCGAGTGCTTTCTGGGTTTCACACGTTGGATCGCTTCCGCCGAAAAAAACCAATACCCGTCGTATTCGCCCATCGCGAGACCGGGGCGACGATGCCTCCTTCTCGAACTGGGGAGTCAGAAGCACAAATTGGGGTCCCAGCAGCAATTGACATGACGGTGGCACTTTTCCGTCATAACGGTCTTGCGGACTCGGATAGTAGTTCTGATCCAGCAGAATTTCGCAGTCATGGGGACGATTGGCCAGATCATCGATAACCAGGATTCGCTTGGCACAACCCCGCATACGCCGTTCCCAGTCGGCGTCGAGGCCATAGTGATCCACGATCAGCCAATCCTGAACAGCATTTACTGCATGCCACGTTTCGTCAGCATCACGCTCCCAATCGACAGCCATGGCACCGGGCAATGGTTTACTAACGACCCCTCCCTCCAATACTGAGTCCGGCAAAGCGATCAATCTGAAACCGCGCGACGCTATGAAGTCACAGAGATTGCCCGCCAATCGACGCGAGGCAAATTCAACATAGTCTCCCCGGTCCCGTAACGCAAGAGCCAATGTCAGGCAGCGCATAACGTGGCCCGATCCGATTGCCACCGAGGCATCTGCCCGGATCGTCACCCGCATGACCGCTACCGCACCTTGAACAGCGGCACTAGCGGAGCGCAACGAAGGAGACTTTTCAATTCGTCAGGGTTGCGGGCCCGCAGCAGAACAGGAATCACCTCATCGTAGGCGCCAAGGAGTTTTTCGATATCGGCGTCGCTGTGGGAATAACTCATGTTGTGCGTACCGAGCGTCAGCACGCCGCGCGCAAACATCTCCTGGAGAAATAATGTCTTCAATTCCCAATTGGTAACCTGGGGCGCGTCCTTGATCAGACAAAAGCTCCAGGCTGGATGTCCGGCAACCGAAAGAATGTCGTCTGCGCCATGCCTGGCGATCAGCCGAGACAAGCCTGTCATGATCTTTTCACCCTGCGCTTTAAGGGTCGAAACCACCGGTTGGGTGACCAGCTTTTTCATGGTTGCCTGCGCTGCCGCCAGCGAGAGTGCTTCCCCTCCGAAAGTAAAGGAAAAAAAGATTTCTTCCATCATGCGCATAATGTCCCCGCGCCCGGCGACCACCGAAACCGGATAGCCGTTGGCCAAACCCTTGCCAAAGGTTGCCAGATCGGGGGTTACGCCGAACAGTTCCTGGGCGCCACCGTTGGCATAGCGAAAGCCGGTAATCGTTTCGTCGAAGACCAGCAGTGCCCCATGACGGTGGGCAAGCTCGCGAACCCCTTCCAGATATCCGGGGGCCGGATCCGTCACGTTCATCGGTTCGAGAATGACTGCGGCAAACTGTCCGGAAAGCGACTTGAGTAGCTGGTCGAGTGCCGGCAGATCGTTGTACGGAAAGGCATGGGTCAAGTCGCGGACGGCCTGCGGCACGCCGCGATTGCGCGCGGTGGAACCGATGTACCAGTCCTGCCAGCCATGGTAACCACAGACCGCAACCCGATCGCGACCCGTATGAGCACGGGAAACCCGGATGGCTCCGGCGGTTGCATCCGAACCGTTCTTGCCGAAACGGACCATATCGGCGCAGGGGACCATAGAGCAAAACGTCTCCGCAACCTGCATTTCGATCGGGTGCGGCAGGGAGAAAATGACGCCGTTTTCAAGTTGCACCTTGACGGCAGCATCTACATCCGGATCGCCATAGCCCAGCGTGATCGAGGCCAGACCATTGATGAAATCGACGTACTCGTTGCCGTCGGCATCCCAGACATGGCTGCCTTGTCCGCGCACGATGAAATACGGCGAAACGCCGTATGGATACTGCGTCAGGCTCTTGGAGAATGTCTGCGAACCCAGCGGAATGACCTTGAGCGCACGGTCCAGCAGGGCTTCGGATTGCTTGTAGCGTTCAGACATGGCAGCCTCAATTCGATGGAATTCTTGGTTTGTCGGCGGCAAGAGATTTGGCATAGCCCTCGTTGCGAATAAACTGGCCGTTCAACTTTGCCAGTTCGGGACGTTGCTCGAGGAGGGACAGCACGGCAGCCGTGTCGAAAGCGGGATTTTGCGGGTAGAGCGCCGCATAAACTTCAGTAACGAAAGCCAGATCCGCCGGCTCATCCACCGTCCAGCGCAAGCAGGAAAGGTCTTGATCGCCCTTGACGTGCCCGATGCTGAACCACTCGGGATGCTTGTGGATATACGGTGTGACGTGCTCGCGTTCGGAAGGCAACCGGGCCTCGTCAAACGCACGCTGCAAGACCGCGGACCGCATGACTTCAACGTCGAGGCCATCCGGCCAACTCGGCTGGATGGCATTTGCGGTGTAATCGGCTCCCGATGCCAGATGATGACCCACTACGGCATCGATCACGGCGGGATCAGCCAGCGGGCAATCTCCGGTCAGGCGGACGACATGATCAGCCGGACCAAACGCCGCGCAGGCTCCTTGAAAACGGGCGAGCACATCATTTAGGCTGCCGCGATGGCAGGGCACGCCAATGGCGGCGCACATGGCTGCAAGCGCGTCGTCCGAAGCGTCGTCGCTGGTCGCCACCACCAGCGTGGCGAGCGTCGTGGCGCGGCGCAGGCGTTCGATCTGGCGGGCCAGCATCGGCTGACCGAGGATTGGCGCAAGCACCTTGTTGGGCAAACGTGTCGATGGCACGCGCGCCTGAAGGATGGCAAGAACCGTCATGCGGATCTCCATTGCGAAGGATCGAGCAGTTGGATGTCGTTACAGGCACAGGCCGCTGCATCCTCGATGCTCAAAGCCACCTCCGGGTGTTCCATAGCGGCTGCAAGCTGATCAAATTGCGCCAATGAATCGACGCCGCAAACCACTGCGGCGACCTGCTTCAAACCGGACACGAAGCGCAGCGCGGCTTGTAGCGGACTGATCCCCAGGCCTGCGGCGCGCTCGGAAATTTGCTCAAGGCAGGGGCGCAAACCGGCGAGATGAGGCGGCAGGCGATCCGGTGACATCAGCAACGCGCCCTGCAAAAACACTGACCGCACATGCACCTCGATATTGCGTTCGGCGAGACGGTCCAGATGTCCGCTTTGGATCAGGCGCTGGTCCAGCACGGACAAGGGCAATTGCACCAGGTCAATCGGATAGCGCTGGAGCAAGGCATCGATCTGCGCTCCGTTGTAGACCGAGGCGCCGACACGGACGACGCGCTGTTCCGCCCGCAACTCCTCCATGGTCTGCCAGATGGCTTCGCCTGCGATGCCGAGCAGGTCTTTCGCATCATGCGCCAGCAAACCATACAGGCGGGGCAAACGCAAACGCTCGCAGGATTCGGCAAATGAAGCCTTGAGCGAGGCAGCCGCCGATGCGCCATCGATCCCGGAAAATTTGGGGGTCTTGGTGACAATCCTGAAACCATGCCCTGTCGGCAGGCATCGGCCGAGTACAACTTCCGAATCGCCATAGAGGCAGGCCGTATCGAGTACCTCGACGCCAACGCCGGCAGCATGCCGGAGGATTTCTGCCACCTCGGCTTCGGCGGGCTGACCGCTGGTATTGGCCACACCATAGCGCAGGCCAAACTGGACAGTCCCCAAAGCGAGTTTCATTTGAGCAGTTCGCGCAGCGTGGCTACGATGTAGTCCTGATTGGATTCGGTCAAGGCCGGGTAAAGCGGCAGACTGATCGCTTCCGCGCAGTATCGCTCGGCCTCCGGACAATGCCCTTCGGCAAAGCCAAGCGCACGGTAGTACGGTTGCAGATGGACGGGAATGTAGTGCAGGTTCACCCCGATTCCGGCTGCGCGCAAGGCCTCGAAGACGTGCCGATGGCTACGGCCGATCTTGTCCAGGCGCAGGCGAACGACATACAAATGCCGGCTCGACCGTACCCGATCATCCCGCACCGGAAGCCGCAGCGGCAGACCGGCCAGAAGTGCGTCATAGCGCGCCGCCAGCTCCCGGCGCCGGGTAACGAAGGCTTCCAGCCGTGCCAACTGGCTCGCCCCAAGCGCCGCCTGAATGTCCGTCATCCGGTAGTTGTATCCAAGTTCAAGTTGTTCGTAGTACCACGGCCCGGGGTTTTTTTCGGTCATGACGCCGGCGTCGCGGGTAATGCCGTGGCTCCGCAGCATCGCCATTGCGTCGGCGAGCCGGCGGTCTATTGTGAGTGCCATGCCGCCTTCACCGGTAGTGATGATCTTCACCGGGTGAAAACTGAATACGGTGATGTCCGACCAGCGGCAACTGCCGACAGCCTCTCCATTGCGCTCGGCGCCGATCGCGTGCGAGGCATCCTCGAGCACGCGGAATCCGTACTGTTGCGACAGTTCCCAGATCGCTTCCTGGTCAGTCGGCAGTCCGGAAAAATGGACAGGTACGACTATCTTCGGCAAGCGCCGCTCCGCTTCGGCCTGCTGCAACTTCCGCCGCAATTCCGGAATGCTGATGTTCCACGTTGCAGGATCGATGTCGACAAAGTCCACATCGGCGCCACAATATCTCCCGCAGTTGGCAGAGGCCACGAAGGTATTGGGCACCGTCCACAGCGAATCCCCCTCGCCCAGGCCCAGCGCCAGGCAAGCGATATGGAGCGCGGAGGTAGCACTATTGACGGCCACCGCATGGGCAGCGCCTACCCTGGCAGCCACAGCCTGCTCGAAAGTGGGCACTGCAGGCCCTTGCGTCAGGAAGTCGGACCGCAACACCTCAACGACGGCATCAATATCCGCCGCGCTGATGTCCTGGCGTCCGTATGGGATAGTCATTGTCAAATCTTGCCGATCGAATCCCGGTTTTCTGCAATCCACTGCTGCAGCGTTTCGACCGCCATCCATTCCTTGTTGTTGTCTGAACAATAGGTAAATTCAGGGGATACCTTGACGCCGTCACTGATGCGCTTCGGGTCCAGGCTCCAGTTGTGAATCGCCGGCAGAATCTTGAAATGATCGGCATACTCATAGGTATGCAGCGCGTCCTCGGGGCCGATCATCTGTTCGTGCAGTTTCTCGCCGGGGCGGATGCCGATGATTTCATGCCTTGCTGCCGAAGCGACCGCCCGGGCAATATCGGTCACCCGCATGGAAGGGATTTTCTTGACATAGATTTCGCCGCCAACCATGTCTTCGAACGCATGCCAGACCAGATCGACACCCTGCTCGAGCGTAATCATGAAGCGCGTCATGCGTTCGTCGGTAATCGGCAGGCTGCCTTTGTCGGCAATGCTCATGAAAAACGGTATTACCGAGCCGCGCGAGCCCATCACGTTACCGTAACGTACTACCGCGAAGCGCGAGTCCGTTGCCCCCGAATAGGAGTTCCCTGCCACAAACAGCTTGTCGGAAGCCAGCTTGGTAGCGCCATACAGGTTTGCCGGACTGCTGGCCTTGTCGGTCGAAAGCGCCACGACCCGCTTTACATTGCGATCGATGCAGGCATCGATCAGATTCATGGCTCCCAGGATGTTGGTCTTGACACACTCGAAGGGGTTGTATTCCGCCGTGGGCACAATCTTCGTCGCCGCCGCATGCACCACGTAGTCGATGCCGTCGAGCGCCCGGGACAGCCGATCCTTGTCGCGCACATCGCCAATGAAAAACCGTATCCGTTCATCATCGCCATACAACTTGGCCATTTCCCACTGCTTCATCTCGTCGCGGGAGAATATGACCAAGCGGCGAGGATTGTATTTTTCGAGGGTCATGGGCACGAAGGCGTGCCCGAATGACCCGGTACCCCCGTAATCAGTATTGAGGAATTTTTCAGCATGACGGGTCTCTCACAATCGCCAGTAAGGATGATCGAAAATCGCAGGCAAGCTAGACTTCACATCGGTTACGACATCGGACCAACGAAGGCAGGCCCTTGGTCAATTGATTGGCATTTCATGCCCGTGCGCCACAACGCACAGCAGTTGGCTGCTTCATTACTTCGGCTTCTTGCCTCGACCTGATCGGCCGGAGTGATCAGGCACATTCCGTAAGTTGCTTACAAATTCCCTTGGTGTCAGTCAATGTGCGACCAACATCTGGAGGGTTTCGAAATCGTGTATGCCTATTAACACCTCGGCTCGCATCACGGCGGGTTCCTGGCCGAAGCAAAGATAGACGGCGAAGCCCCGGCAGGCGAGGTTCTCGCAAGCGGTCCTTTCCTGGCGAACCTTGGTATGGACAACATACCAAGACTGGTCGGGAGAGAATTCTCCCGGAAACCACACTCCGATGTCAGGTCGGACAGATTGCTTCAGGCCGGGAACGCGGGAAATAGGGGACAGGATCATACCGTGGTGCCTCTTTCCGCTTCGCGCCGCAGTTCTTCGATCTCGCTGCGGATGGTCTCGTATTCGGCGACTTTGGACTCGGAAAACTGACGGTAAGGCGGGCTTTTTCCTCGATGCCACTGGGAGTAAGCAGGTAGCTGTAGGCAAGCTTGTTGTCTGCGCGGCGAAAGTTGTCCATCTTGACGAGTCCCTTCTGCATCAGCGCCTTGAGGCAATAGTTGGTTTTGCCCAGGCTGATGCCCATCGCCTTGGCCATTTCCCGCTGCTGAATGGCGGAGTTGGCTTCGATGAGTTTAAGCAGCTTGTAGTGGTGGGGGTCGGGAGACACTAAAAACGGCGTCAGGCAGGACCTGTTCAGAGATTGAACCGGAGTTTAGCTGGCTGATCAGGTATTCGCAAGTTGCTGTTGCGTCAGTTGCCGTTGGGGCCGCTCTTGAAGTTGCAGTGATGAATATAGGCATCAAGCAACGGATCCGCAGGACGACCATTTTTTAGCGCTTCTGGCGTGCGAACCACCCGCCGTGGTGGTTACAGGAAGCTGCGTGCCGCAGGAAAACCAGGGGCCAGACGGTTCGGTGGTTTCGCCTGCGCGGTGGGCAGACGACTCCCGGGTGTGACGCCTTCCTCACGCAATCACCTATCGTCGCTGGCTGGGCAACGTCAGAGTCTGTCACGCACCCGCAGATACCTCGGGAAACGCGGCATGCCGTTGTTCGTCAACTCGCGAAAGCGGTAGGTGATCTGCGTGCCGACCGGCGGCGGGTCCCGGCGGAGAGCGTCGGGCAGGCCGCTTCCCAGGGAAAAACGCCGGCCGTCAGGCAATTCCATCCGCAGCGCGCCGAGCATACCGGCGTACTTGCCTTTGCCAGGCAGATGGGCGACCACGGTCGCTTCGGCATCAAGCCAAGGGGTTAGCTTGAGCAGGGCGCTGGAGCGGCCCGTTTCATAGGCGGCATCGTCGCGGTGAAGCATGAGTCCTTCGCCTCCCTGGCGGACAATGTCTTGCAGTTTTCTCTGCATCGCGGCCGCGTCGGGCAACCGGAATTGGGCAACGGCTTGCAACCAGGGCAGGTTCGCTGCGGCGGTAACAGCCTTGATCTGTTCAACTCGCTCGGTAAATCCGCCGGCCGCATGCGGCAACTCAAAAATCATGTAGCGCACGCGACGCCATTCGGCGTCCTCGGGCGCCTGGCGGCGGACAATGGCCGAGAGTTGATCGAAGGTACCGCGACCGAGCCAGAGTTCGCCATCGAGTGGCTGATCGGGCAAGGCGTCGAGAAACCACTTCGGGGCGGGGACGGGATTGCCGCTGCGAAACCGCAGGTTCTTGCCATCCCAGACGGCGCGGACGCCGTCGAGTTTTTCGCTGACCCAATAGCGTGACACATCGATGTCGCCGCGATAGCGCTCGGCCAGGAGCAGAGCTGGCGGTAGCTGCTCCAGGGCCGGCGCGGGCGTGGCCCCGGCAAGGGCAAACATGAGGACCACCAGCCTGCCAAACAGACTCCGCAGCGCCTGTCCGCGGCGGGAGGCGTCAGCCTGCATGGCGCAGCAGAAAGTCCCGGTAGGCCAGTGCGATGCCTTCGTGCAGCACGGTGCGCGCCTGCCAGCCCATCTCACGCAAACGAGCGACATCGAGCAATTTGCGCGGCGTGCCATCCGGTTTCGAGGCGTCGAACACGATGCTTCCCCGGAAGCCGATGACGGACATGACCGTCTCGGCGAGTTCGCGAATGCTCACATCCGCGCCTACGCCCACGTTGTAGATACCATCGGCGACACCCCGTTCCATCAGGAAGACGCAGGCGTCCGCCAGATCATCGACATACAAGAACTCCCGCCGCGGCGTGCCGCTGCCCCAGACCACGAGTTCGCCGTCGCCGCGCAGCTTCGCTTCATGCGCCTTGCGGATCAGCGCCGGCAGCACGTGGCTGTTGGCCAGATCGTAGTTGTCGTTGGGGCCGTAGAGGTTCGTCGGCATGACGGAAAAGTACTGCGTGCCGTGCTGGCGATTGTAGCTTTCGCACAGCTTGATTCCGGCGATCTTGGCGATGGCATAGGGTTCATTGGTCGGCTCCAGCGGGCCGCCGAGAAGGTAGTCTTCCCTGATCGGTTGCGGGCAATCACGCGGATAAATGCAACTCGATCCGAGAAAACACAAACGCCGAACGCCGGCCAGCCAGGCGCCGTGGATCAGGTTGGCCTCGACCATCAGGTTCTGGTAGATGAAGTCGGCACGTAGCGTGTTGTTGGCCTGGATGCCGCCCACCATGGCAGCCGCGATGAAAATGAAGTCGGGCCTCTCTTGTGCCAGAAAGACTTGCGTCGCGGCCTGGTCCAGCAGGTCCAGCTCGGCATGGGTGCGGGTGAGGATGTTGCCGTAGCCGGCTTGCTCCAATCGACGAACCAGGGCGGAGCCCACCATTCCGCGATGGCCGGCGACGTAGATCTTCGCCGCAGGTTCCTCCATCATCTATCCTTCATTCGTGACGATCCATGGCCCGGTAGCCATGCTTCTTGACCAGCTCATCCCGCTCGGCCGCCTTGAGATCCTCGCGGACCATTTCGGCCACAAGCTCGGCGAAGGTGGTCCTGGGTGTCCAGCCGAGTTTCTCGCGCGCCTTGCTCGCGTCGCCCAGCAGGGTTTCGACTTCCGTGGGCCTGAAGTAGCGCGGATCGACCTGGACAATGCAATTGCCCAGCGCGTCGTAGCCCTTTTCGTCGACGCCGGTACCGCGCCATTCCACGGCAATGCCGATTTCAGCGCCTGCGGCATTGACAAAATCGCGCACGCTGTACTGGATTCCCGTGGCCATGACGAAATCCTCGGCTCGGTTCTGTTGCAGCATCAGCCATTGCACTTCGATGTAATCGCGGGCATGGCCCCAGTCGCGCTTTGCCTCCAGGTTGCCGAGGTACAGGCAGTCCTGGAGGCCGAGCTTGATGCGTGCCAGCGCGCGGGTGATCTTGCGCGTGACAAAGGTCTCGCCACGGGCAGGGCTTTCGTGGTTGAACAGGATGCCGTTGCAGGCGTAAATGCCATACGCTTCGCGGTAATTCACCGTGATCCAGTAGGCATAAAGCTTGGCCACCGCGTATGGGCTGCGCGGGTAAAACGGCGTGGTTTCCTTCTGCGGCGTCTCTTGGACCAGGCCAAACAGTTCGGACGTGCTGGCCTGGTAGAAACGGGTTTTCTTCTCCATGCCGAGGATGCGAATCGCCTCGAGGATGCGCAGGGCGCCCAGGGCGTCGGAGTTGGCGGTGCTCTCAGGCTCCTCAAAGCTGACGGCAACATGGCTTTGCGCGGCCAGGTTGTAGATTTCGTCGGGCTGCACCTGCTGGATGATGCGCACCAGACTGGAGCTGTCGGTCATGTCACCGTGATGCAGGGCAAAACGCCGGTTCACGACATGCGGGTCCTGGTACAGGTGATCGATGCGGTCGGTATTGAACAGCGAGGTGCGACGCTTGATGCCATGGACCTCGTAGCCCTTGTCCAGCAGGAACTCGGCGAGATAGGCGCCATCCTGGCCTGTGACGCCGGTGATCAGGGCGGTTTTCCTGCTCACTCGTTGCGCCCATAGCTGTCTTCAAAGCGCACGATGTCGTCCTCGCCCAGATAGCTGCCCGACTGCACCTCGATGATTTCGAGCGGTATCTGACCGGGGTTTGCCAATTGATGCTTGACACCCAGCGGAATGTAGGTCGATTCGTTCTCGCCCAGCAGGACGCTCGCGTCGCCGCTGGTAACTCTCGCGGTGCCGCGCACAACCACCCAGTGCTCGGCGCGATGGTGATGCATTTGCAGCGATAGGCTGGCGCCCGGACGAACCACGATGCGCTTTACCTTGAACCTCGCGCCGCTGTCGATGCCGTCGTACCAGCCCCACGGCCGATGCACCTTGCGGTGCAGGTCGACTTCGCTGCGACCGGCCGCCTTCAGCCGACTGACAATACGCTTGACCTCCTGGGTGCGGGCCTTGGGGGCGATCAGCACGGCATCCGCGGTGTCGATGACCACCATGTCCTCGCAGCCGATACAGGCGACGAGCCCGTGTTCGGCGATCACCAGGTTGCCGTGTGAATCCTCCATCCAGACATCGCCCGTCACGGCGTTGCCATCCGCATCGCGGTCGAGGGCTTGCCAAAGCGCATCCCAGGCACCGACATCCGACCAGCCGACATCGAGTGGGACGACGCGACTCGGTATCCCCAGCGCCTTCGCACCGGGAAGCTTTTCCATCACCGCATAGTCAATCGAATCGGCTGGGGATTCGGCGAACGCGGCGGCATTCAGGTGCACGAAATCGCCATCGTCCTTCACGCCCGCCACTGCCTTGCGACATGCCGCAAGGATCGCCGGTGCAAAGTGCTCGATGGCCTTCAGCCACACCGAGGCGCGCAACATGAATATTCCACTGTTCCACAAATGGTGCCCGCCGGCCAGATAGGCTTGCGCCGTGGCCAGATCGGGCTTTTCGGCAAACGCGAGCAAAACCCGCACGGCGTCCTTGCTGCCGTCGGCGCGGGCTTCGATATACCCATAACCGGTTTCCGGGCGGTCGGGAATGATGCCGAAGGTCACCACGGCGCCATTCTCGGCCTCCGGCAAGCCCCGCAGCACCGCCTCCCTGAATGCGTCGGCATTGCGCACATGGTGGTCGGCCGGCGTAGTCAGCAACACCGGATCGGCGCCATCGCGGATGGCGTAAAGCGCGGCGGCCGTCAGTGCCGGTGCGGTGTTGCGGCCGGCCGGTTCCAGCAGCAGAGTCCAGGCGGGCAAGCCGAGCTGGCGCAACTGCTCGGCGGTGACGAAGCGATATTCCCGATTGCTGACAATGATCGGCGCACCCAGAGGCAGGCCTTGCAGACGGCGCAGGGTGTCCTGCAGCAGGCTCTCGCCGCCCAACAAGGGCTGCAACTGCTTCGGATGTTTCTCGCGCGAGACGGGCCACAGGCGGGTGCCCGACCCCCCACTGAGAACGACGGGGGACCAGCAGGGATTCAGACATTCATGTAACTCCTGTACCAATCGACAAATCGGCGCACGCCTTCGGTGACCGGGGTCTTGGGTGAAAAGCCGGTCGCGTGCTCGAGTTCGGCGGTGTCGGCGTGGGTCGCCGGCACATCTCCATCCTGCAGCGGCAGGAAGTTCTTTGCCGCCTGCTTGCCCAGGGGCCTGTTCCAGCGCCTCGATGTAGGCCATCAGCTCCACCGGCTGATGGTTGCCGATGTTGAACACCCGATATGGAGCCCAACTGGTCGCCGGGTCCGGAGCCTGCCGATCGAAATCCGGATTGGCTTGCGGCAGCCTATCCAGTACGCGGATCACGCCTTCGGCGATGTCGTCGATGTAGGTGAAGTCGCGCCGCATCCTGCCATGGTTGAACACGTCGATGGGGCGGTCCTCGAGAATGGCCCTGGCGAACAGAAACAGGGCCATATCGGGCCGGCCCCACGGCCCATACACGGTGAAGAAGCGCAGGCCGGTGGTGGGCAGCTTGAACAGATGGCTGTAGGTATGCGCCATCAGCTCGTTGGCCTTTTTCGTCGCGGCGTAGAGGCTGACCGGGTGATCGACGTTGTCGTGCTCGGAGAACGGCATGCGCTCGTCGCCGCCGTAAATGCTGGAACTGCTGGCGTAGACAAGGTGCTCGACACCGCTGTGGCGGCATCCTTCAAGGATATTCACAAAGCCGACCAGGTTGCTGTCAACGTAGGCATGCGGATTCTGCAGCGAGTAACGCACGCCGGCCTGCGCGGCCAGATTCACCACGCGTTGCGGGCGTTCCGTGGCGAACAAGGCCGCAATGCCTTCGCGGTCGGCGATATCCAGTCGGGAAAGCGTGAAGCGCACGTTGGGGGTAAGCCTGCCGAGCCGCGCTTGCTTCAAGGCAACGTCGTAATAATCATTGAGGTTGTCAACTCCGACGACCTCATCACCACGTGCCAGCAAGCGCTCGCAGACGTGCATGCCAATAAACCCGGCAGCGCCGGTAACCAGGACTTTCATACGTCGCTTTGCTGAAAAGCCAGCATTTTCGCATACTTGGCGCCGCTCGCGACGCAACCGACGAGGATGTGCACGAGACCGGGCAGGCCGTCGAGCAGACCGAGGCGAAAGAAGTAGAACTTGATGAAGCGCAGCAGCGGGGACAGCAGCAGATGCCAGACCGTCGCCCGCTTTCCGCTTGCCAGCGCCATGGTGGCCGTAAGGCTGCTGTAACGGTTTTGCTTGGCGAGATAGGTTTCCAGCGATTCCGCCGAGTCGTGCAACAGATCGCCTTGCAGTGTGCCGATTTTGCCGCCGGCGAGCACTTTCTCGTGCACCGCGTCGTCCGACCAGCGCGCGGCGCGGCGGTCGAACAGCCGCAAGCTCCAGTCGGGATAGCCCTCGCCGTGCTTCAAATAGCGCCCCATGAAACGATTGCGACGGGCGAAGCGATAGCCGGTGAAAGCCAGCGGCAACGCGCTCGACGCACCTTGGCTTCCGCCGCGCGGGCAGGTAACGGCAAGGATGCTCTGCTGCAGGCGCTCACTCACTCGTTCGTCGGCGTCAATGCAAAGCACCCAGTCGTGCGCCGCCTGCTCGACAGCGAACTGCTTCTGCGGGCCGAAGCCGCGCCATTCCGCTTGCAGCACGCGGGCACCCAGGCCTGCCGCCAACTCTGCGGTGCCGTCGGTGCTGCCCGAATCGACGACGACGATCTCGTCGCAGAACGCCAGCGAACGCAGGCAGGCCTCGATCTGCGTGGCAGCGTTGAGAGTAATCAATACGGCGGACAGGGGTTGCCGGGCTGGTGGCATGAGGCGGCTGTCATTTTGATTTGGAATGCCATTGTACGGTTTGACACCGCGATTCGACCATGCGCGTTGTCTGCGTAGAGCTTTGCTCCGCAGACGACGCAGGTTTGCCGCAATCAGCGAAGCGCCTGGGCTTGATCATGCGGCAATCCCGCGGGAGGTTTCGCTACAATGCAAGTGGCTTTATGCAATCCCACCCTACGTGACCGATCCCGCACCATCCGCTTTGCGCATCGCCATTGTCCGCTTTTCCGCACTGGGAGACGTGGTGATGGTCGCGGCAGCGGTGCGCGCGTTGCAGCGGGCACTTCCCACGGCAGCGCTCACATGGTTTACCAGCCCGCTGGCCTCTTCACTGATTGGCGGCATGGCCGGGATTACCTTCGCTGTAGCCGAGAAACCCGTAACGCTGACGGACTACCGTGAGTTCTATCGCCGCTTCCGTTCGTATCGCTTCGATGTGGTTCTGGCGATGCAAGCGAACTTGCGCATCAACCTGCTCTACCCCTCGCTGCGCGCACCGGTCAAGATCGGCTTCGACCTGACGCGCGCGCGCGAAGGGCAGTGGCTGTTTTGCAATCGCCGCATCCCGTTTCGTGATGATCACCTGGTTGATAGCTTTCTTTCTTTCGTCGAAGCCTTGACCGGTACGCCAGCCACGGCGATCTGGGACTTGCCCTTGGATCAGGGAGACCTGGCCTGGGCGCACGAACAACTGCAAACACTGGCCCGGCCCTGGGTCGCGATCCACCCACACGCGAGCAAGGCCCAACGCAACTGGTTGCCGGAGCGCCATGCCCAAGTCCTTGCACAAGCCGTTTCCCGCTGGAACTGCGGCATCCTGTTGACCGGCGGCGGTTCGCCGGCGGAAAGGGCGCTGTGCGAGAGCCTTGCCCAACGCGCTCCCGGCCACGCGCTGAATCTTTGTGGCAAGACCACCCCGCGGCAGCTCGCTGCTCTGTTGAGCCTGGTCGATGTGCTGGTGGCCCCCGACACCGGCGCGGTGCATATCGCCACGGCGAAGGGCACGCCGGTAATCGGCCTCTATGCGGTCGCCTCTCCCAGGCTGAGCGGGCCCTACCAACGGCTCGACTACTGCGTGGATCGCTATCCGCAGGCAGTGAAAGCCTTCCTCGGCAAGGATCCGGACCGCTTGCCGTGGAATACCCGTGTTCATCATCCCCAGGCGATGTCCCTGATCGAGGTTGCCGATGTGATGCGGCAACTGGAGCGGGTTCTGGGGGGGGAATCGTGAAGGCATTCGCTTGCAGGCTGGCCTACACATTGATTGTGCTGGCGCTGTTGCCCTGGGCCGCCCTGCATCTGCTCTGGCGCGCCCGCAGGCAACCCGAATACCTTCGGCACTGGAGGGAGCGCTTTGCTTGCTTCGCCGCCGGGGACGTTCAGGACCCGCCAAAGCCGACGATCTGGCTGCACGCCGTATCGGTCGGCGAAACGCGTGCCGCGCAGCCGCTGGTGGCCGCATTGCGCGAGCGCTATCCAGGCCATCGCATCCTGTTCACCCACACCACGCCCACCGGGCGCGCGACATCCGAGGCGCTGTTCGGCGACAGCGCGGAGCGCATTTACCTCCCATACGATACACCCTGGGCGATGCGGCGTTTTCTGCGTCGTTACCGGCCGCAACTTGGCCTGATCATGGAAACCGAGCTGTGGCCGAACCTGATCGCAGCGTGCAGGCGCGCCGGGATCCCGCTGCGACTGGTCAACGCCCGGATGTCGGAACGCTCAGCGCGGCGCTACGCGAAGTTTCCCACGCTGACGCGGGATGCGCTGCAAGGCCTGCTGGCCATCGGCGCGCAGTCGGCAGGCGATGCCGCACGCCTGACAGCGCTTGGCGCGCACGGAGTCACGGTCACCGGCAACATCAAGTTCGATATCGCAGCGCCGCCGGCGCAACTCGAACTTGGCCGCAAGCTTCGCGCCGGCTACGGCGACCGGCCGGTATGGCTGGCGGCCAGCACGCGCGAGGGGGAGGAAGCGCTGATTCTCGATGCCTGGCGCAGAGGCAAGCCGGGAGTCGGCGCCGGCGCTACGGCCTTGCTGGTCATTGTCCCGCGCCATCCGCAGCGCTTCGACGAAGTGGCGCGACTCGCTGCGGAGCGAGGCTTCAGCGTGCAAAGGCGCAGCAACAATGCGCCGATTGCAAGCACCACCCAGGTACTGATCGGCGACAGCATGGGCGAGATGTTTGCCTTCCATGCGTCGACCGACCTTGCCTTCATCGGCGGCAGCCTGCTCGATTTCGGCAGTCAGAATCTGATCGAAGCGGCTGCCTGCGGCACGCCGATCCTGATCGGTCCATCAACGCGGAATTTTGCCGAAGCCGCGCGCGAGGCCATCGCCTGCGATGCTGCCCTGCCGATCCGCGATGCCGATGACCTGGTGAGCCAGGCAAATGCCCTGCTGGCGAATCCCGATCGCCGGCGTCAAATGAGCGCCGCCGGACGCGCCTTCACCGAGCGTCATCGCGGCGCGACAGAAAAAACCCTGGCGCTTGTCGTTTCGGCGACACCGCCGATTCAGAGACCGCTGCCCTCGTAGACCTCGCTCAACAGACACTGGTATTCCAGGCTGACCAGCGAGAGTTGGTCGCCTGCGCTGAACACGCAGCGCTCCCAACCCACGTCGCCCTGACGCCTGAAAAGCTCGGCCTCCATCCTGTCTTGCTCGACCAGCAGGTACTCCCTGAGGCTGGCAAGCTTGCGATAAGCGAGGAACTTTTCACGGCGGTCGACGCCGGCGGTCGATGCGGACAGCACCTCGACCAATACCGTCGGCTGGTCGATCACCATGGACTCGCCGGTAATGGTTTGCAGGCGTGGATCACAACTGACAATTACGTCCGGATAATAGTAGGCGTTGTCGCGCGCGACGTGCAGCCTGACGCCCTCGATGAAGACCCGGCACGGCGAAACCTTGAGGTGGGCGCGAAGGGCGGACGCGAGATTCAACGCAATGATGTTGTGGCGCAGGCTGGCGCCAGTCATCGCATAGATGCCGCCGGCTACATACTCGTGACGCTCGGAGCTTTGCGCCTCAAGCCGCAGATAGTCTTCGGGACTGACGTATTGCAGTTGCTCGTTCAGCATCGCAATCCTCTCGCAGGTCGTTCGCTCCTGGCCTTCGCCGCTAAATGACGTGCTACTCCAGCAACGCGTTCACCGCCGCGACGTCATCTTCACCGAGGCTGCCGGCGGCGGCCTTGAGCCGGAGCAGGGCGAGCAGCGTGTCGAGCCTGGCCTTGGCCAGCTTCTGGCGCGTGTCGAAGAGCTGGCTCTGGGCGTTCAGTACATCGATGTTGATGCGCACGCCGACATCATAACCAAGCTTGTTCGAATCCAGTGCCGACTGCGATGAAGTGAGTGCCGCTTCGTAGGCCTTGACCTGCGCCAGCCCCGAGGTCACGCCGAGGTAGGCCTGACGCGCATTGAGCGCGGCGGTGCGGCGGGCGTTTTCGAGGTCGGCTGCCGCCTTTTCCTTCAGGGCGACCGCTTCGCGGTCGCGCGATGCGGTGACGCCACCGGCAAAGATCGGGATCGACAACTGCAGGCCGATGGTACTCGAATTGGTATCGCTACCGACCCCGAGGCCGACCCCGGCGGAGGTGGCCTGGGTGTCGGTGGTCGAACTGCGTCCCCGCGTCGCCACCAGATCCAGAGTCGGATAATGCCCGGCGCGCTGTCTTTCGATTTCACGCGTGGCAATTTCATACAGGGCCTGAGAGACCTGCACCGAGGCGCTCGTCGATTCGGCCATCTCGACCCACTTGCCTATATCGTCCGGCTGCGGACGGACAAGCGGCACTCGGGCCGCAGATTTTTCAGGCCTTCAGGCTCCTTGCCGATTACCGCGCGCAAGACCTGTCGCCTGACCGTCAAGTCGTTCAGCGCGGCGATTTCCTGAGCACTGGTCAGGTCGTAGCGTGCCTGGGCTTCGTGGGTATCCGTGATCGTGGCGGTGCCGACCTCGAAATTGCGTTTTGCCGATTCGAGCTGCTCGGCGATCGCCACCTTCTGCGCCTGTGCGACCGCCAGCGTATCCTGCGCCAGGAGCACATCGAAGTAGGCTTGGGCCGCGCGCACGATCATGTCCTGCCGTGCCAGCCCGAACTGCGCTTCGGCTTGCGCCACGACAAGCTCCGACTGCGTGTAGGCCACCCAGTTCTGCCAGCGGAACAGCGGCTGGGTGAGAGTCGCGGTCCAGCCGTTGGTGTTGAAACTGGTATTTCTCGTCTCAGCACCGCTGGTCCTGAGGGTCGAGTCCTGCTCATTCCATATCGTGCTGCCCGCAACGCCGACAGTAGGCAACAAGCCGGCGCGCCCCTGCGGCAGCTTTTCGCGTCCGGCCTCAAGCGCGGCCCGCGCCGCGGCAAATTGCGCATCGTAGGCCAGGGCATCGCGATACACGGCCATCAGGTCGGCGCCATGGGCGAATCTGACCAGGCCGCCGGCGCACAGGCAGCCGGCGATCATCAGGGAAATTGATTTCTTCATCGTGAACTCCGCGGTGTTTCTCGGTATCAGTACGTCGGCATCGTCGGATCAACATCCCTGGCCCATGCGGCGACGCCACCGTACAGGTTGATGACACTGTTGAAGCCCTGTTGTTCCAGAAACAATCCCGCCTGAAAGCTGCGCGCGCCGTGATGACAGATCATCACGATATCCGCATCGCGCTTGAGCTCACGATAGCGGGCGGGTATGCCGCGCATCGGCATGGACTGCGAACCGGCGATGCGACAGGTTTCGAACTCCCAGGGCTCGCGCACGTCGAGCAGCACCGGCTTGCCGCGCTGCGCATCGGCCAGCCATTCCTTGAGCTGAGACGCGGAAAGCTGGCGCATGCGCTCTCAAAAAACAAAAGCCGGCGCGAGCTCGGCGTCACGCAGCGGAGCAACCACGGTTTCGAATACGGCGAGGCGGCGGAAATCCTCGCCGACCCGGGTATACAACACCGCTTCCATCGCCGGCGCGGCGCCTTCGATGGCGAACAGGCGTCCCGCCGGCTTGAGTTGCTCAAGCAAGGCCCGCGGGACTTTGGCCACGGCACCGGACACCATGATTGCGTCGTACGGCGCGTGGCCCGGCAGTCCCGCCAGACCGTTGCCGACCTCGACCGAGACGTTGGTCACTCCGGCGCGACGCAGATTCGCCCGCGCCATCCCGGCGAGATCCGGATCAATCTCGATCGACCACACATGATCGGCATGGGCGCCCAACAACGCCGCCATGTAACCGGAACCCGTGCCGACTTCCAGGACGTTCTCGTGCTTTTTCATCGCCAGCGCCTGCAGGGCAAGCGCTTCTACTTTCGGCGCAAACATGCAAGCACCCGCAGCCCCTCCGAGCGGCAGCTCGGTGTCGGCGAAGGCCAACCGCTGATGGGCAGGGGAAACGAACTCTTCGCGCTTCACCACGAACAACACATCGAGCACGTCCGGATCCAGTACTCTCGCGGGGCGCAGTTGCTGCTCGATCATGTTGAAGCGGGCTTGTTCAAGATTCATGGTATCTCCAGGAAGCTACACATTAGCATACTCTAATATCCGGTCGCGGCTGACAAGGACGTAATTCTACGCCGCCGCGGGGTAGTTGCCGGCCCACGAAGCGGCGTTTCAGGCATGCAAAGCATCCGGTTCCTTCACCCTGAACCATGCCGCGTACAGGGCCGGCAGGAACAGGCAGGTGAGCGCCGTGGCGACAATCAGGCCACCCATTATGGCAACCGCCATAGGACCCCAGAACACCTGTCGGGTCAGCGGAATCATGGCCAGCACCGAAGCGGCCGCCGTCAGGGTGATCGGGCGGAAACGGCGCACGGTAGATCCGACGATCGCCTCCCATGGGCTCTTGCCGGCCCTCTCGTCCTGCTCGATCTGATCGACCAGGATCACCGAGTTGCGCAGGATCATGCCCATCAGGGCGATCACGCCGAGGTTGGCGACGAAGCCGTAGGGCACCTGGAACAGCAGCAGCGCCAGCGTTACGCCGATCAGACCCAGCGGCGCGGTGAGCAACACCATGATGGTGCGGCTGATGTTCTGCAACTGGATCATCAGCAGGGTGATCACGCCGACGATCATCAGCGGCACTACCGCCATGATCGAGTTCTCGCCCTTGGCGGACTCTTCCGTCGCGCCGCCGACCTCGACGCGAAACCCAGGCGGCAGTTTCGCGCGCAGCGCGCCAAGCTGCCGATCAATCTGCACCGACGCCGCCTGCGGCTGCAGGCTGCCGACGATATCGGCACGCACGGTGATGGTCGGCAGACGATCGCGCCGCCAGATCAGTCCTTCTTCAAGCACCGGCACCAGTCGCGCCACCTGCGCCAGCGGAATATGCCTGCCACTGGTCGCAACGATGTCGAGGTCGGGCAGTCGCGCCAGCGTTCTTGGATCGGCGAAGCCGTCCGTGGCACCGGTGCCCTGCTCGGCGCCAGCGCGCCAGACCACGTCGATCAACTGGTCGTTCTCGCGGAACTGGGTCACGGTGGCGCCCAGCAGCCAGCCTTGCAGGGTCAGGGCCACGTCCTGGCTGGAGACGCCCAACGCGCGGGCGCGCGCCTGGTCGATCTCGACCCGGACGGATTTGACGCGGTCATTCCAGTCGAAGTTCACGTTGCGCAAATTGGGATGGGCGCGCATCACGCTGGAGATGCCTTCCGCGCCTTCGCGCAAGGCGGCGAGATCCTCACCGAGGATGCGGAACTGCACCGGATAGCCGACCGGCGGCCCGTTCTCCAGCCGCACCACGCGCAATCGCAGGTGCGACCAGGAACCGTCCTGCGCGTCGAAAGCTGCCTCCAGCCGGCTCTTGACGGCTTCGCGTTCCTTTAGTCCCTTGGTGACGATGATCATCTGTCCGAAATTGTCGGCGAACAACTGCTGATCGAGCGACAGGAAGAATCGTGGCGCGCCATTGCCGATGTAAGACGACCATGAGGCGATGCCCTCATCCTTGTCGACCAGGGCTTCGACGCGCTTGACCTCGCGCTCGGTGGCCTTCAGCGCGGCACCCTGCGGCAGCCAGATGTCGACCATCAGCTCGGGCCGGCTTGCAGCCGGGAAAAACTGCTTCTGCACGGCGCTGTTGAAGGCCGCCAGCGACAGCACGAACGCCGCGATCGTGGCGAATATCACCAGCCAGCGATGGCGCAGGCACCACACCACGAGGGCACGGAAGCGCCTGTAGAACGGCGAGTCGTAAACATCGCCACCGTGCTTCTCGGCGATCGCGCGCAGCTTGGCCGGGTCGAGCAGCTTGTAGCCCAGATACGGCGTGAACACCACGGCAACGATCCACGACACCAGCAGCGCGATGGTGACCACGGCAAAGATCGAGAAAGTGTATTCGCCGGCGCCAGACTTGGCGAAGCCGACCGGGGTGAATCCCGCGGCGGTGATCAGCGTCCCTGTGAGCATCGGAAACGCCGTCGAGGTATAGGCGAAGGTAGCGGCCTTGAAGCGGTCCCAGCCCTGCTCCATTTTCACCACCATCATTTCCGCTGCAATGATGGCATCATCGACCAGGAGGCCCAGCGAAATCACCAGGGCTCCCAGCGAAATGCGCTGCAGGTCGATGCCGAAGACCTTCATCGCAATCAAGGTCATCGCCAGCACCAGCGGAATCGACAGCGCCACGACGGTACCGGTGCGCCAGCCGAGGCTGAGGAAGGACACGGCGAGGACGATGATGATCGCCTCGCCCAGTGTTCTGACGAACAGGTTGAGCGAGGTCTTGACGACCAGTGGCTGGTCGGCCACCACGTGCACATCGATGCCCACCGGCAGATCCTGCTGCAGCCGCTTCATGGCTTCGCTGAGGTTTTCGCCAAGCGCGATGACGTTGGCGCCCTTGGCCATGACCACGCCGAGTCCGATCGCCTCGCGCCCCGCGACACGCATGCGCGGCTGCGGCGGATCGGCGAAGCCGCGGCTTACGCGAGCAATATCACCCAGCCTGAAGGCGCGGCCACCCACCGCAAGATTGGCTTCGCGCATTGCGTCGACGCTGTCGAAGGGACCGCTTACGCGCAAGCGCACGCGATCCGACTCGGTTTCGACGTGGCCGGCCGGCGCCACGGCGTTCTGCCGCTGCAGGGCGTCGAAGACCTGCGTCGGTGCCAAGCCCATGGCGGCAAGGCGCTCCGGGCTGACGTCGATGTAGATCTTTTCGTCCTGCACGCCGATCATCTCGACCTTTTTCACGTCGGCCAGGCGCCGCAGTTCGCGCGCCAGCCGGTCGGCCTCCCGCCGCAGATCGCCGATGCCATAGCCGGTCTTGTCGTCACGGGCGGTGAGGGCAAAGATCTTGATCTGAATGTCGCCGAACTCGTCGTTGGGGAATGGGCCCTGGACACCTGGCGGCAGCGTGTGACGGATGTCGTCAAGCTTCTTGCGCACCTGGCGCCAGGCTTCAGGCACTTCGGTTTTCGGCGTGTAGTCCTTCAGGACGACGATGCTCAGCGATTCGCCGGGCCTGGAGGCCGTGCGCAGCACATCCACCCAAGGCGTCTCATACAGCTTCTTTTCGATGCGTTCGGTGAGTTGCTGCTCGACCTGCTGCGCGCTGGCCCCCGGCCACAAGGTGCGGACCGTCATGGCCTTGAAGGTGAAGTCCGGATCCTCGGCGCGACCGAGCTGGAGATACGCCACGGCGCCGCCAATCATGAAGACGATAATCAGATACAGCACCATCTGCTGATGCCTGAGCGCCCACTCGGAGAGATTGATCTGTTTCATTTTGTCGTGGCTGACGGGGCCGGGATGGCGATGCGGACCTTTTCACCGGCGGCGAGCAGATTCACGCCGGCAGCAACGATCTGCTCGCCTTCCGCCAGGCCGCCGACCACCACGGCGCCTCGATCGGTGAACTGTGCAACGCTGACCGTTTGCAGGGTCAGGGTGTTGTCTGGACCAATCTTCCACACTGCCGGCTGGTTGCCCTGCTGGATAATCGCCGTCAGCGGCACGATCAGCTTCTTCACGCCCGCCGCGGCCGACGGGAAGCGCACCGTTGCACTCATCCCCAGCGGCAGCAGCGGGTCGGCGTTCTTGAGGCTGACGCGCGCGGCGAAGGTGCGGGTTAACGGGTCGGCCACCGGCGAAACCTCGCGCAAACGTCCCTCGAGCGGCTTTCCGGCCGCATCCGCGGTGGCCCAGAACGTGACATACGCCGCCTGGCCCAGCTTGAAGCCGGAGACTTCGCCCTCCGGCAGGGCGATTGCAATCTCGCGTTCGCCGTCCGGCGCCATGCGGAACACCGCTTGCCCAGCCGTCACCACCTGTCCGGGCTCCGCCAGCACCAGGCCGATGATGCCGTCGTGATCCGCCACCAGGCTGGTGTACGCCGCCTGGTTCTTCGCCAGTGCCGCCTGCGCGTCGGCGGCATTGAAGGCGGTTTCCCTGGCGTCGAGGGCAGAGGCGCTGATGAAGTTCCTGGCTTTCAGGTCCCGATAGCGTGCGAGGTCCGCCGCCGTCAGCGCACGCTGCGCCTCGGCCTGGGCAAGCTGCAGGCCCGCATCGGTCGGATCGAGCCGCGCCAGCACCTGGCCGGCCTTGACTGTCATGCCGACATCGGCACGGCGCTCGATGATCTTGCCGGCGATACGAAAGCCCAGCGTAGTTTCGATGCGCCCGCGCACTTCGCCGCTGTAACTCCTATCTGCACCGTCAGGCGCCGGGTCGCTCGCCCGCGCAGCGGAATTGCTGGCGTGCAATGCCCCGGCACCGACTATCAGGGTGCGCACCAGCTTCGGCGCGGCCGGAGGCGGCGGCGCTTCGCTGCACGCAAGCAGCAGCAGGGGCAGCAGAATGAGGGGAGCGAGTTTCATGCGGAGTCTCCGGAATGACGGGTGAAGGCGGGCGTAACAGACGGCTGTTTGATCAGGCTGGCCGGGTCCGCTCGGGAGCAAACAGGCCGCTGACGATAAGATCGAAATGGGTCTGCAAATAGGTTCCGGGATCGTGCGCGGTGCCGCAGCACGCGCCCAGCGAATAGCGCCAGATCACCATCATCAGGACCGGGGCGAAGATCACGTCGATCGCCGTCTCGACGTCGACGGAACGAAACTCGCCGGAGGCAATCCCGCGCTGCAGCGTGCGCCGCATCAGGTCGCGGCCGCGCAGGATCACTGCATCGTGGTAGTAGGTCGCCAACTCGGGAAAATTTCCCGCCTCGCTGATCATCAGCTTGGGCACGCCGCCCAGGTGCGTGTTGCCGATGCGCTGCCACCACTCACCGATAAGCGTGCGCAGCAGATCGGCGGTACAGCCCTGGAAACTATCGACCAGGCCGGCGCCTTCTTCGAGAATCGGCACGATGCCTTCCTGGATCACGGCCTTGAACAGCGCTTCCTTGCTGTCGAAGTAGAGGTACAGCGTCCCCTTCGACACCCCGGCGCGCGCCGACACATCCTCCAGGCGGGTGCCGGCGAAGCCCTTTTCGACAAACAGCTCCAGCGCCGCCGCCATGAGTTCGGCGGGGCGTGCTTGCTTGCGGCGTTGGCGGGGATGGGTGAGCGTGTCCAAGATAACAAGATTACTTACTGACCAGTCAGTTATTGTATGGACGCAGAAACTGGCGTCAAGCTCGCCATGCTGTTTCCCGTGCGATCCCCTGCCGAATCGAGCCGCCCGAAACCCATTGGCGTCAATGCCGAATTGGCCTTGCCGGCCACAATTGCCTTGGCGTTGATACCATAGTGGCCAGAACCCGTCCCAGGACTTGTGACCGACAAACTTCCATGACTGAACAGACCACGAATTCCGCGTTGCAAGAGCACGACATCGACCAAATCGTGCGCGATATCGGCATTCCACCCTGTCCCGCCATCCTCAGCCGCTTTTCCGCCGAAATGCAGCAGGACGAACCCGACATACGGAAACTGGCCGAACTCATCGCCAGGGACATGGCCCTGTCCGCGGCGCTATTGCAGGTCGTCAACTCGCCCTTCTACGGTTTGCGCAGCAAAGCCACCAATGCGCATCAGGCGCTTTCGATCATTGGTCTGCGCGCCGGCGCCAACCTGGTCACCGGACTGATCCTGCGCCAGGCATTCCCCGCGGGTGGAAGCGCGCTGATGCAGCGCTTCTGGGACAAATCGGCCAGCATCACCGCCGCGGCCCTGATGGTTGCGCGGCGGGTCCGCGGCATCGATCTGGACGAAGCCCACACCTATGCGCTGTTTCGCGATTGCGGCATGCCCGTGATGATCGGCAAGTTCGCTGACTACGCGAATATCATGGACAGGCTTGAGCACGTGCCGGGAGCCCGTTTGATCGCCGTCGAACAGATGGACTACCAATACAGTCACGCCAGGGTCGGCTATGCGCTCGCCCGCGGATGGCTTCTGCCGGAGCCCTTTTGCCGCGCGATCCTCTACCACCACGACTTTGAGACGGTCATCGCCGGCCGCCGCGAAGTCGAACCGGCCAATCGCAAGCTGGTTGCGTTCGGCCTGCTGATGGATCAGGTGGCAACTTTCCGCTCCGGCGGTGGTCTTTGCCCGGACTGGGAATCGGGAGAGCAGTTCGTGCTGGAGACGTTCGGAATCACCGCGGATGAAGTCATCGGGCTGGCCCAGGAACCGGGATTCGACACCCGGTGAAGTGCCTCCCGCCCCGGACGGCGCAACCACTCGGCACTTGCAAGAGGCAAGCGCCGCGGCCTGTTGCCGGCCGCCACGGTGATTCTTGTGGATATATGTCCATCACGGCCATCGCGACCCTTGCGTGCCGATCGGTATCAGACTGGAATGAAGTCCGGCCAGCAGCATTTTCCCGGAGACTGCCGTGAAACGCGCCTTTCCGCTGCATATGCACATATCCTCGCTGTTCATGCTGCTGCTGCTGCTTGTCGGCGGCATCATCGGCGGCGTCGGTTACAAGTTTTCGCGGGACATCATCGAATCTTCGGCAGTCGAACTGACGCAACGCAGCGTGCGTGAAACGGCGGGCGAATTCCAGCAAGCGGTGGTGCCCGCCGAAACCGCGGTAAGACTGCTAAGCCACGACATCGTGGCCGACCGGGGTTCGCTCAAGGACGCGCTGCAGCGTCTCCCCTACTACCGGGCAGTGCTCGATAGCTCGGTCAGCCTGACGTCGATCTACGTCGGCTATCAGAACGGTGACTTCTTCATGGTCCGGCGCATCGCCGACGAGGCCGAACGAATCGGCGCCAAGGCCCCCGCTGCGACCCTCTACATTGTCCAGAGCATCGAGCACTCCCCGGCTGGCGGCGCGCAGGGACGCTTCCTCTTCCTTGACGCGGCGCTGACGGTTCTGGCCGAGGAAGACCGGCCCGATTCTACGGCCAGTTATGATCCGCGTTCGCGCGACTGGTACCGGGATGCGATGGCCACCCGGAAACAGATCAAGACCCAGCCCTACCTGTTCTTTTCGCAACGCAAGGTGGGATCAACGACGGCAATGCAAAGCAGGAATGGTCAAGCCGTCGTCGGCGGCGACATACTGCTCCAAACCCTCGGCCAGAGCCTGGCACGCCAACGGATCACGCCGGGTTCGCTGGTCGTGCTGGCCAACCGGGCGGGCCAGGTTCTTGCCAGCGAGGACATGAGCAAAGTGATCTCGACGCAAGCTTCCCCCGATGCCAAACCCACCTTGGCTCGCCTCGGCGATCTCGGCATTCCGATCCTGGCCAGCGCGGGAGAGATCATCGCCGCGGGAGCGCCTGAGTCGGGCATTCAGAGAAACGTCGCGCTTGCCGACGGCGACTGGCGACTGGCGATCATCCCGGTGCCGCTCGAAGGGGCCCGTCCCTATCTGGTCATCGCGATCCCCGATCGGGAGCTTCTCGCGGTAGCGTTTTCCCTGCGCACCAGATCGGCGCTGCTGACGATCCTGATCATCCTGCTGGCGACGCCGGTCGTCTGGGCCATCTCGCGCCGGATTGCCGGGTCGCTGAAGGCATTGGTCGGTGAAGCCGAAGCGGTTCGGCATTTCGATTTTTCACGCCCGTCCGCAACCCCCTCGATGATTGTCGAAGTCAATGAGCTGGCTCAGACCATGGACGGCATGAAGCGAACCATCCGTCGGTTTCTGGCGATCAGCCAGGCCTTGGGGGCCGAAGAAAACTTCGACGTGCTGATGCCGATGCTGCTGTCCGAAACACTGTCGGCTGCCGACGCCGAAGCCGGGATCCTGTATCTGGCGGATGACGGCAAGCTGACCGCGATGGCGGCACGCACCCGCGAGGGCGCCGCAATTGATCTCGGCGGCCCGGAAATCCCGCTCGGCGCGGCCGGCCCCGTGATCGGGCAGGCCATCCGCAGCAGCCAGATTCATGCCGCTGCTCTGGCGGCCGACGACATCGCTGCCTTGGGCCTCGACCGGCTGGCCGCCGCAGAATCGGCGCGCCAGGGGCTGGCGGTTCCCCTGATCAACCGGGAGCAGCAATTGGTCGGCGTCATGCTGCTGCTGCGCCGAACACCGATTGATTCGGCCCAGACCTCCTTTATCTCGGCGCTCTCCGGTTCGGCCGCCAGTTCGCTGGAGACGCTGGCCCTGATCAAGGCTCAGAAAATGCTGTTCGAAGCCTTCATCCAGTTGATCGCCGGGGCGATCGACGCTAAGAGCGCCTACACGGGCGGCCACTGCGCCCGCGTTCCGGAACTGACCAAGATGCTGGCGCGCGCCGCGTGTGCAGAAACCAGCGGAACCTACAAGGATTTCGAGCTCGACGATCGGGCCTGGGAGGCGGTGCATATTGCCGCCTGGCTACACGATTGCGGCAAGGTCACCACACCGGAATTCGTGGTCGACAAGGCGACCAAGCTGGAAACCATCTACGACCGGATTCATGAGGTTCGCATGCGTTTCGAGGTGCTCAAGCGGGATGCCGAAATCGCCTGCCTCAAAGCGATCGCCGCCGGAGAATCCGCAGCCGCCGCGCGCCAGCGCTGGCAAGCAGAGACGGCCCAACTCGACGATGACTATGCGTTCATTGCCACCTGCAACGAGGGGGGCGAATTCATGGCGCCGGAGAAACTTGCCCGCCTCGGGAGCATTGCGACGCGTACCTGGCTGCGGACCCTCGACGACCGGATCGGCATCTCCCACGAAGAAAAGCAGCACAGGCAGCGCTCGCCCGCTCCCGCCCTGCCGGTTCTCGAACCGCTGCTGGCCGACAAGCCGGAACACGCTTTCGAGCGTCGCCCGCAGGACTGCCTGCCGACCGAACAATGGGGTTTCCGCATGGACGTCCCGGCGCTGCTCTACAACCGCGGCGAGCTCCACAACCTCTCGGTGGAACGCGGCACCTTGTCCGGCGAAGAGCGCTACAAGATCAACGAGCACATCGTGCAGACCATCATCCTGCTGTCGCAACTGCCGTTTCCCAAGCATTTGCGGCAAGTGCCCGAGATTGCCGGCGGCCATCACGAAAAAATGGATGGCACCGGTTATCCAAAACGCCTGACCAGGGATCAAATGAGCCCGGTCGCCCGCATGATGGCCATCGCCGATATTTTTGAAGCGCTGACGGCGGTCGACCGCCCCTACAAGAAAGGAAAGACCCTTTCCGAGGCGATCAAGATAATGTCCTTCATGGTCAAGGACCAGCACATCGACCCCGAGCTGTTCGCCCTGTTCCTGCGTTCCGGCGTCTATCGCGACTATGCCGTACGCTTCATGAAGCCGGAGCAGATCGATCCGGTGGATATCGGGAAGCACCTCGAGGAGAGGGCCGCGTAAAAGGCGCCCGCCATTGACCAGGCGCGGAGGGTAGTGCAGAGCAAGACGCCGGCCTGTGCTATATTCTGGCCAGACTAGCCAGTTTATGAAAGGGACTGCGATGCATTCTGAATGGCAATTGCAACAAGCCAAAAACGGTTTCAGCCAGCTCATCAAGGAAGCCATCGGCGGCTCACCGCAGCGGGTGAGCTTGCACGGCAAACCGGCAGCCGTAGTGGTATCGGCGGCAGAATACGAGCGCCTGACAAAGCGCAGCAAGGGCAAGCTCTCGGCCACATTGTTGCGGCCGGAGATTGGCGGCGACGACATCGAGTTCCGACGCGACCGCGATACCGGACGGGATGCCACGCTGTGAGCTGGTTGCTCGACACCTGCGTACTCTCCGAATATGTCAGAAAGGCGCCTGCTCCCGCAGTGATCCTATGGCTCGACGAGCAGGACGAAACCAGCCTCTTCCTCAGTGTCATCAGCCTCGGCGAAATCGAAAAAGGCATCCTCAAACTGCGCGCCAGCGACCCGCGCCGCAGCCAGAAACTTACCGCGTGGCTGGGCAAGATCGAACAGCGTTTCGCCGGCCGCATCCTGCCGCTGGATGCCGCCGCCCTCCACGCCTGGGCGCAACTGGCCTCCCGCGCTGAACTCGGCGGCCAGCGGCTGCCGGTAATGGATGGCCTGATCATGGCCACCGCCCAATGCCACGGCCTCACCGTGGTCACGCGCAACACCGGAGATTTCCGTTTCTACCCACAGGTTTTCGACCCCTGGCAGATTTGAGCCAGGGTAGTTCCACCCAAGACCCCCGTCCCGCCATGACCATGAACTTCAAGCCTTTCATCACCCGCGACCCAGCCATTTGCGGGGGCGAAGCGGTCGTCACCGGAACCCGCGTCACCGTGAGGAGCATCCTCGCCAGTCTCGCCGAAGGCATGAGCGACGAAGACATCCTGGCCGATTTCCCGACGCTCAATCAGGATGCCCTGCGTGCGGTGATTGCGTTCGCCACCGTCTCGGCGGAGGAAGACTTGCCGCTGCCTGCCGCACCGGCATTGGCGCGAGAATCAAGCTTGACGAAAACCTGCCGGCGCGACTGGTGGGCGTTCTTTCCGCTTACGGGCACGATGTGCATACTGGCCCCGACGAAAACCTTTCCGGCCGCCCCGATGCCGATATCTGGCAGGCGGCTTGTGCGGAAGGACGTCTCCTGATCACGCAAGACCTCGAATCTTCCGACACCCGTCGCTTTGCGACCGGCGCCCATGCCGGACTGCTGCTCCGGCGCCTGCGTGAGCCGGGTGCGCAAGCGCTGGTCGCCGCGGTGGCCGCAATCGCGGGCGATATCGCGGACTGGCAGGGATGCTTTGTGGTCGCGACAGAAAATAAGCTTCGGGTAAAGCGCCCGTTAAAAACCACCTGAAAAGCGGCTCATAACTACAGCCGATTCGAAGTCTGGTTCCCGCTGATTTCCAATCACCGTCCCGCCAATGCCGGTTTTTTTAGCGCTGTATTCGAGCCTGGAACCTTTTCCCGCTGATCGTCGCGGTCATCCACTGCCGCCGGGAACCGGGTTACTGGCGCAACCGGACTACTCCCAGCGTACCTTCCGCTCTGGACGGTGCAGAGGGTAAGAAAGATCGCTCGTGTGCGGCTGTACCTGGAAACATCGCGAGGCAGCCCACATTGTTCCGCAATCGAGATTGTTTTGGTCTTCACCTAGTGCTTCACGTATGATTACGCCATGCCAACGCTCCGCGGAATACCCGGACCTTACCGTCTGTTTTTTGTCAGCTTTGACAGCCATGAACCGACGCATGTCCATGTGCAAAGAGAACGCAAGACGTGCAAGTACTGGATGGAACCACTCGCGCTCGTTAGCAATCACGGCTTTTCGCCGGTTGAACTGAACACGATCCGTCAATTGCTGCGTGACCACCGCAGCCAGATACTGGAGGCATGGGATGAACATTGCGGCTACCGTCGTTGAACCCCGGATCGCCGACCTGCACGTCAGCGACTCGGAAATCACCGCCTACCTCGTCGATGGCCGCAGCGTCAGCGTGCCGCTGGCCTGGTCATGGCGACTGTCGGACGCCACGACCGCACAACGCGCGCATTGGGAGCTGCTCGGCGATGGCACCTGTGTTCATTGGCCCGAAATTGATGAGGACATCAGTATCGAGGGAATGCTACATGGATCTCCGGCGCCCAAGACGGCCGCCGTTTCGTGAGAAATCCGAGCCTGGCTGACCCCAAGATCCTGCATCTGTGGGCAAAGGAACTAGAGTCTGGCTCGTACTATGGATTCTCGTTAAGCCTTATTTCCAAAGCGCCCAAACTTGCGTGTGACCAAAATTAAAGGGGGTCAGGTTCAAATTAAATTCGTGCGACTGCCGAAAATCGGTGCTGGTGACACGACGACAGTCCCTATCGCAGCAATACCCCATCCCCTCCCCGACTCCTTGAAGGGGAAGGAGAGCGTTCGCGGTTGAACCGCGTCTCCGATCCGGTTGCCCGGAAAGTCCGCGCTGACTCGCTTTGCGTACCTGGGACGCCGCTTCGCGGGCAGGTAACGCCGCGCAGGGCGTCTGCCGCAGCCCTTCGCCTACAATGGAAGCCCTTCCGCTCCACCGAACACCGGCATGACTGCCCGCCTGCGCGAAATCCCCTACAACTACACCTCGTTTTCCGACCGCGAGATCGTCATTCGCCTGCTCGGCGCCGACGCCTGGGAGACGCTGACGGAACTGCGCAGCGAGCGCGTTACCGGCCGCTCGGCGCGCATGCTCTACGAAGTGCTGGGCGACATCTGGGTGGTGCGGCGCAATCCCTATCTGGAAGACGACCTGCTCGCCAACCGCCAGCGGCGCGAAGCACTGGTCGAGGCCCTGCGCCACCGCCTGCGCGAGATCGACAAGCGCCGTGAGGTTGGCACATCCAGCAACGACCGCGTCGCCCGCCTGCTCAGCACCGCGCAAACCGCCGTGCAGGACTTCGAGCACTGGTTCGAGGAGACCCGGTCCCTGCGCAAAAGGGCCTTCAAGGCACTAGCCAAACACACCCGCAAGGACAACATCAGCTTCGACGGCCTGGCGCGCGTGGCGCATGTGACAGACGCCACCGACTGGCGCGTCGAGTATCCTTTCGTCGTACTGGCGCCGGACACAGAAGAGGAAATGGCGCCGCTGGTCAGTGCCTGCATCGAGCTGGGCCTGACCATCATCCCGCGCGGCGGCGGCACCGGCTACACCGGCGGTGCGATCCCGCTGGATGCGCTGTCGGTGGTCATCAATACCGAAAAACTGATCGATCTGGGGCCGGTGGAGATCAAGCGCCTGCCCGGTACGGACAAAGACTACGCCACGGTGCGCACCGGCGCCGGGTTGGTCACGCGCCGGGTCATGGAGGCGGCGGAGCAGGCCGGCCTGGTCTTCGCCTGCGACCCGACCTCGGCGGACGCGTCCTGCATCGGCGGCAACATCGCGATGAATGCCGGCGGCAAGAAGGCGGTGCTGTGGGGCACGGCGCTGGACAACCTGGCCTCGTGGCGCATGGTGACGCCGGACGGCGCCTGGCTGGAGGTCGAGCGCCTGAACCACAACTTCGGCAAGATCCACGAGCAGGAGCTGGTCAGCTTCCGCCTCACCCGCTACGACGCCGGCGGCAGCAAGAAGCTCGGCGAGGAGCAACTCGACCTGCCTGGCCGGCTGTTCCGCAAGCAGGGCCTGGGCAAGGACGTGACCGACAAGTTCCTCGGTGGCGTACCGGGCGTGCAGAAGGAGGGCACCGACGGCCTGATCACTTCGGCGGTGTGGGTGCTGCATCGCATGCCGCCGGTGACGCGCAGCTTCTGCCTCGAATTTTTCGGACGGGTCAGGGATGCGGTCCCGTCGATCGTCGAGATCACCGATTGCTTCAAGCCGGGCGGCGCGGCGCTCGCGTCAGGCGTCCGGCTCGCCGGCCTTGAGCATCTCGATGAACGCTATGTCCGCGCGGTCGGCTATGCGACCAAGGCCAAGCAACACGGTCGGCCGAAGATGGTGCTGCTGGGCGACATAGTCGGCGCTGACGAGACGGCGGTCATGGCCGCGGCTTCCCAAGTGGTCCGGCTGGCCAACGCGCGCGGCGGCGAGGGCTTCATCGCCGTATCGCCCGAGACGCGCAGGAAGTTCTGGCTCGACCGTGCCCGCACCGCCGCGATCTCGAAGCACACCAACGCCTTCAAGATCAACGAAGACGTGGTGATCCCGCTGCCGCGCATGGGCGACTATTGCGATGGCATCGAGCGTATCAACATTGAACTGTCGATCGCCAACAAGATCGAGCTGACCGACGGGCTGGCCGGCTTCCTCAAAGGCAAGCTACCGCTGCAGACCGGTGACGCCGACCTAGACCATGAACTGCTGCTCGGCGATCGCCGCGAGCAGGCGCTGGAACTGATAGCCGCGGTGCGCGCCAGGTGGCGGGACCTGATGGACAAGCTCGATGAACACTTCGAGGAGCTGCAGGATTACCGCCTGCGGGTGTCCTGGAAGACCGAACTCAAGGCGCCACTGGAAGCCTTGTTCGATGGTGTCGCCTTCCGCCCGGTGCGGGAACGAATCACCGCGATCCACAGGGAAACGCTGCGCGGCCGGGTTTTCGTCGCGTTGCACATGCATGCCGGCGACGGCAACGTGCATACCAACATTCCGGTTAACTCCGACCACTACGCGATGCTTCAAACCGCCTACCAGGCCGTGGCGCGCATCATGACACTGGCCAAGAGCCTGGGCGGGGTGGTCTCCGGCGAACATGGCATCGGCATCACCAAGCTGGAATTCCTCGGCGAAGAGGAGATCCGCCCTTTTCGCGACTACAAGCAGAAAGTCGATCCCGAGGGACGCTTCAATCGCGGCAAGCTGATGAACTTGCCACACATGCGCAGCGATTTGTCCAACGCCTATACGCCCTCGTTCAGCCTTCTCGGCACCGAGTCGCTGATCATGGAACAATCGGATATCGGAAGCATTTCCGACTCGATCAAGAACTGCCTGCGGTGCGGCAAGTGCAAGCCCGTGTGCTCGACCCATGTGCCACGCGCCAACCTGCTCTACAGTCCGCGCAACAAGATTCTTGGCGCATCGCTGCTGATCGAGGCGTTTCTCTACGAAGAGCAGACCCGCCGCGGCGTCAGCCTGCGGCACTTCGAAGAATTTTCAGACGTGGCAGACCACTGCACGGTGTGCCACAAGTGCGTCTCGCCCTGCCCGGTGGACATCGATTTCGGCGATGTCTCGGTGGCGATGCGCAATTTCCTGCGCCGTCAGGGCAAGAAGAAATTCAACCCCGGCTCGGCGGCGGCGATGGCCTTCCTCTCCGCCACCGATCCGGCCACCATCAAGCTGGTGCGCGCCGGGATGATCCAGCTTGGCTACAAGGCCCAGCGCCTGGGTCATGCGCTCGCCAGTTCGCTCGGCCTGATCCAGGACAGCGTCAATCATCCGCCGGCCACGCTGGGTCGTCCGGACATCAAGGCGCAGGCGATCCACTTCCTCAACAAGCCGATGCCGAAGAATGTGCCAATGCGCACTTCGCGCGCACTGCTCGATGTCGAGGATGACACGCTGATACCGGTGATCCGCGACCCGCAGCGGGCGGGCAAGTTCGGCGATGAAGAACACGAGGCCGTGTTCTATTTCCCCGGTTGCGGTTCGGAGCGCCTGTTCTCGCAGGTCGGGCTCGCCACGCAAGCCATGCTCTGGCATGCCGGCGCCACCACGGTGCTGCCGCCCGGCTATCTGTGCTGCGGCTATCCGCAGACATCGAGCGGCAACGAAGACAGCGGCCAGGCCATTACCACGGCCAACCGCGTGCTGTTTCACCGCGTCGCCAATACCTTGAACTATCTCGACATCAAGACGGTGGTGATCTCCTGTGGCACCTGCATGGATCAGTTGCTGAAATACGAGTTCGGCAAGATCTTTCCCGGGTGCCGACTGGTGGACATCCACGAGTGGTTGATGGAGAAGGGCATCACGCTCGACGGCGCCGCCACGAACGGCACGCGCTACCTGTATCACGAGCCCTGCCACACGCCGATGAAACATTACTCGGGCGTAAAGGTCGCAAGCGCGCTGATGGGTAGCCGCGTCGAGCTGAACGAGCGCTGTTGCGGTGAATCCGGCACGCTGGCGGTGACACGGCCGGACGTGTCGACCCAGATTCGCTTTCGCAAGCAGGAAGAAGTCGTCGCCGGCGCCGCGGCGTTACGACGCGAGGATGCCGGCGCCGAAGTCATGATCCTGACATCCTGCCCTTCCTGCCTGCAAGGCCTGTCACGCTACGAAAACGACGCTGCGATTTCCGCCGACTACCTGGTGGTCGAGGTGGCCAGGGCGATCCTCGGTCCCGACTGGATGCGGGACTATGTGCGCGCTGTCAATGCCGGCGGCATTGAGCGGGTATTGCTGTAGGCGGTGTGTCCATCCATCCCGCCAGCACAGAGCGGCCGATTGGCGCTATCCTTGCCCGGTGGCGACCAACACCGATTGCGAACTCTGTGCCAATCCCGGCGGCGATCTGCTGTGGGAAGACGGACTATGCCGCGTGGTGCGCGTAACTGGCCCTGAAGGCAACGCATTTCCCGGTTTCTGCCGCGTCGTGTGGCGTCAGCATGTCGCCGAAATGAGCGCCCTCCCGATACCCCACGCGCACCATTTTGCGGACGTCGTGCTGGCCACCGAACGCGCCTTGCGCCAGCTTGTTCAGCCCGACAAGATCAACCTCGCCAGCCTGGGCAACCTTGTGCCGCACCTGCATTGGCATGTGATTCCCCGCTGGAAGGACGACAGCCACTTTCCCGCACCGATCTGGGCCAAGCCACAACGCCGCGGCGTTGCCCGTCCCGTCCCCACCAGCGCCCGTCTGCTGGCCGCCCTGCAAGCCGAACTTTCGACCTTGAATGAACCGCCATGAACTTCGACCTGCCCGGCACCGGAACCGAACCGAGGCCTGCCTTTGTCAACGCAGTCGCGTGCCAGGACTGGCTTTCCAGCGTGCCTCTGGCAAATACCGTGCAAGCGCAATCGATGTTCCTGAGCCAGCTCAATCTGCTGCACCGGTTTGCCCTGCCACCGCTCGAGCGCTTCGCGATTCTTGAAAGCCTGCACGGCCCCTTGAGCGACGTTCAGGAAGTCGCGGCAAGAAAGTTCACCGGCAAGCCCTTGCCATTCGCTCCGCACGAACAGGCCGCGCTGGACAGCAATCTGAGCGTATGGCATATGCTGGCGCTCGGTTATCTGCGCTGTTTTGTGGTTTTTTGTTGTGGCAATTCCGGCATTGCCTCGCTGCCCGCGTTGGCGGCCCATCGCACTCTGATTGCCGGCAACGCCGACCTGGCGGCCAGGACCGCCACTCTGGCGCAGCGCACGCTGTCGGTATTCGCTGACTGGCAGCTTGACCTCTGTCGCGGCGAGCTATTGCCCGATGCGAGCTACTGGAAGACGCTGCATCAAATTGTTTCCGCCGCGGAAACCCTGGGCATCGCCGCGCGCGCCATCAGTGATCCGGTGCGTCAAGGCAATCTACCCACCAGCGCGCTGGCGGCCTACGCCGAATGCAACCTGCTCTGCACGGCCAATCCGTATGAGCTTCCGGCACGTCATCTGGCCTGGGTTGCGCGCTGGGCCAGGCGCTGGGGGGCCAAGCTGGCGCTGCTGAAAACTCCGCCGGAAGATATTCGCAACCGCGCGGTACCGCTATGGGTTGACTTTGAATCGGATCGTCCGGCGAGTTATGTGCCACAGCCGTCCAAGGGCGGGCGCTGGCTGGAAACCACCGAGCTGCGCAAGAGCCTGCTCGCCCGCATCGCGCTGCTGGAACACGGTCGCACCCCGGCCGAGCTGCAACTCGGTGACGATGTCACGCAACCGGCAGCGGGCCAGTTGCTGCAGCAGATCCTGCAACGCTGGTGCAAGGGCAAAGCACCGCGTCGCGATGAACGGCATGCCGCAAGCGGTTCCTGCAGTCTGATCGCGGGCTTCGAAGCCGTGTTTTACCAGCTCTCGGGCCGCCAGCCCTTCCAGGCGCCCCGCGACACCGCGACGCTGCGTCGGGAACGTCAGGAATTCGAGGTCTTTGGGGAACGCAGCCACCGCGGGGGGAACCCTGGTGATGGACAAGATTCGTCGGTCGAAGACTGGCAAGTCATGGATGACTGGCGCCTGCTCGACGAATCAGGCTCCGGCCTGCGCATCACCAGGCCGCTTAGAAAAGGCGTGCGGGTTGGCGCCGGCCTGTTGATCGCCGTAAAGACCCACGACAGCCAGCGATACACCTTGGGCTCCCTGCGCTGGGCGCTGCGCGAAGGGGACGACGTACTCTCCGCGGGCATCCAGACCTTTCCGGGCGAAGCCCTTCCCGTGGCGCTTCGGACGATCGAGTCGGACCGGATCCGCGGCGCCTGGCAGCCAGGATTCCTTCTGGCGGCAAGCCCCGCCCTCGACCAACCGGCAAGCGTAATCGTTCCCGCCGGCATGTTTCGCACCGAGCGCGGCATTGAAGCCACCGTCGATCAGCAGGTGCAGAGCTTCAAGCTGCTTCGGATTCTTGATCGCGGTCTCCAGTTCGAGCGTTGCGCCATTCACGACTGAACCCGGTGCGCGGGAAACACCGCGCTGAATACCGAACCCCGGCCCGGCTGGCTTTCGACCTCGAGCACCGCCTGATGCCGCTCCAGCACATGCTTGACAATGGCCAGTCCGAGGCCCGTGCCGCCCGAGTCGCGCGAGCGGCCGCGATCCACCCGGTAGAAGCGCTCGGTGAGACGCGGCAGGTGCTGCGCGGCGATGCCGATGCCGCTGTCGCGCACCGAAAATCGCCCGCCCGCCGAAGCATCGGCGCTCCAGCGCAGCACGATCTCGCCGCCGCCGGGGGTATAACGCACTGCATTTCCGGCCAGATTGGCAAACGCCGAACGCAACTCGCGAGCGCTGCCCAGCAGCTCCCGCGGCCCCTGAATCTCAAGCGTAATGCGATGTCGGCCGGCCGAAAGCGCCGCGACTTCCTCGCGGATATCGGCCAGCAGGGTTGCCACGTCTATCGGGTCTTCCAGCGGCGGCGCATCCGTTTCGAGCGATGAAAGCGTCAGCAGATCATCGATCAGTTGCCGCATGCGCCGCGCCTGCTCGGCGGCAGCCTGCAAATACTCCGCAATCTCCGCTGGCGGCGTGTCTTCGAGAGCGTCCAGCGCCGTTTCGACAAAGCCCAGGGTAACCGTCAGCGGCGTTTTCAGCTCATGCGAAACGTTGGCGACGAAATCGCGCCGCATGGTCGCGAGTTTCTGCATCTGCGTCACATCGCGGACCAGCAGCAGCGTGCGTCCCGCGGCAAACGGGGCGGCCTGAATCAGCAAGGTGCGACCGGGATTGCGCTGCGTGTGCAATTCCAGCGGCACACGGCCTTGCTCGGGGCCGTCGAGATATTCGAGAAATTCCGGCTCGCGCAGCAGATGCGTGATGCGACTGCCGGTATCCACCGATCCCTTGAGGCCGAGGCAGGCTTCGGCGTGCAGATTCATCCACTCGATGGCGCGGTGACCATCGAGGATCATCACACCGTCAGGCAAAGCCTCCGCGGCGCGGCGGAAGCGGTTCAGCTCCTGGGTTGCCTGCTCGCGTTGCGCGGCGGCCAGCCGGGCCCGCCTGTGCAAACCGTCGAATACCGCGCCCCAGGCGCCTGTGGCACTCGGCGTCGGCGTACCCAGAGGACAAGCGGTCCAGTGAATCAGGCGCAGCACCAGCCAGAGTTGTCGCAGAAAGAACAAGGAAACGACGCCCAGCGCTGCCAGCTCCGCGCCATGCTCACCCGCCGCAAACCAGCCGGCCAGCGCCGCCAGCGCCGCCAGCACCAGCGCCGTCAGCAGTTCGGCAGCTACCGCATTCACACCGCCGAAATCCGGTAACCGCTGCCGCGTACCGTCTGGATCAGCGCGTCATGTCCACTTTCCTCCAGCGCAGCGCGCAGACGGCGAATATGCACATCCACCGTGCGCTCTTCAACAAAAACGTGGTCGCCCCACACTTGATCGAGTAATTGCGAGCGGCCATGCACCCTCTCCGGATGGGTCATAAGGAAATGCAGCAGGCGAAATTCCGTGGGACCGAGATTCACCTCCGCGCTCCCGGCCGTAATCCGGTGCGTCGCCGGATCGAGCCGCAAGCCGCCGAGCTCGACAACATCCTCGGTGGCCTGCGGTGCGTGCCGACGCAAGACCGCCTTGATGCGCGCCGTCAGCTCGCGCGGACTGAAAGGCTTGGTCACGTAGTCGTCGGCACCCAGGTCCAGGCCTTCAATCTTGTCGCGTTCCTCGGCTCGCGCGGTGAGCATGATGATCGGCAACAGACGGGTTCGCGCCTCGCTGCGCAACAAACGCGCGAAGTCGACGCCGCTCATCCCCGGCAGCATCCAGTCGAGGAGAACCAGATCGGGCAAAGCTTCCTGTACCAGCCGTCGCGCGGTTTCGGCATCGGGCGCGAGTTGTACGGCATGGCCCGCACGGCGCAGATTGACCTCGATCAGCGACTGGATCGCCGGTTCATCTTCAACTACCAGTATGGTGGCGGGCATGGGTTATTGAGGCTACGCAACAACGCCAAGTGTATTGCAGCTTGATGACGGTTCCATGACATCGATCCGGGCGGCGGTGTGCGCTATGATAGCCGGCCCAGTCAAGGAGTTGCCACCATGTCAGGTCTCGACCGCAAGACCCCGATCCCCACCGAGATCACGCTGCACAAGAAATCACGAATATTGGAACTCAAGTTCGATGACGGTGGCCACTACCAGTTGCCCGCCGAGTTCCTGCGCGTCTGCAGTCCCTCCGCGGAAGTACGCGGTCATGGTCCGGGACAGGAAACGCTGCAAACCGGCAAGCGCAATGTCGAAATCACCGCGCTGGAGCCTGTCGGCAACTACGCGGTGCAGCCGACCTTCTCCGACGGTCATAACACCGGCATTTACTCGTGGGACTGGCTTCATGGTCTTGCCGCCAACCAGGAGGCGCTGTGGGCAGAGTATCTTGAGCGACTTGAAAAAGCCGGTGGCAGCCGCGATATAGATTCGACAACACTGCCTCCGAAGTCCGGTGGCTGTGGAAGCCATTGAGAGCCGGGTCATCAGCAATGCCAAGAACCCATTTCGGCTTTGAAAGCGTAGAAGAAACAGAAAAGGCGCAGCGCGTCGCGGGCGTTTTCTCGTCGGTAGCGCAGAAATACGACGTGATGAACGATCTCATGTCGCTGGGCTTGCATCGACGCTGGAAGAGCTTCACCATCGAGATCGCCGCTCCTCGAACGGGCGACCGCGTGCTCGACGTTGCCGGCGGCACGGCCGACCTCGCTTCGGCCTTCGCCCATCGTGTTGGCGCGAGGTGGGAAGTCTGGCTCACCGACATCAACAATGCCATGCTCGGCGTCGGCCGTGATCGTCTGCTTGACGAAGGTGTGCTGGCGCCGGTAGCGCAATGCGACGCAGAAAAGCTGCCCTTCCCCGACAATTATTTCGACATCGTCACGGTCGCCTTCGGCCTGCGCAACATGACGCATAAGGATAACGCTCTGGCGGAAATGCGCCGCGTGCTGCGACCTGGCGGACGACTGTTGGTGCTTGAATTTTCTAAAGTGTGGAAACCCCTGGAAAGGGTCTACGACGCGTACTCGTTCAAGCTGCTACCATGGCTCGGCGGAAAGATCGCCGGAGATGCCGAATCCTATCGCTATCTGGCCGAATCGATCCGCATGCATCCCGATCAGGCCGCGCTCAAGGCCCTGATGGAACAAGCCGGCCTGGAGCGTGTCGAAGTGTTCAACCTGACAGCCGGCGTCGTCGCGCTGCATCGGGGTTACAAGTTCTAGCGAGGAGAAAGAAACAATGAAGCGATTAGTGATAGCGGCCTTTGCCGCCGTGATAGGGCTCAGCCTGATGGTTCCCGTTGCCGAAGCCAAGCGCCTGGGTGGTGGTGGCTCTATTGGAATGAAGCGTCAGGCAACGCCGGCGCCTTCCGCTCCGACACAGGCCGGCAAGCCGGCCGCTGCCCCTGCGGCGGCGGCCCCTGCTGCTGCCGCCAAACCGGCCGGCATGAGCCGCTTCCTCGGACCTTTGGCAGGCCTTGCGGCCGGTCTCGGCATCGCCGCACTGCTGTCGCACTTCGGCATGGGCGAAGGCATGGCCAACATGCTGCTGATTCTGGCGCTGGTGGGGGCGGCTTTCTTTGTGGTGCGCTGGCTGATGAGAAAGCGCTCGCCTGAAGCCGGCATGCACTATGCCGGTGCCGGCTCGGGCACTTCCGCGCCGGCGAACTTCAATCCGGCGCCCGCCCAATTCGAGGGATCGGGAGTTCCCGGAGGGACGCACAGCGCTGGCGCTGGCACGGCGGTTGACGCGGCTTCCCGTAACATCCCGGCCGATTTCGACGCCGCAGGCTTCCTGCGCCAGGCCAAGCTCAACTTCGTGCGCCTGCAAGCGGCCAACGACCGTGGCGACATGGACGACATCCGCCAATTCAGCACGCCCGAGATGTTCGCCGAGATCAAGATGCAGCATCAGGAACGCGGCAAAAAGGCCCAGGAAACCGACGTCATGCAGCTCGACGCCGAACTGCTCGAAGTCATCACCGAAGACGGCCGCCATATCGCCAGCGTGCATTTCTCCGGCCAATTGCGCGAGGAAGCCGACGCCGCGCCTGAAGCCTTCAGCGAGGTCTGGCATCTGGTCAAGCCGATCGACGGCAGTCGCGGCTGGAACGTCGCCGGCATTCAGCAGGCCTGACTTTCATGCAAGCCCTGCCCGCGCCACTGATCGCCGCGATCAATCACCTGCTCGGGCAGGCATCCTGGGCGCGCGAAAAGCTCGTCCCCTTCGCTGGGCACACCGCGCAAATCAAACTGCCGCCCTTCGAGGCGGCTTTTGGTTGCTGACGATGGTTGCATTGCGGCACCTCCCTGAAGCCCAACTGGAAGTCGTATTTCACTGCCGGCCGCAACGCCCTTGCTGGCGCTACAGGGCAAGGACGCCCCTGATGCGTGCGGCGCGCATCGAAGGCTCGGCGGAATTCGCCGAGGCACTGGGATTCGTCATTCGCAATCTGCGCTGGGACGCCGAGGAAGATCTCTCGAAAATCGTCGGCGATATCGCGGCCCGCCGCATGGTCAGCAGCACGCGGGAATTTGCAGCGTGGCAGAAACAAGCCGCACGAAATTTCGCCGAAAACCTCGCCGAGTACTTCACCGAAGAGCAACCGCTGATCGCAGGCCGGATCGCCATCGCCGACTTTACCGCTGACATCGACCGTCTGCGCGACGACGTCGCGCGACTGGAAAAGCGCCTCCAGCGACTGGCCTGAGACCCGTAAAGCCAATGCTGACGTGGTGCCATGCGCAAGCCTCGCCGAAGATTGCGCCCGACCAATTCAAAGGGAGAAATCGACCATGAAAAAGTTGTTTGCCGCCACGCTCGCCATCACCGCCTTTGGCGCGCTGGCCGATGATGCCGCATTGATTGCCGAAACCAGGAAGACCGCACTGGCGATTCCGCCCAAGCTCTTGCAGATGGTGCAGGAAGAGATCGACAAGGGCAGCCTCCACGGCGCCATCGCGGCCTGCAGCGAAAAGGCGCCGAAGATGGCTGCGGCCGCATCCCAGACAACCGGGTGGGCAATTCGCCGCGTCAGCCTGAAGAACCGTAACCCCGAGGCGGCGCCCGATGCTTGGGAACGCGCCGTGCTGGAGGACTTTGACCGCCGTCGCGCCGCCGGCGAGAACGCCGCCATGATGGAGAAGGCCGAAATCGTCAGCGAGGGCGACAAGCGCACCCTGCGCTACATGAAGGCACTACCCACGCAGGCCCTCTGCCTCAACTGTCACGGCGGGCCCGACAAGATCACTCCCGAAGTCAAGGCCCGACTGACGGAGCTTTATCCGGCCGACAAGGCGATCGACTACCGCGAGGGTCAGGTTCGTGGCGCGTTGACGGTCAAGCGCGCGCTGTAAGCCTTCGTCGCAGAGCCGCCACCTCAGGCGCTGCGTGCGCAAGCTGCGCTTGGCAGCTTCACTGCACAGCCACCCCGCCTCCGAGCGCTTTGTAGAAGTTCGCCGCGACCGACAGCAACTGTCGCCGCGTCACCAAGGCCGCCTGCTGCGCGACAAATTTGTCTCGCTGGGCGTCATGCAACTCAAGATAATTGGAAACACCCGCCCAGTAGCGCGCCTCGACAATCACCAGGCGCTGGCTTTGCGCCGCGACAGTGGCTTCCAGCGCCTGCAGCCCTCGGCCAGCAGGCTGCGCGCGGCAAGCAGATCGGCGACTTCGCGAAATGCCTGCTGAATTACCTTCTCGTACTCGGCAACAGCAATGTTCTTGCGCGCCGTTGCCAGATCGAGATTGCCGCTGGTGCGCCCGGCATCGAACAGCGGCAGGCGCAAGACAGGCGCGAAAGCCCAGGCGCCGCTACCGGCATCGAACAAGCCCGCGAGAGCGGAACTGGCCGTCCCGGCGGCGGCGGTAAGCAGTATCTTCGGCAGGAAGGCGGCGCGCGCGGCGCCGATGTTGGCGTTGGCTGCGATGAGTTGCTGCTCGGCCGACAGGACATCCGGGCGAGCCAGGAGCACGTCGGCCGGCAGGCCCACCACCACGTCGGCAATCAAGCCCTGTTGCGCCAGCCTGCCGCCATCGCCAAGCGTGAACGAATCACCGACCAGCAAGCGCAAGGCGTTTTCCGCGGCCGCGTAGCTGCGCGCCAGATTGGCCGCGGCAGCGCGCGTCCCTTGCACCGCACCTTCGGCTTGCAGATAGTCGAGCTCGCTGGCGAGCCCGACATCACGGCGGCGGCCTGTGAGCGTGCGGGTTTCTTCGCGGCTCCTGGCTGTCGCCTGGGCCAGTTCCAGGCGCTCGCCAAGTTCCAGCAGACTGAGCCAGGCATCCGCCACGTCGGCGATCAACGACAACTGGAAGGCCTGGCGCGCATAGTCGCTGGCAAGAAAACTGGCGCGTCCTGCATCGTCAAGGCTTTTAACCCGACCCCAGAAATCCAGCTCGAACGACGTAACGGCGAGATTGACGTCATTGCGCTGGCTGTTGGATCGGCGGCCTGTCGCCGAAAGATCCGCTGGAATATCCGAGACTGTCCGTAGCGCGGCAAAATCGACGCTCGGAAACCGCTCGGCGTGGGCAATGCCGGCCAGGGCGCGCGCCTCGTCGACGCGCGCGACGGCGATACGCAGATCGCGGTTGTGTTCCAGGGCCGCGGCGATCAATCCCTGCAGGCGCGGATCGGGGAAAAACGCGCGCCAGTCAGTAACGAACGCCGTAGTGGAAACACCGACTGTCGCCTCCACCGGCCAGGCGGCGGGCACCGGCGCCTCGGGGCGCCGATAATCGGGCGTAAAGGAACAAGCGGCGAGGAGCAGCGCCGCCATCGGCGGAACGGCCCTACGCATCGAGCTTCTCCTCGTGATGACGGGGACGACCGGGGAAGATGCGACGCACGACGACGAAGAACACCGGCACGAGGAATACTGCCAGCACGGTTGCCGCGATCATGCCGCCCATGACGCCGGTGCCGATCGCATGGCGGCTATTGGCTCCGGCGCCTGTCGAAATCGCCAGAGGCAAGACGCCGAAGATAAAGGCGATCGAGGTCATCAGGATCGGCCGGAAGCGCAGACGGCAGGCCTCCAGCGTGGCTTCGACCAGTTCCTTGCCCTGGTCCTGAAGCTCGCGGGCAAACTGGATGATCAGGATCGCATTCTTGGCCGAGAGTCCGATGATGGCGATCAGGCCAACCTTGAAGTACACGTCATTGGGCAGGCCGCGCAGCATCACCGCAGTCACCGCACCGAAGATCCCGAGTGGCACGACCAGCATTACCGATACGGGAATCGACCAGCTCTCATACAGGGCGGCCAGGCACAGGAAGACCACGATCAGCGAAATCCCGAACAGGAAGGGCGCCTGGCTGCCGGAGAGTCGCTCCTCGAACGAGGTGCCCGACCACTCGAAGCCGACGCCGGGCGGCAGCTTTCTGGCGACTTCTTCCATCGCCGCCATGGCCTCGCCGGTGGACCGGCCGGGGGCCGGACTTCCGGAAATCTTCATTGCCGGCAAGCCGTTGTAGCGGTCCAGCTTGGGACTGCCGACAATCCAGCTTGCTCGCGCCAATTCCGCCAGCGGGATCATCTCGCCGCGAGCGTTTTTCACCGGCAGGCGAAGGATGTCTTCCGGGGTGCGGCGCGTATCCGCCTCGGCCTGCATCTGTACCCGCAGGATGCGTCCCTGGCGTACGAAATCATTGATGTAGGCCACGCCCAGTGAAGATTGCAGGGTTTCGTTGAGTTCGGCCAGATCGACACCCAGCGCGCGGGCCTTGAGACGATCGATATCGAGGAAGACCTGCGGCCCGGCTTCCTGCCCCTCGGGCCGCACTCCGGCCAGGGCCGGATTCTGGCCGGCAAGCCCGAGGGCGGTGTTGCGCGCTTCAAGCAGCTTGTCGCGCCCCAGCCCGCTACGATCCTGAAGACGGAAATCGAAGCCGCCGACCGCAGCCAGTTCCGGAATCGGCGGCACGTTTATGGCAAAAATCATGGCCTGCTTGATGCGGGAAAACGCCATGTTGGCGCGGCGCACCACCGCGCTTGCCGAATTTTCGGGCAGGGGCCGCTCGTCCCAGCCTTTCAGACGGACGAAGGTAATCGCCGCGTTCTGTCCTCGGCCGAAAAACGAAAAGCCGGCGACGCCGATTACATGCTCGACTTCCTGCTGCTTCAGGTAGAACTGCTCGGCCGAGGCCAGCACTTCCAGCGTGCGTTCGCGCGTCGCCCCCGGCGGCAATTGCACCACGCTGATGAAGTAGCCCTGATCCTCCTCGGGCAGGAAGCTGCCGGGCAGCTTGGTGAATAGCCAGCCGGTTGCGACAAGAATTGCGGCGTAGACCAACAACCAGCGCACGGGTTTGCCGAGAATCCTCCCTACGCTGTTTCGGTAGCCCGTCGTGGTGCGTGCAAAGAAACGATTGAACCAACCGAAGAACCCGGTTGCAGGCACCACAGCATCGCGACCGGCTTCATGTTTGAGCAATGTCGCACACAGGGCCGGAGTGAGTGTCAGCGCCATCAGTGCGGAGAACATCATGGTCAGCACCAGAGTCACGGCGAACTGGCGATAGATGGCGCCCGTCGAACCGCCGAAGAAAGCCATGGGCACGAACACGGCGGAGAGCACCACGGTGATGGCGATGATCGCGCCGATGATCTGGTCCATCGCCTTGCGCGTCGCATCGCGTGGACTGAGGCCTTCTTCGCTCATGATGCGCTCAACGTTCTCGACGACCACGATAGCGTCATCGACGACGATACCGATGGCGAGCACCATGGCAAACAGGGTGAGGACATTGATCGAATATCCGGCAATGTAAAGACCCACTGTCGCGCCGACCAGTGCCACCGGGACGACTATGGTCGGAATGAAGGTCGCACGCAGATTCTCGAGAAACAGGTACATCACCAGGAAAACCAGGATCATGGCCTCGACCAAGGTGATCAGCACTTCGCGAATGGAGATTTCGACGAACTTGGACGTGTCGTAGGGCACCACCCAATCGATCCCTGGCGGGAAGTATTTGGCCAGCTCGGCCATCTTGCTCTTGACCGCATTGGCCGTGTCCAGTGCATTCGCCCCCGGCGCCATGCGCACGGCAATCGCCGCGGTCGGCTGGCCGTCAATCCGTGCCTGGATCGAATAATCCTGCGCACCGAGTTCCACCCGTGCGACGTCCTTGACCCGCACCGTGGCGCCATCGGGACTGCTGCGGATAATCACTTCGCCGAATTCCTGGGGCGTTGCCAGACGGCTGCGAGTAACAATCACGGCATTCAACTGCTGGCCGGCGGCCGCCGGAACCTGCCCCAGTTCGCCGGCGGCCAACTGGGTGTTTTGTGCCCGTACCGCCTTGGCGACATCGGCGGATGTCAGACCGAAGGCATTCAGCTTTTCCGGCTGCAACCACAGGCGCATCGAGTACTCGGTACCAAACAGAATCGCCTCGCCGACGCCCGGCACGCGCCGGATATTCTCCAGAACGTTCGCCGCGGCGTAGCTGCCGAGTGCGACGAAATCGCGGCTCTTGTCCGGGGAAAACAGTGAAAGAAACAGCAGGTAATTGCGCGCCGATTTGACCACCGGTATGCCCAACCGCCGAACGTCCTCGGGAAGGCGCGCCTCGACGCGCTTGATGCGATTCTGGGTTTCGACGGAGGCAAGATCCAGATTGGTCCCGGACTCGAATGTCAGGGTCAAGGTGCCGATACCCTGTTCGGACGCAGATTCCATGTAAAGCAAGCGCTCGATGCCGTTCATTTCCTGCTCGATCAGGGCGATCGCGGTTTCCTCGACCACCTGCGCCGAAGCGCCGGGATAAGTGACCGTGACGGCCAGCGCCGGCGGTGCGACAGCGGGATAGCTTGCGACGGGCAACTGGCGCAAGGCAAGGCCGCCACCGAGCAGGATGATCAGCGCGATAACCCAGGCAAAAATTGGTCGGTCAATAAAGAATTTGGCAAACAAGGTGAGCGCCTACTTATTCTTTTCGGGTTTCGCATCTGGCCTGGAGGCAGCCGAAGCGGCGCCCGACGGTGCGGCTGGGGCAGGCGATGCGGCGAGCAGCGGCGCTCCGGGAATCCAGGGCACCGGCTTGACCACGCTACCGGGCCGAACCTTCTGCAAGCCATTGACGATCACTTGCTCGCCGCCCGCGAGTCCCTCGCTGACAACAAAATCCGGCCCGGCCATGCCCCCGGTTTTGACCGGACGAAGCATGACCTTGCCTTCAACGTCGACGATCATTACCGACTGCCCTTGCGGCCCTCCCATCACGGCACGCTGGGGCACCCGAATCGCATCGTCGATCCGTGCCTGAGGAAAGCGCACGCGGACAAAGGTTCCCGGCAGCAGTTCACGCCGCGGATTGGAAAACTCGGCGCGCAATGCTACCGAGCCGGTATTGGGATCAACCGCCAGGTCGGTGAACTGCAGACGTCCCTTCACGGGATGGATGGATCCGTCTTCGAGTACCAGTTCCACCTGTGCAGAATCCGCCTTTTTGCCTGCCACTTTTCACCGCTTGTTGCAGGCGCAGGAGGTCGGAATAGGATTGACTGAACTCGACCCGGATCGGGTCGAGTTGCTCCACCGTCACCAAGTGCGTCGCCTCGCCCTTGCCGACGAGGGCGCCCTCGGTCACCAGGGCGCGCCCGACGCGACCCGAGATCGGGGAACGCGGCCTGGAGTTTTCCAGATCAAGGCTGGCCTTGGCCAATGCGGCTTCCGCCTGCATGTAACGCGCCTGGGCCTGGTCATACTCCTGCTGGCTGACGGCCTTGATTCCCAGCAGCGGCTTGTAACGTTCGAAAGTCGACCGTGCCGCGACCAGGTCAGCCTCGGCCGCCGCTGCCGCCGCCGCGTAGGTCCGGGCATCGATCTGAAACAAAGGCGTTGCGGCCGCAATGTCGCTACCCTCGATGAACAGGCGCTTCTCGACGACACCTTCGACGCGAGCCCTTACTTGCGCGGAACGCACTGCCAACAGACGCCCTGGAAGATCCTGGGTAATGGTTGCGCTGCCCGCTTGGACAAGGATCACGTCGACCTCGGGCGGCGGCAACGCGGCACCAGGCGCTGCTGGTGGCGGTCCCTTCTTGTCCCCTTCGCCGCAGGCAACCAGCAAGCCGAGCAGGAAGAGCATGACAATTCGGTTCATTCGGGGCTCCGATGAAAATATGGGCAATGGCTGGCGAAATTTCGGGGCGGAAAGCTGCGCGAGTACGGCAGCAAACGCAAAGGGAAAACCAAACATCCAGATCGCCCGGCAGTATTTCATGTCACAAGTAAAAAAGGCAGCCGCAGCTGCCTTTTTTTCGGACGCGCTCAATCAATGACGTCGCTTGCGTAGCCGATCTATGGCGGCAAGCTGAGCAGTGGCTTCGGCCAGTTCGGCCTGAGCTCGCCCATAGTCCATTGCCGAAGCACGATTGGCCATCGCTTCTCCGGCCGCCTTTTTCGCTTCCATCGCCCGCGCTTCATCCAGATCGGCACCGCGAATGGCCGTATCGGCCAACACGGTTATCAGATTCGGTTGCACTTCAAGCATGCCGCTGGCGACGAAAATAACCTCTTCCTTGTCATTGGGCAGCTTGATCCGAACCGCGCCGGCCTTGATGCGAGTCATCAACGGCATGTGGCCGGGCAATATGCCCAACTCGCCCGCTTCGCCCGGCAGGACGACAAACTCCGCCAGGCCGGAGAAAATCGACTCCTCGGCGCTAACGACGTCCACGTGAATAGTCATGGCCATTACCGTACCCCTTTATTGCAGTGCTTATTGGAGCGTTTTTGCCTTCTCGAATACTTCCTCGATCGCGCCGACCATGTAAAAGGCCTGCTCGGGAATCGTGTCGCATTCGCCGTCGACGATCATCTTGAAGCCCTTGATCGTGTCCTTCAACGTCACGATCTTGCCTGGCGTGCCGGTGAACACTTCGGCGACGTTGAACGGCTGAGACAGGAAACGCTGGATCTTGCGCGCACGCGTCACGGCGAGTTTGTCTTCCGGCGCCAGTTCGTCCATGCCAAGAATCGCAATGATGTCGCGCAGTTCCTTGTAGCGCTGCAGGTTCGCCTGGACGCGGCGGGCGACGCTGTAGTGTTCTTCGCCGACGACCAACGGATCGAGCTGGCGCGAGGTCGAGTCGAGCGGATCGACCGCCGGGTAGATACCCAGCGAGGCAATGTCACGCGACAGCACGACGGTGGCGTCGAGGTGGAGGAAAGTCGTCGCCGGAGACGGATCGGTCAAGTCATCGGCTGGCACATACACGGCCTGGATGGAAGTGATCGAACCGACCTTGGTCGAAGTAATGCGCTCTTGCAGCTTGCCCATTTCATCGGCCAGCGTCGGCTGATAGCCCACCGCCGAAGGCATGCGGCCAAGCAAGGCGGAGACTTCGCACCCGGCCAGCGTGTAGCGGTAAATGTTATCGATGAAGAGCAGGATGTCCTTGCCTTCGTCACGGAACTTTTCGGCCATGGTGAGGCCGGTCAGCGCCACGCGCAAACGGTTGCCGGGAGGCTCGTTCATCTGGCCGAACACCATCGCGACCTTGTCGAGAACCTTCGACTCTTCCATCTCGTGGTAGAAGTCGTTGCCTTCGCGAGTACGCTCGCCGACTCCCGCGAACACCGAGTAGCCGCCGTAGGACTTGGCGATGTTGTTGATCAGTTCCATCATGTTCACGGTCTTGCCGACGCCGGCGCTGCCGAACAGGCCGATCTTGCCACCCTTGGCGAACGGACACATCAAGTCGATAACCTTGATGCCGGTTGGCAGCAGCTCCTGGGAAGGCGACAACTCGTCGAACTTCGGCGCATGGGCATGAATCGGACGCATTTCTTCGAAAGGCACCGGGCCCGCCTCGTCGATCGGGCGACCCAGCACGTCCATGATTCGGCCCAAAGTTCCGGCGCCAACCGGGATAGTGATCTCGGCACCCGTCGGCTTGACCGACATGCCGCGGCGCAGGCCGTCGGAGGAACCCATCGCTATGGTGCGCACGATGCCATCGCCAAGCTGCTGCTGCACCTCAAAAGTCAGACCCGATTCGGCGTTGCCGGAATCGGCCTCGTCGAGAGTCAGCGCTTCGTAAACCTTGGGCATCGCTTCGCGGGGGAACTTGATGTCCACCACGGCGCCAATGCACTGAACGATGTTTCCGTTGCTCATGGTTCTTTCCTTAATGTAATTCGCCAAATTCAATCAACATTCGGCCGATCAACCGGCCATCAACCCGCAATGGCCGCTGCGCCGCCGACAATCTCTGAAATTTCCGTGGTAATCGCCGCCTGACGCGCCTTGTTGTAGACCAGTTGCAATTCCTTGATCACGCTGCCCGCGTTGTCGGTAGCCGCTTTCATCGCCACCATCCGCGCCGACTGCTCGGAAGCAAGGTTCTCGGCCACGCCTTGATAAATCAGGGTCTCGACATAGCGCACCAGCAACTCGTCAATCACGGTTTGCGCGTCCGGTTCATAGAGGTAGTCCCAGCCGCGTTCTGGCGTTCCCATGCGTTCGCCTGACAGCGGCAGCAGGGGCTCGATCACCGGCTCCTGCTTCATGGTATTGATGAAACGGGTATAGGCGATATGCACGGCATCCAGTTCGCCGTCGCGGAAAGCATCGATCATGACCTTGATCGGGCCCACCAGTTTTTCCACGTGAGGGGAGTCGCCCAGACCGATGATCTGGGAGATTACATTGGCCCCCATGCGCTGCATGAAACCCAGTCCCTTGTTGCCAATGCACGTTACTCGAATATCCGTCGCACCGTCAGCTTGCCACTGGCGCATGGTATTCAATACCATCCGCAGGATGTTGGTATTGAGACCACCACAAAGGCCCTTGTCGGTCGTCACCAAAATCAGTCCTACGCGCTTGACTACCTCCACCTTGGAGCGGGCGAGGAAAGCATGGCTGTACTCAGACACGTTGGCCTGCGAAAGATTCGCCGCCAGGCGACGGATCTTTTCGGCGTAGGGACGAGCGGCGCGCATCCGGTCCTGCGCCTTGCGCATCTTGGATGCAGCCACCATCTCCATGGCCTTGGTGATCTTGCGCGTGTTCTGGACGCTCTTGATCTTGCTGCGAATCTCTTGACTGCCTGCCATGATCGCCCCCCGTTAACCGTTCGTTGGCGATTCGCGATCAGGACCAGGACTTCTTGAACTCGGTCACCGCGGCCTTTAGTTGGGCCTCGGCATCCTTGTCCAGATCCTTGGTGGTCTCGATCTTGTTCAACAGATCCGCATGCTGTTGGCGCATGTACTGATGAAGCCCGGCTTCGAACGGAAGGATGGAAGCCACATCTATGTCGCTCATGAAGCCTTCGTTCGACGCGTAGAGCGAGACTGCCATTTCGGCGATCGTCAGGGGCGCATATTGCAACTGCTTCATCAGTTCGGTCACCCGGCGGCCATGTTCGAGCTGCTTGCGCGTAGCCTCGTCCAGGTCAGATGCAAACTGCGAAAATGCTGCCAGTTCGCGATACTGGGCCAGCGCCAGACGGACACCGCCACCGAGCTTCTTGATCACCTTGGTCTGGGCCGCACCACCGACACGGGACACCGAGATACCGGCGTTCATGGCCGGACGGATTCCCGAGTTGAACAAGTCGGTTTCAAGGAAAATCTGTCCGTCGGTAATCGAAATCACGTTGGTTGGCACGAAGGCGGAAACGTCGCCGGCCTGGGTTTCGATGATCGGCAACGCCGTCAGTGAACCGGTCTTGCCTTTGACTTCGCCGTTGGTCATCTTCTCGACCCAGGCTTCGGACACGCGCGCGGCGCGCTCCAGCAGACGCGAGTGGAGGTAGAACACGTCGCCGGGATAGGCTTCGCGGCCGGGCGGACGACGCAGCAGCAGCGAGATCTGGCGATAGGCCCAAGCCTGCTTGGTCAGGTCGTCCAAAATGATCAGGGCGTCCATGCCGCGGTCACGGAAGTACTCGCCCATAGTACAGCCGCTGAAGGGTGCAATGTATTGGGTCGCGGCAGAGTCGGAAGCGGTCGCCGCTACGACGACGGTGTATTCCATCGCCCCGTGCTCCGTCAGTTTGCGTACTACGTTGGCGACGGTCGAAGCCTTCTGGCCGATCGCGACGTAGATGCAGAACATGTTCTGCCCCTTCTGGTTGATGATGGCATCCACCGCCACCGCCGTCTTGCCGGTCTGCCGATCGCCGATGATCAGCTCGCGCTGGCCGCGACCGACAGGAACCATCGAGTCTATTGCCTTGAGGCCGGTCTGCACCGGCTGAGACACCGACTTGCGCCAGATCACGCCAGGCGCGACCTTTTCGACCTTGTCGGTAAGCTTGGCATTGATCGGGCCCTTGCCGTCGATCGGCTCGCCCAGCGCATTGACTACGCGACCGAGCAACTCGGGGCCGACCGGCACCTCGAGAATGCGCCCGGTACATTTGACCGTATCGCCTTCGGATATTTCCTCGTAGTCCCCGAGAACCACGGAGCCGACCGAGTCGCGCTCCAGATTCAGGGCGAGACCAAAGGTGTTGCCGGGAAACTCCAGCATTTCGCCCTGCATCACGTCGGTCAGACCGTGAATGCGGCAGATGCCGTCGGTGACCGAAACCACAGTGCCCTCGTTGCGGGCAGTGGCGGCCAACTGCATGGTCTGGATCCGGGTCTTGATCAGGTCGCTGATTTCGGATGGATTGAGGTTCATGGAATTGCTCCTAGTTCTTTAGCGCGGTGGCCATGGCGGCAAGCTTGCCGCGGACCGAGGCATCAATCACGTCATCGCCGACGGCAATGCGAACGCCACCAATGAGTTCGGCATCGACCTTCACGGTCGCCTGGATCTTGCACCCAAACTTACGTCCGAGGTCCGCCACAAGGGTTTTCAGTGTCGCGTCATCGAGGACAAAGGCTGAAGTGATCTCGGCGTCCTTGACGCCCTCGTGAGCATGCTTGAGGTGATCAAAGAGCCGCTGATCTCCGGCAGAACGATGAGGCGCTCGTTTTCCGCCAGCACGCGAACGAAGTTCTGCTGATCGGCCGAAATGCTGAGCTTGGCGTTGGAAGAGGCGACATCGAGACAGAGTTGCACCAAGTGCACCGGGCCCAGGCGCGGGTTGCCGATGCATTCTTTCAACTCCGGACGACCGGCGACCGCGGCGAGCCGCGACAGTACATCAGACCAGGAACCAAGGGCGTTTCCGCTCCTCGCCAACTGGAATGCAGCCTCGGCATAGGGGCGCAAGGGTGACGTTTTCAGCCATGACGGGTTACAGCTCCGACTTGAGCTGCGTCAGCAGCGCGGCATGGGCCTGGGCGTTGATCTCCTTGCGCAGGATGCGCTCGGCACCGGCAACGGCCAACGTGGCAACCTGGTCGCGCAAGGCTTCCCTGGCACGCTGCGACGCTACGGCAGCCTCCCCTTCGGCGACTTCGCGGGCCGCTTTGACGATGGCAGCGCCTTCGTTGCGCGCGTCTTCGATCAGCTTGGCCACCTGCGCCTCGGCGGCGGTGCGAGCTACGGTCGCCGACTCGCGCGCCTTGCGCATTTCCTCTATGGCCTTCTGCCCTGCATGTGCCAGATCGGCCCTTGCCTTGTCAGCGGCCGCAAGCCCGTCGGCTATCTTGCCCGCACGCTCGTCGAGTGCCTTCATGATGGGAGGCCACACGAATTTCATCGTGAACCACGCCAAAATGAGGAACACAACCAGCTGGGCAAACAGCGTTGCGTTCAGATTCACGGTAATCGCTCCTTAAGCGTTAGGGAAGACGATTACTTGGGCAGGCCGGCCAGGAACGGGTTGGCCGTGGCAAACCACAGAGCGATACCGGTGCCGATGATGAAGGCCGCGTCGATCAGACCGGCCAGCAGGAACATCTTGGTCTGCAATTCGTTCATCAGCTCGGGCTGGCGTGCGGCGGCTTCAAGGTACTTGCTGCCCATGATGCCGATACCGATACATGCGCCGGCGGCGCTGAGACCGATGATGAGACCGGCGGCAAGAGCAACGAAACCAACGATTTGTTCCATGACAACTCCTTTAGTAGCAGATTTAAGGTTGCAAAGATTGATACACAGGATCAGTGGGCTTCGTGGGCCTGGCCGATATACACCAGCGTCAGCATCATGAAGATGAAAGCTTGCAGCGTAATGATCAGGATATGAAAGATGGCCCAGGCAGTTCCGGCAATAACGCCTCCCACCCACAGCATGGCGCTTGATGCACTTCCCGCCCAGGCCGCCCCCATCAGGGCGATCAGCATAAAAATCAACTCGCCCGCGTACATGTTGCCGAAAAGTCGCATGCCGTGCGACACGGTCTTGGCGACGAACTCGACCATCTGCATGGCGAAGTTGATCGGGTACAGCAGCGGATGGCTGCCGAAGGGAGCGGTAAACAATTCATGAACCCAGCCGCCAAATCCCTTGATCTTTACGTTGTAGTAAAGGCAAAGCAACAGGACACCAAGCGACAGGCCCAGCGTGGCATTGAGATCGGCGGTCGGCACGACACGCATATAGGCATGGGCAGGATCGTGGCCCGCGGCAGCGTAGACGCCGCCCCAAAGCCGCGGCAGCAGATCAACCGGCAGCAAATCCATGGCATTCATCAGGAAGATCCAGACAAATACCGTCAGCGCCAAGGGAGCGACGAAGCTGCGATCTCCATGCACAATCGACTTGGATTGCGATTCAACCATTTCCACAAGGATTTCAACAGCCGCTTGGAAACGTCCGGGTACACCGGAGGTGGCTTTCGCCGCAGCGCGCGCGAGTATAAGTACGGCCAGCATTCCAAGCGAGATGGACCAGAAAAGAGTATCGAGATGGAACACCGACCAATCCACCAGAGCCGCCTGTTTGTGGCCCAGGCTGTTCAAGTGAGTCAGATGGTGAATAATGTATTCTGATGCGTTCGGAGCGTGCTCGGCTGCCATGGTCAGTCAGGCCTTAGTCAATATCACAAACAGATTCGCTTTCAGCGCAACGAACATGCCGGCCAGCAACGCCAGCCAGTGCAAATCCCGATACGCCCCCGCCACGATCACGAGCAACGCCAGCGTTGCCGCAACCTTGATGAACTCACCTACAAAGACCCCCCCAACCGAGACCTTGCCGCTACGTACCGTCGCCCAAAGCCTCAGGGCAAAGAGCAGGTTCGGAATCACTATGACCGCACCACCCAGCCCCGCCGACAACGCGCCGTGCTGTCCAACCCAAAGCCACGCCAACCCGGAGACGAGCAGTGTCGCAACGCTCTGATGCAGCACCGCCCTAAACATCTATAAGACAGAAGAGCCCCCAAAGGCTTATAAATATAAGGCTTTCAGGATAGCTTGTCAAACGTTTTTTGTTGCATCGCGCAATGAAATTGGGCACCGCAGGCATCGAAAATCGCTTTGAAAACTTGCGGCGGTGAAACGCTCGCGGCATGTGCTCACGCCGCCTGGCCGAAGCGGGCGAGCAAGCCATCCAGTTGATCGAGACTGCCAAAGCGGATTGTCAGGCTGCCCCCACCCTTGCGATTGCCGCTGATCTTCACCGTGGCCCCGAGTCGATCCGAAAGTTCGTCTTCCAGGCGCAGGAGGTCGCGATTCGGCTTCCGGTCGCCGCTGTTCTTTACCGGCGGATTCAGCTCCCTGGCCACCAAACGTTCGGTCTCCCGTACTGAAAAGCCTTTGTCCGCCACCAAGGCGGCGATTCGCCCCTGCTCGCCCGTGGACAACGGCAACAGCGCTCGGGCATGGCCCATTTCTATATCACCGGCCATCAACATATCCTGTGCCGGTTTCGCCAGATGCAGCAGGCGCAACAGGTTGGAAGCAGCCGAGCGCGAGCGGCCGACGGCATCGGCCGCCTGCTGGTGGGTCATCTGGAACTCGTCGATCAAGCGTTGCATGCCTGCCGCCTCTTCCAGTGGGTTGAGGTCCTCGCGCTGAATATTCTCGATCAGCGACATCGCCAGTGCCGCATCGTCAGGAATGTCGCGGACCAACACCGGCAGTTCGTCCATGCCGGCTATCTGTGCGGCGCGCCAGCGGCGCTCACCCGCAATGATTTCGTAGCGACCACCCTCCAATGGCCGGACGGAGATCGGCTGAATCAAGCCCTGAGCTTTTATTGAAGCTGCCAGTTCCTCAAGCGAGCCAGGATCCATACGGGTGCGTGGCTGATATCTTCCCGGCTGCAGGGCGGCGACCGGAAGCATTTCCTGGCGCTGCGTGTCCGGGGTGTTGTTGGCGGCCAGCAGGGCATCAAGCCCGCGACCAAGGCCTTTCTGTTTCGGTGGATTCATACCGATTCCTTCCATGAATGGACGCGATCGATCATTTCAACTGCAAATGCCAGATAGGCCTGCGAGCCTTTGGCCGCCTTGTCGAACAGCACGCCGGGAACACCGTAGCTCGGCGCTTCGGCCAGGCGCACGTTGCGCGGCACCAGGGTCTTGAACACCTTGTCGCCAAAATGCTGTTCCAGTTGAGCCGAAACCTGGGTAGACAAGGTATTCCTTGGGTCGTACATGACCCGCAGCAAGCCAATGATCTTCAGGTCCCGATTCAGGTTCGCATGCACCTTCTTGATGGTGTTCACCAGATCCGACAGGCCTTCCAAGGCGTAGTACTCGCACTGCATCGGAATGATCACGCCGTGCGCCGCGCACAGCCCGTTCAAGGTCAGCATTGACAGCGAAGGCGGACAGTCGATCAACACGAAATCGTAATCCGCGTGGTGCTTGGCCAAAGCCGCTTTCAGGCGCGTCTCGCGCAACTCCAGATCCACCAGCTCGACCTCCGCTCCGGCCAGTTCGCGATTTGCCGGCAATACGTCGAACTTGCCGGAAGGTGACATCACCCGCGCATCTTCGAGGCTCGCCATCCGGAGCAATACCTGATAAACCGATGACTGCAGACTGCGCTTGTCAATCCCGCAGCCCATGGTCGCGTTGCCTTGAGGATCGAGATCCACCAGCAGGGTGCGCCGGCCGCTGGCCGTAAGCGCGGCCGCCAGATTGACGGCAGTGGTGGTCTTGGCCACGCCGCCCTTTTGATTGGCTATTGCAAATATGTGCATCGTCAGAGTCTCTCAAGAACAATCAGATGGCGCTGCGCATCCAGTCCTGGAACACTCAGCCTGGCGCAATCAAGCATCACCCAGCCAGACGGCAGGCACCTTGCTTCGTCCTTCGACGCCAATCCCTTCATGGCGTAGAGCCTGCCATACGGCGCAGCCAAATGGCCGGCAACACGCACGAAGTCAGTCAAGTCCGCGAAGGCGCGGGATATCACGACATCGAACCGACCGCCTGGCATGGCTTCAACGCGCCCGTTGAACACGGTGACATTGGACAAGCCGAGTTCAATCTTGGCCTGACGCTGAAAAGCCGACTTCTTGTCGACGGCTTCGATCAGCGTCATGGCGAGATCCGGTCGCGCGATTGCCAGCGGGATTCCGGGCAGCCCGGCTCCGCTGCCGACATCCGCCCAGCGCCAATCCGCCGTTGCCGTCCCAGGAGATATGCCTGCGCATGACTGCGGCAAGGCCGGCAGCACCGAGAGCGAATCGAGCAGATGCTGGGTAACCATTTCGCCTTCATCGCGGATCGCGGTCAGGTTGTAGGTGCGATTCCATTTCCTCAGCAAAGCGACAAAGTCGAGCAGCCTGGACTGTATTGCGGCCGACAGGTCCAGTCCGAGCAACGCCAGGCCATCGCGTAACTGGTTCGCCAGACTCATGCCGCCTTGCGCCGCTTCAGATGCACCAACAGCAGAGAAATCGCCGCCGGAGTGACGCCTTGCAGGCGCGACGCCTGCCCCAGGGTCTGCGGGCGCATCTGGGCAAGTTTCTGCCTCACCTCGAAGGACAAGCCGTGCACCTGTGCGTAGTCAATGTCAGCGGGCAGCCGCAGCAATTCATGGGCAAGGCTTTTTTCGATCTCGTCCCGCTGTCGCTCGATATAGCCCTGATACTTGGCCTGTATCTCCACCTGCTCGATTACCTCTCGGTCGGCAACCCCCTCGCCGGCCGCCGGCAGGGTTAGCAGACTGGTGTAGCTGACTTCAGGCCGCCGTAGCAAGTCGAACAAGCGGTATTCCCGTTCCATCGGCTGGCCCAGCACGCGAAGCGCATCGGCCTCCGGAAGCTGACGCGGATTAACCCAGGTCGCCTTCAGGCGCTCGGTCTCGAGCGCCACGGCATCACGCTTGCGATTGAAGGCATCCCAGCGCTGATCATCGACCAGCCCAAGCCCGCGACCGGTTTCGGTCAGCCGCAGGTCGGCATTGTCCTCGCGCAGTGACAGGCGGTATTCGGCGCGACTGGTAAACATCCGGTAGGGCTCGTGCTCGAGGCCGCGGATGGAGCGCACCAGAGCCAGTTGAATATCAAACGGCAGGCTGGTGGAAATACCCTGCGGATAGATTTCGTGGGTGGTGAGGCCTTCCGGTTCAAGAAATATCTGATGACTCTGCTTGCCGGAAAAACGATGAATCTTGTCCTCGATCGAAGGGCAGTAGCGCGGTCCGACACCTTCGATGACTCCGGTAAACATCGGCGAGCGATCCAGTCCGGAACGAATGATTTCGTGGGTGCGACAATTGGTATGGGTGATCCAGCATGGAACCTGGCGGGGATGCTGGCTGCGCGTGCCCATGAAAGAGAACACGGGCACCGGATCATCTCCCGGCTGCGCCTGCAAGGCCGAATAATCGATGCTGCGTCCGTCGAGACGCGGTGGCGTCCCGGTCTTGAGGCGGCCAACCGGAAGGCGTAGCTCTTTCAGGCGCTCGGCCAGAGAGGTCGCCGGTGGATCGCCGAACCTTCCGGCCCGGTAGTTCGCCAGTCCGACATGAACCAGACCATTTAGAAAGGTACCAGCGGTCAGCACCACGGCGGGGCCTCGAAACGGATGCCTAATTGCGTGACCACGCCGCTTATGCGATCGCCGCTTAGAATCAGATCATCTGCCGCCTGTTGGAACAATGTCAGATTGGGCTGGTTTTCCAGTCGGCCGCGGATGGCCTGTTTGTAGAGCTGCCGATCAGTCTGGGCTCTGGTAGCGCGTACTGCGGGCCCCTTGGAGGCATTCAGTATGCGGAATTGAATCCCGGCCTCGTCTGCAGCAGCGGCCATCGCACCACCGAGGGCATCTACTTCCTTCACCAAGTGTCCTTTGCCAATTCCACCAATCGACGGATTACAGGACATGGCACCCAAGGTTTCGATGTTGTGGCTCAGCAGCAGGGTTCGCGCACCGGAGCGCGCGGCCGCCAGCGCCGCTTCGGTGCCCGCATGGCCCCCGCCAATCACTATCACATCCAAGGAACCAGGAAATTGCACGCCGCCAGACCAAGAAAAAGTGAAGTTTCAGTTGACGCTAACCCCTGCTTCATCAGCGTTAAGCGCAATGGCCGAAACTGAAATGAAATTGGGGGAAGGCCCGCCCGCGTTGGAGTAGGTTTTGCCGCAACCTAAGAGAGGCGCAATCATACGCCTCTCGTTGCAAAAACATCGCTTCGGTCAATGCCAACACCGCTTCAAACAGAGTAAGCCGTAGCGATTGCTGGCAAGTCGTCTAACGTGTTTCACGTGAAACCATGACCATCTGGTTTCACGTGAAACAATCCCCCTGCTCCCCTCAAGCAAATGTGTCATAGCCCAGGCGAGCAATCAACACCAGGGCCACCACAATGAAGACTCCGCGTACGAACCCATTGCCGTGCCGCATGGCGAGTCGCGCACCCAGCAGCGCGCCGCAAATATTGAATAGCGCCATGGTCAACCCGATTATCCAAAGCACATGTCCGGTCGGAACGAAATACGCCAACGCCGCCGCATTCGTCGCAAAATTAACCACCTTGGCCGCACCTGACGCGTGCAGAAAATCCAGCCCAAAAAAGCGCACCAAAGCAAAGATCATAAAGCTGCCCGCACCAGGTCCAAAAAAGCCGTCGTAGAAACCCAATACAGCACCCAGCAATAGTGCACGACGATGCTCCTGTCCCGATGCCAGGCGCAAACCCGATGCTGCACCGAACCCCGGCTTGATCACCGTGTAAATCATCACCAGCACCAGAAAGCCGAGCACCAGCGGACGGACGACGTCTTTGGGTAGCCATGCCACCGCCGCTGCACCCCCAAACGCAAACAGCAATGCCGCAACTGCTGCCGGCAAGGCAATACCCCAAGGCAGGGAGATCCGCCGCGCATAACGCAGTGCCGCATTGCCGGTACCAAAAATACTCGCCAGCTTGTTGGTGCCGAACACGGTTGCGGGCAACTCGGCAGGCAACGACACCAACAAAGCCGGCACCTGAATCAGTCCGCCACCGCCAGCAACCGCATCGACAAAGCCGGCACACAACGCGGCTGCCAAGAGCAGTATCAAATCGAATTCGACCATGCCTTTCTGCTCACTTGCCGATACAGAACCGCGAGAAGATCTCCCCCAGCAGATCGTCGGCGCCGAACTCGCCGGTAATCCGTGACAAGGCTTCCTGCGCCAAGCGCAACTCTTCCGCGCAGAGCTCAATCCGATCCAACCGGCGCGCCGCCAGCGCCGACTTCTCGGCGGCAACTCCAAGCGCTTCCAGATGCCGCTCGCGGGCCAGTACAACGTCTTCGCCATGCCCGGTCCAACCGGCTACACGCAGCAGCTCATCACGCAGCAGGCCGATGCCCTCGCCGCTTTTTGCCGACAGGCGCAAATGCACCCGGCCGCCGGCGCTGAAGCGAGCCGCGCCCTGGCGGGCCAGATCGCTCTTGTTCTCCACCACAATCCGTTCAATGCCCTGCGGAAGACGCACTGCGACTGCATGGTCGGCGGGTGTAATCCCACTGCGCGAATCGATAAGTTGCAACACCACGTCGGCTCGCTCGATTTCGCGCCAGGCCCGCTCGATGCCGATCTTCTCCACCGGATCTTCGGTTTCACGCAGCCCAGCCGTATCGATGATGTGCAGGGGTATACCTTCGATCTGAATCGTTTCCCGGATCGCGTCGCGCGTGGTGCCGGGAACCTCGGTCACTATCGCCCGCTCCTCGCCAGCCAGGCGATTCAACAAGGAAGACTTGCCGACATTTGGCAGGCCAGCCAGCACCACGTGCAGACCGGTGCGCAGCAGGCGCCCGGCACGCCCCCGTGCCAGCAGTGAGTCCAGATCAACGCGAAAACCCCCCAGCCGCTGCGCTGCATCCGTGTCCCGCAGGATGTCGATTTCCTCCTCGGGAAAATCCAGCGTCGCCTCCACCAGCGTACGCAACTCGGTAAGGCGCGCTACCAACTCACGCACTTCACGCGAGAATTCGCCTGACAATGAACGCAGCGCCGAGCGCGCCGCCGCCGCGGTGCCCGCCTCGATCAGATCGGCGACCGCTTCGGCCTGGACCAGATCAATCTTGTCATTGAGAAAGGCGCGCTTCGAAAATTCTCCTGGTTCCGCCACGCGCGCGCCGAGCTCGAGGCAGCGCCCCAGCAGCATTTGCAGCACCACCGGGCCACCGTGACCCTGAAGTTCCAGCACATCCTCGCCAGTAAAGGAATGCGGCGCCGGAAAATACAGCAGAATTCCCTGGTCAATGGGTGTCCCATCAGCGCCTAGAAAGTGGCCAAGCGTCGCGCGACGCGGCAATGGCATTTTGCCGATCAGAGTCCCTGCAAAGGGCAGCAGATCCATGCCGGATACCCGCACCACACCGATACCACCACGCCCCGGAGCGGTGGCAATGGCGGCGATGATCTCGATCCGCGGCGATTCCATCCGCTCTCCCTATCCGCAAGGGCGTCCGTCCCCTCCGGCGCCGGAGACATCAAGTCCCGGCACGGGGCCCCGATAAGCCATCGAATCCCGCAGGACCGTGGCCTCGCCTACTTTTTCTCTCCGGACTCGACCATTCGCGTGATCTGCCACTGCTGCGCGATCGACAACAGGTTGTTAACCGTCCAGTAGAGCACCAGACCCGCAGGGAAGAAAAGGAACATGCCCGTAAACACGATCGGCATGAACAGCATGACCTTGGCCTGAATCGGGTCAGGCGGTGTCGGATTGAGCTTGGTCTGGATGAACATGGTGGCGCCCATGATCAACGGCAAAACATAGTACGGATCCTTTACCGACAAGTCGGTGATCCAGCCCAGCCAAGGTGCGTTACGCATCTCGACGGTGCCCAACAGTACCCAGTAAAGTGCGATGAACACAGGAATCTGCACCAGCACCGGGAGACAACCACCCAGGGGATTAACCTTCTCCCGCTTGTACAACGCCATCATTTCTTGGTTCAGGCGCTGCTTGTCATCGCCGTAGGTTTCCTTCAGTTTCACCAGTTTCGGCGTCAGCACTCGCATCTTGGCCATCGACTTGTAACTCGCGGCAGAAAGCGGAAAAAACGCCAACTTGAGCAAGACGGTCAGACCGATGATCGCCCACCCCCAGTTGCCGACCAGCTTGTGAATTGCACCAAGGACCCAGAACAGCGGCGCAGCAATCACCGTCAACCAGCCATAGTCCACGACCAGATCAAGCCCTGGAGCGATCTTCTCCAGCTTGTTCTGCTCCTGCGGCCCGGCGTAAAGCGATACCGCACTCTTCCCGTCCGCGCTTACCGGAAGAATCACGCCTGCCGAATACAGATCTTCGCCGACCTTGCGCATATAGAACTCACGCGCCGTCCCGGCCGTCGCCAACCATGCCGATACAAAGTAATGCTGAACCATTGCCAGCCAACCGTTGTCCGCTGTCTGCGCAAATTTGGCCTTGTTCTTCAAAATATCGGCGAACTCGACCTTCTGGTATTTCTCTGCCTCGGTAAATACGGCAGGCCCGGTAAAAGTCGTTACCCCCATCATCATCGAGCTGCCCTGCTGCTCGGCCGGCTTGCCATCACGCGTAATCTGATAATAGGCGTGGGCGCCAGCGGGCGCCCCTTCATGGCGAACCTCGATCTGATAGCTGCCTCGATTAAAAACATAGGTCTTGGCCAGCTTGGCGCCATTCGCAGCCCTGGCCTCCAGGCGGACCTCAAGCTGCTGCTCACCATCCTTGAGCACCTGCTCGCCAGCCGCCAGCTTCCACTCCGTCTTGTGATTCGGCAAGCCCTCGCCGATCAGCCCTGACTGAGCCAAGTAAACGTGCTTCTCGCCATTGTCGAAAAGCACGAAGTTCTTTGACTTGTTTTCGGTATCTGAATGGCCAATCAGTTCAAGCCGCGTGATGTCCCCGCCCTGTGAGGAGATATCCGCCACATACAAATCGGTTCTGACCTTTACCCCGACGGAACCTGGCATTACTGCCCCCGCAGTTACCGGAACCGCACCCGCCGGACCCGCACCAGCTACCGGCACTGTCGGCGTCGGCACCACCCCTGGCGGGGCTGCGGTTGACACAACGCCCGTCGCCGTGGCTGCCACCGATTTGGGCAGGCTCTGCCGCTGCCAGGCATCCCAAAGCATGATCAGCGAGAAACTGAACACCAGAAGCAGGATCAATCGTCGGTTATCCATTACTGTCTCGGCAGTGATTCGGGTCGCAAAAAACGAAGTTTCAGTTTGGGCTGACGCCGGACTTCTCCGCGCTGGGTGCAACGACCTGAGTGAAAAAATCAGGGAACTGGATCATACCCGCCCGGATGCCAGGGATGACAACGCCCGACTCGTCGGACGGCCAGCCATAAACCCCTGAATAAACCATGGCGACTGAGGACTCCCATCGAATACTCCGAACAACTCGGGTGAAACCGACAGCGACTACCCAACATGGGACTGATTGCGACCTGATAGGCGCGTATCAACAACAAGCACGGGTAAACAAACACAGATCTCATGGCGACAACATTGGCAGGAGCTTCAAGAGATTTTCCAGTTCCGAACGCCAGATTTTTCGCTGACTACTATCCCGCGCATTCACTCCCTTGATCTGCCGTGTCAGCCGCATGACCAGGTCGCAGGGTGAAATTTCGACCTTCAACAAGCGGAAGGCTTCTCGGCCTTGACGCTTTATGGCGTTGCGCAAGGAAGCGGCTCGCGCCAAACGTTTCGGTACGATCAATCCAAGGCGAGATACCCCGCCCGTGCTGGCTAGACGATAGTGCAAAGCAAAAAACTCACCGCGCACTACACGCCGAGCTGCCATCACGGCCGAAAATTCTTGCGGCTGATGCAGGCGCTGCGCGGCGCGAAACGAAGCTACGCGCTCAGACGCCGAGGCGATGACGTCCCTTGGCACGACGCGCATGGATCACCGCACGACCACCCCGGGTTCGCATGCGCACTAGGAACCCATGGGTGCGTTTGCGGCGCACAACCGAAGGCTGGTAGGTGCGTTTCATGGCAATATCCCTTGAATTAAGAAAAACCGTAGATTACAGCGTCTTGTGGCGGATTTGTCAAGAAGAACAAATGCCAGGGCTGTGGATAACTCACGATGAAACAGCTAGAATGCGTCCTTATCCGGAAGCAGACAAGCGACCATAAAGAAGTCGCACTTACGGATCCCTTGGTTTCTCGTCCCCTATCTACCCAAGCGCAATGAGTGAATTCTGGTCCATTTGTCTGAACCGCTTCGAGCAGGAACTTCCTGCCCAGCAGTTCAACACTTGGATTAAAACCCTGCGCTTGGAAACCAACGGGGCCGATCCTACCCAGTTTCGCTTGGTCGCCCCCAACCGCTTCGTTATGCAATGGGTGCGAGAACGCTATCTAACTCAAATTGAAGCACTTGGCCGCGAATTCTTCTCCGCTCCGATCCAACTGAATCTTGGCGTAGCCGAAGCAGTCGCAGATATTCCTTCGATCGCGGACGGTACTGAGGCAAAGCCTCAGGTAGCGCTGGTAACTTATGTAACCACTGGCCCGCCTGCTGATCCGGAGTATGAAAAGACCCGACTGAACGCGGATTTCACGTTTGACACACTGGTTACGGGACGGGCCAACGATCTTGCGCGCGCTGCTGCCCAACAGGTCGCGATGAACCCTGGAGTCTCCTACAATCCCCTGTTCATTTACGGCGGTGTCGGACTGGGCAAGACTCATCTGATCCACGCCATTGGCAATTCAATCCATGCCGCGAATCCGACAATGGAGGTACGTTACGTCCATGCCGAGGATTACTTCTCTGATGTCGTAAAGGCCTTTCAGCAAAATTCCCGCGAAGCCTTCAAGCGCTACTACCGCTCGCTTGACTTGCTGTTGATTGACGACATCCAGTTTTTCAATCGCAAGGATCGGACGCAGGAGGAATTCTTTTACGCCTTCAACTCCCTGATCGAGGCAAAAAAACAAATCGTCATCACTTGCGATACCTACCCGAAGGATGTTCAAGGACTCGAAGAACGCCTGGTGTCGCGCTTTGACTGGGGACTTACGGTTTCCATCGATCCCCCCGAACTCGAAATGCGCATCGCGATCCTCCAGAAAAAGGCCGAAGCGGAGCACATCAGCATTTCAGAAGAAGTTTCTTTTCTTATCGCAAAAAATCTGCGCTCCAACGTGCGCGAACTCGAGGGTGCGCTGAATCGAGTCGTCGCCTACGCCCGCTTTCATGGTTGTGACATAAATCTCGATGTCGCCAAGGAAGCATTGCGCGACATAATTGGAGCCACCAACCGACAAATATCCCTTGAATTGGTACAGAAAACCGTCTCGGACTTCTATAAAATCAAAGTCGCCGACATGTATTCCAAAAAACGTACCCGTGCCATCGCCAGGCCTCGCCAGGTAGCCATGTGGTTGACCCGTGAGCTTACCTCGCACAGTCTGCCAGAAATCGGAGAAGCCTTTGGCGGCCGCGATCACACCACTGTAATGCACGCTTGCCGCACGATCGTGGACTTGCGTGGCAAGGACAATCGACTCAACAACGACCTGCATGTCCTGATGCAAACGATCAAAGGCTAATCTGTGATCAAGTACGCAGAACAAGGTATTGAGAAATTGTGGATAACACCGTTTGGTGGCCCACAACCCAGAATTCATCCACAATCATCCACAATTTCGGCAATGCCTTCTCAACCGGCTTATCAACCTTATAGTTGCATGTATTCAATAGAAAATACCCGCTTATCCACAGTAACGCGTCTCCCTTACTAATCATAAGAGATCTATATATGCTCCTATTTAAAGGTCCTCGCGATCAACTTCTTTTTCCCTTGCAAGCGGTATGCGGTATTGTCGAAAAACGCCATACGCTACCTATCCTTTCGAATGTCTTGATGGAAAAGGATGGCGAAAAGCTTACCTTGCTCGCGACGGATATCGAGATCCAGATCACCACCCAGACGCCGACGGTGGGCGCCGAGACAGCCGGCATGACCGTCGGCGCGCGCAAATTGCAGGACATCTTGCGCTCCTTGCCGGAAACAGCCGAAGTCAGTTTGTCGCTGGACGACAAGCGCTTGCAGTTGAAAGCCGGCAAGAGCCGCTTCAACTTGCAGACACTTCCTGCCGAAGATTTTCCGCGCATGAGTGCTGCCGACGGCCAATCTTCCTGTCTGTCGATTACCCAAAAACAGATGAAGCGTCTGCTTGCCCTGGTTCAATACGGCATGGCACAGCAGGATATCCGCTACTACCTCAATGGATTGCTATTGGTGGCCAAGGGCCATGAATTACGCATGGTCGCGACTGATGGCCATCGACTCGCCTATGCGGCCGAAACGCTGACCATAGCACCCACACCCATCGAAGTTATCCTTCCTCGCAAAACCGTGCTCGAACTCTCGCGGCAACTGGCCGACAACGATAATCCTCTCGAAATCACCCTGACACCAACCCAGGCCCGCTTCAGTTTCGGCAGTATCGAGCTGGTCTCCAAACTGATTGATGGGAAGTTCCCTGATTATGAAAGGGTCATCCCCCAGCACCACAGCAAGCTGATCAGGCTGTCGCGTGATGCGCTGCTGCATTCCCTCTTGCGCGCCGCGATTCTCACCAACGAAAAGTTTCGTGGTGTCCGGTTGGTATTGGGACCCGGCAGCCTCAAGATCATTTCCAGCAATGCGGAACAGGAAGAGGCACAGGAAGAAATTGAAATTGACTACAACGACGATGCTCTTGATGTAGGTTTCAATGTCACCTACCTGCTTGACGTATTGAACAATGTCAGCAACGAAACCATCGAATTGCATCTTGCCGATGCCAACTCAAGCGCGCTGTTTGTACTGCCCGGCAACGACACCTTCAAGTACGTCGTGATGCCGATGCGCATCTGATACACAAAATAACATGATCGAAAATGGCACGGCGCCGGCCTACGATGAATCCAGCATCCAGCAGCTCGAAGGTCTTGAGGCTGTCCGCAAGCGTCCCGGCATGTACATTGGCGACACTTCGGATGGTACGGGTCTGCATCACATGGTCTTCGAAGTCGTCGATAACGCCATTGACGAAGCCTTGGCGGGACACTGCGACGACATAGCAGTCACCATTCATACGGATAGTTCAATCTCCGTGACTGACAACGGCCGTGGCATTCCGACCGGAATAAAATTCGACGACAAGCACGAGCCAAAGCGCTCGGCCGCCGAGATTGTGATGTGCGTACTGCATGCCGGCGGCAAGTTCAACCAGAACTCCTACAAGGTTTCCGGAGGCTTGCATGGCGTCGGCGTGTCATGCGTAAATGCCTTGTCGAAGTGGCTGCGCCTGGCGATTCGTCGCGATGGAAAGAAATATCTGATCGAGTTCAATCGCGGCCACGCCATTGATCGGCTGATTGAAATCCAAAACGGTGTGGAGGTGTCTCCCCTCAGGGTTCTCGGCGATACCGAAAAAGGGGCACCGAAGTACATTTCATGGCCGACGACCAGATCTTCGGCAACATTGAATACCACTACGACATCATTGCCAAGCGCTTGCGCGAGCTGTCCTTTCCTGAACAATGGCGTCAAGATCAAACTGATCGACCAGCGCAACGCGAAGGAAGAAGACTTCGCTTTTGCGGGTGGTGTCAAAGGCTTCGTCGAGTACATCAACCGCACCAAGACCGTGCTGCATCCCGCTGTATTCCATTCTTCAGGGGTTTCAGTGCAGAACGGCGTCAATATCGATGTTGAAGTTGCCATGCAATGGAACGATTCGTACGCCGAGCAGGTTCTGTGTTTCACCAACAACATTCCGCAATCGGACGGCGGCACCCATCTCACGGGACTGCGGGCGGCGATGACTCGTGTCATCAACAAGTACATCGAGGAAAACGAAATCGCCAAGAAGGCCAAGGTCGAAATTACCGGCGACGACATGCGCGAGGGCCTTGCCTGCGTACTTTCCGTGAAGATGCCCGATCCGAAATTTGCATCCCAAACAAAAATGAAACTGGTGTCTTCCGAAGCCCGTCCGGCGATCGAGGAAGTCGTCGCGCAGAAACTTGCGGACTATCTTCTGGAACGTCCGCTCGATGCGAAGATCATCACGGGTAAGATCGTCGAAGCGGCTCGTGCCCGTGAAGCGGCGCGCAAGGCACGTGACATGACGCGGCGCAAAGGCGTGCTCGATGGTCTTGGTCTCCCCGGAAAATTGGCCGACTGCCAGGAAAAGGATCCCGCCTTGTGCGAGATGTACATTGTCGAGGGTGACTCAGCCGGCGGATCTGCCAAGCAGGGCCGCGATCGAAAGTTCCAGGCCATCCTGCCGCTTCGCGGCAAGGTACTCAATGTTGAAAAGGCCCGCTTCGACAAGCTTATTTCGAGCGAGCAAATCGTGACCCTGGTGACCGCGCTCGGTTGCGGCATTGGCGCGGAAGACTTCGACATCGCCAAGCTGCGTTACCACCGCATCATCATCATGACTGACGCCGACGTCGATGGCGCCCACATTCGCACCTTGCTGCTGACTTTCTTTTATCGGCAAATGCCGGAGTTGGTCGAGCGTGGCTACATCTACATCGCCCAGCCGCCGCTGTACAAGATCAAGCACGGCAAGAGCGAAACCTACATCAAGGATGACCACGAACTCAACCAGCATTTGTTGCGCCTGGCGCTGGATGGCACGCAACTTGTGCCGCGTGCCGACGCTACGGTGATCGAAGGCGAAGCGCTGGGTGCCCTGCCCGCGCCTACCTGCTTTCGGAAGCCGTGATCCGCCGTGTCACGGATTTCATCGACGGTGAGGTGCTGCACGCCCTGTTGGCGCACGATATCGCGGTCGATACGTCAAGCGAAGCCGCCAGCCGTGACAGCGCCGAGCGCATTGCCGGCCATCTTTCCGGAGAAGTTCGCATCGAGCCGCGTTTCGATGACAAGCATGAGCGCTGGATGCTGGTTGTTCTTCGGATGCGGCACGGCAACTTGCGCACCGGGCGCATCGACGAAGATTTTCTGCTCTCGGGTGACTATGTGCAGATTCGCCGAACCGCGCAGATGATTTCCGGCCTGATGGGCCACGGAGCAGCAATTCGTCGTGGCGACAAATCTCTTGCGGTAAGTAGTTTTGCGGAAGCCATGAAATGGATGCTGAACGAAGTTGAGCGCGGCCTGGGCAAGCAACGCTACAAGGGTTTGGGGGAAATGAACCCCATGCAATTGTGGGAAACGACGATGGATCCGGCAGTACGCCGCCTGCTGCGCGTACAGATTGACGATGCGATAGCTGCGGACGAAATCTTCACTACCCTGATGGGTGACAACGTCGAGCCGCGCCGGGCCTTCATCGAATCCAACGCACTGTACGCGCGCAATATCGACGTTTAGGCTTGGTGGGATTTAGCGGCATCACCGCTTGACTATGATGGCCAAGGCTGGCGGAGCCCTTGCTGCTTTAACAGACTGTTCCAGCGATCCCGCGGCTGGATCAATCTTGGGGGGATGGAGCTGTTGATGGCTGTAGATTTCTACGGATTTGCTCAGCCTCCAACACTGAGGAGTGGGTGCCACGTGCTCGAAGCCCTCGGCGTCGACCCCTACCGTGCTCGGGTGTCGACGCGATTCGTCGCCACAAAGTGGCGACGATGGACGCCTTGGTGCCGCATTTCCCGAGAACCGCATGCTCAGTGTCGCTAAGGCTGGCCGCGACGAGCTCAAAAACTCTTCAAGCGCGATCGAGAAAAATTCGAGGAGAACGTCAGAGGTGGCTGGAATCAGGCGCCCTGAATTGCTTTCGCCCAGTCAACCGCCGGTCTCTGGTGTTAGAGCACGGTGAATTTCCCCTATCCGTAATGTAGAGTCGGAACAGGCGGTTGATATGTAAAGCTGGACAAACCCGATCGATCCATGTACAAAGGTGTGCATGGAGATGGATCTGAAGCGGGTTTGCGTTCGTCCGGTGCGACCAGGGGAGGAGTTCCGTTACCGGGAACTGATGCAGGCGCACCACTATTGGGTGATCTGGCAAAGATCGTCAACGCTGATGTCGCACACCGAACAGGAATGGGTTGCCCTCCTGACGTTCTCCGCCTCCTGTTGAAATGTGCGGCACGCGACCGCTGGATTGGCTGGGATTATCGGCATCAATACGGTGGCTGAAACTGATCGCCAACAATAGCCGGTTTCATTCTGCCGGCGTGGCACCGGCCAACCTGGGGTCCAAAGTGCCCATTTAAGACGTGCTGTCCCAGCAGGCTATGGCCGCAACGATGTGTCGGACAAACCCGGCAGCCGGCGCATTAAGGCGGATACAGCGCCGCATGGCGCCCAAACTGGCTTTGTCCCCTTTGCGACGTGACGCCCAGTCCCAGCTTCGCGGCCGTGCTAAGGATCTTACCGTCAGGAGTCACCCAAGATCATGCTCGCCGTCGACCATATGTCCGCCTTGCCCGCTTACTTCAAAGACATTCCCGATCCGCGGTCGACGTCATCCCTTCCTGGCTGGCCATCCCGCCGGAGCCACCGTGCTTGGACGGTTACAGGCAATTGCCGGTGGGCCAAAGATCTGGGACAAGGCCCGCGATTGCTGCCGGATCGAGAACCGGCAGCGTCTGTTCCCAGCAAGCGTCATTCGCGATCTGCTCATCCGGGTGGATCCCGACGCCTCGACGAGCGTTCCAGCGCTGGAACGCCGATTACGGGCAAACCGACCAAAGCCTGGCGATTGACGGCAAGACCAGCGCAGCCGTCGTGCGGGGACGGCAAACTCACATCGAGTGTCGTCGGCCATGAGTCGGCCCAGTGCACACCCAAAAAGTCGTACGCTCCCCGTAGAAGGTCGGAGGCACCAAGCAGACCAAGAAGGACTTCATCCCCATGCCCAGACTCGACTCGCGCTGCGATCTATTTGATCGAACGTCAGGCGCATTACCATTTCACCGTCAAAGGCAATCAACGCAAACTCCAGGAAGACATTGCGTTGCTGTTCGAGCAGCGTGGAACGCCCCACCAGTGATGTCCACCTCCGATCAGGAAACGGCGCATTGGTCGCGTTGAATGCGTTCCTCGACTTTCCCCATGTCGGGCAGGTCTTCATGATCGAACGCGAAGTTCTGCACAAGAAATCCGGCCAACTGACTACCGAGTTGGCGTTGGGCATCACCAGTCACACTCCCGAACAGGCCACACCCAAAAACGTCCTCGCCACCAATCGCGGCCACTGGGTCATCGAGAATAGCTGCCACTACGTTATCGACTGGAACTTTGACGAAGATCGTTCCCGCATTTGCGCTGGCCACGGCCCCGCGAATGTCTCCCGACTACGCCGCTTTGCCGTCGGTGTTCTCAAAGCCTTCTCCGATGGCAATATCTCCATCGCCGAAAAAATGCGCCGCCTCAACCGAAATGTCCGCCTCGTCTTCGACTACCTGCGTATGACCAAGAACTCAACTCGGTCGACTGCTCATGCTTCGGGTTAGAACAAATTCACCGTGGTGGGGCTACACCTAATCAAGTCCAGCCAGAAACCATACAATGGCAACTCTCCTCCTCCGATCCGCAAGGATTGGTTTAAACCCGGCGCTCCGGCACCGGGTTTTTTTTGGTCCTACAGGGCTCACCCGCAGGCGCTGTCTGACGAAACCGGCCCTAGCGCAAACAGCGTCAAGATGGCAACATTTTCACGATGTTTGTGGTTTGCAGCAATTGATGGCACAGGGACTGGTCGATGCTTGCTGCGTCGCAACATATTTGTCTTGACAATGCTCGTTTGTGCCCTAGAATAGTATTGCGTTGCAGTGCACCATTCCCAATTTTGGAGCATTGGCAAGACCGCCACCGGCGCTTGGGCACCGAATTTCAACACTTTGCAGGAGATCGCCATGTATGACATATCCGAGAAACTTTCCAGCGCCAGCAAGGCCAGCGTCGATACCCTCGTGAATATGGCAAATACCGCCTTTGGCGGCATGGAGCGTCTCGCGGCCCTGAACCTCAACGCTGCACGCACGTTGATGGAAGACGGTGCAGCAAGGACCCGGGCTCTGCTTGAGGTGAAGGATGTGAAGAGTCTGGTTTCACTGCAATCCATGATGGCTCAACCTGGCCTGCAGAAGGCGACGGTTTACTCCCGTAGCGTCTGTCGAATTGCCGCCGACACTCAGGAAGCGTTGTCTGAAGTGGTCGAGGGCCAAGTCAGTGAGTTTAGCCAAAGCGCCAGTCAGGCACTCGATGAAGCCGCCAAGAGGGCTCCGCCGGGGTCTGATCTCGGGGTTAACGCGATGCGCTCGGCGCTGGCAGCGGCAGGTTCTGCTTACGACAGCATGATCAAGGCTAGCAAGCAAGTTGCGGAAATGGCCGAAGCCACGCTGGCGGTTGCGAGCGTCGCCAATTCAAGCCGCAAGCCGGTCTAAGTCAGCCGCACGGACTGCTTGACCTGCCCCAAAATGGGGTGTGGCGACCCATTGCGGGGCCTTCGCGGGAGGCTTTCCTACTAAGGAATGCGTGTTGCCGTCGAAGCGCAAAAGCGCAGCAGGAATCCACCGATAACGGCGCGTGTTAGTCCAGGCGCAGGTTTTGCTTGTAGCTTCTCATCAGTTTGGCCGGTTCATCGCAGGAAGGATGCCGCACTGGCAACAGCGAAGGAGAAATCTTGTCGGCGACTATCTCTGAAAAATATCTGATGGCACCTGTTACCAGTGCCTTTCTCAACTACCTGCACCTCGACGTGGCGGTGACGGGTGTGGTGCTTGTCTTCGTCCTAGCTGGCGGCTGGGCAAACAGCTTTGCTGGCTTCCGTTCAATTGGCACGGCCTGGCCGAACCGCACGGTATCGGCCGAAGCAGCGCCGCTTCCGAGGGGCGAAGAACCAGCGACACGAAACCTGACTCCTGCGATGGCGGCTGCGCTCGACTACGTCGTACAGCGCTATCGCGTGTCCGCTGAAGCGCTCCTGCCCGTTTTTGAAGCAGCCCAGTCGGCTGCGCGCGAACGGCGCCTGGATCCGCTGCTGCTGATTGCCGTGATCAGCGTCGAATCCCGCTTCAATCCTTTTTCCCAGAGTTCCATGGGCGCACAAGGTCTGATGCAGATAATCCCCCGCTACCACCAGGACAAGCTGACCAGCACGGATGCAGAACGGCCTTTTCTGGATCCAATCATCAACGTCCAGGTTGGCGCCCGGATCCTCCACGAAGCCATTCGGCGGCAAGGCGGCTTGATGGAGGGTCTGCAATACTACGCGGGGGCCATCGACGATGAAGAGCAGGCGTACGCAAACAAGGTACTTGCCGAGAAGCTTCGTCTTGAGCAGGCTCCACGACGCAGGGACGGCGCCAACGCTTGACCTACAAGCCGGCAACTCCGCCAGCCGGTACCCTGCATGGGTGGCGCAGCGTCGGACGCTGTGCATGCTGGCGCCCAGGCCACGATCATGAAACGGCCATTGTCGGATAGTCCGTATAGCCTTCCGCTCCGGGGCTGTAGAACTTGGCGGGGTTCGGCTTGTTCAGCGCCGCGCCAGCCCCGATCCGCGCCGGCAGATCCGGATTGGCAAGGAAGCTGGTGCCGAAGGCAATGCATCGACTTTTCCCGCGGCAATCGCCAGGCTGCCTTCGTCGGGCGTGTAGCCCATGTTGGCGACCAGTACGCCCCGGTAGTTCGCTCGGATCGGCGTCATCACATCACCGTTCTGCTGCCCGAGAAAATCCCCGCGCATTACGTGCAGGTAAGCCAGCCTGAGATCGTTGAGCTGGCCAGCCAGCCAGGTCGCCAATCCGATCGGGTCGCTGTCGATCATGCTGTTGTAACTGTTGAGGGGCGAAATGCGCAGCCCAACCCGGTCACCGCCCCAGACACCGCTCACCGCTTCGATAACCTCGAACATCAGCCGCGCCCGATTTTCGACGGAGCCGCCGTAAGGCCCGCCACGCCGGTTGGCGCCATCCCGCAAGAACTCATCCAGCAGGTAGCCGTTGGCGCCATGCACTTCGACACCGTCGAAGCCGGCCGCCTTGGCATTTTCGGCCGCCTTTTTGAATCCGGCAACGATCAGCGGCAGTTCGTCATCACGCAGTTCTCGTGGCAGTACGTAGGGCTGCTTCCCCTGCGGCGTATGCACTTCGTCACCGGTGATGGCTATGGGGCTGGGAGCCACGGGTTGCGCGCCGTTGTTGAGCAGCGGATGGCAGGCCCGCCCGCCATGCCAGATCTGCAGGAAGATCCGGCCGCCGGCAGCATGAACGGCATCGGTGACCTGCTTCCAGCCGACCACCTGGCTGGCCGAGTAGATTCCGGGCTCCGTCCAGAACGACGAATGATCCTCGATCGCCATTGTCGCTTCCGCAATGATCAGTCCGGCACTGGCGCGCTGGGCATAGTATTCCGCCATCAGGGCGGTCGGCACGTGCTCGGCACCCGCGCGACAGCGGGTCAGCGGCGCCATGAAGATGCGGTTCGGCACCGTTGCTGCACCGAGCTGGAGAGGACTGAATAGCGTGGTCATGGTCTGGCACTCCTTCGACGAAGCTACGCAGAATACCAGCGCAAGCGACCGTTGGCGCCCGACTTGAGCACCCGGCTTGTTTCGCCTTCCTCGCAGCCGCACGCCGGCGCGGCGCGATGCGTCGACTGCTAGAATCGAAGCATCATGCGCCGCGCCGCTCCTGCCATGGCCCTGCCGGGCCCGGTCCCCGATTCCCGCCACGACTGGCAAACCATCAAGACCCTGCTGCCCTACCTGTGGGCTTGGAAGGGTCGCGTCGTCTTCGCGCTGAGCTGCCTGCTGCTGGCGAAGCTGACCAGCGTCTCGGTGCCGCTGGTGTTCAAGGACATCATCGACACCTTTGCCCTGCCCGCCGCCAACAAGACCCAGCAGGCCCTGCTGCTGGTGCCGCTGGGCCTGCTGGCGGCATACGGCGCACTGCGCTTCTCCACGGCCCTGTTCACCGAGCTGCGGGAAATATTCTTTGCCAAGGTCACCCAGCGCGCGGTGCGCACCATCACCTTGCAGGTCTTCGGACACCTGCACGCGCTTAGTCTGCGCTTTCACCTCGATCGCCAGACCGGGGGCCTGACGCGCGACATCGAACGCGGCACGCGCTCGATCGGCTCATTGATCAGTTACACGCTGTATTCGATCCTGCCCACGCTGGTCGAGATCACGCTGGTGCTCGGAATTCTTGCGGTGCGCTACGACCGTGATTTCACGCTGATCACGGTCAGTACGCTGACGATCTATGTGGTGTTCACCATCATCGTCACCAACTGGCGCACCCAGTTGCGGCGCGAGGTCAATGAGCTGGATTCGGCGGCCAACGTGCGCGCCGTCGATAGCCTGATCAATTTTGAAACCGTCAAGTACTTCAACAACGAGCGCTGGGAGCACGACCGCTACGACGAGCAGATGCAGAAGTGGGAAGCCGCCCAGGTTCGGAGCCAGATTTCGCTGTCCTGGCTCAACCTCGGCCAGTCGCTGGTCATCGCCGCCGGCGTTTCGCTGATGATGTGGCGCGCCGCGGCTGGCGTCGCGGCCGGCAACATGACGGTGGGCGACATCGTGCTGGTAAACGCCTTCCTGATCCAGCTCTACATGCCGCTCAACCACCTCGGCGTGCTCTATCGCGAGATTCGCCAGTCGCTGACCGATATCGAGCGCATGTTCGGCTTGCTCGGCAAGAATCGCGAGATCCAGGACGTGCCCGATGCACGGCCCTTGTTCGCCAGCAGCCCCGGAGGCCCCTGCGAAATCGAATTCGAGCACGTTTGCTTTGCCTATGAGACGAACCGGCAGATCCTGTTCGATGTCGATTTCAGAGTCGGCGCCGGCAGGACGGTGGCGGTGGTGGGTCACAGCGGCTCGGGCAAGTCCACCCTTGCCCGGCTGCTGTTCCGCTTCTACGACACCACCTCCGGCTCGGTGAAGATCAACGGCTCAGACCTGCGGGCCTTGCAGCAAAGCTCGGTGCGCGCCGCGATCGGCATCGTGCCGCAGGACACGGTGCTGTTCAACGACACGATCTTCTACAACATCCAGTACGGCCGGCCGCTGGCGCCCCGCGAGGAAGTCGTCGCCGCGGCAAGGGCGGCGCACATCCACGACTTCATCGAGCGGCTGCCCGCGGGCTACGATACCCGCGTCGGCGAGCGCGGGCTCAAGCTTTCTGGCGGCGAGAAGCAGCGCGTAGCCATCGCTCGCGCATTGCTGAAGAACCCGCCGATCCTGATCTTCGACGAAGCCACCTCGGCGCTGGATTCGAAGACGGAAAAGGCCATCCAGGCGGAACTGGAACAGGCGGCCGTCGGTCGTACCACGCTGATCATCGCCCACCGCCTGTCGACGGTCATGAACGCCGACGAAATCCTGGTGCTCGATGCCGGTCATATCGTCGAGCGCGGCACCCATCGCGCACTCCTTGAGCGCGGTGGCCTATACTTGCAAATGTGGGCTTTGCAGCAGCAAGAGCATTCGACTGAAGACTGACCAATAACTTTTTTGGAGATTGCCATCATGCGTCGCGTTACCGCTACCGTTGTTGTTTCCCTCACCCTCACGACCCTTGCATTACCTGTCCTCGCCCAGGATCTCACCGGCACGCTCAAGAAGATCAAGGACAGCGGCGCCGCCACCATGGGCGTGCGCGAATCCTCGGGCGGCCTTTCCTTCACCCTCGGCGACGGCAAGTTCGCCGGCTTCCACGTCGAGCTGTGCCAGCGCGCGCTGGCCGACGTGCAGAAGCAGCTCGGCATGGCCAAGCTGGACATCAAGTACCAGCCGGTCACTTCGCAGAACCGCATCCCCCTGATGCAGAACGGCACCATCGACATCGAGTGCGGTTCGACCACCAACAATGCCACGCGGCAGAAGGATGTTTCCTTCGCCGCCACGACCTACGTCGAGGAAGTCCGCATCGCGGTGAAGGCGAACTCCGGCATCACCTCGATCGGCCAGCTCAACGGCAAGAACGTCGCCACCACCACCGGCACCACCTCCGTGCAGCACCTGCGCAAGCACGAGCGCGCCACCGGGGTGAACTTCAACGAGGTGTTCGGCAAGGATCACGCCGACAGCTTCCTGCTGCTCGAGTCCGGCCGCGCCGACGCCTTCGTCATGGACGGGCAGATCCTCGCTGGCAGTATCGCCAAGTCGAAGAATCCGGCGGACTACAAAATCGTCGGCGAGGTGCTCTCGGTCGAGCCGATCGCCATCATGGTGCGCAAGGATGACCCCGCCTTCAAGAAGGCGGTGGACAACAGCCTCGCCGCGATGATGAAGTCCGGCGAGATGGCCAAGATCTACGACAAGTGGTTCATGCAGCCGATACCGCCGACCAACACGCGCATCGGCCTGCCGGCTTCCGACGCGACCAGGGCGGCCTGGGCCAGCCCCAACGACAAGCCGATGGAAGACTACGCCAGGAAGTAAGGCGGGATAGACCGCAGAGGGTGAAAGCGCGGCGGCAACACTGCCGCGCTTTCTTTTTCCGGCCAATACGGAGTCGAAGGTAACGGGCTTGACGACTTGGGACTGGCAGGTCTTCTGCAAGGACACCATAGACGGCGATATCGTACCGGGATGCTTTGGCAAGGGCGGCGACATCACCTACCTCGACTGGCTGCTTTCGGCCTGGGGCTGGACGCTCTCGGTGTCGGTGCTGGCTCTGGTGGTGGCACTGTTGCTCGGCTCGTTGATGGGCATCCTGCGCACCGCGCCGCACCGCGGGCTGGTGCTGCTGGGCAATGCCTGGACCGAACTGTTCCGCAACATCCCCCTGCTGGTGCAGATTTTTCTCTGGTACCACGTCGTACCGGCGCTGATCCCGCCCCTGCGCGGCGTGCCGAGCTTCATTCTGGTCGTGATGGGGCTGGGTCTCTTCACCTCGGCGCGCATTTCCGAGCAAGTGCGCGCCGGCATCCAGGCGCTGGCGGGAGGGCAGCGCATGGCCGGGCTGGCGATGGGATTCACCCTGCCGCAGACCTATCGCCACGTGCTGCTGCCAATGGCTTACCGCATCATCATTCCGCCGCTCACCAGCGAATCGATGAACATCATCAAGAATTCGTCGGTGGCTTTCGCGGTGAGCATCTCCGAACTTACCCTGTTCGCCCTGCAGGCGCAGGAAGAGACTTCGCGCGGCGTCGAGGTCTACCTGGCAGTGACCGGGCTGTACTTCATATCCGCCTTCGCGATCAACCGCGCCGCGCTGTTCATCGAGAACCGCGTGCGCGTCCCCGGCATGATCGGCGGGGGAGGCCACTGATGCTGGCCCTGGATTTCTCCTTGTTTACGCCGGAGTTGGTCTCCGGCTACATCGTCAAGGGATTCATCTTCTCGATACAGTTGACGCTCGTTGCCATGAGCGGCGGCATCGTCCTCGGCACCCTGCTGGCGCTGATGCGGCTCTCCGGCAAAACCTGGCTGGTGATTCCGGCGGCGGCCTACGTCAACACCATGCGCAGCATTCCGCTGGTGATGGTGATCCTCTGGTTCTTCCTGCTGATCCCGCTGGCGATCGGGCGGCCGCTCGGTGCGGAGACCTCGGCCATCATCACCTTCACCCTGTTCGAGGCGGCCTACTACTCGGAGATCATGCGCGCCGGCATCCAGAGCATTTCGCGCGGACCAGGTCGCCGCAGGCTACGCGCTGGGCATGAGCTACCGCCAGACCATGGGCCTGATCGTCCTGCCGCAGGCCTTCCGCAACATGCTGCCGGTGCTGCTGACGCAGACCATCATCCTGTTCCAGGACACCTCGCTGGTGTATGCCATCGGCGCCTACGACCTGCTCAAGGGCTTCGAGATTGCCGGCAAGAACTTCAACCGCCCGGTGGAAACCTACCTGGTCGCCGCCGTGCTGTACTTCATCATCAGCTTCAGTTTGTCCATGCTGGTAAGAAAACTGCAGCAGCGCATCGCCATTGTCCGCTGAAGGGGAACCCCTCGTGTCCACGATCGAAATCAAGAACATCAGCAAATGGTACGGCGCCTTCCAGGTGCTGACCGACTGCACGACGCAGGTGGAAAAAGGCGAGGTCATCGTCGTTTGCGGCCCGTCCGGCTCGGGAAAATCGACGCTGATCAAATGCGTCAATGGCCTCGAGCCCTTTCAGCAGGGTGATATTTTCGTCAACGGAACCTCCGTCGGTGACCCGAAAACCAACCTGCCGAAGCTGCGCGCGCACGTCGGCATGGTGTTCCAGCACTTCGAGCTGTTCCCGCACATGACCATTACCGAAAATCTGTCGATTGCACAGATCAAGGTACTGGGACGAAGCAGGGAAGAGGCCAACGAACGCGGCCTGAAACTGCTCGACCGCGTCGGGCTGAAGGAACAGGCCACCAAGCATCCGGGCCAGCTCTCCGGCGGCCAGCAGCAGCGCGTGGCCATCGCCCGGGCGCTGTCCATGGATCCGATCTGCATGCTGTTCGACGAGCCGACCTCGGCGCTCGACCCGGAAATGGTTACCGAGGTGCTGGATGTCATGGTAGAACTGGCACAGGAAGGCATGACCATGATGTGCGTCTCGCACGAAATGGGTTTCGCGCGCAAGGTCGCCCATCGCGTGATCTTTATGGACCAGGGCAAAATCGTCGAAGACGCGACCAAGGAAGAATTCTTCGGCACCCCGCGCTCGGCGCGCGCGCAACTCTTCCTGTCCAAAATCCTGTCGCACTGATGGCCAGCGTGCCGCGACGTGCCCGCCATCGACGAAAGTCTTGCCAGGATTTCGCCGAGAACTGATCGTGACCACTCCTTTTTCCGCTGAAGACCAATCATGACCCTCCCCATCCCCGACCAAGACCAACCGCTGCACGAAGACATTCGCCTGCTCGGCCGCCTGCTCGGCGACACGGTGCGCGAACAGGAAGGCGTCGCGATGTTCGAACACGTGGAGCAGATCCGCCGGCTCGCCTTGCGTTTTCATCGCGATGACGATGCCGCCGCGCGCGCGGCGCTGGAAGCCCTGCTACGCGAACTGCCGCGCGACGGCACCAACCGGGTGGTGCGCGCCTTCAGCTATTTCTCGCATCTCGCCAACCTGGCCGAAGACCAGCACCTGATCCGCAGCGCGCGCGCGCATGTTCGCGCCGAATCCGGGCCGCGCGAGGGCACCCTGGCCTTTTCGCTTCAACGCGCGCTCGCCGCCGGTATCGGCGTCGAGCAACTGGAGCAATTCTTCGCCGCTGCCCAGGCGTGTCCGGTGCTGACCGCGCACCCGACGGAAGTCCAGCGCAAGAGCATCCTCGATTGCCGGTGGAAGATCATGCGCCTGCTCGACGAACGCGACCGCACCGATTTTTCGCCGGAGGAGCAGGCTGATCATGCCGAGGCCCTGCGCCGCGCCGTGCTGCGCTTGTGGCAGACGCGCATGCTGCGGCGGGCCAAGCTGTCGGTAATGGATGAGGTCAATAACGCTCTGTCGTACTACGACACCTCCTTCCTGCGCGAACTGCCGCGACTGTACAATGCTCTGGAAGACCGCTTGGCCGAGATCCCGGGATGGAAACCGGCCGGGCTGCCGCCTTCCTGCGCCCCGGCTCGTGGATCGGCGGCGACCGCGACGGCAACCCCTTCGTCACCGCCGAGGTGCTCGACAGCGCAATGCGCGCGCAAAGCCGCAAGGCGATCAGCCACCTGCTCGAGCAACTGCATCTGCTCGGCGCGGAACTCTCCACCACCACTTCGCTGATCTCGGTCCCCGATGTCGAGCTGATGCGGTTGGCCGAACAATCTTCCGACCGCAGTCCGCACCGCCAGGACGAGCCCTATCGCCGCGCCATCGCCGGCTTCTATGCGCGGCTGGCGGCGACCGCGCTGCAGCTCGACAATCTCGAAGCGCCGCGCCATGCCGTGGCGCAGGCCGAGCCCTACGCCACGGCCGCCGAGTTCGCCGCCGACCTCGACGTGCTGCATCGGGCGCTGATCAGCCACCACTGCGGCCTGCTCGGGCGCGGGCGCCTGCGTCGGCTGCGCCATGCCGTGGCGATTTTCGGCTTCCACCTGGCCACCCTCGATCTGCGCCAGAACTCGGAAGTGCACGCACGCACGGTGGCCGAACTGCTGGGTATCGCCCGCCCCGGCGTCGACTACCTTGCGCTTGGCGAAGAGGCGCGCATCGCGCTGCTGCTGGAAGAACTCGCGACGCCACGCCCGCTGGCGGCGCCGGGCATCGACTACTCGGAAGAAACCCGCGGCGAGCTGGCGATCTTCCACGCCGCCCGTGGCATCCATCAGCGCTATGGCAGGGCTGCCATCGAGAACGTGATCATCTCGAAGACCGATAGCGTTTCGGACATCCTCGAGGTCGCCGCGCTGCTGAAAGAGGTCGGTCTGTTACGGCCGCTGGAGCACGTACTCGACGTCAACATCGTGCCGCTGTTCGAAACCATCGGCGATCTGGCCAATGCGGGCAAGGTGATGGATCGCCTGCTGGGGATCCCGCTGTACAAGCGCCTGCTCTCAAGTCGTTCGCAGGGTAGTCCCAAGAACGACTTGGCCCCCCCGGGGGGCGGCCCGAACGATTTTTTCGGGCCGGGGGCGCAACAGGATTCACGCCATGGCTTGCAGGAAGTCATGCTTGGCTATTCGGACAGCAACAAGGATGGCGGCTTCCTGACTTCCGGCTGGTCGCTGTATCGCGCCGAAATCGAACTGACACAGGTCTTCGCCCGTCCTGGCATAGGCATGCGCCTGTTCCACGGTCGCGGCGGTTCGGTCGGCCGCGGCGGCGGCCCGAACTACCAGGCCATCCTGGCGCAACCGCAGGGCGCGGTGCAGGGCCAGATCCGCATCACCGAACAGGGCGAGGTGATCGCCTCGAAATACGCCAACCCGGAACTCGGCCGGCGCAACCTGGAGATCCTCGCCGCCGCCACGCTCGAAACCACGCTGCTGCCCCACGAGCACGACGATCCGCGCCCGGAATTCCTTGCCGCGATGGAAGAACTCTCCGCCACCGCTTATGCCGCCTACCGCCGGATGGTCTATGAGACGCCGGGCTTCGAGCGGTATTTCTGGGAATCCACGGTGATTGCCGAAATCGCCGCGCTCAACATCGGCAGCCGTCCGGCCTCGCGCAAGAAGAGCACCGCGATCGAGGATCTGCGCGCGATCCCCTGGGTATTCTCCTGGGCGCAATGCCGCCTGATGCTGCCGGGCTGGTTCGGCTTCGGCGCGGCGGTCACCGCCTGGCGAGAAAAACACGGCGCGGATGGAATGGCGCTGCTCGCCGAGATGAATCGCGAATGGGGATTTTTCCGCACGCTGCTCTCGAACATGGACATGGTGCTGGGCAAGAGCAACATCGCACTTGCCGAACGTTACTCGCGACTGGTGACCGATGAAAACCTGCGCCAGGCGATCTTCCCCCGACTCAAGGCCGAGTGGCAGGCAGCCGTCGATGGCTTGCTGGCCGTTACCGGACAACGCGAACTGCTCGACGGCAACCCGCTGCTGAAACGCTCGATCCGCAGCCGTTTCCCGTATCTGGATCCGCTGAACCACATCCAGATCGAGCTCTTGCGCCGCCACCGTGCCGGTGAAACCGACGAACGCGTGCTGCGCGGCATCCACCTGACCATAAACGGCGTCGCGGCAGGCCTGCGCAACAGCGGTTGAGGGCGGCCGCCAGTTCCGCTGCTAATCCAGGTACTGCTTGCCCCCGTACCGAGTAACGCCGATCAGGAGGCGAACCACCGCGTAGGCGGCGGCGCTGGTCAGACGCGCCAGCCAGGAACGTCGGCGGTGGTCCTCGGGCCGGATCTCCCTTGCCGCCCCTTCGATGGCGACTTCGAGGCTGGCGCGCAATTGCCCGGCGAACCCGTCATCGCGCACTACCACGTTGGCTTCGCGCGACATCAGCAGACTGAAGGGATCGATGTTGGAGGAACCAACCGTTGCCCAGTCGCTGTCGATTACCGCGACCTTGGCATGCAGGAAGCCCCTTTCGTATTCGAAGACGCGGACGCCCGCCGACAGCATCCGGGCGTAGAGCGACTGCGTCGCATAGTGTTGCAGGAAATACTCGACGCGGCCCTGTAGCAGCAGCTTTACGCGTACACCGCGCTTTGCCGCCGCAAGCAGGGCCCGCGAAAGCGCCTTCCGGGGAAAAAATAGGCGCTGGCAATTACAATCTGGTCGTGGGCTCGATGCATGGCTATTACATAGGCGTTCTCGATGTCGCGTCGATGACGCAGGTTGTCGCGGACCATCAAGGCGGCTTCGATCGTTCCGCGGACGACCGGCGCGGCCGGCAGCGGGGCCGGCGCTGGCGGCCGGTGCCCGAGACTCGCCCAGCGCACCAGTCGCCAGACCTGGCGCATCGTCGCATGGATGCTTGCTACCAACGGCCCTTCGACACGCACCGCATAGTCGAAACGTGGCGACGCGGATTTGCCGCCGTCAAGATCGTCCACCACGTTGATTCCGCCGGACAAAAGCCGTGGCGCCGTCGACCACCGCAAGTTTGCGATGGAGCCGGCGCAGCCGATGACGCTTGAGGCGGATTTGGCCCGTCTCGGGCCGAAAGGTCATCACCTCGACGCCGTCGGCTGCGAGCGCCGCGCCAAGACCCGCGGCAAACTCGCGGGCGCCAAAGCCATCGACCAGCACGCGCACGGCAACGCTGCGGCGCGCGGCGCGAACCAGCGCGGTGGCCACCAGGCGTCCGGTGGCGTCGTCGGAAAAGATGTAGGTTTCGAGATGCACCTCGTGCAGCGCGGCGTCGATCGCGGCAATCAGCGAAGGAAAATATTCGCCTCCAGACTGGAGCAACTGCACGCAGTTGCCCGCAACGAAATCCTGCGCGCCGGCAGCTTGCGGGACAAGCCTCACGACACGGCGGTCCCGACTCGAAGTTGGGCACAAAGCGCCGCGTGGTCCGAGATCGTTGACCACGGCCGCCCGGCATGAAGCTGCGTTCCGACCACCTGCAAGCCGCGCTGGTAGATGCGATCGAGGCGGAACAGGGGCAGGGTGGCGGGGTAGCTGCGCGAGGGACCCCGGATGGCGCCGGCAAAAACCTCGACCAGGTCGAGACGATCGGCCAGCAAGTGATCGGCGCGGTTGCGCCAGTCGTTGAAATCGCCGGCGATCAGCAGTGCCGCATCGGCCGGCACCAGCTCTTCGATATGGCTCGCCAGCGCATCCATCTGCCGTCGTCGCGAGCGCGCAAACAGCGAGAGATGGACGCAAACGCAATGCAGCGGCAGGGCCAGGCCCGGCAACTCGACGGCGCAGTGCAACAGTCCACGCTTCTCGAAGCGCAGGTGAGTCACATCCTGATTGTGTTCAGTCAGGATCGGGAAACGCGAAAGAATGGCGTTGCCGTGATGGCCGTGATCATGAACCACGTTGCGGCCGTAGGCGTGGTTTCCCCAGACATCTTCCGCGAGAAACTCGTGCTGCGGTGCCGCGGGCCAGTCCGTATGCCGCGCGGCGTGCCCGAGATGCAGGCCCTGCACTTCCTGCAGGAACACGATATCGGCCGACAGTTCGCGCAGGCGCTCACGAAGTTCATGCACCATCATCCGGCGATTGAACTGCGAAAATCCCTTGTGGATATTCCAGGTGGCAATGGAGAGCGCCAGTGTCATCTCCGGAGGGCCTCAAATCGTCGCGCCACAATCCGCATGCAGGGCTTCATACCCGGATTTGAAACGGATTGAAGTTGGTATCGTGGTCGTACCAGTCTTCCTGCTCGGCGCGCTTGAGAAAGGCCACTACCCGGTAGGTCACGGGCGTCATGACGACCTCCCAGGAGGTCTTCAGCAGGTACTGGGCGAGGGCAATCGTCGCCACCTGCGCATCGGGCCAGATACCGTAGAAGGCGATGACGTAGAACAGGCCTGAATCCACTGCCTCGCCGACCAGGGTAGAGCCGATGGTGCGCATCCACAACCAGCGCCCGGCGCTCCGGATTTTCATCTTCGCCATCACATAGCTGTTGGCAAAGGTGCCGCACCAAAAGGCAATCATCGAACCGGCAACGATGCGCCAGGTGTTGCCGAAGACACCTTCCATGTGCGCCTGGTAGGCGCGGTTGAAGTCGTCGGGCACCGGCGGCAGGGCCAGTGCCACGGCGGCCATGAAAGCCGCAAAGGCCAGCGCGGCAAACCCGGCCCAGACCACGCGGCGATCGCGGCCGTAGCCATAAACCTCGGTGAGGATGTCGCCGAAGATGTAGGAGATCGGGAAGAACAGCACCCCGGCCGAGAAACTCACCTCGCCGATCAATGGCAAGGTGAGTTGCGCTGCCTTCGCCGCGCCGATCAAGTTGGAGCAAAGCAGCACGCAGACAAACGCCGCCATCACCAGATCGTAGTAGCGATAGCTGCGCTGCGGCGAATTCATCGACGGATCCTTCAGGGTTGAAGCCGCGGAGTTTACGCCGTCCCGTCAGCGCCGACTGTTTATCTGCGATTGCCTGTTCGCTAACTCAAGATCGACGCGGGGCCCCGTCTCACCCCTTCTCGACTGCCATTGTCTCTGCTCCTGCGGCCCAGATCCGATACCGCACTTCAACGCCTTCCGGCGCATAGACCACCACGGGCAAACGGCTGTTGTAGCGGATGAGATAAGGGGCGCCGCCAAGAGCGACAAACCGTGCCAGCTTCGGCGCGTTGGGATCGATGGCCATGAGCGTGCCCGCCATCGGCCCAAGCTTGCTGACCAGGTATCGCGTGAATCCCCAACCCTTGATTACTTCCTCGTCAATCCTGCCGGCGAAGAAGTATCGGTTGTGCTCGTCAACCTGGACCGTCTTGCCGACAATCAACTCCACCTTGAACGCGGATTCATCAGCCTGTGTCGGCAACTGCAGGACGTATCGAACCATCCCCTCCGCGGCCGGCGGAAACGCCGCCATGTTGTCCGCCGCCTGCCCGACTGGCACTGCAAACAGAAACAGCAGGATTGTGGTCGCCCATAGCTTCATGATGTTTTGCCGTCGGAGTCGTGTGGAAATGCGGGTCGCGGGAGCGGAAGTGCGCCTGCCATCCAGGCCCATCAAACATCATCATAACGGCGGCGCGGCAGTAAATCTGTACAACAGTTCCCGAGGGGACGCGCCGCGCTGGCGCCGGCTGGACGGCGATCAGGAGACTGCCAGCATTCGCTCCAGGGCGATCTTCGCCAGCTTTGCCTCGTGTTCCGGCACCTTGATCTGGTTTACCACCCGGCCCTCGACCAGGTTTTCCAGGGTCCAGGCGAGATGCTGCGGATCGATGCGCTGCATGGTCGAGCACATGCAGATGGTGCTGGCCATGAACTGCACGATCTTGCCTTGATCCTTGACTTCCTCGGCCAGCCGCTCGACCAGGTTGAGCTCGGTGCCGACCAGCCAGCGCGTATTCGGGGGCGCGGCCTTGACCGTCTGCAGGATGGTTTCGGTGCTGCCGATGTGGTCGGACTGCTTGCAGACTTCGAAGCTGCACTCGGGGTGCGAGATGACGAGGCCGTCGGGATGCTGGTTGCGGAACTTGATGATGTCCTTGGGCTGGAACATCTGGTGCACGGAACAGTAGCCGTGCCAGAGGATGATCTTCGCCCCGGCGATCTGTTCGCGCGTCAGGCCGCCCTGTTCGAGATCGGGGTTCCAGATCACCATCTCGTCCAGCGGGATGCCCATCTTGTAGCCACTCCAGCGCCCCAAGTGCTGGTCGGGGAAGAACAGCACCTTCTCGCGCTGGGCGAAGGACCATTCGAGGATCTTCGGCGCGTTGCTGGAGGTGCAGACAATGCCGCCGTGTTCGCCGCAGAAGGCCTTCAGGTCGGCGGCCGAATTGATGTAGGTGACCGGCGTCACTTTATCGTCGGGATCCAGCACCGCGGAGAGTTCGCGCCAGGCGCGCTCGACCTTGGCCAGGCTGGCCATGTCGGCCATCGAGCAGCCGGCCGCGAGGTCCGGCAGGATAGAAACCTGTTCGGGGCGCGAAAGGATATCGGCCACTTCGGCCATGAAATGCACTCCGCAGAAGACAATGTTCTCGGCGTCGGACTGCGAGGCCAGGCGCGAAAGCTTCAGCGAATCGCCGGTGATGTCGGCATGGGCATACACGTCGGCGCGCTGGTAATGGTGGCACAGCAGCACTACTTTGTCGCCCAGCTTTGTCCTGGCGGCACGGATGCGTTCGCCGGCGGCCTTGTCGGCCAGCGCGTTGAAGCGGTCAAAGGAAATGGTGGCGGTTTGCATGGTGTGAACTCGGAAGATCAGGATTGGCTCCACGGCAAACCGCAGGCTCGCCAGCCACCGGTGCGATTGCGCTGGCCGTTGGCGTCCTTGTCACCCTCGAAACCTTCGAGGATGTTGTAGCAGTCGGGGAAACCGGCTTCTGTGGCGGCTTTCGCCGCGGCGCTGGAGCGTTGCGCGGAGCGGCACAGAAACATCAGCAATGACTCGGTCATCACGCTGTGTTTCAGCGTTTGCAGGAAATGCGGGTTGAGCTGCTTGCCGGGGTAGTCCTGCCATTCGATTTCTATGGCGCCGGGAACGCGGCCCACCCAGTCCAGCTCGGCCTTGGTGCGCACATCGACCAGCCTTGCTCCGGGGGCGAGTTGCCACAACTCGTGAGCCTCCCTGGGCGTCAATGCGCCCTCATAGGGGAGATTCAACTCGCGGGCGCGCGACTGCGCTAGATTGAGAAGTTCTGTAAGGCGTCCCATGGGAATGCTGGCCGGACAAGGCGACTAGAATGCGAGGAGTCCGAGTATAGCGTCCCCAAATGATGCGCGAAACCCATACACTGTCTCACGGCTCTGCGCATGCGGACAAGCATTTGCGGGAAAAGCGCTTTCGGGAAGGCCAGCGCATCACCTGGGTCAGCGTGGTCGTCAACATCGTGCTCACCGCGATGCAGCTGGTGGTGGGCTTCATCGCCCACTCGCAAAGCCTGATCGCCGACGCCATGCACACGCTGTCGGACATCGTCGCGGACGGCTTTGTGCTGTTCGCCAACCGCAAGGGCGCGGAAGCCGCGGACGCCGATCACCCCTATGGCCATGGCCGTTACGAAACCGCGGCCTCGCTGGTGCTGGGACTGTTGCTGGCGGGCACCGGCGCCGGAATCCTGATCGCGGCCACCGGGCGCCTGCAGGATATCGGCGGTACGCCAACGGTGGGTGTTGCCGCGATGTGGGCGGCGCTTGTCACCCTGGCCGCCAAGGAAGGCCTGTTCCGCTACATGCTGGCCAAGGCCGAGCGCCTGCGTTCGCCGATGCTGGTGGCCAATGCCTGGCACGCCCGCGCCGATGCGCTGTCCTCGCTGGTGGTCGCCGCGGGCATCGGCGGCGCACTGATCGGCTTCAACTTCGCCGATGCCGTTGCCGCGATTATCGTCGGTGCGATGATCGTGCGTGTCGGGCTGAGGTTTGCCTGGGAGGCCATACGGGAACTGATCGATACCGGGCTTTCGGCCGAGGAAGTGGCGGCGATCGGCCAGACCATCGCCGGTACCGGCGGCGTGCTGGGATTGCATGAACTGCGTACCCGGCGCATGGCGCAGCAGGTGCTGGTCGATGCGCACGTGCAGGTCAATCCGCGCATCAGCGTGTCGGAAGGCCACCGCGTTGCGGAATCGGCACGGCAGCGGGTGCTGGACAGCCACCCCGAAGTGCTCGATGTGCTGGTCCATGTCGATGCCGAAAACGATCTGCTGGGCAATGCGGCCGTCGAGTTACCCGACCGAGCCTTCCTGCTTGAGCATCTGAAAGGGCTCCTCGGCGGCGACCCGCCCGGGTTGGAACGAACGACCCTGCATTACCTCGGTACACGGGTCGAAGCAGAAGTCTTCCTGCCTGCCGGGTTTGCTGACGATGCCACACTCGTCGCGATGAAAATCCGCGTGGAAACTGCCATGCCGGACGACCCATGGTTTGTCGCCATCCGGCTCAATCAGATAGTCGCACCAAATTAGTGCGGCTAATTGAAAATGCGCTCTTTCATGGTGCATCCAATCATGCATCGTGAAGCAAAAAGACTTGTGGCACAATCGTTTCCTTGCACAGCGCGAGTGGCACGGTAACTGCTAAAGAGGTTCTGCACCGAGTACGGTATCGATTTCCCGGCATTTGTCATTCAATCTCAGGAGAGCAGCTCATGACCCCCCAGGACGTAATCAGTATGGTCGAGGAGAAGGAAGTCCGTTTCGTCGACTTCCGCTTCACCGACACGCGCGGCAAGGAACAGCACGTTGGCGTGCCGATCTCTCACTTCGGCATGGAAAAATTCGAAGACGGGCATGCCTTTGATGGCTCCTCGATTGCCGGCTGGAAGGGCATTCAGGCTTCCGACATGCAACTGATGCCGGACGCCAACACGGCCTACATCGACCCCTTCATGGACGAAACCACGCTGGTGATGAGCTGCGACGTCGTAGAACCGGCCGACGGCAAGGGCTATGACCGCGATCCGCGCTCGATCGCCAAGCGCGCCGAGGCCTATCTGAAGTCCTCCGGCGTGGGCGACACTGCCTATTTCGGCCCGGAACCGGAATTCTTCATTTTTGATGCCGTCGAGTGGAAGATCGACATGTCCGGCGCCTATTGCAAGGTCATCTCGGAAGAGGCCGCCTGGGCCACCGCTGACAAGTTCGACGGCGGCAACAGCGGCCACCGTCCGACTGTCAAGGGTGGTTATTTCCCGGTGCCTCCGGTCGACAGCCTGAACGACATTCGCGCCCAGATGTGTCTGTTGATGGAATCTTGCGGCGTGCCGGTGGAAGTGCATCATCACGAAGTCGCCACCGCGGGCCAGTGCGAAATCGGCACCAAGTTCGGCAGCCTGGTGCAGCGCGCCGACTGGACCCAGATCCTCAAGTACATCGTGCATAACGTCGCCCACAGCTACGGCAAGACGGCGACCTTCATGCCCAAGCCGATTGTCGGTGACAACGGCTCCGGCATGCACGTGCATCAGTCGATCTGGAAGGACGGCAAGAACCTGTTCGCCGGCAACGGCTATGCCGGACTGTCCGAACTCGCGCTCTACTACATTGGCGGCGTCATCAAGCATGCCCGCGCGCTGAACGCCATCACCAACCCGCTGACCAACTCCTACAAGCGCCTGGTACCGGGCTTCGAAGCTCCGGTCAAGCTGGCCTACTCGGCGCGCAACCGCTCCGCGTCGATCCGCGTTCCCTATGTGCATTCCGACAAGGCTCGCCGCATCGAAGTGCGCTTCCCGGATCCGGGCGCCAACCCCTATCTGGCTTTCACGGCGATGATGATGGCCGGTCTCGACGGCATCCAGAACAAGATTCACCCCGGCGATCCTGCCGACAAGAATCTGTACGACCTGCCGCCGGAAGAAGACGCGAAGATCCCGACCGTCTGTTCCAGCCTGGAGCAGGCGCTGGAATACCTCGACACAGGCCGTGAGTTCCTCACCCGTGGCGGCGTCTTCAGCAACGAGATGATCGATGCCTACATCGAACTCAAGATGGAGGAAGTGACCCGCTTCCGCATGACCACCCATCCGCTTGAATACGAGATGTACTACTCGATCTGATGAAGCCCGGGCGTACCAGGCGGGCCAGCAAACAACGCTGACCTCGCCGCTGCCGAAGATTCGGTCTGCAACGAAAAACAGGACGGGCGACGCCCGTCCTGTTTTTGTTTCTGCAAATGACATACACTGAGCAGCATGAAGACCATCTTTCTCGCAATTCCGCTCCTGTTGCCGCTGACTGCGGCCGCCAATACGCTCTACAAGTGCACCGACGACTCCGGCGTGGTCCTCTATACCAACCAGAAGACGCCAAAGAAATCTTGTACGGTGCTCTCCCAGCAGGCGCCGCCCCCGCCGGTCAGCGGTGGAACGAAGCAACGGGCGGCTGTCGCGCCCACGCCTGGTGACTTCCCACGGATTTCGGGCACGGAACAGAAGGCCCGAGACAGCGACCGTCGCGCAATTCTCGACAAGGAACTCGCCAACGAACTGCAGAATGTCGAGAAGGCGAAGAAGACCCTGTTCGAGGCCGGAAACCAGTCCCCCGACAAGCTTCAGCCTCTGCGCGACACTTTGGCGCTGCACGAACGCAATGTCGAATCGCTGAAGAAAGAGCTCGGCAACCTGCGTTGATTCGCAGTCGAGGCCAGATCCGGCCGCTGGTGCGCTTCTTGCACAACTCACGGGCGATGAAAGCCACCGAAACTTTCCATGCCTTCAGCGGACTGGATCTGCTGTCCTCGGCTGTTCTGCTGGTTGATGGGAAGTTGACCATCCGCCATCTCAATCCGGCGGCGGAAAATCTGTTCGCCATGAGTTCGCGACAACTGGTCGGCCAACCCCTGGAGCGTCTGCTGGGCAGCCCGCCCGAACTCGCCGCCGCGCTGGACAATGCGCTGAAGAACAACTGGAGCCATGCCGGCCACAACATCCTGATCAAGCTTGCGCAGGATGTGCAATTGCATGTCGATTGCACGGTTACGCCCGTGGACACCGGCAACGCACGCCTGCTGCTGGAAGTGCGCCCCATCGACCAGCAGTTGAAGGCGGCGCGGGAGGAGCAGCTTGCCCAACAGCAACAGGCCAATCGTGAACTGGTGCGCAATCTGGCGCACGAAATCAAGAATCCGCTCGGCGGCATTCGCGGCTCCGCGCAGTTGCTGGAACGCGAACTGGCCAGCGAGCCGCTCAAGGAATACACCCAGGTCATCATCGAGGAAGCCGACCGCCTGCAGGCCCTGATGCAGCGCCTGCTTTCGTCGCATCGCCTGATGCAGCCGGCGCTGGTCAACATTCACGAGATTCTCGAACGGGTACGGCAACTGATCCACGCCGAGTACCACAGTATCAGCGTCAGTCGCGACTACGACACCTCGCTGCCCAACATTACCGGCGACCGTGAGCAGTTGCTTCAGGCCGTCCTGAATATTTCGCGCAATGCCGCGCAGGCAATTACAGGTAGCCAAGCCCCTGTTGCTCTCCCCGAAAAAGCCAGCGGCTCGGGTTCGCCGCTGCGCGGCCTGGTTGCCTGGCTGGCCGCGCCCTGGGATCGCCAAAAGGAACTTCGTCGGGCGCGCGGTCGGGCAATGCGGCGAGCAAGGGCGGGATCATTTTTCGTACCAGGGCGGCGCGACACGGCACGCTGGCCAAGAAGCATCATCGGCTGGCAGTCGAATGGCAGGTGATAGACAACGGCTTGGCATAGCGGATGACATCCGCGAAAAGATCTTCTACCCGCTGGTTTCGGGTCGTGAAAATGGCAGTGGCCTGGGGCTCACCATCGCCCAGAGCTTCGTACAACAACATGGCGGAACCATCGAGGTTGCGTCGCGCCCCGGTCGCACGTGCTTTACCCTGCTGCTGCCGATGGCCAGTAAGAAGAAGGAAGAAGCATGAAACTCGAACACCCGGTTGAAACCCCTTTCAACGCAGAGGTCGCAGAGGCGCAGAGGAGCTACCAAGTTTCACCAAGTGTTCGTTCGGTTTCGGTTTTCTCTGCGTGCTCTGCGTCTCCGCGTGCTCTGCGTCGAGAGCGGTTGTCAGCCGCATTCGGGATTGCGACGGCAACCGGGTGCGCGGCATGAACGCTGTCTGGATCATCGACGACGACCGCTCGATCCGCTGGGTGCTGGAAAAAGCCCTCGGTCGCGAGAATATTCCGGCGAAGTGCTTCGGTTCGGCCGACGAAGCACTGGCGGCGCTGGACGCCGGCCTGACGCCCCAGGTACTGATCTCCGACGTTCGCATGCCCGGCAGCAGCGGCCTTGATCTGCTGCGCAAGGTAAAAGCCCAGCATGCCGATCTGCCGGTCATCATCATGACGGCCTATTCGGACCTCGATTCCGCCGTGGCGTCGTTTCAGGGCGGAGCTTTCGAATACCTGCCCAAGCCCTTCGATGTTCATCAGGCCGTGGATCTGGTGCGCCGGGCCATCGCCCAAGTGCCGCACCATGGCGGTGCGCCTGAAGAAGTCAGCGCGGTGCCCGAGATCCTTGGTCAGGGCGTTGCCTTGCAGGAAGTCTTTCGTGCCATCGGCCGGCTCTCCCAATCCCACGCCACCGTGCTGATCAACGGCGAATCTGGTACCGGCAAGGAGCTCGTCGCGCGCGCGCTGCATCGCCACAGTCCGCGCAAAGATGCGCCTTTCATCGCCATCAACACCGCAGCGATTCCGCGCGATCTGCTCGAATCGGAGCTGTTCGGCCACGAGAAAGGGAGCCTTCACCGGCGCCACCTCGCGCGTGGCCGGCCGCTTCGAGCAGGCCAACAACGGCACGCTGTTCCTCGACGAGGTCGGCGACATGCCGGCGGAACTGCAAACCCGGCTGTTGCGCGTGCTCTCCGATGGCGACTTCTACCGGGTCGGCGGCCACCAGCCGGTCAAGGCCAACGTGCGCGTGATCGCCGCTACCCATCAGGACCTTGAAGGCCGCGTCAAGGAAGGCCTGTTCCGCGAAGACCTGTTCCACCGCCTCAACGTCATCCGCCTGCGCCTGCCGCCCCTGCGCGAGCGCCGCGACGACATCCCGCTGCTGGCAAAACACTTCCTGCAAAAAAGCGCCCAGGAAATCGGCGGCGAACCCAAATACCTCACCGATGCCGCGCTCAAGTACCTGCAGGGACTGGATTTTCCCGGCAACGTCCGCCAACTGGAAAACCTCTGCCACTGGGTGACCGTGATGGCACCGGGGCAAAGCGTGGATACTCCCGATCTTCCCGCCGAGCTGCGCGACGGCTTGGACAACTCCGCGCGTCCCGATCCGTCCACCAACTGGAGTGTCGCTCTGGCCAGCGAAGCCGACCGGCTGCTCGGCGCCGCGCCCGGCGAAGTGTTCACCCAGCTCTCGCGCCAGTTCGAAGCCACGCTGATTCGCCGCGCCCTCAATGCCACCGGAGGACGCCGCATCGATGCCGCGCAACTGCTCGGCATCGGCCGCAACACCATCACGCGCAAGATCCAGGAACTCGGCCTGGACGAAATCAAGACGGACGCCTAGCAGACCTGAGCATGCCTATCGCCGTTGCCGAGATTGCCGGGAGGCTTGGGCTTGCCGCGCGCCGCTTCGATATAGAGGTCCTGCCCCGCTGCGATTCGACCAACGCCGTGATGCTCGGCCGCGCTGAAGCCGGCGCGCCTTCCGGCACCGTTGTCGTCACCGAAGAGCAGACCGCGGGCCGCGGCCGGCGCGGTCGCACGTGGTTCGCCAATCCCGGCGACAGCCTGACGTTTTCGCTGCTCTGGCGGTTTGCCCCAGGCACCGCGCCGGCCGGCCTTTCCCTCGCTGTCGGCGTCGCCGTCGCCCGCGCCCTGGAAAGAGTCGGCGCCGGCGAGACGGCGCTCAAATGGCCCAACGACATCCTCAAGCAGGGGTGCAAGCTGGGCGGCATTCTGGTTGAGCTGGTTGGCGACGCCCCCTACTCCGCCGTGATCGGCATCGGCGTCAATCTGCGACTGCCGGCCGGCTTGCCGGAGGACGTGCGCGCCACATCGGCGGCGATTGGTGCACCGGGCGTCGCGGTGGATGCCAATGAGGTGCTGGCCGCCTTGCTTGGCGAACTGCTGGCCACGCTGGATACCTTTGCCACCCAGGGCTTCGCCGCGATTCGCAGCGAGTGGCTGGCGCGTCATGCTTACCAGAATGTCCCGGTGCGCCTGTCGTCCGATTTCGGCCCCCCCAGCGAGGGAATCTGTCGCGGTGTGGATACCGACGGTGCGCTGCTGTTGGAAGTCGATCGCCGCGTCGAGCGGATTCTTTCCGGCGAAGTCTCGCTGCGGCCGGTTTGAGCAGCGACCATGATGCTTTGTCTTGACGCCGGCAACTCACGCCTGAAGTGCGGGCTCCACGACGGCAGCGGCTGGCGCCTGCAACGGGTGCTGAACCATGACGCATTCGATGATCTGGTCGCCGAACTCCCTGAAAGGGCAACGCGCATCGTCGCCTGCAATGTCGCCGGTGAAGCAATGCGACTGCGCGTCGAAGCCCTTGCCGGCAGACTGGCTCTTCCGCTCGATTGGCTGACCAGCTCCGCCGCCGCCTGCGGGGTGACAAACGCCTACGACACCCCGGAACAGTTGGGCGCTGATCGCTGGGCGGCGCTGATAGCGGCCCACGCCCTTCATGTCGGGCCATCGGTGGTGGTGATGGCCGGCACCGCCACGACCATCGACCTGCTGGAGGCGAGCGGCCGGTTCCGCGGCGGCCTGATCCTGCCCGGCCTCACCCTGATGCGCACCGCGCTGGCCCGCAACACCGCCGATCTGCCGAACGCCGCCGGCCAATACCGGGAACAGCCGACCAACACCGACGACGCCATCGTCAGCGGCGCGATCCACGCCACGCTCGGCGCGATCGAGCGCCAGCGCGTGACGCTCGGGAGGGAGGCCGTTTGCCTGCTCTCGGGCGGTGCGGCGGCCGAACTGGCGCCGCACCTGAGCCCGCCCTGTCGCTTGATCGACAACCTGGTGCTGGAGGGTCTGGCGCGCTACGGCCAGGCCCGTCTGGCTGTGCCAGATTCCCGTCTTCGGCCAAATGCCGGAGGGAGCAAATTTCCCCGATGACTTTGCCGATCTCATGACCAGGGCTGCACAAGGCAAGCAAGCCGGGGCGCGGAACCTGGTTTCCTCGAGGCCGCGATTGGGGACGGCGACGCTCACGGGCGATAGCCGTCGGTCAGCACTTCCATGAAGGCGACGATGTCGTCGACCTCCTGTTCGGTCAGCTTGAGTCGGCCGAGTTCTTCCTTGTTGACGTTGCGGGCCAGCTCCGGCTTTGGCCAGCAGCCACGCGCGAGCGCCACAGCTTCGGTTGCCTCGCCCTTGCAGGCGGGACGCACGTCGCGATCGTTGTAGAAGGCCACCACGCCGCGCAGGGTTTTGGAAGTAGCCGTTGTGCATGTAGGGCGCGGTCAGTGCGATGTTGCGTAGCGTCGGCACCTTGAACTTTCCGTCCTCGCCGCGTTTCTTGACGAAACCGCCCAGCCCCTTGTCCACGAACTTTGTCCCACGCGGGTTGTAGGCCTTTCCCAGCGCGTAGAAAGGATTGTCCGGATTCCTTGGCACGCCGAGGTTGTCGTAGGTGAAGTCGGTAAACAATGGCTGGCCGCCGTCGGGGCGCCGCTGGCTGGGATGGCAGGCCGCGCAATTCCCCTTTTTCTCGTCGTTGAAGAGCCGCAGGCCTCGCAGTTCCTGCGCGGTCAGCGTTGCCTTGCTCTGCAGCCAGGCGTCGTGCTTCGACGCAAAGGGCTGGAACTCCGCCGTGCGCTCAAAGGCGGCAATGGCGGAGGCGATGGCGTCGTAGGCGCGGTCGGTGTCGTCGAGAACCCCTGGCCGAAGCTGGAGTCGAACTGGCCGGCGTAGTCCGCGCGCCGCACCTTCTCCACCACCGCGCGCTTGTTGGGGTTGGCCATCTCGACCGGGTTGAGGAAGGGGCCTTTGGCCTGTTCCTCCAGCGTCGTGGCGCGTCCGTCCCAAAACTGGCCGCCGACGTAGTGTCTTTCCGCCTTGTCGAAATGGAAGGCGGGCGAGAAGGCCATGTACATCGCCGAGGGCGCGTTGCGGTTACCGAAGCGCTCGCGGTGCACGCCTTTCGAGGTCGGCCTGGTCCTGTCCGGATCGGTGAAGGCGGCAGCGGGATCGTGGCAACTGGCGCAGGACTGGCCGGCCGGCTCGGACAGGGTGGCATCGAAGAACAGCAGGCGGCCGAGCTGCGCCCTGGCACTGGCGGCGGCATCCTCGCCGGATGCCTGGGCCAACAGAGCGAAGGCGGCCAACCCGAAAGCGTAAGGTTTCATGCCGGTTCCCTTGACGATGACAGCAAGCATACCAAGGAACGGGTATCGCACCAGGCGGGTCGTCGATTGCCAGGGGCTCGCTTTTGCACAGCTCGCCCGCTCGTCGTTCGTGAAGCAGTGCTTCACGTCAGTCCCATTCTGTCGATGGGACTGACCACTCCTCGCCCACCGCGATTGAGGACGTGGGTGTAGATCATCGTCGTGGAAACGTCCGAATGGCCCAATAGTTCCTGCACGGTGCGGATGTCGTAGCCGCTCACGAGCAGGTCGGTGGCGAAGGAGTGCCTCCTATGCCGTGATCGGCATAGGCGGCACTATGCCGAGTTCCGGACTATGCCGAGTCCAGGCAACTGTGCGGCTGGAGTCGCGCAATTGACGGCAGCTTTGTCGGCATAGTCCAGGGCTTCCCTTCTTACAACTCGTTGAGGAAGGCCAGTAGCTGGTCATCCGGTCGATAGCGGACAAAGGCGACATCGAGTGGCATGACTTTGGCCAGCACTTGCTCTTTGATGGCGAGGTTTGCGTCGAGATAGATCTGCGTAGTTTCGACGGACTCGTGACCGAGCCACAATGCAATCACGGCACGCTCGGCGCCGGCCTGCAACAACTCCATGGCGGTGGTATGTCGGAGCACATGCGGCGTGACGCGCTTGGTCGCCAGCGATGGACAGCGCTGGGCGGCCACCGCGACGTGCTTGGCGAGAAGATATTGCATCCCATCGGCGCTCAAGCGGGTGCCACGGGCATTCGGGAACACCGTCGCGTCGGCGTTGCCGGGGATCTCCTGCAGCCAGTCTTTCAGAACAGCCGCGGTCTGCCGAGTCAGCGGGATTGCACGTTCCTTGCGGCCCTTGCCCAGCACGCGAATGTGAGCGCCAGTGCCTTGAAACACCGCATCCCGGTGCACGTCAGTGATTTCGGACAAACGCAATCCGGTTTGAATCGCCACCAGGAGGAGAGCATGATCGCGACGCCCGGACCAACTGTGCCGATCGGGCGCCGCCAGCAACGCGTCAATCTCCGGGCGAGTCAGGAAACCGACCTGGGCGCGGGTAAATCTCTGGCTGGGAATGGCGAGTACTCGCTGGATCTGTTCTGCATGAGCGGGAGCCTCGAAAGCGGCGTAGCGGAAGAACGAGCGGATCGCCGTGAGCCGCAGGTTGCGACTGCGGGCTGTGATGCCGCGGTTGCGCTCGAGATCGTCGAGAAATGCAACGATCAACGGCGCGTCGACTTGTTCGAAAGCCAACTGTGTCGGCGCTTTGCCGAGTTGCCCTTGGGCAAAGCGCAGCAGCAGACGGAAGGTGTCCCGATACGATGCGATCGTATGCGGACTGGCCCGGCGCTGCTGCATCAGCCGACCCGTAAAGAAGCGCTGCAGCAGCGCCGGGAAACTGACCGCCGGACTCATGGCAGAT
>JADJQA010000014.1 GCA_016712985.1 Sulfuritalea sp. | reverse complement strand
TCCTGGCGCTCCAGCAGACACATGTCGGGGCGGCGCGCGATGATTTGCTCGACCGGTTGCAGGTTGGCCGGATTGTCTTCGACATACAGCAGGGGTGCGTGGCGCGATGCCGGTTCCGGGCGGCGGGGCCGGAAGCGCTGATTCGGCCTCGTCCTCGACAAGTTGCGGCGCGGCGGCGAGGACCAGTTCGATCCGAGAACACGCTGCCTTCGCCGACGGTGCTTTCGACGCCCATCGCACCGCCCATCAGTCCGACCAGCCGCTTGGCACGACCAGGCCGATCCCGGCGACTGTCTCGGCGCTGGTTTCTGGCCGACGCGACTGAAGGGGCGAAACAGTTGCTCCAGTTGTTCCGGCGACAACCCCGGGGCCGGTGTCGGTGACGCTGACGCGCAGGCGTTGCGGCACGCCTCGCCGCATTCAGTCTGGCGTTGCGACGCCTTCTCGCCGCATTCCACGAGCACCGATCCCCCACCTGGTTGTACTTGATCGCGTTGGACAGCAGGTTGATCAGCACCTGCTTGACTCGCGTATGGTCGGCCTTGATGGAAGCAATGACGGTCGATCTCGGGAAAGCTGATGCGGATGCCGCTCTTCTGCGCCTGCGGTTCGACGGCGCTCCGGCATTCGAGCATGACGTCGGCCAGCGACATCGGCTCAAGCGACCACGCCAGCCGCCCGAGTCGAGCATTGCCAGATCGAGGATTTCGTTGATCAGCTCCAGCAGATACCAGCCCCGCCTGCAGAATCTTCGCGATGTTTTCTTCTGCGCGGGTGTCGGCGGCGGCGTATCGGATTCCATCAGTTGCGCAAAGCCGAGCATTGCATTGAGCGAGGTGCGCAGCTCATGGCCCATGTCGGACAAAAAATCGGCATTGGCAATGGCAGCTTTCTCCGCCATCGATCTGGCGTTTGCCATTTCAGCATCGACCTGCCGGATCTCTGTCATGTCCTTGATCAGTTTGGCAAAGCCACGCAGATTGCCGGCCGGGTCCCGGATCGCCGTAAGGATCACGCTGGCCCAGAAGGTCGAACCGTCCTTGCGCATGCGCCAACCTTTGGCTCCGGCGTCCCGTGGCTGTGGCGAGGTCCAGGTCCTGCTGCGGCGTGCCGCGATCGATGTCTTCAGGCGGATAGAACCGGGAAAAATGCTGGCCGACGATTTCCTCCGCGATATAGCCCTTGAGCCGCCGCGCTCCGGCATTCCAGCTCAGCACGCAGCCTCCGGGTCAAGCATCACAAGCGCATGGTCGACGCTTTCCACCATCAGGCGGAAGCTCTCCTCGGACCATCTCAGTTGCTCTTCAGCCTGCTTGCGCGCGGAGTTGTCGGTGGTGACCAGCAGATAGCCGATGACTGCGTCGTCGGTACCGCGCAGCGCCGTGACCGACAGGAGCACCGGCAAGCGGCTGCCGTCCTTGCGGATGAAGCTCATCTCGTAAATGTCTTCGATGCCGCGCGCGGCCTTGAAGACCAGGGTCTCAAGCCCGGCGGAATCGAGGTGCCAAGCTCGCGGCTCAACACTACGGCGCGCGCTATCACATCCAAGGGATCGGAAATGTGGGCGGGGTCCGTTGGTTCCATCTCGTCGGCCGCGTAACCCAGCATGCGCTCGGCGCCGATATTGAACAACTGGATGATGCCTTGGTCATCGGTGGCGATAATCGCGAAGCTGGCGCTGTTGAGGATTGCGCTCTGCAAGGCCGCTGCCTTGAGCAAGCCGTCCGGACCCCGTGCTTCGATAATGCCATTAGTGGTGCCGGCAGGGTTTTCACCGGTGACATGGCTTGCTGTTTCAGACATGGCTGACTTTCCCAAAAATGGCCTACCGGCGGCGGCAGACCGACCTGCGCTTGCCCAGGCAAAACGCCGGATTTGTCAAAGGGACTTGCCGGCCGCTGATGATTCTCAGCAGCACAGCGACGATGGCAACCACGATGAGTATATGGATGAATCCGCCCATGGTGTATGAAGTGACCAGTCCGAGAAGCCACAGGATGAGCAGAACGACTGCGACTGTGTAGAGCATTGCGGTACCTCTCTGGGATTGACGGAAGCGGACTAAAGGAACTATTTCTTGACGCTCATTTCATTGGCGACCGATTTGACGCCTTCCACCGCGCGGGCGAGTTCGCTGGCGCGGTCAATCTGGGTCTGACTATCGACAAAGCCACTGAGCTGCGCTTCGCCCTTGCGCGTGACGACGGCGATATCGAAGCTCTTGATGGCCGGATCACCCAGCAGGGCGGATCTGACCTTGGCGGTGATTGTTTTCCGTCATCGACGGTATTGCCTATGGTTGCCGGCCCGTCCTTCAGGGTCATGTTGTTGGTGACAAGCTGAACGCCCTCGACGCCGCGTGTCACCAGGATCGCGCGGTCCACATGGGCCTGGTTGCCGACAAACCCGCTCAGCATGACTTCGCCTTTGCGTGTTTCGACCTTGAGATCGAAGCTCTTGACGTCCGCGTCGGCGAGCAGCGCGGACTTGACCCTGGCCGTGACGATGCCGTCGTCGATTTTCGTACCGACGCTGGTGGCGACGGGGGCGGTTGCCAGTGTGTCTGGAGGGCGACTGTCGCAAGCGGATACGAGGATCAAGGCTGTAGCGGAGCAAATCAGTTTCAGGATCGCGCTCGGGCGAACCGGGGTTGTCAGGGCATTCATTCGGCTTACCTCTGTTGAGAAGGACGAAGTCAGTGTCCCGAGTTTCGGGCGGCCGGTCTGTGCGCTGGCGAACAGTTCCCGCGATGCATGCTGGAGGGGTGCGGCCTTGCGGCTGCACCGATGTTTCTTTGGGAGATCGCCGGAGCGGGCCTGATGCTGCTGGAGACGCGCTCGTACAGGTGGCCCAGCGCGAAGCCAACAGGGTCGAACTGCTGCCGCGCATTCAACAAATCGTCGATAATCGCTTCATGGACACAAAGCTGCCAGCCCGCCACCCCATCACTTGCGAGTTTGATGGCGAAACACACAAGGCAACCTACTGGGTGGCAGGAAAGATCCCTCACCGTTGCCACTCGCAAGGCTGGCAACAGCAAGCGCAGTTGGCACGATGGAGCCGGAAGTCCTGGCAAGGCAACTGTTGCTTGAGCTGGTCAAGGCAGGTAAGGCGTAAGCCATGTGCAGGCCCAGTCTTCGCTGCACCGCTGTCATTGCATTGCTGGCAAGCAGGTCGGAGATGTTTCGAATAAATGTATATAATCGAAACTCTGAAAAGCGATTGGAGAATCATCATGCGCGCAACTACTGCTACTCATCTGCCTGCCAAAACGACCCCTGCGCTGCGCGGAGCCTGCGAAAAATCTGCGCGTGCCGTGATTTCTGCTGCCCGTCGTGCTGCAACAGGGAAGACTTCTCCCGAAGCGCTGACGGACCTGGTCGATTCATTGACGGGTGTCATCGAGCAGACAACAGAACTCCTTCTCGCCGGCAAGCAGGTTCGGATCGTCGAAGACGATGCGGCCATGACGACCCAGGAGGCCGCTGATGTCCTCAATGTATCGCGGCCGCATCTGGTCAAGTTGCTCGAACTGGGACAAATCCCCAACTGCCCAAGGTCGGTCGCCACCGCCGTGTCTCCCGGGCTGCCGTGCTCAAATACAAGCGTGCAAGAGACGCCCAGAGAGAGCCTGTGTTGAAGGATCTGGCCGCGCTATCGCAACGCCACCGCCTTGGCTATTGACCATGCCGCCGGTTGTCGTGCTGGACGCCTGTGTTCTTTATCCGGCAGCGCAGCGAGACTCTTCATGCGGCTGGCGGCAGGAGGTGCGATTCGTGCGTACTGGACGCAGGAAATCCACGAAGAGCGGATGCGCAATGTCGAGCGCGATTACGGTATTGCTCGCAGCGTTCCGGAGCAGGTGCGCACGCTGATGGATCAAGCGGAGGGCGATGCCTTGATCAGCCACTACCGCCATCACGAACCCCTGTTCCCCAAACCGATGCAAAGGATCGTCACGTTGCTGCCGCTGCGGTCGCGGCGTGCAAGCGCTCCAAAGCGCATATCGTCACGATCATTTCCTGGAACCTCATGGATTTCGATCAAAACGAGCTGGCGAAGGTCTGCCTGTCCGCGCATGGACCCGCCGGGAGATCGGACTCCCTGCAATCCAAATGGAATCTGAAATGGAAAGCGTTCAAACCCACGAGCCAAACGGAGGTAACCATGAGCTATGACTTGGAAGGCGCAAAAGCATTCATGGCGCTATCGAGACAGTTGGAAAAAACAGGTCTTTCGAGATTCGAGCTAAGGCGCCTCGGCAGCATAGGGAACGCCATTGAGATTCAAATTGAAGAGGGCTACGGTAACTCTGAGGCCGTCACGTATCTGATCAAGGCGCTCCACGCGGTGGCTGGTACCTATGAAAAGGCAACGGCAAGCAACATCGTGGCGGTGATCAAGAAGATGGAGTCCCTGGTATCGAAGATGTAAATGTGATCGATGAAACTGGATGACAACGCAGAACTGCGAACGAGCAACATCGCGCGCCTCAAACAGATTGCCACCTCACTGAACCCTGCCATGCACCCCCTTCCTCGAACTCCCGCAGAATGGCTAAACGAGATCGCCGATGCCTATGCCGACGCGTACGAGGCGCTACCATTCATGCGATCACAAGGCATGGAGCCGGACGAGAGTCTTCTGTTCCATATGGCGCCACGAGTTGCGCTCAAGTTTCGCGGCCTTCCCGAACAACAGGCTGAAGCCACAACAGAAGCGGCGTTATGCAGCTACGTCGCCTCGAAAGAGCAAGTCGGCGTGGCGCTGGACGACCCACATATCGCATTTGCCTTTTGCTACCTCGCCGCGCAATTCGGCCTCGGACTCGCGAGCGACGAAGCCATCAACGAAATCATGGCGTTCATCGAAGAAGGCGACGCCATCCTGGCTCGCGCCATCACCCGGAGAACTCGCGCCAAGGAACCAAGTCGCCGGCAGCGCCGAATTCGGTCCGCCCAAGGCGTGTGAGCAGCATGACAACGACCAAGCCTCCCGGCATCGTAGCTACATGGCTGACCGAGCAAGGGATTGACCTGGCCCGAGTCCCGATCGACTCCATTCTGCTGCAAGCTGTCTCGCCAGACGATGTCAAGTTTCGTTCGGGCTGCTCACTACTCAGATCGATGAGCCATGCCGGGCGCGTCGAGGCAGGAGTGTTCCTGCTTGGCCTCCTGCGATACTACCCGGACGACTACGCGCGCCTCACCGTGATAGCCGAAGCCCTTGCGTCGTTTCCGGTCGCCGCGACCGTGCACGCGCTTTCGTCGGAACTCCGTCGCGTCAAAGGCTCCAGTTCCACGCGCCGCTATCTGCGGCGCATCATTGACACGCTTGAGCACTTTCCCTTGCGACTCGTGGAAGAGCAAGTTGAAGCCTTATCAACTGACCCGCAGATTGGCGTACGCATTCGCCAACACCTGCGATCGATGACGCTTCGCGATCTCGATGCGTGGCCCCCACGGCGCGAATAGAACTATAGGCTTATATGACATGTGTGGCGGAGAGGGAGGGATTCGAACCCTCGTTAGGATATTATCCTAAACACGCTTTCCAGGCGTGCGACTTAAACCGCTCATCCACCTCTCCGCTGAAGTTCCTGCCGGGCATTGCCGCCGCAACAGGGCGCGAATTCTAGCAGATCACCCTTCGCTGTGCCGCAGCGAGAGATCGACGGCGCGCACGTCCTTGGTCAGGCTGCCCACGGAGATTCGATCGACGCCGGTTTCGGCGATCGCGCGCACGGTTTCCAGGCTTATCCCGCCCGAGGCTTCGATCTCGGCGCGTCCGGCGGTGAAGCCGACGGCCTGGCGCATCCGGGCCAGGTCCATGTTGTCCAGCAGGATCATGCGCGCCTCGGCGTCGAGGGCTTCGGCGAGTTGTTCCAGGGTCTCGACCTCGATCTGGATGAAGACATCATTGCGGCCGATTGCTTGTGCCTGCTGCAGCGCGGCGGTGACACCGCCGGCGGCCATGATGTGGTTTTCCTTGATCAATATTCCGTCATGGAGGCCGAGACGGTGGTTGCTGCCGCCGCCGCAGGTGACGGCGTATTTCTGCGCCAGGCGCAGGCCGGGCAGGGTCTTGCGCGTGTCGACGATGCGCGCGCCGGTGCCGGCGATGGCATCGACGTAGAGGCGGGTGGCGCTGGCTGTGGCGGACAGCAGTTGCAGGAAGTTCAGCGCGGCGCGCTCGGCGGTGAGCAGGGCGCGGGTGCTGGCTTCGATTTCGCACAGCGTCTGGCCGGCGGCAATTCGCTCGCCATCATGTGCGCGCCAGCGTATCGCCGCCAGCGGGTCGAGACGGTGGAAGCAGGCGTCGAACCAGGCCGTACCGGCGAGAACGGCCTCTTCACGGCTGGTCACGGTGCCCTGCGAACGCCGCGTGGCAGAAGTGAGCAGCGCCATCAGGTCGCCGCCGCCGATGTCCTCGACCAGGGCGGCGAGCACGTTGCGCTGTACCTCGGCGGCAAGCTGAAGCGGGAGTTCCATGATATGTTGATGCTCGAAGTTCAGGTCCGATCGATTCTAGCACCGGAGGTGTGGTTCTCATGCTCAGCATGTTCTCCGTCAGTCTCGGCGTGCTGCTGGCGCTCGCCGTGGTTGTACTCGTGGTCTATTTCTACCTCAAGGACATCACCCAGAAGAAGCACGCGATCCTGCGCAACTATCCGCTGGTAGGCCACCTGCGCTACTTTTTCGAGGAACTCGGCGAGTACTTCCGGCAGTACTTTTTTCTCAACGATCGCGAAGAGCGCCCCTTCGATCGCTCGACGCGGTCCTGGGTCTATCGGATGGCCAAGAACGAAGGGGGCGTGCTGGGCTTCGGCTCGACCTACAACCTCCACGAGCCCGGCGCGCTGATCTTCGTCAATGCGCCGTTTGCCGTGCTCGAGGACGAACGCCTGCCGACGCCGCCGCTGCCGATCGGCGAGGGGTTTTGTGCCAGGCCCTTCATTGCCCGATCCATCGTCAATATCAGTGGCATGAGCTTCGGCGCGATCTCGAAGCCGGCGGTGCAGGCACTGTCGCGCGGGGCGGCAAGGGCGGGCTGCTGGATCGATACGGGGAAGGCGGCCTGTCGCCCTATCATCTGGAGGGCGGCTGTGACGTCATCATGCAGATCGGCACTGCCAAGTACGGGGTGCGCGACGAACAGGGCCGGCTGTCCGACGCCAAACTGCGCGAGATCGCCGCGCACGAATCGGTGCGTGCCTTCGAGATCAAGCTGTCGCAGGGCGCCAAGCCCGGCAAGGGCGGCGTCTTGCCCGGCGGCAAGGTGACGGCGGAGATCGCCCGCATTCGCGGCATTCCCGAGGGCATCGATTCGCTCTCGCCCAACCGCCATCCGGAAATCGCCACCATGGACCAGTTGCTCGACCTGGTGCTGCGCGTGCGCGAGTTCACCGGCAAGCCGGTGGGCCTCAAGACGGCCATCGGCGGCTGGCAGTTCATGAACCTGCTGACCGAGGCCGTGGCCCGGCGCGGCATCGCCGATGCACCGGATTTCATCGCGGTCGATGGCGGCGAGGGCGGCTCGGGCGCGGCGCCGCAGGCCCTGGCGGACCACATGTCGCTGTCGATTGAAGAGGCTTTGCCGCGCGTGGTGGATGCGCTGATCGAGGCGGGCCTCAAGGACCGGGTCAAGGTCATGGCCGCAGGTCAACTGGTGACCTCGGCGCGGGCCGCCTGGGCCCTGGCTTGCGGCGCCGATTTCGTGAACAGTGCGCGCGGCTTCATGTTTGCGCTGGGTTGCATCCAGGCCCTGCGCTGCCACACCAACACCTGCCCGACCGGCATCACGACGCACAACCCGCACCTGCAAGGCGGCCTGGTGGTGGACGAAAAGTTCGAGCGGGTGGCGAACTACTGCCTGAACATGAACAAGGAAATCGACATGATCGCCCACAGTTGCGGCTTGCGCCACGCCCGCGAGTTCCGCCGCGAGCATGTGCGGATGGTGCAGGCCGACGGCCGCAGCACGGCGCTCAACATGCTGTATCCCTATCCTTTGCCTGCCTGAAGCGTTCCGAGAGCGCGATCGACAGGCTGCTGCCGGCGATCACGGCCATGCCGGCGACCGAAAGCGGATCGGGCAGGTGATCGTAGAACAGCCAGCCGAGCAGCGTGGCCCAGATCAACTGGGCATACAGGAATGGTGACAGCGTCGAGGCCTCGGCGTGACGAAAGGCGCGGGTCATCAGCAGGTGCCCGGTGCCGCCGTAGATGCCCAGAGAGGCGATGGCCAGTCCCTGCCATGCATTGGGCATCGGGCCGCCCCAGTACAGCGGCGCCGCCAGCGACATCGACACGGTGCCGACCAGCGCGGTGTAGAACAGCATCGTGACGGTGTTTTCGCTCAACGACATCTGCCGCGTCTGGACCTGGTATATCGAGTAGCAGGCGGCCGCCAGCGACATCAGTACGATGCCCTGCAGCGACAGTGCGCCGCCAGGGCGCGCGATCAGCAGCGCGCCGGCAAAGCCGACGACGATCGCGATCCAGCGTCCGGGCGTGACGGATTCCCTGAGCAGCCAACTCGCCAGTATCACCACGATCAGCGGCGTGATGAACAGGAAGGCGGTGCTCTCGGCCAGCGGCATGATGGCAATCCCGGCCATCGCAAAGCCCGTGGTGCCGACCAGCATCAGTGCCCTTGCGGTCAGCGCGAGCGGGCGCTGCGTGTCGATCAGTTTGGCGCGCATCGACGGCCCGAGAAAGACCAGCATCAGCAGCAGGTGCACCGTGTAGCGCGCCCAGACCAGCATGGGCACCGGAAAGGTCTGCGTCAAGTGCTTGGAGGTGGCGTCGAGCGCGGCAAAACACAGGCCTGCGCCGAGCATCAACAGGATGCCGATAAATGGCCGGGCTTCAGGCATTGTTGCCTGGGCGCTCTTCCTGAAGCCGGCCCGCGAAGCGGAACTTGCGCCGCGCACGGCGTTGTCGAGGCGCGCGCGGGGCGTCGACAGGCTCAGCACGGACGGCGGCTTCAGGGTTCCTCATGCGGGTACGGCGGGCTTCGACAAGCTCGGCCCGAACGGCCGCTTCAGGTTCCCTCATGAGGGCTCGACGGATGCGATCAGGCGATTCAGCAGGGTGCGTGCGACGGGGATCAACTCGCCGGCGGTGGTGCCGATCGGGCCGGCGTCGGCAGCAGCGAGCACATCGGCTGCGGCGCCATGCAGCAGGACCGCCGCGGACAAGGCAGCCGCGGCCGGCCAGTCCTGCGCCAGCAGCGCGCCGGCCATGCCGGCGAGGACATCGCCGCTGCCGCCCGAGGCCAGCCCCGGGTTGCCCGTGGCATTGATGCGCCAGCGACCGTCGGGATGGGCGATCACCGTGCCGCAGCCCTTCAGCGCGACGTGGGCCTTGAAGCGTCGCGCCAGTTCCAGCGCCGCGCCGACGCGGTCGGCCTGCACCTCGTCGGTGGCGCTGGCCAGCAGTCGCGCGGCTTCGGCCGGATGCGGCGTGATCAGGGTCGGTGCGGCGCGACGGGCGACCTGCGCGGCCAGCACCGGATGGGCGGCCAGCAGGTTCAGCGCGTCGGCATCGAGCAGCAAGGGAACGCCATGCGAAGCGGCATCGCCTGGGACAGTGTCGGATTTGGGGGACAACAAGCGACGAAGAATCTCGACGGCCGCGTCGGATGCGCCCAGGCCGGGTCCAACCACGGCCGCCGTTGCCTGCGCCAGCGCATCGTCGGGCGCACGCAGCATCAATTCAGCTTGCAGCGGATCGACCGCGAGCGCTTGCAGCAGGCCGACGAAGACCCGTCCGGCGCCGAGTTTGAGTCCGGCGCGTGCTGCCAGCAGTGCCGCGCCGGTCATGCCGGCGGCGCCGCCGACCACGGCCAGCGAACCGTAGCTGCCCTTGTGGCTGTTCCTGCGGCGCGGCTTCAGGCAGTCACGGAAATCGTCGACGGCGAGCAGGGCGCCGGGGAACTCGTCGAGGCGCAGACCGAGGTCGACGACGCTGACCTCGCCGCAGTGATCGGGACCGTCGAGGGTGTACAGCCCCGGCTTGCCGCCGATGAAACTAAGTGTGTGCGTGGCGCGCACCGCGACGCCGAGCACGCGGCCGGTGTCGCCATCGAGGCCGCTGGGAACATCCAGCGCCAGCACCGGACCGGCAAAGGCGTTGATGCGCGCCACCAGATCGGCATAGGGTCCGGCGAGCGGCCGCGCCAGCCCGATGCCGAACAGGCCGTCCACCACCAGCCCATAGGCGCCGGCGGGCACCGCGCCCTCGGCGCCGACAATGAAAGTCTGAATGCCGAGTTGTCCGAGCACGCGCGCCATGACTCGGGCGTCGCCGCCATTGTTGCCGGGGCCGGCGAATATCAGCACGGGCGCCTCGCTGCCCTTGAGCAACTGCCTGGCAAACTCCGCGGCGGCGCGGCCGGCGCGCTCCATCAAGGGCGGCGTTGCGTCGGCGTGGCGCGTTTCGAGGGTCCGCAATTCGTCGCCGCGCAACAGCGGCGTAGTACTCAAGGGCGCGGCGCCCGAGGGCGGGAGGGCTGGTGCCGGCCCGCGCTGAATCATGGTCTTCGTCTTCATGACGCGATTGTAACCGTCAGGCGATCTCCGGCAGCGACACGATCGGGTAGCAGCGCGCGCCGAGTTGTTCACGCAGATGGCGCGCCACGCCGACCGCATCGGCGCTGTCGCCATGCACGCAGATGCTGCCGATCGCTGTGGCGATGCGCGTGCCGTCCACGGCAATCAGCGCACCGGCCTCGAGCATGGCCACGACATGGGCGAGGCAGGCGGCCGGGCCGTGGATCATGGCGTCCGGCCGCGCGCGTGGCACCAGTTGGCCGTCGGGCAGATAGGCCCGGTCGGCGAAGATTTCTTCGACCACCGGCAGGCCGGCGGCGCGCCCGGCCGCCAGCAACTGCGACGCCGCCGGGGCCAGCAGGATCAGCGTCGGGTCGACCGCGCGCATCGCCCGGCAGATCGTGTCGGCTACTGCCCGGTCGGCGCAGGCCAGGTTGTTCAGTGCGCCGTGCGGCTTGACGTGCGTGACGCGCGTCGCTTCAAGCGCCGCTACGCCGGCCAGCGCGCCGATCTGGAAGGCGATCTGGTTTTCGAGCTCGGCCGCGGACAGTGCCATGGCGCGGCGGCCGAAGCCCTGCAAGTCGGGATAACTCGGGTGGGCGCCGATCGAGACACCGCGCTCCCGTGCCAGGCGCACGGTGCGGCGCATCACGTCCGGGTCGCCGGCGTGTCCGCCGCAGGCGATGTTGGCCGAGGCGACGACATCCAGCATGGCGGCGTCATCGCCCATGCTCCAGGGGCCGAAACCCTCGCCGAGGTCGGCGTTAAGGTTGATTCGCTTGTCGGGCATCGATCACTCCGTCGATCAGATTGGTGTTGTACAGGGCAATCAGGTCCAGTTGCGCACCGCTCGGCACCATGCCGGCGAGGCATGCCGCCAGATCATTCGCCGCCTGGCGCCGCGCGGCAAGCGCCTGATCGATGCCGACCTCGACAAAGCGCAGCGTTTGCCCGGGCAGGACCCGCCCCAGGCGCGGCAGGTCGGCGCCGATCACCGTGGCGATTTTCGGATAGCCGCCGACGGTCTGGCAGTCGGCCAGCAGGATGATCGGGCGGCCGTCGCCCGGTACCTGGATTACGCCTGGCGTGACCGCATCCGAGACGATGTCGGCACCGCGCTCCGGGTCATGTTCGAGGCGCGGGCCGTCGAGGCGCAGGCCCATGCGGTCAGCCTCGCGGCTGATGACGAACTCGTCGCCGAGCAAGCGGCTCCAGGCGTCGTCGGTGAAGTATTCGCGCTGCGGGCCGGGGACGATGCGCAGCGGCCCATCCGGCGGGCGCGGCGGTTGCGGCAGGCGCAGCGGATTTGGCCTGGTGCCGGCGCCGACCTTCAAGCAATCGCCGGCTTTAAGGGCGCGACCGTCGAGGCCGCCAATTCCGGCGCGGACATAGGTCGAGCGGCTGCCGAGCACCTCGGGCAGATCCAGTCCGCCGGCGAAGGCCAGGTAGGCGATGCCATCGTGCAGCTTGCCGACGATCAGGGTCTCTCCCTGCGCCAGCGAGTGGCTGTCCCAGGCAGCGGCGGGTCGCAGCTCGCCTGACACGTCCTCGATCTGCGCCGAACAGGCACCGGCCAGCGCAAGGGTCAGCGGCGCCGTGGCGCGCAGCCGGAGGCCCAGCAGGCGCAGTTCGAGGGCGGCGCTTGATGCCGGATTGCCCACCAGCGCATTGGCAATGGCCAGAAAGTCTGGGTCGAGCGCTCCGGACAGCGGCACGCCAAGATGCCGGTAGCCGGGACGACCGGCATCCTGGACAGTCACCGGCATCGGGCAGTCAAGGATCTCGATCATTTCGCCTGCCACTGCGCCGCATCGAGCTCCCGCAGTGCGACGGCGGTGGCGAGGCGGTCGAACTCGTCGCGGCTGACTGGCGTGAATCGTACCGTGTCACCGGGGGCCAGCAGCGCCGGACGGGTGGCGTCGTTCAGGTCGAACAGGCGGGCCGGCGTGCGCCCCAGCAGGTGCCAGCCGCCTGGACTGGCCCAGGGGTAGACGGCGGCCTGCGCGCCTGCAATCGCAAGGCTGTTGGCGGGGACGGCGGCGCGCGGCGTGGCGAGTCGCGGCAGGCGCAGCCATTCCGGCAGTTCGCCGAGATAGGGAAAGCCCGGCAGGAAGCCGATCAGGAAGACGCGCAGTTCGATCGCGCACAGCGCGTCGATGACGGCCGCTTCGCTGTGCCCGGTGACACGTGCAACCTCGGCCAGGTCCGGCCCGAATTCCTCGCCGAAAACCACGGGGATGAGCCACCGTGTTGCCAGCGCCGACTCCTGCGACGGCGCCAGCGCGGCTTCCAGGAGGCGCCTGCCCAGCATGTTGCGATCCAGCCGCAGCGGATCGAAATGCACCGTCAGCGAGCGGTAGGTGGGCACCACGTCGCTGATGCCGTCGAGCCTGAGGGCGACCAGGGAATCGCGCGCAGCCATGACTTTGGCATTGAGCGCGGCATCGATCCGGTCACCAAGTTCGAGCGTCAGCGCGCCGTCACCGAGATCGAGCAGGCGCGGTTTCATCCCACCATGCGCTGCGGCAGCCATGTGATGATGGCTGGAAAAGCATAGAGCAGACCGACCGCCGCCATCATCAGAAAAAATGCTGGCAGCGCGGTGCGCGCGATCCACGGCAATTGCTTGCCGGTCATGCCCTGGATGACGAACAGGTTGAAGCCGACCGGCGGCGTGATCTGCGCCATCTCGACGACCACCACGAGGAAGACGCCGAACCAGATCAGGTCGATGCCGGCGGCGACGATGGTGGGCTGGATCACGGCGATGGTCAGCACGACCATCGAGATGCCGTCGAGGAAGCAGCCGAGGATGATGAAGAAGATCATCAGGCCGAAGAGCAGGCCGAACTGGCCGAGGCCGAGGCTGGCGATCCATTCCGCGAGATGCCGCGGCAGGCCCATGTAACCCATCGACAACGTCAGGAAGGCGCTGCCGGCGAGGATCAGGGCGATCATGCAATACAGGCGCGTGGCGCCCAGCAGGCTTTCGCGGAAGGTTGTCCAGCTCAGCGAGCCCTGCGCCGCGGCCAGCAGCAGGCTGCCGACCACGCCGAGCGCTGCCGCTTCGGTGGCGGTCGCGACGCCGGCATAGATCGAGCCGAGCACCAGCGTGATCAGCAAGACCACCGGGATCAGGTGGCGTGAGGCGTAGACCTTCTGGCCGAACCTGGTTTCTTCGGTGGCAGGCGGCACGGCATCGGGATTGAGCAGGGCCCACACCACGATCCAGCCCATGAACAGGGTGGCGAGCAGGATGCCGGGAAACACCCCGGCGATGAACAGCTTGGCGATCGATACCTCGGCGGCGACGCCATACACGATCATGATGATCGAGGGCGGAATCAGCAGGCCCAGCGTACCCGCACCGGCCAGCGTGCCGAAGGTGATGGCCTCCGGATAGCCGCGCTTTTTCAGTTCGGGCAGGGTGATCTTGCCGATCGTGGCGCAGGTGGCGGCCGACGAGCCCGACACCGCGGCGAAGATGCTGCAACCGATCACATTGACATGGAGCAGCCGGCCCGGCAGTTTTTCCAGCCAGGGCGCGAGGCCCTTGAACATGTCCGATGACAGTCGGGTGCGAAACAGGATCTCGCCCATCCAGAGGAACATCGGCAGCGCGGTCAGCGTCCACGACGAGGAGGCGCCCCAGATGGTGACTGCCATCGCATCGCCGGCGGCGCGGGCGGTGAATAGTTCCATGCCCAGCCAGCCGACGCCGAGCAGGGCGAGCCCGATCCAGATGCCGCTGCCGAGCAGGGCGAACAGCACCAGGATCAGGCTCAAGGTAATCGCGAGATCCACGGTGCAGGTGCCCTATTCGCTTCTTACGGGTTCGCCGTCCGCGGCGCGGTGGCGCAGCTTTTCGCCGCGCAGCACGGCGACGAGTTCGTCGGCAATCGCAACGGCAAAAATTACGCTGCCCAGCGCCATGCCCGCCTGCGGAATCCACAGCGGTGTCGCGTCGGTGCCTTGAGAGATGTCATGGAACTGGAGGGATTGCCAGGCCAGGCGCGTCGCAAACCAGGCCAGCAGGACCGCGCAAAGCAGTCCGGCGAGGTGGCTCCAGATTTCCAGAGCGTGCCGGCCGCGGCGACCGGCGTGATCGAGAATCAGCGTCACGCGGATGTGCTCGCCGCGCTTCAGCGTATGGGCCAGTGCCAGGAAGGCCGCTGCCGCCATGCAGTAGCCGGCGTAGGCGTCGGTGCCGCGGATGTGGAAATCCAGCAGGCGCCCGCCGACCGAGAGCAGGATCATCGCCAGCGTGCCGATCATGAACAGCGCCGCCGCCCAGGCGGCGACGCCGTAGATCCGGTCGAGGAGGTGTCGCATCGACCCGGATTACTTCTTGTAGGCGTCGAGGATGGCCTGACCTTCCGCGCCGGCGATACCTTGGCGTCATAGCCGGTGGCGCTTGAGGTCATGAAGGCCGCTACGGCGCCGGTGGCCAGTGCCTGCGACAGTTCGGCGGCCTGGATGGTAACGGGCTGGGCGCCGACCAGTTCGGCGATGCGTGAGGTCTGCGGGCTGTAGGCGCGCCACTTGACGCCCTTCAGGTCAGCCGCGGAGGTGATCGGCTTTGCCGAATAGATTCCTTGCGGCGGCCACGGCACCGTGTACAGCACCTTGAGTCCCTGCTTGGCCAGCAGGGCGTCCATCGCCGGCTTCTGCGCCGCCGCCAGCTTCTTCGCTTCGGCGTAGGAAGTGGCGAGGAAGGGCACGTTGTCGGTGCCGAACAGCGGATTCTCGTTGGCGTAACCGCCGAAGATGATCTCGCCGACCTGCGCCTGGCCGCCCTGCACCGCGCGCTTGATCTCGTTGGCCTTGTACAGCGAGCCGCCGGCATGCACGGTGATCTTCAGCTTGCCGGCGGTGGCCTTGTCTACGTCGGCGGCGAACTGGGTGATGTTTTCGGTGTGGAAGTTGGCGGCGGGATAGCCCGTGGGCATGTCCCACTTGGTCTGGGCCGAGGCGGGAAGTGCAGTGAAACCGAAACCGACAGCGGCAGCGAGTGTGCAAAGGCGGGTTTTCATCGACGGATTCCTCACGAGAATGGCGGGTTGAAAGGAAGCTATGCAGGAAACAAACGACCGGAACGTTAACATCACATTTACAAAACGTCAATAAAATGTTCAAATATTTTCCTCCAGCAGGTACCGGGAGTCATCATCATGGCAAGGAACGCGGCCGCCAAGGCTTCCGCCGCACCCATCGCGGGTGACTCCGCCGTGCGCCGCATCGTCTCCTCGGAGCACTTGGTCTCCGACAAGTCTCCGGAACTGTCGGAGCTGGAGTTCGGGCTGATCATCGCCAGCCACGCCTTCGGTCGCTGGATGACGCGTTGCATGGCCGGCGCAGGTGTCAAGGACATGACCGAGACCGAGATCCTGGTGGTGCATCACGTCAATCACCGCGGCCGCGAGAAGAAGCTGGCCGACATCTGTTTCGTGCTCAACATCGAGGACACCCATGTCGTCTCCTACGCGCTGAAAAAGCTCGCCAGGCTTGGCCTGGTGACGGGCAATCGGCGCGGCAAGGAAGTGCTTTGGTCGACTACCGCGGCCGGTCAGGCCCTGTGCGAGCGCCATCGCCAGGTGCGCGAGGCCTGCCTGATGCCGGGCTTTTCCGGCACCGAGGAGGAGAATCTGCGCATCGGCGATCTGGCGCGGCTGCTGCGTACCCTGTCCGGCCGCTACGATCAGGGTGCGCGGGCGGCTTCTTCGATCTGATGCCTATCGGGCTTTGTCGAGCACATAGACCGATCCGCGCCGCAACGTTTATCATCGGCTGCCGGCGTCAACTCGCTGCCCGCGAGCAGCGCGGGCATTTTCCCCAGGAGCAGATCGAATGAAAATCGCTAACAACGTCGCCGAACTGATCGGCAATACCCCGCTGGTGCGCCTCAATCGGCTGAATGCGGGCCCGGGTTTTGAAAATGCGGGCACCATCGCACTGAAGCTGGAATTCTTCAATCCGGCGCACAGCGTCAAGGATCGCATCGCCGTGTCCATGCTCGATGCCGCCGAAAGGGCCGGCATGCTGAAGCCCGACAGCATCATTCTCGAACCCACATCGGGCAACACCGGCATCGGTCTCGCGATGGTGGCCGCGGCCCGCGGCTACAAGATGGCCTTCGTGATGCCGGAGACCATGAGCCGGGAACGCCGGCTGCTGCTCAAGGCCTATGGCGCCGAACTGTTCCTGACGCCGGGGCCGGAAGGCATGCCGGGCGCGATCAGGAAGGCCGATGACCTGGCCGCCGCGGATGCGCGCTACTACATCCCGCAGCAGTTCGACAATCCCGCCAATCCGGAAATCCATCGCCTGACCACGGCCGAGGAAATCTGGCGCGACACCGACGGCAAGGTCGACATATTCGTTTCGGGAATCGGCACCGGCGGCACCATCACCGGCGTTGGCGAGGTACTGAAGGCCCGCAAGCCGGGCGTGCAGGTAATTGCCGTGGAACCCGATGCCAGCGCGGTGTTGTCGGGCGGCGTACGCGGCCCGCATCCGCTCCAGGGCATAGGCGCGGGTTTCGTCCCGGCGGTTCTCAACACCAGGGTCTACGACGAAGTGGTCTGCGTCAAGAACGATGACGCCCTGACTGTCGCGCGCAAGCTGGCCACCGACGAAGGACTGCTGGTCGGCATTTCCTCGGGCGCCGCGGTGTGGGCCGCGCTGGAAGTCGCCAGGCGGCCGGCCAACGCCGGCAAACTCGTGGTGGTGATCATCCCGTCCTTCGGCGAGCGCTATTTGTCTACGGTGTTGTATCAGCATCTCGATGTCTGAACGCGACCGGCAAGCGCCGCACGCTGGATAGCGCCGCGTCGCAAGCGGCCGCACTTGCCTCAACGAGGCGCGCCGGTGCTATATTCGTCGCAACGTGGATTGGCGAAAAAGAGGCTCAGCGAATGAAACTGCAACGATCAAGCCGGCTGCTTGTCGAGAGGATTCTTTTAGTCGCAGGTGTTGCGCTCTCACACATGGCGCAGGCTGACTTCGAACTCACCGCACCGGACGGCAGGCGCATCTTGCTGAAGGACAATGGGACGTGGCAACACGTGCAAGCAAGCGGCAAAGACCAGGCCAATGACAAACCCAGTCAGGCGGGCGAGGCGCTTCTGGTCCTGGAAAGCAAGACAGAAACCGGAAACGGCTGTCGTTTCGTGGTTCTACTCACCAACAACTTTCCTTACGAGATCCGCAGTCTGATTCCTTACTATTCCGTGTACCGCGCGAACGGCGTGATCTACGATACCGTGTCCTCGAATACCGGGTTTACGGCAGTGAGGCCCGGCGACAAACAACGCCGGGAGTTCAAGTTCACAGGAATCGTCTGTCAGGAGATCGCGCGGGTGCAGGTCGTCGGAGGAGATCGATGCGTAATGGGCGACCTGCACAAGTTCACCGATGAAAAGGGACAGTGCCTGGCGCGCCTGCGTGTCGTTCCGAGCGATCTGGTGCGCTTCGATAAATAGGCGAAGACCGGCTCGCGAAGCGGTGTGCAGATCCCGACGACGAAACGCGCCTGTCACCCCAGTCCTTGCAGTGACTTCCGCTGAAGCCCGCCTTCGAGTTCCAGGGTGCGGCTGAAGCGCGACATCGCGTAACAGCCGATCCAGTAGATCAGGCCGATGAACAGGTAGCCTTCCAGATGGAAGGAGCGCCATTCGGCATCGCCCGCCAGCGCCAGCGAGAGCGCGCCGGTCAGTTCGTACAGGCTGACCACGGTGACCAGCGAGGTATCCTTGAAAATGCTGACCGCGCTGTTCATCACCGATGGAATCACGGCGCGCAAGGCCTGCGGCAGGATGATCCAGCGCATGGCCTGCCAGCGGCCGAGGCCGAGCGCCGCCGCGGCGTCGTGCTGGCCGCCGGGCACTGCCTGCAAGCCGCCACGAATGGTTTCCGACAGGTAGGCGGCGGCGAACAGCACGATGCCGCCCTGCACGCGCAGCAGCACGTCGACCGAGGAACCCTGGGGCAGGATGATGGGAAACAGGAAGGAAGCGAGGAACAGCACCGAGATCAGCGGCACGCCGCGCACCAGCTCGACATACACCGTGCATAGAGCGCGCGGCAGCGGCAGGCTGGATTGCCGGCCCAGCGCCACCAGAACCGCCAGCGGCAACGCCAGCAGCATGCCCATGGTCGCCAGCAGCAGCGTCAGCGGCAAGCCGCCCCACAGATCGCTGCCCACTGCGGTGAGGCCAAAGTATCCGCCGCCCATCAGCACGAAGAAGGCGGGCAGGGCCAGCAGCCAGGCCGCCAGCAGCGGCCCGCACGCCAGCAGGCGCAGACCGCTGGCGACAATCACCAGCAGCAGCAAGGTGGTGGCCAGCAGCGGGCGCCACTGTTCGGCGTAGGGGTAGCGGCCGAACAGGATGAAACGGTACTTCTCGGCCACCACGCCCCAGCAGGCCCCCGCATGATCAACCGCCTCGCATGCAGCGGCGTCGGGCGTGAACACGGCTTGCAGCAGCACCCAGTCGATCAGTCCGGGCAGCCAGTGAACCCCGCCGGCCAACAGCAGCAGGGTCGTCAGGCCGCTGAAGACATCGGAAAACAGGTTGCGCCGCAGCCAGGCCCGGGTTGTCGCGACGCGATTCATCAGCGCTCCGCCCAGCGCCCGGTGCGGCGCTCCAGCCAGGCGCTGAGCCAGGCGGTGAGTATCGACAGGATCAGGTACACGGCCATGATCAGCGCGATGCATTCGGCGGCGCGGCCGGTTTGGTTCAGCGTGGTGTTGGCGACCGACACCAGATCGGGATAGCCGATGGCGACCGCCAGCGAGGCATTCTTGGTCAGGCTCAGATGCTGGTTGGTCAGCGGCGGGATGATGCTGCGCAGGGCTTGCGGCAGCAGCACCAGGCGGAACAACCGGGCCCGCGTCAGGCCCAGCGCCAGCCCGGCATCGCTCTGGCCGCGCGGCACCGACTGGATCCCGGCGCGCACGGTTTCGGCGACGTAGGCTGCGGTGTAGAGCGTCAAGCCGAGGAACAGGGCAAGGAATTCCGGCGTCAGCACCGCGCCGCCGACGATGCCCATTTCGCCACGCGCCGGCAGGTCGAACAGCCCGCTGTCGCCGCCCGGCCAGGGTAGCGCCAGACCGCTCTTGCCGAGGAAGACATGCGGCGCAAGCTGCAGCGCGTCGCTGGCCGGCGGCAGCAGGTCGGTCACGACGAAGTACCAGGCCAGCAAATGCAGCAGCAAGGGCACGTTGCGCAGCGTCTCGACATAGACGGCGCACAGTCCGCGCAGCAGCAGGTTGGGCGATAGCCGGCCGAGTCCGATCAGCGTGCCGAGCAGGGTGCTGAAGACGATTGCCGGGAGTGCCACGCGCAGCGTGTTGGCCAGCCCGGCGGCCAGCGCCCACAGGGTGCTGTCGGCGGAATCGAAGGGCAGCAGGCTTTCGCCGATGCCGAAGCCGGCGGGATCAGACAGGAAGCCGAAGCCGCTGCGAATGCCGCGCTCGTGCATGTTGGCGGCGGTGACATCGAGCAGCCACCACAGCCCGGCCAGCAGTCCGCCGGCGAGCAGGGGCGTTGCGAAGGCCGCATGTCGGAAGTCCGCCAACGCGTCGGCCTGGGCGCATAGGCGCAGCTCTCAGGCCCACCGCACCCGGCCGGCCTGTACTGCGACCTTGCGTCCGCCCTTGCTCCACAGGGCATTGAGGGCCGCGCGCAGCTTCAGCGGCGATGCGTCGCCGACATTGCGCTGGAACATCTCGCCATAGTTGCCTACCGCCTTCACTGCGCGCGCCGCCCAGTCGCGGTCCAGGCCGAGCAGCTTGCCGCTGTCTTCGGCGGTGCCCAGCAGGCGCTGGATTGCCGGATCGCCGCTGGCCTTCATCTGTTCCAGATTGGCCTGGGTGACGCCATATTCCTCTGCCTCGATCAGCGCGAATATCACCCACTTGACGATCGCGAACCATTCGTCGTCGCCGCGCCGCACCACCGGCCCCAGCGGTTCCTTGGAAATCAGCTCGGGCAACACCGCATAGTCATCGGGTCGGGGCGCCTCCTTGGCACGGATGAACGCAAGCGCCGAGGCGTCGGTGGTGTAGGCCTGGCAGCGACCGCTGAAAAACGCCTTGATCGAAGCCTCGAACTTCTCGAACACCACCGGTTTGATCCTGATCCCCTGCGCCTTGAAGTAGTCGCTCAAGTTCTTTTCCGTCGTGGTGCCCGACTGCACGCAGATTTCGGCGTTCTTCAACTGCTTCGCACTGGTCAGCTTGAGCTTCTTCGGCACCAGGAAACCCTGGCCATCGTGGTAGGTGATCGCTGTGAAATGCAGGCCCAGGGAGGCATCGCGCGTCAGCGTCCAGGTCGTGTTGCGCGACAGCAGATCGACTTCGCCCGACTGCAATGCGGTGAAGCGCTGCTGCGCGTTGAGCGGCACGTACTTGACCTTGTTCGGATCGTTCAGCACCGCCGCTGCGATGGCGCGACAGACATCGACATCCAGGCCGTTCCAGCGGCCCTGGCTGTCGGCCGAGGAAAAGCCGATGACGCCGGTGCTGACGCCGCAGACCAGTTGCGCGCGCTGCCTGATCTGGTCGAGGGTCTTGCCCGCGTGCGCGGGCGCGCTGGAGAGCAGCAGCAGCAGCGCGATTGCCGCCGGCCAGTTGAGCGCGAAGTTCGGAAATCTCATGGGCGCCGGCGGGCCGCGAACTCCGCCAGTTCGATCCTGCCCGCCGGCTTCCAGCCCTTCTGGCGGTGCTCGGCGATCACGTTGGTGAAAATCCCGCCGCGGACGTTAAAGCGCGCGGTGAGGCGCATGAAGCGCGGCTTGATCGCCTGGGCCAGGTCATCGAGGATGCGGTTGGTGACATCCTCGTGGAAATGCCCCTCGTCGCGAAAGCTCCAGACATAAAGTTTCAGGCTTTTCAGCTCGACGCAGAGCTTGTCGGCGATGTAGTCCAGCGTCAGCATGGCGAAATCCGGCTGGCCGGTCTTGGGACAGAGGCAGGTGAATTCCGGGATTTCCATGTGGATCTGGTAGTCCCGGTGCGGCGCGGGGTTGGGGAAGGTCTCCAGCGCCTTGGCGCGGGTTTGGATTGCCGGCTTTGCCATGCTGTATGGATGCGGGTAAGGGGATGTGGACGGATTATAATGGCGCGGCTTCAAGGTCTCACCCTTGCCATCATATTTCCGGTTCATCCCCAGTGCGTTTAAACAAGCTGAAACTTGCCGGCTTCAAGTCGTTTGTCGAGCCCACGACGGTGCTGTTTCCCGGCCAACTCGCGGGCGTGGTCGGCCCCAACGGTTGTGGCAAGTCGAACATCATCGATGCGGTGCGCTGGGTGCTGGGCGAATCCAAGGCCTCCGAGCTGCGCGGCGAATCGATCCAGGACGTGATTTTCAAGGGTTCCGGCAACCGCAAGGAGCTCAGCCGCGCCAGCGTCGAGCTGTTCTTCGACAACGCCGAGGGCCGCGCCGCCGGGCAATGGAGCCAGTACGCCGAAATCACGGTCAAGCGCGTGCTCGACCGCGAGGGCAACTCAAACTACTACATCAACAACCTGCACGTCCGGCGGCGCGACGTGATCGATCTGTTCCTCGGCACCGGGCTCGGCCCGCGCGCCTACGCCATCATCGGCCAGGGCATGATCTCGCGGATTGTCGAGGCCAAGCCCGACGAGTTGCGCTTTTATCTCGAAGAAGCGGCCGGCGTCACCAAGTACAAGGAGCGCCGCAGGGAAACCGGGCACCGCCTCGAAGACGCGCGCGAGAACATCGCCCGCGTCGATGACATCCGCAACGAGCTGGAAACGCAGGTCATTCACTTGCAGGCCCAGGCAGTCGCGGCGCGGCAGTATCGCGACCTGCATCAGCAGGTGTCGCGCAAGCAGACCCTGCTGTGGCTGAAGAAGCGCAACGATGCGCGGCACGACAGCCAGCGGCTGGCGCGCCAGGTCGAGGAAGCAGTCAATCGCGTCGAGGCCGAAACTGCGGCTTTGCGCGAGACCGAGGCGCATGTCGAACATGCCCGCGAGACCCATTACTCGGCCTCGGACGCCTTGCATGCGGCCCAGTCGGGGATGTTCGCGGCCAACACCGAAGTCAGCCGTCTCGAATCGGAAATCGGACATCTGCGCGATTCGCGCTCGCGGCTGGCAGCGCGGCTCGACCAGTTGGGTGCCGAGCAGGCGCATTGGCAGGCGCAGCAAGGCCAGTTGACGGAGGAAGAGGCGCGCTGGAAGCTGCTGCTGGAGAATTCGCGCGTGCGGTCCGCTACCGCCACCGCGCGCCATGAAGAGGCCGTCGCTCGTCTGCCTGGCGCCGAGGAGGCGATCGAGTCCGCCGGCGCCGAGGTGACCGAGGCGCGCCGCGCGCTGAGCGATACCGAGCAGGCGCTGCGTCTGGCCGAGGCCGACCGGGGACACGCCGAGCGTGCGCTGGAAACCTTGGTGCAGCGTCGCGTCCGGCTGGAACAAGATCGCCAGACCCTTGGCGCGCCCGACCAGGCATTGCTGGTCGCGTCGAGGGCAGCGGAAGCGCGTGCCGAGGCGGCGCTGGCGGCGACGCAGGGGCGTCTTGCTGTCGTGCAAGCCGCCGTGCCGGAGGCCGAGGAGCGTCTGCGCGCGGCTCGTGAATCCCTGCAAAAGGCCCACCGCAGCCTGACCGAGAGCCGCGCCCGCCACGACGCGCTGGCGCAGTTGCAGGCCAGGGTGGCGCAAAGCGGCGAGATCGGCGCCTGGCTCAGGGCGCGCCATTTGGCCGATGCGAGGCCGCTGTGGCAGGCGATCCAGGTCGAAGCCGGCTGGGAAACGGCGGTCGAAGCCGTGCTGCGCGAACGTTTCGCGGCGCTCTGCGCCGACGCGGATACGGTGCGCGCTGCGCTCGCCGCGCCGCCACCGGCGATCGTCTCGCTGGCGCTCGACGCTCGCCATGGCAACGACCAGGCCCCCGGCCCTACCGCTGGATTGGCACAGCCAGCCGGCTATGGCAGCGCGGAACCGTGTTCCGCGAAACCCTGGCTTCGCCCCGCGGAAGGGGGTGACGGCGGCTCGCTTCGCTCGAACGATTTGGCCGGACCGGAGTCGTTGCGCGGCAAGGTCCGCTGCGATGATCCGCGTTGGACCGGCGTGCTCGATGAATGGCTGGCAGGCGTCTGCGTGGTCGAGGATCTGGCGGCTGAACTGCCGCTGGCGGCGGGTCAGCGCGTCTCGCGTTCCGGTCATCTGCTGACCCCGGCGGGCCTCACGCTGTACGTGCCGGATGCGAAGACCCACGGCGTCATCGAACGCCAGCGCGAGATCGACGAACTGGCCGGCGTGCTGGCGAGCCGCGCCGCTGCCGAAGACGCGGCGCGCGAGGTGCGGCGCGCGGCCGAGCAGTATCTGGCCGACAGCCAGGGCGAGCTCGGCGCCGTGCGGCGCGCGACTCAGGAGGCCCAGCAGGCCTTCCATGCGGCGCAGGTCGAGGCCTTGAAGCTTGCCCAGGCGCAGGCGCGCTTCGAAGAACGCTCGGCGCAGATCGACCGTGATCTGGGCGAACTGCTGCGCCAGGACGAGGGCGAGCAGGCGCGTCGCCAGCGCGCCGCGACCGAGGGAGAGGTGCAGCGCGAGCGCCTGGGCGCGGTGCGCCAGCGGCTCGAAAAGGCGCTCGACGCGCATCGGCAGAAGGATGCGGCCTTGCGCGAGGCGAGGGCGCTGGAAATCCAGCTCGGGCGCGAAGCCCAGGAGGCCGGTTTCTCCGAACGCGAGTGCCTGTCGAAGCTGGAAGATAATTCCCGCGCCGTCGCGACGGCGACCAGCCAGTTGCAACGCATCGAGGGCGAGACCAATGCGGCGCGCACCGAAGTCGCCGGGATCAGCGACACGGTACTGCAAGAGCAACTGCATGCCGCGCTGGATGCGAAACAGGACAAGGAGTCGGCGCTGGCGGAACGGCGCAATGCGCTCGAAGCTGCCGCCGCCGAGCTGCGCGGTCTCGACGAGCAGCGCCTGAAGCTGGAGCAGGGCCTTGTCCCGCTGCGCGACAAGATCAACGATCTGAGGCTCAAGGCGCAGGCCGCCGAGCTCAATACGGAGCAGTTCCGCGAACGTCTGTCCGAGCTTCACGTGGTGACAGAGGCGGACGAAGATCCCTTCCTGGATGAACTCAATGCCAGCGGCGCCGACAAGCTCAAGGACGCTGTCCTGCAAGGCGACATCGCCCGGCTTAACGCCGAAATCGAGGCGCTCGGCCCGGTCAATCTGGCGGCGCTCGAAGAACTGGCTACGGCCTCGGAGCGCAAGGGTTTTCTCGATGCGCAGTCGGCCGACCTGGCCGAGGCCATCGGCACGCTGGAAGATGCGATCCGGCGCATCGACCGCGAAACGCGCGAGCAGTTGCAGGATACCTATGACGCAGTCAATCGGCATTTCGGCACGCTGTTCCCGCAGCTTTTCGGCGGCGGCGAAGCGCGGCTGATTCTCACGGGTGACGAGATTCTCGATGCCGGCATCCAGATCATGGCGCAACCGCCGGGCAAGAAGAACACCACGATCCACCTGCTCTCCGGCGGCGAAAAGGCGCTGACCGCGATTGCCCTGGTGTTTGCGCTGTTCCAGTTGAATCCGGCGCCCTTCTGCCTGCTCGACGAAGTGGATGCGCCGCTCGACGACTCGAACACGGTGCGCTTCTGCGACATGGTCAGGCGCATGTCGGTGCAGACGCAGTTCATTTTCATTTCGCACAACAAGATCGCCATGGAAATGGCGCAGCAACTGATCGGCGTGACGATGCAGGAACAGGGCGTGTCACGGGTGGTGGAAGTCGATATCGAAGAGGCCTTGCGCCTTGCCGATGACCAGAAGGCAGCGTAGCGGCGGCAAAGAGAGGTGACGTAAACATGGCAATCAGCGAACTGCAAATCGCATTGATCGGGGCCGGCGTGGCGGCGGTTGGCGCCGTCTGGGCTTACAACGTCTGGCAGGATCGCCGGCATCGCGCGACCGCCGACAGGATATTCAAGGGCGCGCAGGAAGATGCGCTGCTGGGTTCGCGGGACGCCGGAGCGTCCCCGGACGGTCCCGCGGAGCCACGTTCGGAGGACCGGGGCCGACGCGAACCGCATCTTGCGGACCCAGCGAGTGACGCCGCGCCGGAGCCGGCCGGCGCCCCGAGCGCGGCCGCCGAAGTGCCGTCTGCGCCCCCGGCGTCCCGCCCGGCGCGCGCCGTCGAAGACGCGGAAGACATGGCGGATTGCGTGCTGCGCCTGGTCGCGGCCGAGCCGGTGCCGGCGCCGGCCGTCTGGGCGATGCAGAACACGTGGGCAGGGGATCTGACCAAGCCCATGCGCTGGCTGGCGCGGAATGATGCCAATGGCCCATGGCGGCCGGTCGATGCCCACGATACGGGGCGCTATCCCGAATGGGCTGCGGCCCTGCAACTGGTGGATCGGCGCGGGCCGGTTTCCGATGCCGAACTGGGGCGGTTCTTCGAAGGCGTGCAGCAGCTTGCCGGACAGGCTGGCGCTACTCTGGAACTGCCTTCGCGCGGTGAAACCGTATTGCGCGCAGGCAGGCTCGACGAATTGTGCGCCGGTGTGGACATCCAGTTCGTGCTGCACGTGGTGGAAAGTTCGGGTGGGGTCTTCGCCGGCACCAAGCTGCGCGGCGTGGCCGAAGCGGCGGGGCTGTCCCTCGAGGCGGATGGCGTGTTTCGCGCCCACGACAGCGGCGGCGGCGAATTGTTTACCGTCGCCAATCTCGGCGCCGAGCGCCTTGAAGCCGATTCCATCAAATCGCTGGCAACCCATGGATTGACGCTGAGCCTGGATGTGCCGCGCGTCCCGGATGGTGTGCTGGCTTTCGACCGCATGCTGGCGGTGGCGCGGCAACTGGCCGGATCGCTGGATGGCGTGCTGGTGGATGCGCAGCGCGCGCCGTTGTCCGATGCGATGATCGCCGCGATTCGCGCCAAGACCGCCGAGCTGCAACAGCGCATGCGCGACGGCGGCATAGTGCCCGGCAGTACCTTGGCGCTGCGGCTGTTCTCCTGAGCGGCAAATGGATGCGGCGCAACGCATTGCGGGCCTGCGCCGTGAAATCGAGCGGCACAACCATGCCTATTACGTGCTCGATGCGCCGAGCATTCCGGACGCCGAAGACGATCGCCTGTTTGGGCAACTGCAAGCACTGGAGGCGGCACATCCCGAACTGATCGGCGCCGATTCGCCGACGCAGCGGGTCGGCGGCAAGCCCCTGGCGGACTTCGCGCCGGTGCGTCACGCGGTGCCGATGCTCTCGGCCCGCACCGAGACCGACACCGAGCCATCGGGCGCGCGCGCCTTCGACCTGCGCGTGCGGCGCGAGCTGGGCTTGAACGAGTCCGATCCGGCCATCGAATACGCGGCCGAACTCAAGTTCGATGGTCTTGCGATCAACCTGCGCTATGAAGGCGGCGTGCTGGTGCAGGCCGCGACCCGCGGTGACGGCGAAACCGGCGAAGACGTGACGCAGAACATTCGCACCATGCCGCGCATTCCGCTGCACCTGAAAGGCGCGGAACCGTCGGTGCTGGAAGTGCGCGGCGAGGTCTTCATGAGCCGTCCCGATTTCGAGCGCTACAACGCGAAGCAGCGCGCGCTGGGGCGGCCGACGCTGGTCAATCCGCGCAACGGTGCCGCGGGCAGCATCCGCCAGCTCGATCCGGCGATGGCGGCGGAACGGCCGCTGTCCTTCTATGCCTATGGATTGGGGGAAACGCGGGGCTGGGCACCGCCGGCAACGCACGCCGATGTGCTGGATGCGCTGGCCGATTTCGGCCTGCCGGTCTCCACTCATCGCGCCGTGGTGCAGGGGGCGGATGGCTTGATCGATTTCCATGCCCGGATGCGCGAAGTGCGCGACACGCTGCCCTTCGATATCGACGGCGTGGTTACAAGGTGAATTCGCTGGCGCTGCAACAGCGCCTGGGCTTTGTCACGCGCGAACCGCGCTGGGCCGTGGCGCACAAGTATCCGGCGGAAGAGGCACTGACCATTGTCGAGGCGATCGAGGTGCAGGTCGGCCGTACCGGAGCGATCACGCCCGTGGCGCGCCTGGCGCCGGTTTTCGTCGGCGGCGTCACGGTGACCAATGCGACGCTGCACAACGAAGCCGAGGTGCGGCGCAAGGACGTGCGGGTCGGCGACACCGTGGTGGTGCGGCGCGCCGGTGACGTGATTCCCGAGGTGGTGTCGGTGGTGCTGGAGCGGCGGCCGATGCAGCGCGTCGCCGAGGCGCTGCACGGGCCCTGGGAGCTGCTCAAGGAATATCCGGATTGTCCGGTCTGCCATTCGGCGATCGAGAAGCCCGAAGACGAGGTCATCGCCCGCTGCAGCGGCGGCCTGTTCTGCCCGGCGCAGCGCAAGCAGGCCTTGCTGCATTTCGCCTGCCGGCGCGCGATGGATATCGATGGACTGGGCGACAAGCTGATCGAGCAACTGGTCGACCATGCCATCGTCAAGACACCGGCGGATCTCTACAAGCTTGGCTTGCTGGCCCTGGTCAATCTGGAGCGGATGGCCGAGAAATCCGCGGCGAATATCCTCGCCGCCATTGAACGCAGCAAGGCGACGACGCTGGGCCGCTTTGTGTTTGCGCTGGGAATTCGCAACGTCGGCGAAGCGACGGCAAAGGATCTGGCGCGTCATTTCGGCAACCTGGACGCGCTGATGAACGCCGATGTCGAGTGCCTGCAACAAGTGCCCGACGTGGGCCCGGTGGTGGCGGCGTCCATCGCGCGATTTTTCGCCGAGCCGCACAACATCGAGGTGATCGAGCAGTTGCGCGCGGCCGGGGTGAACTGGCCCGAGGGCGCATCGCTTCCAGCGGTGGGCTCGCCTGTCGCCGGCAAGACCTTCGTCCTCACTGGCACGCTGCCGACGCTGACGCGCGACCAGGCCAGGGACATGATCGAGGCGCTGGGCGGCAAGGTGGCCGGCTCGGTGTCGAAAAAAACCGATTACGTCGTGGCCGGAGCGGAAGCCGGTTCCAAACTCGACAAGGCGCAGGCTTTGGGCGTTAGTATTCTGGATGAGATCCAGTTCAGGGAGTTGATTTCGTCGTGAGCACCCGCGTTCCAGAAGTCGTGGCGAACCGAATCTTGCCGCTGCGCGGGCAGCGGGTGATGCTGGATGCCGATCTGGCAGATCTGTACGGTGTTGAAACCAGGACCTTGAATCAGGCCATAAAGCGCAATGTCGAGCGTTTTCCGCCGGATTTCATGTTCCAGCTTAGTGCCACGGAAAAAGCGGAGGTGATCACAAATTGTGATCACCTCGCGAAGCTCAAATATTCTCCGTCGTTGCCTTACGCCTTTACCGAACACGGCGCCCTGATGCTGGGCAACGTGCTCAAGTCGTCCCGCGCCGTCGAGGTCAGCCTGCTGGTGGTGCGCGCCTTCGTGCAAATCCGTGAGATGCTGTCCTCTCACAAGGATATTGCAGCCAAACTCGATCAGTTGGAACGTAAGCTGTCCAGTCACGACCAGGCCATCGCCGGTCTGATCGACGCCATCCGACAACTGATGGCTCCGCCGACTCCCACGCGGCGCGGCATCGGCTTCACCGCCAATATCGATTCCAAACCAAGGAACAAGAAATGAAAAAAGTGACAAAAGCCGTATTCCCAGTGGCGGGCATGGGCACCCGCTTCCTGCCGGCGACCAAGGCCAGCCCGAAGGAAATGATGCCCATCGTCGACAAGCCGCTGATCCAGTATGCGGTGGAAGAAGCGGTCGCGGCCGGCATCACCGACATGATCTTCGTCACCGGTCGCTCGAAGCGCGCCATCGAGGACCACTTCGACAAGGCCTATGAACTCGAAACCGAGCTCGCCCAGCACGGCAAGAACGAGTTGCTGGAGTTCGTGCGCAACATGCTGCCGAAGAACATCAACTGCATCTACATCCGCCAGCCGGAGGCCCTCGGGCTGGGCCATGCGGTGCTTTGCGCCTATCCGGCGGTGGGCGACGAGCCCTTCGCCGTGCTGCTCGCCGACGACTTGATCGATGCCGATCCCTCCGTCATGAAGCAGATGGTCGATGTGTATGACTATTACCGCAGCTCGGTGATCGGCGTGCAGCAGGTGCCGGCCGAAGATACCCGCAGCTACGGCATCGTCGATAGCAAGCCCTTGTCGGATTCGCTGGAGCAGATCCTGCGGATCGTCGAAAAGCCCAAGCCAGAGGATGCGCCATCGACGCTGGCCGTGGTGGGTCGCTACGTCCTGACACCGCGCATCTTTCCGCACCTCGCGCAGATCGGCAAGGGCTCCGGCGGCGAGATCCAGCTCACCGACGGCATCGCCGCCCTGCTGGCCGAGGAGCAGGTCCTGGCCTATCGCTACCAGGGCAAGCGTTACGACTGCGGCTCCAAGCTGGGCTACCTGGAAGCGACGGTGGCCTTCGGGCAGCGCCATCCCGAAGTCGGCAAGGAGTTCACCGCCATGCTGCAGCGCATGACATGAACCCGCGGGAAGCGCAGCAGATCCTCGACGAGGCCGACCTTCTGTGTTCGGCGGAGGAGTCGGCGCTGGCAGTACGGCGCGTTGCCGGTGAAATCACCACCCGCCTGGCTGCCGCCAATCCGCTGGTGCTGGCCGTCATGGGCGGCGCGGTGGTGTTTGCCGGCCAGCTTCTGCCGCAACTGATCTTCCCGCTGGATTTCGACTACCTGCATGTCTCGCGCTATGGCGACGTCACCAGCGGCGGACAACTGACCTGGATTGTCGAGCCGCGCTCGGCGGTCGCCGGTCGCGTCGTATTGGTGGTGGATGACATCCTCGACGAAGGCGTGACCCTCGCCGAGGTCGTCAGGCGCCTGCTGGCACAAGGCGCCAGCGAGGTTCTGAGCGCGGTGTTCGCGGACAAGGACATCGGTCGGGCCAAGCCGATTGCCGCGGATTTTGTCGGCCTGCGCCTGCCCAATCGCTACGTCTTTGGCTACGGCATGGATGTCAGGGGCGCCTGGCGCAACCTGCCGGCCGTGTATGCGGTGAAGGGCTTGTGAAGATTCGCGCTGGAGACCCGGCCGAAACCCTCAAGGCCACCGCGCGCGACACTGTCATGATTTTCGCCAAAGAATCGTGTGAAGGGCTTGCAACTTGCGCGTAATTGGTGGAACAATGCGGCTTTCCAAACCAGAGGGGGACATAGATGAACAAGACTGAACTGATCGAAGCGGTGGCCGAGCGTGCCGAGTTGTCAAAGGCGGCGGTCAACAAGGCCATCGATGCATTGACCGACGTTATCACTTCGGTCATATCGAAGGGCAATCCGGTTGCCCTGATCGGATTCGGCACCTTCAAGTCCGTGATGCGTTCCGCGCGCACCGGCAAGAACCCGAAGACAGGCGCGGTGCTGAAGATTGCCGCGAAGGCGGTACCGAAGTTTTCCGCGGGCGCCGGTCTGAAGGCCGCCGTTGCCGGAAAGAAGCCTGCTGCCGCGAAGAAACCCGCCGCAGCAAAGAAGCCCGCCGCAGCGAAGAAGCCCGCCGCAAAGAAGCCCGTCGCCAAGAAAAAGTAACAGCCGCAATCGGCCAATGTCCCATTGCGGACATGACGAGGGCAACCCGCGGGTTGCCCTTGGTTTTTTTATGTCCCCAGCCAGCGGCTGGGGACGGTGTCCACCGGACGGCAGCAGAACCGCAATTCAATCCAGTACGTGCGACACCAGCCCGTCGGCCAGCTTGGGCTCGAACCAGGTTGACTTCGGCGGCATGACATTGTTGTTGTCGGCCACCGCCATGAGCTGATCCATGCGTGTTGGATGGAGGGCGAAGGCCACCGCCATCTCGCCGGAGTCGACACGTCTTTCCAGCTCGGCCAGGCCGCGGATGCCGCCGACAAAGTCGATGCGCTTGTCACGGCGCAGGTCGGTGATCCCGAGCAACGGCCCCAGCAGGTGGTCCGAGAGCAGCGACACATCGAGGCTGGCGACTGGATCGCCGGGGATCAGCTCCGGCTTGATGCGGAGCTTGCGCCAGCGCCCGGCCAGATACATGCCGAACTCTCCGGGGCGGGCCGGATGCACTTGCCGGGCGCTGTCTTCGATTGTGAAGGCGGCGCCGAGGCGTGTCACCAGCGCCGATTCCTGGAGACCGTTGAGATCCTTGACGACACGGTTGTAATCCATGATCTTCATCTGGTGATGCGGAAAAATTACCGCGAGAAACGCGTCGGCCGACAGCTCGCACCCCGGTTGATGGCGCGCGGCGGCAACGCGCGATGCGGCAGCCGAGCGGTGGTGGCCGTCGGCGATATACAGCGCGCTGATGCCCTCGAAGGTCTGGGTGATCGCGTCGATTTGCGCTGCGTCCTTCAGTGCCCAGAGCTGGTGGCGGATGCCGTCGCCGGCCGTGACATCGGCATCGGGAGCGCCCTGGGCGATGGCATCGATGTGAGCGTCGGCAGCTTCGCAGACCGGGTAAGCCAGCAGCACCGGGCCGGTCTGCGCATTCAGCGCCTCGATCTGGCGCACGCGGTCGTCTTCCTTGTCGGGCCGCGTAAACTCGTGTTTGCGGATGCGGCTGCTGTCGTAGTCGGCAACGCTCGCCGCGGCCACCAGGCCGGTTTGCACGTGATTGCCATGCGGACCGGGCATGGTCAGGCGATAGGCGTAGTAGCACGGCGTGTCATCGCGCACCAGCACGCCGGCGGCAAGCATCTTTCCCAGGTTTTCCGCCGCCTTGGCATACACGGCCGGCGCATGGGGATCGATGTCGCGCGGCAGGTCGATTTCCGCTTTGGAGATGTGCAGGAAGGACCAGGGTTTGCCCGCTGCACCATGGACAATCGCGCGCGCTTCCTCGCTGGACAGCACATCGTAGGGCGGTGCGGCAACGGCGCCGGCCTGACCGGCGGCGGGGCGCAGGCCGCGGAAAGCTCGGATCAGACTCATCGCATGGCTTTCATTCAGGCCGGGCGGCGTTCGGCGCGCGCGCAGCGCAGCGCGGCGGCGGCGTCGCGCAGCATCTTTTCGGTGGTGGGCCAGTCGACGCAGGCGTCGGTCACCGAGCACCCATATTTCAATTGCGACAGATCGGCCGGAATCGGCTGGTTGCCCTCCTCGATGAAGCTCTCGACCATCAGGCCGACAATCGAACGATGGCCGGCAGCGCGCTGGGCACAAATCTGATTCACGCAGTCATTCATGACAAGTGTCTGGAGCTGCGGCTTCTTGTAGCTGTTGGCATGCGAGCAATCGACCACGATGTTTTGCGCCAGGCCAGCCTTGGTCATCGCGGCTTCCGCCAGCGCGACGCTGACCGTGTCGTAGTTGGGCCGCCCGCCGCCGCCGCGCAGCACCAAGTGACCATAGGCATTGCCGGCGGTGCGCACCACGCTGGAGCGGCCCTGCATGTTGATGCCGAGAAAGCTGTGCGGGCTGGCGGCGGAAATGATGCGTTGATCGCCGCGTCCAGCGCGCCGTCGGTGCCGTTCTTGAAACCCACCGGAGCTGACAGGCCGGAAGACATCTCGCGGTGGGTCTGCGATTCGGAGGTGCGCGCACCGATCGCCACCCAGGCAATCAGGTCGCCAAGGTATTGCGGGCCGATCGGGTCCAGCGCTTCGGTACCGGCCGGCAGGCCGAGTTCATTCACCGCCAGGAGGAATTCGCGCGCCTTTTGCATGCCTTCCTCGATGTGGAAGGAATCATCCATGCGCGGATCGTTGATGTAGCCCTTCCAGCCGGTCGAGGTGCGCGGTTTCTCGAAATACACCCGCATCACCAGCACGATCGCATCGGCCACTTCATCGGCCAGCCGCTTCAGGCGCCGTGCGTAATCAAGGCCGGCGACCGGGTCGTGGATCGAGCAGGGACCGACCACGGCGAAGACGCGGGGATCCTTGCCGTCGAGAATGCGCTCCAGCGTCCGCCGTCCGGTCAGCACCGACTCCGCGGCGGCTTCCGACAGCGGCACGCAGGCATGAATCTCCTCCGGCGTGGGCATCGGTTCAAAGGCTTCGATATTGAGGTTTTCGGTTTGTTGCATGTCAGTCACCGTGATAGTCGCGTCAGCGACTCACAAAGCTCCCTTCTGCCCTGGTGGGGCGAAGGTGGGGTTTCGCGAAGCATGCTTCGCGCCACCCGAGCCGGCCGGCTGTGCAAAGCCGGCCGTGGGGCGCGGAGCGGGGGTTGGGGAAGAGGGAGGAACGGCACGCAGTTCATGGCCAGGGCGAGTCGTCAGTCATTCTCGGTTACCAGATCCGTTTGATGCCCTAGCCGCCGAGCACCCGGTTCTTTCCGGAGCGTTTTGCCAGGTACATCGCCTGATCGGCGCGCTTGATGGCTTCTTCGCCGGTCTCCTCCGGCATCATCAGGGCAACTCCGGCACTGAAGGTGATCAGTACCTTCTTGTCGGGTTCCGCCAGGAAGAAGTTCTTGGTCAGTGCGCGCTGCAAGCGGACCATCGCCTGGATTCCCTGGTCCAGCGATGTGTCGGGCATCAGGATCACGAACTCTTCGCCGCCGTAGCGCGCCACGGAATCCACCGGGCGCATGCACTCGCGCGTGATCTTCGCCAGGTGGACCAGCGCCCTGTCTCCGGCTTCATGACCCAGGTGATCGTTGAGCTTCTTGAAGTCATCGATATCCAGCAGGGCGATCGACAGCGGCGTGTCCTTGCGCCGCATGCTGGCGATCTCTCGCGCCAACGCCTCATCCAGCCCCTTGCGATTCAGCATGTCGGTGAGCGGGTCATGGCGCGCCAGGGTGCTGGCGTGATCCAGTTCCAGATGCAGCTTGACGATCTCGCGCTCGGTGGCCACGACTTTCTCCTGCAGGGTCTGGAGCCTGTCGTGAGCGCACCGCGTGTCTTCCACCATGCCGTTGGTGGCGTCGATCACATCCTTCAGCAGCGGCGTCATTTCCTCGACGGTCCTGACCTGCGCGAATTGCCGGGCGCTTTCCTCGATCCTGTCCTTGAACACGCTGCTGGATTCGTTCATCGTCGACAGGCTCTCGACAAACGCCGAGAGCATCGCGCGCCTATCTTCCTGCGCTTCGATGGACCGGCTCTTGGCCTCGGTCTGCTTGGCCATCACGCTCCTGATCCGGCGCTCCACTTCGTCCAGGCGACGCAATGTCAGCGGTGGCGCCACGGCGATCAGCAAGGCATCGATCTGGCCTTTCAGCCACTGGTCGTCCAGGCTCAAGGTGCCAATGTTCTCGATGATCAGATGCAGCAGTTTGAGCAGCGTCGCCTTGATCTCGGCCTGATCCTCCGCGGCGATCTGCAGGCGCGGACTGAAACTGGCGAGCATGGCCTCGACACCCGGAACATCCGCTGACGGATTGCGCAGGCCTTGCAGGCATTCCTCCATCAGCGCGGAAAAGCGCTCGTCGTCCTTTCCCAGGGCAGGCGCGATGTTCTCGATCATTTGCGCCAGATTCTTCAGACACTCCGCGCTTGTCGCGGGTTGCGCGGGCGCCGCGTGCTCAACCTTGGATGCGCTGCCGTTGGCGGAAGCGGCAAAGGCCACCAGTGCCTCCTGGACTTCCCTCCAGTTGCGTCGCCCGATGGCGGCGTCCAGCAGTCCGAGCTGCTTCGCCTGGTCCGGATTCCTTGGTGTCAGAGCCTGCGAGATCTGCCGCATCGGCGCTTCGGGAAACCCGGCGACGTTGGGCAGATGGGCGATCTCGTTGTAGCAGGCCTGATAGTTAGCCGGCGTCGGCAGCAACTTGCGCGCGTTCAACTGCATCAGCGCCTCGCGCGCGATCTCCGCGGGCTGTTTCTTTTCGTTCATTGCGAATCCGAGTGAATGATTGACGGCAAGACCTGCACTCCCCCTACCACCATTGGCGCCACGCCGCGCCGCGCATTTTATACGCAAGGGCGAAGCATCGGTCTCTTTTCACCCTGCTACTTGTCCGCGGCCGGTTTCAGTTTCATGAACAGATCCCTGACGGCGCCAACTCGTTCCTTCAAGTTCGCGCTGGGCCTCTGCCAGAGGAGCTTGTCCTGCCCGGCGAGCTTGAAACTGCGGTCGTTCTGCAACAGGCGGATGATGCTGGCGGGGTCGATCGGCGGGTTCGGCACGAACTGCACTTGTATCGCGGCGGGTCCCGCGTCCAGCTTGGCCAGGCCCAGGGCGCGGCCGGCCAGCCGCAGGCGATGGGTTTCCAGCAGCGCCAGGGTCTGCGCCGGCATCTCGCCGTAGCGGTCAATCAATTCCTCCTGCATCAGGCGCAGCTCGTCCTCGCTGTCGCAATTCGCCAGTCGCTTGTAGAGCGTCAGCCGCTCATGTACGTCGGGGCAGTAGTCATTGGTCAAAAGCGCCGGGAAGCGCAGGTTGATTTCCGAGGTGATCGACAGCGGCTGGGTCAGATCAGGAATTTTCTCGCCGGCTTTCAGCGCCCGCACCGCGGCGTTGAGCATGTTGGTGTAAAGCGCGAAGCCGATTTCGTGGATCTCGCCGCTCTGCGATTCGCCAAGCACCTCGCCGGCGCCGCGGATTTCCAGGTCGTGCATGGCGAGGAAGAAGCCGGAGCCGAGTTCTTCCATGGCCTGGATCGCCTCCAGTCGGCGCTTGGCTTGCGCCGTCGGCTTGGCGTCTTCGTGGGTCAGCAGGTAGGCGTAGGCCTGGTGGTGCGAGCGGCCGACGCGGCCGCGCAACTGGTGCAGTTGCGCCAGGCCGAACTTGTCGGCGCGGCTGATGACGATGGTGTTGGCATGGGGGTTGTCGATGCCGGTTTCGATGATGGTCGAGCACAGCAGCAGGTTGTGCTTTTGCTGGGTGAATTCGCGCATCACCCGTTCCAGCTCACGCTCGGGCAGTTGCCCGTGGCCGATGACGATGCGTGATTCGGGGAGCAGGCGTTCAAGCCGCTCCTTCATGTTCTCGATGGTGTCGACTTCGTTGTGCAGGAAGTAGACCTGGCCGCCGCGCTTGAACTCGCGCAGGCAGGCTTCACGCACCTGGCCGTTGGACCACCTGGCGACGAAGGTCTTGATCGCCAGGCGCTTTTGCGGCGGCGTGGCGATCACCGAAAAGTCGCGCAGGCCTTCGAGCGAAAGCCCCAGCGTGCGCGGGATCGGCGTCGCCGTCAGGGTCAGCACGTCCACGGAGGCGCGCAGGGCCTTCAGGGCTTCCTTCTGGCGCACGCCGAAGCGGTGCTCCTCGTCGATGATGATGAGGCCGAGGCGCTCGAACTTGACATCCTTCTGCAGCAGGCGGTGGGTGCCGATCAGGATGTCGATCTTGCCCTGGGCCAGCAACTCGACGGCTTCGTCCTGCTCCTTCGCCGACTTGAAACGCGAAATCTCGGCGATCTTGACCGGCCATTCATGGCTCACCTGGGCGAATCGGTCGGAGAAATTCTGGTAGTGCTGTTCCGCCAGCAGCGTGGTCGGGCAGAGTATCGCCACCTGCTTGCCGTCGGCCACCGCGACGAATGCGGCACGCATGGCGACCTCCGTCTTGCCGAAGCCGACATCGCCGCAGACCAGGCGATCCATCGGCTTGCCGGATGTCATGTCCTCGATCACGGCGTTGATGGCCGTCTGCTGGTCCGGCGTTTCCTCGAAGCCGAAGCCATCGGCGAAGGCTTCCAGATCGTGTTGCTTGAAGCTGAACTTGTGGCCGACGCGGATGGCGCGCTGGGCGTAAAGGTGCAGCAGCTCGGCGGCGGTGTCATGCACCTGTTCCGCGGCCTTCTTCCTGGCCTTTTCCCATTGACCGGAGCCGAGCGTGTGCAACTGGATCGAATCCGGATCGGCGCCGCTGTAACGCGAGATCACCTGCAAGGCCGCGACCGGCACGTAGAGCTTCGCACCGTCCGCATATTCGAGGTGCAGGAACTCCGTGTCACCCTCGCCGAAGTCCATGTGCACGAGCCCCTGGTAGCGGCCGATGCCATGGCTTTCATGCACTACCGGATCGCCCACTTTCAACTCGGACAGGTCGCGCAGCCAGCCTTCGAGATTGGCGCGGCGGGCATCGCTGCGGCGTCCCCGGGGCCTTGCCGTGGCAGCGTAGAGCTCGTTCTCGGTAATGACAGCCAGATCGCCCAGCAAAAAGCCGCCGGAGAGCGGGCCGACGCCGAGCAGGAAGCGCGATTCGTCGGCGAGGAAGGCGGCGAAGTCGGCGCAGGGTGCGGGTGTCAGGTGGTACTCGGCAAGATAGTCGGCCAGCGTCTGCCGCCGCCCCGGCGATTCCGCCAGCAGCAACACCCGGCCGGGATGGCCGGCGAGGAAGGCGCGCAGCGCGGCGAGGGGGTCGTCGGCCTTGCGGTTGACGGCCAGGGAGGGCAGGGTCGCCGTGCCCCGGATAGGTTCGTACCGATCGGGCTGAGCCGTGAGTCCTTCGACTGGCTCAGGACAGGCCTTGCCGAACGGTCGAAGCCCTTCGACAGGCTCGGGGCGAACGGGAATTGATGCTTCACCACGTCGCGGCAACAGATGCAACTGTGGCAGCGCCCTGGCGGCAACGAAGAATTCCTCGTCGCGCAAAAACAGTTCGCCCGGCGGCAATACCGGGCGCGAGCGGTCGCCGCCGAGCATCCTGTAGCGCCCTTGCAGGTCGGCCCAGAATTCGGCAATCGTCGCGGGCACGTCGCCGTGCAGCAGCAGCATTGCGCTCTCCGGCAGGTAGTCGAACAGTGTCGCCGTGGCGTCGAAGAACAGTGGCAGGTAGTACTCGATACCGGCGGGCAGGATGCCGTTCGAGACATCCCTGTAGAGGCTGATGCGCGACGCATCGCCTTCGAAGGCTTCGCGGAAGCGCTGGCGGAAGGCGGTGCGGCCGGCATCGCCGGCGGGGAACTCACGCGCCGGCAGCAGGCGAATCTCCGGCACCGGGTACAAGGTCCGCTGGGTATCGACATCGAAGCTGCGGAGGGTTTCCACTTCGTCGTCGAACAGCTCGATGCGGTAGGGGAGTTGCGTGCCCATCGGGAACAGGTCGATCAGGCCACCGCGCACGCTGTACTCGCCGGCCGCGACCACCTGGGTGACATGCTGGTAGCCGGCCAGCGTGAGCTGCGCGCGCAGCTTGTCGGCATCGAGCCGCTCGCCTTTCTTCATGAAGAAGGTATGGCCGGCGAGAAAGGCCGGCGGCGCCAGGCGCGTGATCGCGGTCGATGCGGCGGTGATCAGCACTTCGCACTCGCCGCGCGAGGCGGCATAAAGCGTCGCCAGCCGCTCCGAAATCAGGTCCTGGTGCGGCGAGAAGCTGTCGTAGGGCAGGGTTTCCCAGTCCGGCAGCAGATGCACGCGCAGGGCCGGCTGAAACCAGGCGATTTCCTCGGCCAGGCGCTGGGCTTCGAGCGGACTCGCGGTCACCACCGCCAGCAACCGGCCGGGCCGGGCGAGTTGCGCCAGCGCCAGCGCGTCGGCGGAGGCAGCGAGTGGCGGCAGATCGAAGCGTTGGCCGGGCTTGGGTAGCGCGGGAAGGGAGAGCCGTTCGGTGAAGTCGGAAGACACTGGAAGCGCAGCGGGTTGGGGGGGTGAAGAGGCGCGAATTATATGGTGCTTGGCAAACGCACAAAGGCATTGGCGGCTGCGAAGAATTGTTTTCGGAGGGGCATCTGCTCCGCCAAGGCCTTCGGCTGAGGTCTGCTATTGGTCCGTCGAATCGGGTAGATTGTGTACATAAGTGCGTACACAGAGGACTCAGCCATGCATGCCTTCACCATTCGCGATCTGCGCGACCGTACCGCCGACATCGTGCGCGATGCCGACGCGGGCATGCTTTCGGTCGTCACCCGGCATGGCCACCCGGTATTCGTGGCGGTGCCCTTCGACGAGCTTTTGCTGGAAGAAGGGGTGAGGGTGTCCCTGGCGATGAAGCTCTTCGACGGCGGTGCAGTTAGTCTGCGGCAGGGGGCCAAAATGGCCGATATGAGTTTGAGTGAATTCATGGCCGAATGCTCGGCGCGCGACGTGCCCTTGGTGCGCTATCCGCCGGAAGATCTGGCACAAGAAATGGCGGTCCTCGATGCTCTGCCTGATCGCCGATAGCGGTCCGCTGGTTGCCTTCGCCAAACTCCGCCTGCTTGATTTGCCGATGCGACTTTTCGGCCGGGTGGCGATGCCCGCCACAGTGCTTGCCGGCGCACTAACGCCCCTGTTGGAACGGCCTCACCACGACGGCTAACTCATCTGCCCCGAGTTGAACGCGCATGTTCTCGCCCAGGCGGGCGAGGCGTGAACCGAGTTGATGGGTGACCTGCTGCCACCCTTGCGCCCGATAGCCATCAAAAGAGCGCTTCTCCATTCTCCGCATTGAGAGCGGCAAGCTCGATGTGCTCGATGGTTCTGTTGTGCGGTTCAGGGCCTTTCGCGCCGAGCCCACGCCAGCTTGCCTTCACGCAGGTCACCCAGCAGCGACTCCAGAACATCTTCGAGCGTCACGATGCCCAGCGTGCGCAGGTTCGCGCGATCGCGGACGATGCCGATGTGGGCGTGCGCCAGACGCAATGCCACAAGGATATCCTCCTGCGAGGAATCGACTGAAATGAACACCGGAGCACGCTGCGCCTGTTCGAAGACGGCATTGGAACGTTCGCGCTCCAGCAGCGGCCAGACGTCCTTGACGCTGACAGTGCCGATCACCGAATCAAGTCCGTCACGGCAAAGCGGAAGACGGGCGTGAGCGTGTTCCTTGGCGACGCCGAGGTTGTGCTCCAGCGATTGCCCCAGGGAAAGGTAGGTCACCTGCTCCGCCGGTATCATCACGGCCTCGGCCTGCCGGTCGGCAAAATCGAATGCGTGCACGATGATCTCGGCCTCGCCATCGGTGATGATCCCGCCTTTGTGCGAGTCCGCCAGAATCAGCTTCAACTCGTCCTCGGACAGTGGCGCGTTCGTCGCCACGCCATGTCCCAGGCAACGCAGCACCCCGGATGACAGGCGCTCCAGAACCCGCAGCACCGGTTTCAGCAGGAAGTGCACGACGTGCAATGGCCCGGCCAGCGCCATCAGATAGTGCTCGGCACTTCGGACGGCGAGCAGTTTGGGCACCTGTTCACCAAACACCACGTGCAGTGTCGTCACGAAGACGAAGGCGACGGCGGTGGCCGCGGCATGCATGGCTCCGCTGGCGGTCCCGCCGCCCGGATGCACTACGCGCAGCAGTTGCATGACGGCTTCTTCGGCCAGCCAGCCGACAGCCAGGCTGGCGATCGTGACCCCAATTTGCGTCAGCGCCAGGTAGTCGCTGATGGCGTCGACCACCACGATCGCGCTCTTGGCGGCGGCCACACCTTGTCCAGCCAGCTCTTCCAGTCGGGTGCGACGCACGCGCACGATGGCAAACTCTGCTGCCACGAAGACCGCGTTGATCAGGATCAGTCCGAGCGTGGCAACAACGAGAACGATCGGCTTCACTCCGGAATTGAACGTAGATAGCCGGCAAACAGGTCGCAAATGCCCTGTTGATCAGCGCAGCGGTGCAGGCTCTGACGAAAGCGCCGGTCGCAAAAGCGCTGCGCGACATCGGCGAGCAGTCGCAAGTGCAGATCTTCCGCTGGAGCGGGCACCAGCAGCGCCACAATGTCCGTTACCGGCTTTCCGTCCGGAGAATCGAAGGGAATGGGATTCAGTGGTCGCACATAGATTGCGATTGACCGGTGCAATCCCTCGATACGTCCGTGCGGAACCGCGACGCCCTGCCCCAGGCCGGTTGAGCCCATGGCTTCGCGCGCATTGAGCTCGGTCACCACGGTTTCCGGAATCAGGCCATGGTGCTGCGCTGCAAAGCGACCGAGCTGCTCGAATAGCGTCATCCGGTCCGGGAGCGCCAGATCAAGCAACACGTTGTCCGCGGTAAGCAAGCTGCCTATCGTCTGCCTGTCGACTGAGCTTTTTCCTTCGCCCTCACGCGACGCAACGGGTGGCGCCAAGTCCCTTTTCGTCAATGCTTGCCATGCACTGCTCGGCTCGTTGGGCATCTCCACCAGTTGCCCAACTTCGGCGCCGGGAACCAGCCGCGCGACATTCTGAATCGTCCGCGCCACGGACGTTTTGGGCAAATAAAGGGATAGCCGCATCCGATCGCTTCCCGGCTGGCGTGTCAGCCGTATCGTCCATGACTGTCCGCCGCAATCGCGAATCAGGGCCTGACGCAGAGGGGTAGCGTGCTGCTCGTCCAGGTTGATGTGCATGTTGACATGCCGTCCGCCGGGGCGCTGCGCCGTTCCGCCAGCGTCGATTGCGGGCCCTCGCGGCCGAACATTGCCCAAGCCCAAGAAACTCTGAATGCCAGTCAGCAGGGTTTGCTTCATGAAGGCTCCCGAACCTTGAACATTGCTTCTGAGCTGGGACTGCGATGCCGCATTGTGTGAACGCGCCGAACGCATCAGGCAGCAAGCCTCCGCTCGATCCGCTCGCCCAGGTGCAGGCATTCGGCAGCAATCGTCATGCAACGCCGCGAAAAATCCAGCAATGAAGATATCAGTGCGGGCGCGGCATGCCGATTGGCCAGAGTCTTGCTTAACACCACGCTGCGGTAATTCTTTCCCGGAAAATGAATGGACTCCACAGCTCGATAGCCGTGATGTCCATAGAAATCCATTTTCTTAAGACGCGAAAATGCGCCATGAAGCAACGCCGTGAGTTCTTCCAGCGAGTCCCTTTCCTGTAATCGACGTACAACAATTCTCTGCTCGCCCACCTTCAGGTCAACCGACTCTTCGAACACGATCAATTCAATCTCCAATTAGGGACATCGTCACACCCGGTCATTAGAGGATCTCTGACGTAAAGTCGGTATTGTTTCTTCAGGGCACCGTGTAAAGAAGCGGTAAAGCCGTGAATCAAGGATGGAGTGGGGAGGGGCGCGATTCTTGCGCGACGACAATGCGGCCCTACTCAGTCACGAAGCGGTAGCCGACTCTGGTCTCGGTCAGAGTGTGTTGTGGGCGGGAAGGGTTGGGTGGCCGTCCGCTCTCGATAGCGAAACGCCGTCCCACCACGCTGGGCGCCCGCGCGCATGCGCCACGAATCAGTCCTCGGCCACGGGCCAGGTAACCGTGGACCATTCAGCGCTTGGGCAGCCGCGCGCTCAGAGCCCGCATCAGCGCCATCAGCTTCGATTCCGCGGATGCGCGCTCATTCGCGACGACGTCGAGAGATTCGGCAAGCGCCGTTGACTTCGATACCGTGAAGAAGACGACCAGGGCAAAGACCAGCACGACCGCGGAAAAGTACACGGCCTTGACCCAAAAAGGCTGATCCGCGGCGTTGATCAGGTTCATCCCCAGAAAGCCGGTGGCGACCGTGCCGATGATGCTGAGCGTGGTAACGACCGTCAGTCGTTTCACCGTCTCCGACTGTCGCCGCAGGTCGTCGGCTTCGAGAAACTCCGCCATCTCGCGCACCGCCTCGTTGATATCGCCGTAGAGTCGGTTGGTGGCCAGGTGGCCGATCATGAGGTTGAACAGGTCGCGCGCCTGCGCCTGGTTCGAAACCTCGTGGAACCAGTAGCGATGACTGAAGCGCAGGAATGCTCCCATGATGTGGCGGATATCCCGCTTGAACCTGCGCACGGACTCCCGCCGATGGGCGTCCAGTTGGCTGATCGCCGAAACCAGGCGTTCCGAGAACAGATGCAGCGCTGCCTTGTGGAAGTGGGCGATCATCCCCATCAGGAAATACTGATGGCGAAACTGGCCGAGCATGCCCGTATCGCCGTCCGTGAAGAATGCATCGCCGGCCTTTCCGACAATGACGAGTGCGTGGCCGCAGCAAAGGTAGCGGCTGTTCAGCGGGCCCGGATTGACCGACGGTTCCCAGAAGCGGTCGTAGCAGTAAAGCTTTTCGAAATCGGCAAGCGAGGCCTCGGAGTAAGGGAGGGTGCGCGAATCGCCCGGCTTGGTAATCAGCGCGAGGCGGACAAAATCGCCCCGTGTCAAGTCGCGCGGCTCATCGAACGCGAGGTAGGCCATCAGCGGCATGCGGTGATACTCGATCTGCCGGTAGCGCAGCACGCCGGGCACCCCCGAATGGTAGAGCGACATCGGACGCAGCAGGAACTCCCAGTGGCGAGCGTTTACCGGCGTGTGGTGGCGGCTGAAGAACCTCAGATACTTTTCGCGGTCGCCATAGTCGGAGGTGGCGAGCGAACTGCCGTCGGCGGCGAGCCACTCGACCGATTGCAAGCACTGGCCTCCGTGGTCGCTTGCGTCCCAGAACGCCGGATAGGCGCGACCGAAGCTGAACAGCGCCTGTTGCGCGAGAGGCAATGGCAAGTCATCGGCGGCGATCTCGAGGTGAAGAATGACGATGTCTATGTCGTAGAAAAAATACAGGTCCACCGTCTCTATGGAGAAGGTGACAGGCGCTGTCTGCTCGTCGAAGCTCATCCGCACCGCCGTGACGTCGTCGCGGCGGAAGACGCGGATCGGTGACAGGCCGTAGCCCGTCGTGGTGTCTTCGCCCGGCGCTTCGCCATAGAGGAAGCGTTGAACGTAGGGCAGGAAGGTCACGAACTCCTTGTAGTAGCGTTCCCTGAACGCATCGGGATGGTCGCCGAAGGTTTTTTCCACTTCACGCCAGCGGCTCTCCGGATGGCGCAGATCGAACAGATCCCAATACCGCGAGGATGCCGCTGCGTTCGAGTCGGCCGGCATGACCTGCAGCGGCCAGAACAGGATCTGCGGAAGTGGCGGACCATCGGCGCTTCGGTAATCGCCGTGTTGTCGGATATCGAAGTACTGGAGGCGGTCACGGCGGTCTTCCCTACTCAGCCACGAAGCGGTAGCCGACCCCGGTCTCGGTCAGGATGTGGCGCGGGCGCGCCGGGTCGGTTTCGATCTTCTTGCGCAATTGCCCCATATAGACGCGGACGTAGTGGGCGTCTTCGGTGTGATTCGGTCCCCACACGGCCTTCAGCAATTGACGGTGGGTGAGCACGCAGCCGGGGCTGGCCAGCAGGCAGGTCAGCAGGCGGTATTCAATGGGGGTCAGGTGAAGCGGCGCACCGTCCTTTTCCACGGTGCGGCGGGTCAGATCCACGCGGACGCCGCCGAAGCTGGCGACCGGCCGGGTATCGGCGGCGGCGCCGCGCCGGCGCAGGTGCGCGCGTACGCGGGCCGTGAGTTCGGCGGTGCCGAAGGGCTTGGTCAGGTAGTCGTCGGCGCCGGCGTCCAGCGCACGCACTTTTCTGCTTCCTCGGCGCGCGCCGAGAGCACGATCACCGGAATCGCCGACCAGGCGCGCAGGTCGCGGATGAAATCGACGCCGTCGCCGTCCGGCAGCCCGAGGTCGAGCACCACCAGGTCGGGCCGACGCGTGCCGGCCTCGATCAGCCCGCGCTGCACGCCGCCGGCCTCGAACACCTCGCAGCCTTCGGCCTCCAGCGCCATGCGGACGAAGCGGCGGATGGAGGCTTCGTCCTCGATCAGGATCACACGGGGGCGAAGTTCGCTCATCGCGTCATGTTACGCCGCGGCTTCACGCTCGATCGTCGGCGGCACGCCGCGCGGCAGCGTGAACAGCATGCGCGCGCCGTGCGGATCGACGTTTTCGGCGCGGATGCGGCCGCCGTGGGCTTCGACAATGGTGCGACAGATGGCGAGGCCAAGGCCGACCCCGGCCGTGGCGCTTTCCTTCCCGCCGCGCTCGAACTTGCGGAAGATGACTTCCTCACGGCCGTGCGGCAGGCCGGGCCCGTCGTCCTCGACGCGCACCTCGACCATCTCGCCGTCGATGCGCGCCGCGATCACGATGCGGCTGCCGACCGGCGTGTATTTCGCCGCGTTCTCCAGCAGGTTGGCCAGCACCCGCTCGATCAGCACGGCGTCGAACTCGACCAACGGCAGATCGGGGTCGAGCCGGATCTCCACGCGCCGTCCCACCAGCGCCGACTCCATGGTCTTCAGCGCGCTGCCGACGACTTCTTCCAGCGGCTGCCACTGCCGGTTGAGCTGCACGCGGCCTTCCTGCAGGCGCGCCATGTCGAGCAGGTTGCCGACCAGGGAGCTCATGCGCAGCGATTCGTCGCGCATGCCGCGCGCCAGTTCGTCCTGCTCGGCGGACAGCGGCGGGCGGCTCTGGCGCAGGGCGTCGGCGAGGCCGACCACCGCCGTCAGCGGTGTGCGCAGATCGTGGGACATGGCCGCCAGCAGGGAATTGCGCAGGCGCTCGGATTCCATCTGCACCGTCGTCGACTGGGCGACGTCGACGTAGTGGATGCGTTCAACGACGATCGCGATCAGCGCGGCGAAGGTGTCGAGCTGGCGGCGGGCCTCCGGGCTTTGCACCGCGAGCGGGTCGCGCGGGGCGACCGCCAGTACGCCGCGGGTGCGCATCGGCGCCCGCAGGGGCAGGTAGAGCAGCGGGCTGCCGGGCAGGGTGTCGGTGCCCAGTCCCGCCGCTTCGCCGTGGTCGAAGGCCCAGCGGGCGACGCCAGCGTCCACCGTCGGTTGGCCGCCGGCGCCGGTCTTCGCGGCGAACAGCGGGGGCAGCAGGTGGTCTTCGGGATCGGTCAGGATCAGCGCGGCGCCGGCGCCGAACTCGGCGGCGAGAAAATGCTCCGCGGCGTCGGCGATCTGTTCCGGCATCAGGGCCGCCGAGAGATCGCGCGACATGCCGTAGAGGGCGCGGGCGCGCGCCTCGCGCTGGCGCGCCACGTCGGCCTGGCGCTTGTAGCGCGCCGTGAGCTGGCCGATGATCAGGGCCACGGTCAGCATCATGGCGAAAGTCATCAGGTACTGCGCATCGGTCACCGCAAACGAGAAGCGCGGCGGGACGAAAAAGAAATCAAAGGCGGCGACCGCGAGGAAGGCCGCCGCCACCGCCGGCCCGCTGCCGAGCCAGACGGCGACCAGCACCACGGCGAGCAGGAAGATCATCGCAATGTTGGTCAGTTCGATCGCGCCGGTCAGCGGCGTGGCCAGTACCGTGGCTATGGCGCAGATGCCGGCGGCCTTGGCGTAGGCCGGCCAGTCCTCGGCCGTGGCCAGGGGCGCTGGCGCCGGGGCCTCGCGTCCATCCTCGCCGCGCGCCACCTGGATCACGTCGAGATCGGGCGCGGCATGGCCGATGCGGTCGGCGACCGAGCGGTACCAGGGCTGCCATCGACGGGATGGTCGCGCCCGACCAGGATGCGCGACAGGTTGTTGCGGCGCGCGTAGTCGAGCGTCGCCGCCACCGGGTCGCCCAACGCCAGCGTGGCAGTCTCGGCGCCCAGCGAGGCGGCCAGTTCCAGTGCGCGGACGATGCGCTTGCGTTGCGACTCATTCTGCCGTGAGGCTTCTTCCGTCTCGACATGAATGGTGTGCCAGGGCGCCTCCAGCCGGCTGGCCAGGCGCGCGCCGGTGCGCACCAGGCGCTCGCCGCCGGCGCCCGGACCGATGCAGACCAGCAGCGCGTCGCGGGTCTGCCAGACGGATTCGACCGAGCTTTCGCGGCGCCAGGCCAGCATGTCGTCGTCCACCCGGTCGGCGGTGCGGCGCAGCGCCAGCTCGCGCAGCGCGATCAGGTTGCCCTTGCGGAAGAAGTTGCGGATCGCGCGTTCCGCCTGCTCGGGAAAATAGACCTTGCCTTCCTTCAGGCGCTGCAGGAGTTCGTCGGGCGGCAGATCCACCAGCACCACTTCGTCGGCGTCGTCGAAGACGTGGTCGGGCACCGTCTCCCAGACGCGGATGCCGGCGATGCCGCTGACCACGTCGTTGAGGGTTTCCAGGTGCTGCACGTTGACCGTGGTGTACACATCGATGCCGGCGCCCAGCAGTTCCTCGATGTCCTGCCAGCGCTTCGGATGCCGCGAGCCGGCGACGTTGGAATGGGCCAGCTCGTCCATCAGGATCAGGGTCGGGTGGCGCGCCAGCGCGGCATCGAGGTCGAATTCCTTCAGCACCTGGTCGCGATAGGGAATCTCGCGCGCGGGCTGGCGTTCGAGCCCGGCGATCAGCGCCTCGGTCTCCTTGCGGCCGTGCGTCTCGACCACGCCGATCAGCACGTCGACGCCCAACTCCTGTTGGCGGCGCGCGGCGCCGAGCATCGCGTAGGTCTTGCCGACGCCGGCCGACGCGCCGAAAAAGATCTTCAGCTTGCCGCGGGCGGCGCGGGCCTCTTCCTGCTGGACGCGCGCCAGCAGGGCATCGGGGTCGGGGCGAGCATGCTCGCTCAAGACTGCACCTTCCCCCCCTCCCCCTTCCCGGGGAAGGGGGCGACTCTGGTTCGCCGCCGTGCGGCTCCAGGTTGTGGCTGCGCCGCCCTTGGGGCGGCCCTACGGGCGGCGCTCATAGCCAGCCCATGCGGCGGAAGCGGAAGTAGAGGGCAGTGCAGGCGCCGACGATTACGGCCAGCGCCAGCGGGTAACCGTATTCCCATTGCAGTTCCGGCATCGCCTTGAAGTTCATGCCCCAGATCCCGGCAAAGGCCGTGGCCACCGCAAATATTCCGGCCCAGGCCGCGAGGCGCTTATGCACATCGTTCTGTTCCAGCGCCACGGCCGACAGGCTGACCTGGATCGCCGTGGCGACGGTGTCGCGGATGGTTTCGAGCTGGGCGTTGATGCGCACCAGGTGGTCATAGACGTCGCGAAAATAGTCTCGGCTGTGGGCGACGACCGGCGGTACGCGGCCGCTGGTGAGCTTGCTCACCGCTTCCATCAGCGGACCGACGGCGTGTTTCAGGGCCACCATGTTGCGCTTAAGGTCGTAGAGCCGTTCGATGTTGGTGCGCGCCATGCCGTGGTCGAAGATGTGTTCCTCGACGCCTTCCAGTTCCGATTCGATGGCGTCGATCAACGGGAAGTAGCGATCGACCACGGCATCCATGATCGCGTAGGCGACGAAGCCGGCGCCCTGGCTCAGCAGCTCGGGTTCGCGTTCGCAACGCTCGCGTACCGCGAACAGGGTCTGCTCGCTGCGGCTGCGCACCGAGCGCGAAGTTCGCGCCGACGAAGATTCCCACCTCGCCCACCGCGATCTCGCCACCCGCTGTTCCAGCATATGCACCACGGCGAACAGGGTATCGCCGTATTCCTCGATCTTGGGTCGCTGGTGGCCATTGTGGGCGTCCTCGACGGCCAGCGGATGCAGCGAGAATTCCTCGCGCATCTTGTCCAGCTCGGCGTGGCTCGGATCGCGCAGGGCGACCCAGACGAAGCAGTCGGGCCGCTCCAGATAGTCGCTGATCTGTTCGATATCGAGCTCGGCCAGCTTGCGTCCGAATGGTAGGCGACGCAGTTGATCAGCATGGACAGGGTCTCGGTAATTCATGGGAAAGTGTGGCGAAGCGCAGGCCTGCGCAATCGACTCCTCATTGTCCCTTCTTTTTGAATCGGCATGGGTGCTTTCGACACTCCCATTCGACCATGGCCCAGGCCAGCAAGAGAGGAACGAATATCGCCGCCAGGGCGAGCAGGGCCGCGACTATCTCGTTCAATTGGTGTGTCACGAGGAACTCCGATGAGTGGTGTTGTGCCCGCTCAGCGCGCTTGCGCGTCGAGGGCGAGGTTGAGCTTGAGGACATTCACGCGCGGCTCGCCGAAGATACCGAGGTCGCGGCCTTCGGTGTGTTGGGCAACGAGCTGGCGTACGCGCGACGCATCGAACTTGCGCGCACGCGCCACGCGCTCGGCCTGGTAGTCGGCCGCGGCCGGGCTGATGTGCGGGTCCAGGCCGCTGGCCGAGGCTGTTACGAGGTCAATCGGTACGGGCCGCCCATTGCCGGGATCGGCGGCGCGCAGGGCCTCGACGCGGCCTTTGACGGCATCGGCCAGCGCCGGATTGAGCGGTCCCTGATTTGAGCCCGACGAGGCGCGGGCGTTGTAGGGCTGCGGCGAGGTGGCCGACGGGCGGCCCCAGAAATACTTCGGCTCGGTGAAGTTCTGGCCGATCAGCTCGGAGCCAACGGGTTTGCCGTCCTTGAGGATCAGACTGCCCCTGGCGGCGGCGGGGAAAGCCAGTTGTGCGACCCCGGTCACCGCGGCCGGATAGAGCAGGCCGGTGATGACGGACAGCAGGACGAACAGCGAAACAGCGGGACGAAGTAGCGTATTCACGAACATCTCCTTAACGTGGTGGAACGTGAAACAAATTTGCGAACCATCGCAGAGCCTTGCATTCGTCGTTCCCGCGAAGGCGGGAACCCAGAAGAACGATGAACTGGATGCCCGCGTTCGCGGGCATGACGAGTCTCCGCATCAGAGGTTGCTCCTTTCGCAACGACTTTCAGGCCATGCCGGCGGCGGCGATGGCCATGTCGATCAGCTTGATGCCGACGAAGGGCGCAATCAGGCCGCCCAGCCCATAGATGGCAAGATTGCGGCGCAGCAGCGATGCGGCGCCGGCGGGGCGGTAACGGACGCCCTTGAGCGCCAGCGGCACCAGCGCGATGATGATCAGGGCATTGAAGATCACGGCCGAAAGAATGGCCGAGGACGGACTCGCCAGCCCCATCACATTGAGCGCCGCGAGCGCCGGATAGGTGGTGACGAAAGCCGCCGGAATGATCGCGAAATACTTGGCGACATCGTTGGCGACGCTGAAGGTGGTCAGCGCGCCGCGGGTCATCAGCATCTGCTTGCCGGTCTCGACCACTTCGATCAGCTTGGTCGGGTTGGAGTCGAGGTCGACCATGTTGCCGGCTTCCTTGGCGGCCTGGGTGCCGGTGTTCATGGCCACGGCGACATCGGCCTGGGCCAGCGCCGGGGCGTCGTTGGTGCCGTCGCCGGTCATCGCCACCAGGCGGCCTTCGGCCTGGTACTGGCGGATCAGGGCCAGCTTGGCTTCCGGCGTGGCTTCCGCGAGGAAGTCGTCGACGCCGGCCTCGGCGGCGATCGCGGCGGCGGTCAGGCGGTTGTCGCCGGTGATCATCACGGTCTTGATGCCCATGCGGCGCAGCTCCGCGAAGCGTTCCTTGATGCCGCCCTTGACCACGTCCTTGAGTTCGACGACGCCGAGCACCCGCGGCTTTCCGTCGAGTGTGTCCGCCACCACCAGCGGCGTGCTGCCGCGCCGGGCGACTTCCTCCACCGTGCCCAGCACCGAATTCGGCATCACGCCACGCAGGGCTTCGACATGCTTGCGGATGGCATCGGTGGCGCCCTTGCGGATCTCGCGGCCATGCACGTTCACGCCGCTCATCCGGGTCTGCGCCGTGAAATGCAGGAAGTGGGCGTCCAGGGCATGCAAATCGCGCTCGCGCAGGTTGAAGCGCTGCTTGGCGAGGACGACGATGCTGCGGCCCTCCGGCGTTTCGTCGGCCAGCGAGGCCAGTTGCGCGGCGTCGGCCAGTTGCTCTTCGGTAACGCCGTCGGCGGGAAGGAAGGCGGCGGCCTGGCGGTTGCCCAGCGTGATGGTGCCGGTCTTGTCCAGCAGCAGCACGTCCACATCCCCGGCGGCTTCGACCGCACGGCCCGAGGTGGCGATGACGTTGGCCTGCATCATGCGGCTCATGCCCGCCACGCCGACGGCGGAAAGAAGGCCGGCGATGGTGGTCGGGATCAGGCAGACCAGCAGCGCGATCAGCACGGTGATGCTGACCGGTGAGCCCGATCCGGCCACTGTCACCCCGAATTGCGAGAAAGGCAGCAGGGTCACCGTGACGCCGAGGAAGACGATGGTCAGCGCGGCGAGCAGGATGGCCAGCGCGATCTCGTTCGGCGTTTTCTGCCGTTTTGCGCTCTCGACCATGGCGATCATGCGGTCCACGAAGGTCTCGCCCGGATTGACGGTGACGCGCACCACCAGCCAGTCGGAAAGCACCCGCGTGCCGCCGGTCACGGCCGAGAAGTCGCCGCCGGATTCGCGGATCACCGGCGCCGATTCGCCGGTGATGGCCGATTCGTCCACCGAGGCGACGCCTTCGATGACTTCGCCGTCGGCGGGGATCACCGAACCGGAAAAATCGTTCGAGTCGACCATGATCACGTCGCCGATGCGCAGGTCGTCGCCCGGCACCAGGCGCCATTCGGCGCCGAAATGCGGCTCGTGCAGTTTCTTCGCCCAGGTTTCTTTTTGATCCCGCGCAGGCTGGCTGCCTGCGCCTTGCTGCGGCCTTCGGCCATGGCTTCGGCGAAGTTGGCGAAGAGCACGGTGAACCACAGCCAGATGGCGACGGCGAGCACGAAGCCCGCATTTTCCACAATCGGCGCGGCGCCCTTGCCGCCCATGGCGCCAAGCGCATCGAGCCACAGCAGCGTGGTCAGGATGGAGCCGACATAGACCACGAACATCACCGGATTGCGCCATTGCACGCGCGGGTCCAGTTTGCGGAAGGCGTCGACGATGGCCGGCTTGAGCAGCGCCGGATCGAACAGGGAAAAGGTTTTGCGTGTCATTGAATTCTCCGGTAAATCAGCGGACAGGCCACAGCGTCAGATGCTCGACCACCGGTCCGAGCGCCAGCGCGGGCACGTAGTTCAGCAGGCCGACCAGCAACACCACACCGATCAGCAGCGTGACGAACAGCGGGCCGTGGGTCGGCAGCGTGCCGGCCGAAACGGGAATGCGCTTCTTCGCCGCCAGCGATCCGGCCATGGCCAGCACCGGGACGATCACGCCGAAGCGGCCGAACCACATCGCCACTGCGAGCAGCCCGTTGTAGAAGGGCGTATTGGCCGACAGCCCGGCGAAGGCGCTGCCGTTGTTGTTGGCGGCCGAGCTCAGCGCATAGAGGATTTCCGAGAACCCATGCGCGCCGGGATTGGCGATGCCGGCGCGACCGGCCTCGCTCATCACCGCGATGGCGGTGCCCAGCAGGACCAGCAGCGGCGTGACGAGGATGGCTATCGATGTCATCTTCATCTCGTGGGCCTCGATCTTCTTGCCCAGATACTCCGGCGTGCGGCCGATCATCAGGCCGGCGATGAAGACGGCCATCACCGCGAACACCAGCATGCCGTAGAGGCCCGAGCCGACGCCGCCGAACACCACTTCGCCGAGTTGAATCATGACCAGCGGCACCAGGCCGCCCAGCGGCGTAAAGGAGTCGTGCATCGAATTCACCGCACCGCAGGAGGCCGCCGTGGTGATGGTGGCGAACAGGGCCGATTCGGCGATGCCGAAGCGGGCCTCCTTGCCTTCCATGTTGCCGTCGCTCAAGGCCGTGGTTGCCGCGCCGCCGTCGCCGACGGTTGTGGACACCCCGGCCAGCAGCGGATTACCCTGCTGTTCCCAGACCATCGCGCCGACGGCGAAAACGACGAAAAGCACGCTCATCGCGGCCAACACCGTCCAGCCCTGGCGCATGTCGCCGACCATGCGGCCGAAGACGACGCAGAGCGCGCCGGGGATCAGGAAGATCGACAACATCTGGAAGAAGTTCGTCAGCGGTGTCGGGTTCTCGTAGGGATGGGCTGAATTGGCATTGAAGAAGCCGCCGCCGTTGGTGCCGAGCATCTTGATCGCGAGCTGCGAAGCCACCGGACCCATCCGTACCTTGTGACTTCCAGCGTCGTCACCTCCCGGTAGTCGTCGAAGTTCTGGATTACGCCCTGGCTGCCCAGGAACAGTGCGAAGACCAGCGAAAGCGGCAGCAGTATCCAGGTCGTGGCGCGGAACAGGTCCAGCCACGCATTGCCGATGCCGGCCGCGGAATGGCGCGCGAAACCGCGTATCAGCGCGATGACGACGACGATGCCGGTGCCGGCGGAGAGGAAGTTCTGCACCGTGAGGCCGAGCATCTGGGTCAGGTAACCCATCGTCGATTCGCCGCCATAGCCCTGCCAGTTGGTATTGGTGACGAAACTCACCGCGGTGTTGAACGCCGAATCCGGGCTGACGTTGGCCATGGCCTGCGGATTGAGCGGCAGCCAGAGTTGCAGGCGTTGCAGCGCATACACGACGAACAGGCCGAGGACGTTGAAGAGCAGCACGGCCAGCGCGTATTTCAACCAGCCCATGTTTTCGTGGGGCCGGATGCCACAGAGGCGGCAGACGAGGGTTTCGATGCGGACGGCAAAACCCAGGCGGCCTTCCATCACATGGGTGATGTAGAGGCCCAGCGGCTTGACGAGCAGCAGCAGGATGGCCATGTAGAGGCCGAGCAGTAGCCAGGCGTGGTTGGTCACGAGAAGTTCTCCGGGTTGAGCAGCGCCGCAATGAGGTAGATAAAGAGGCCGGCGGCGGCGAGGCCTGCAACGAGGGTGAGCCAATTCATGTGCACACCCCCCATCCCCCTCTCCAAGCTAGCGTATGCACACATCTCTCCCGTCATTCCGGCGCAGGCCGGAATCCAGTGGACGGGGACCGCAAAATATCGATTTACCCTGTATGTCTTGGCTTTTCTTGCCGAAGACCGTCCCAAAAGTCCATCGCCTCAGCCCTTCTGGACCCCGGCTTTCGCCGGGGAGACGGTGCCGTTGAGATGTGTGCATACGGTAGCCCTCTCCAAGAGAGGGGGTGACGGTGGTTCGCCGCTGCGCGGCTCCACGAGGTGGCTTGCGCCGCCCTTGAGGCGGCTCGGCGGGCTGCGCTCATGAGCGCTCTCCCGCGAGTCGCGCGCAGCCCTTGGCGAGGGCGGCGGCGAGACCGGCAAAAATCGCCATTGCGGCGAGATAGATGAAATCCATTGCGTTTCTCCGTGGGTTGCTACACGGTGAATGCTAGGCGGATGGATTTCAGGATGCTGACAAGACTTGCGGCGGCGCCATAAGGATTTCGTAAAGATGTGGACGCAGCGGCCTGGGACCGCCAGACGCCTTTGAACGGGCGGATCGACGGCCCGCTACGAAGGCACTCCCCTGCGCGTGGGGAAGCCGTGTGGAGGGCCGCAAAGGCGACATCGCTGTCGTCACGAAGCCCTCCTCAGTTGCCGACGGATTGCGCGCGCGACCCGTTCGCGGTCCTGGCTGGTCAGGTGGCGGCCAAATTCGATTTCACGACCATGGGAGCGGAGCGCCAGTCGCGACTCGCCGGCGCCTTCCTTCGTCACGAGCTGCGCCCAGTGGCGGTTGAATTCCATGGATTGCACTTGACTGCCCACGCGAGTTTCGAGGCGCACGCAATCGTCCCTGATCTCGATGATTTCATAGTCGGCGGCGTGCCGATCGACGTAGCGGAATGCCGCGTAAAGCACCGCCATTTCAAGGCCGGTGAAAGGCATCACGGGCCAGGCGCCGAACGCCGCGAAGGCCAGCGCTATGGTCATCGAAAACGCGAAGACGCAAGCGAAGATCCACCTCCGGTCCGTGGAGGAGAGAGAATTGTTGCGCCGAGCAACGAACAGGTGATCAGCGCCTTGCTGCGGATCGAGTGGAATCATCTGCCGCACCTTGTCCTCGCGTTGCGGGCACCGGATACCGAGTGCCTTGTGCACCGGAAAAGCCCGTGGCAAGGTAGCACAGCGTTTCTGCCGATGGCAAGGGATGCCCCCCAATACCCTCAGTCCGAACCGCGGGACCAGTGGCACGCAGTCTTCAGTGAGCGGTCGCAAACGCGACCCGGCAGGCTTTGCCGTTATCATCGCGGCTTCAAGAATCGAAGCATCCCTCATGCAAGGTCAGCTCTTCAGCCAGGATTTTCTCCATCGCGGCATCCGCGAAACGCCGCCGTATGAGGCGCTGAGCGATGCGCAATTCGATGCCTTCCGCGCGGCGCTGACATCCATCCATGCGCTCTTGAGCAGCGAATCCACCATCAACGAGGCGCAGACCGAGCAGTTGGTGATCGAGAAGGTGCTGGTCGAACTGGGCTGGGGCGACGACTACCTGCCGCAGGTCAATCTTTCGGGCAAGCGGCGCGAGGACGTGCCCGATGTATTGCTGTTTCCCGATGCGTCGGCCAAGGCGGCCGCGCTCGGCGAGGCGCGCGACGACAAGCGTTACCGTCATGGCCTGGCGATCCTCGAAGCCAAGCGCTGGTTGCGTCCACTGGATCGCGGCGATGCCGCCGAGCCTCAAGACCCCGGCGCGCCCTCGTCGCAGATGCTGCGCTACCTGTCGCGCGTCGATGTCGTGGCCGACCGCGCGGTGAAGTGGGGCGTGCTGACCAACGGCGCGGTCTGGCGGCTGTACTGGCAGGACGCCCGTTCGCGCGCCGAAGAGTTCTTCGAGATCGACGTGGCCGCCGCGCTGGGCGTTTCCGGCCTGCAAATGGAATTCGACGCGCCAGCGCCGGAACATGCGCTGCGCCTGTTCTTCCTGATGTTTCATCGCGCCGCCTTTCTCACGCAATCGTGGGACACGTCGGGGCGCAGCTTTCATGCCTATGCCATAAACGAGGCGCGGGTTTATGAGGAAAAGGTGGCGCAGGATCTTGGCGCGCGGGTGTTCGCCGACATTTTCCCGGCGCTGTGCCAGGCGCTCGCCAAGGGCGACCTGCAAGCGCACCGCATCGTCAAGGGAGTCGGGCGCGCGGCGCGGCTCCAATACACCCGCGACTATCTCGACGAGCTGCGCGAGGCCGCGCTGATCCTGCTGTATCGGCTGTTGTTCCTCTTCTATGCCGAGGATCGCGGCCTGCTGCCGGTGAAGGACGAACGCTATCACCGCTACAGCGTGCGCCGCCTTCGCGAGCAAGTGCGCGACGATATCGATTCCGGCTATCCGCTGGCCAACAAGCTCGATAGTCTCTACCGCGATCTGCTGGGCGTGTTTTCCATCATCGACGAAGGCGAGGATGCGATCGGCATTCCGGCCTACAACGGCGGCCTGTTCGACCGGGCGCGTTCGCCGCTCCTGGTGCGCTCGAAAGTCCCCGACGCGATCATGGCGCCGATCATCGATGCGCTGTCGCGGCGCAGATCGGTCACCCCCACCCTCGGGGCGGGGGCCGGGGGGCGGGGGGCCGGCGGCGGCTGGATCAATTACCGCGACCTGTCGGTGGCGCATCTGGGCGGCATCTACGAGCAGCTGCTGGAGTACACGCTGGCGCACGAAGTCGCGCCGAAGGATACCTTCGAGAACACGCCCGAAATCGACCGCATCCTCGCCCGGCCGGCCAGCTTCGCGCGCAAGGTGTCCGGCAGTTATTACACCCACGACGACCTGGTGCGCCTGATCCTGCGCGAGTCGGTCGGCCTGCTGGCGCGGGAGCGCATCGAGGCCTTTGCCGGCCGTGTCGACAAGTGGAAGAAGAAGTCCGCGCTCAACCCAGGGGACTGGGACGTGCTGGACAAGCTCGACCCGGCCAGCGCGATTCTCGAACTCAAGATCTGCGACCCGGCGATGGGCAGCGGCCACTTTCTTGTGGCGCTGGTGGACGATCTGGCCGACCGCGTGCTGGAGTCGATCAACACCGCCGAACACCTGGTCAGCGAGCAGCCCTGGGCCGCCCATCTGGTCGAGCAGGGCCGTCCCTGGCAAAGCCCGTTGGTGGCGCGCATCGCCCACATACGGCGCAGCATCAAGGGCGCTGCAAATGAGCATGGCTGGGCCGTGACCGACGCCCAGCTCGACGACCGGCATGTCGTGCGGCGCATGATTCTGAAGAAGAGCGTGTTCGGCGTGGACAAGAACCCGATGGCCGTCGAACTGGCGAAGACGGCGCTGTGGCTGCATTCCTTCACCGTCGGCGCGCCGCTGTCTTTTCTCGATCACCACATCAAGTGCGGCGATTCGCTGCATGGCGAGCGCTTGCCCAAGGTGGTGCGCGGCATCGAAGCGCTGGGCATGCTGTTCCAGCGCGGCGAACTGACGCGGATCGAAGTCGCGGCCAACAGCCTGGCCCAGGTCGCCGATCTGACCGATGTCGATATCGCCGAGGCGCGGCTGTCGAAACACTTGGCCGACGAGGCCGCGCAGCAGGTCGCGCCGATCCATGCGCTGCTGGATTTCTGGCGCGCGCTGCGCTGGAAGCTGCCCGGCTGGCCGGTGAATAGCCTGCGCAAGCTGGAGAAACTGGGTGACAAGGCAACCGTTGCCGCGCTGGGCGAAATTTTCTCGCCCGACCGCAACCTCGTCGCCTTGTTGGCCCCGGCCGAGCCGGTCGAGGAGGAAGACTACTCGATGGTCAGGCGCGAGCTAAAGCCGGTGGAACTGACCCCCGGCGAAAAGCTCATCGCGGAGTTGCGGGCGATTGCCGCGCGCGAAACCTTCATGCATTGGTGGACCGCCTTCCCGACAGTGTTCGACCCGACGGGGCGCAGCGGTTTCGACCTGGTGCTGGGCAACCCGCCGTGGGACCGCATCAAGCTGCAGGAAGTCGAATGGTTCGCCGAGCGCGACCGCGGCATCGCCGCGCAGCCGCGCGCAGCCGACCGCAAGCGCATGATCGAGGCGCTGGAAACGAAGAAGTACGGCCCCGATCCGCTGTGGCTCGAATATGCCAAGGCCTGCGAGCGCGCCGAGGCCAATGCCCGTGTGCTCGGCAAGAGCGGCGACTACCCCTTGCTCGGCGGCGGCGACGTAAATCTCTACAGCCTGTTCGTCGAGCGCGCCCAGGCGCTGACGGCGGCGGATGGACTGGTGGCCCTGCTGACGCCGTCCGGCATTGCCGCCGACAAGGGCGCGGCGGAATTCTTTCGCGGCATCTCGGCCACGGGGCGACTGGGAGCGCTGTTCGATTTCGAGAACCGGCAGAATCCGGGCGGCAGCTATTTCCCCGACGTGGATTCGCGCTTCAAGTTTTGTACTCTGATTTTCGGCGGCGAGCAGCGTCGATTCGCGGCGTCGCGCTGCGCCTTCTATTTGCACGACATCACCGAAGCAGACGATGCCGAACGCGTGCTGGAACTCTCGGCCGAGGACTTCAAGCGCGTGAACCCCAATACCGGCGCCGCGCCGATCTTCCGCAACCGCCGCGACGCCGAAATCACGATGCGAATTTACCGTGAGCATCCGGTGCTGGTGGATCGGAAAGCCGTCGAAGAACACCGGGTGTGGCCGATCAACTATGTGACGATGTTCCATATGACTAACGATTCGCATCTGTTCCTGACTCGGGCGGAGGTCGAGAAGCAGGGCGCCCAGGCCTTGCCGCTTTATGTGGGCAGGATGGTTCACCAGTACGATCATCGGCACGCAAGTGTCACCGTGAATGAAGACAATCTGCATGTTGCGGCTTTCGGAGCGACACTGAATTCGAGCCAGAAAGCCGATCCTGGGGTTTCGCCGGAACCGCAATATTGCAAATGCCGAGTCACTGCCGGCGGATAAGCGGCGGCAGTGGGCGCTGGATTCAGAGACATTGCTCGCGCGACAGATGTTCGAACAATGATTGCGGCAATCGTGCCAAGCATGGCTGCGGGAAATACGTTGCCATTGCTCGACGGTTTGTCGGCCATGAATGTCGCATTGCTGCTGGCCAATCTGAATGCGCTGGCGTTTGATTTCATTGCACGCCAAAAAACGCAAACGACACATCTAAACTGGTACATCCTCGAACAACTCCCTGTCATTGCCCCCGCGCGTTTCGAGGCGAACATCGGCAAGACAAAGATCGCCGACTTCATCCGCGACCAGGTGCTTCATCTCTCCTACACGGCTCACGACCTCGCGCCCTTTGCCCGCGATCTGGGCTATGAGGGCGCGCCCTTCGTCTGGGACGACGCGGACCGCCGCGCCCGCATGGTCGTGCTGGACGCCCTGTTCATGCACCTGTATGGCTTGTCGGAAGACGACGCCGCATGGATTCTCGACAGTTTCCCGATCGTCCGCGCGCAGGACGAAGCCGCCTTCGGCGACTATCGGACCAAGACGCGAATCCTTGCCGTCCTGCGGGAAATCAACGAAGGCCGGCTGGTCGGCCCCTGAGGGTTTCCAAGGGGACGCACCGCGCTGGCGCGCTCAGCGCTGCCGGTGACCCAGCCACGCGGCATCCCGCGGTCGGAAGCGGATCTCGATGCCCGGATTGCCGATGTCAGGAAGGGCGGGGGGTGGCAAACCGAATGAATAGACAACTAAGATGTAGTGGATGCATTAGCATCCATTGCAATGTATTATTCGCTTATTGGATTAAATTGCATCCATTAATGGAAAACGCCAGAACAATCGAAGAGTGGGAGGTTGAATTGGGTGAGCAGGTGCGCGCCATACGCCTGAGTGCCAACCTCGACCAGGTCACCTTGGCCGAGCGCGCCGGCGTTGGGCTGACGGCGGTCAAGAACCTCGAATCCGGCAAAGGCGTTACCGTCAAGACGCTTGTAAAGACGCTGCGCGCCTTGGGGCGGGCCGACTGGCTTGCCAGTCTCGCACCGTCAGTGAGCATCAGCCCCCTTCGGATGCTGAAGACCAAGCCGGCGCGCCAGCGTGCCTCGCGCAAGCGTGCCGTTCGCGCCAAGGGAGGCGCCGGCAGTGTTTAAGCCCGTCGACGCCATCGAGGTTCGTCTCTGGAACCATCGCGTGGGGGCGGTGGCGCTGGATCCGCGTCTGGGCTTCCATGCTTTCGAATACGACCCAAGCTTTGTCAAGCAGGGCATCGAACTCGCGCCCCTGACGATGCCGCTCGAACGGGCCGGCGCACCTTTCGTCTTCGCCGACTTGCCATCGCTGACCTTCAAGCGACTGCCGGCGTTGTTGGCCGATGCCCTGCCAGACGACTTCGGCAATGCCCTGATCGACGCCTGGATGGCGAACAAGGGTATCGCCAGGGAGGCCATCACGCCGCTCGACCGCCTGGCCTACATGGGCAAGCGCGGCATGGGGGCGCTGGAGTTCCGCCCGGCGCGCGGACCCAACGTGGCCAGCCACACCGCCATCAAGCTCGGTCGTCTGGTCGAAGGCGCGCGCATGGCGGTGCAGGGCCGGATCGATACCGATCACCTGGCCCATGTCGCCCTGGCGCAGATGATCCAGGTGGGCACCAGTGCCGGGGGGGCGCGCGCCAAGGCCGCGATTGCGTGGAACCCGGAGACCGACGAAATTCGGGCCGGCCAGTTCGATGCCGATCCCGGATTCGAACACTGGCTGCTCAAGTTCGACGGCATGGGCGCCGATCGGGAGCTGGGCGCATCGCAGGACTACGGCCGCGTCGAATACGCCTACTCCCTGATGGCCCGCGCGGCCGGCATCGACATCGCGCCTTGTCGCCTGCTGGAAGAAGGCGGTCGCGCCCACTTCATGACGCGGCGCTTCGACCGCGGCGTCGATGCCGAAGGCAAGACCGTCAAGCATCACATCCAGAGCCTGTGCGCCATGGCCCATCTCGACTACAGGCAGAAGGCTACGCACGACTACGCGCAGTGGCTGCAAACCATCCATGCCCTGAAACTCGGTCACGATGCGCTGGCGGAAGCGTTCCGCCGCATGGTCTTCAACGTGATCGCCGCCAACTGCGATGATCACAGCAAGAACTTCGGCTTCCTGCTTCCCGCCGGAAGTCGCGAATGGCGACTTGCGCCGGCCTATGACGTCACCCACGCCTTCAACCCGAAGGGCGAATGGACCTACCAGCACCTGATGGGTGTGAGCGGCAAGTTCGGCAACATCGCGCGCGACGATCTGCTGCGCGTCGCCGACCGTTTTGCCATCGGTCCGGCGCCCAGGATTATCGACAAGGTCGCCGCCGCCGTCGCCGACTGGCCGGCCTTCGCCGGCAAGGCGGGGCTCGCCGGCCCCGCCATTCAAGCCATCGCCGCCGATTTCCGGCCGCTGTGATTCGGAGAGCCCGACGATGAACATGGGCTCTCCCGCAAACGCCTCCGCATCCGCGATCCTTCGCTATCGTCCGCTGGCCGATCTTCAGTCTTTGCATGGATGATTGCGCATAATATAGTGCATGAGTATATGCAGACTCTTGTGTTATCAACGCGAGCTTTTTGGTGGAGGTTCATCATGAATCAGGTACAGCACAAACCCGTCAAGGCGTCGCGACGCCCAACCAATGTTTCGATCAGCGAATCCCTGCTGGCGGATGCCCGCGCGCTTGACGTCAATATCTCCCGCGCTGCCGAGTCGGGCCTCAAGCAGGCGATTGCCGAGCGCCGGGCTGCGCTTTGGTTGAACGAGAATCGCGGGGCGCTGGAAAGCTCCAATGCCTACGTCGAGAATCGCGGCCTGCCGCTGGCCAAGTACCGGAGCTTCTGATGGCTCGCTTCGATGTCTTTGCCAACCCCGACGGCGCAGGCTATCTGCTGGTTGTCCAATCGGGCATTCTCGATCACCTGAACACGCGGGTGGTCGTTCCGCTGCTGCCACAACCCCAGGCGCCTTTACCGGCGCGTACCCTGAACCCGGTATTTGATATTGGGACGGATAGCGCGGTGATGGTGACTCAGTTCATGGCGGCCGTACCGTGCACCCTGTTGAAAAATCCATTGACCACGCTGGAGAGTCGTCGCGACGAAATCGTCGCCGCCATCGAGTTGTTGATGCAGGGTTTTTAGTCGCGACCCGCCACGCACATGTCATTGTCCGCACCCGAGGCCCTTGCGCCGCTGCTGACGCCGCACGGCCATCTGCTGCTGGCCCCGGATGCCGACGAGCATCCCTGGTCCGCGGAGATTCAGGATCGTGTTGCCGCTGCCTTTGCTCGCGGCGCCGGGCACGGCTTGCTGCATCTCGGGGCGACGGAAGTCGGCACGGCCTTGCCGCCGGCCCTGGCCTGGTGGCGGGATTTCGCCTCGCGTTACGTGACGGCGCTATGCGCCACGTCCGAGGACGCGGAGGTTGCGATTGCCGCACCCGACGCGCTGGCGCTCTCTGTCTTGATCGCCGATGCGCCACCGATGCGGGGCATCGAGTATCTGACGACTGACGTACTCGACACCCTGTGGTCTGAACTCGAGGCCGCCCTGAGCGTAGAGCTCGCCGCGGCGCAGCGCCCGCTGCAGGATTTCCTCAAGGGCTGCCATCCGGCCTGGAACCTGGTCGGCCGTGTGCATTTCAACCTGGCGGAGAATCGCCGGGATCCCGAAGCGCCGTTCGCTTTCCTGGCGACTTACACCTCGCGCCTGTCGGCTCACGGCAAGGCGCAGCATCTGCCGCTGTCGCAGGCGCTGAGCGAATTCTCCGATGGCAAGAGTCGAGCCCGGCTGCTCTCCCTGCTCAAGCCGGTGCAGGCCGGAGCGGAGCAGTGCAGTTGGCTGCGTCAGATGGTGGATGCCGGGGAAATCTATCATCCGCTGCGCTGGACGCCGGCAGATGCCTACCAGTTCCTCACCGACGTACCCAGGCTCGAAGCCGCCGGCATCGTCGTGCGCGCGCCGGGGGCCTGGCAGGCCGGTCGACCGGCGCGACCACTGGTCAAGGCCAGCCTGGGTGCGCGGCAGCCCTCGCTGCTGGGCCAGGATGCCTTGCTCGATTTCAGCATGGAAGTCACGATCGACGGCGAACGACTCGATGCCGCCGAGATCCAAGCCCTGCTCAACAGCACCGATGGTCTGCAATTGATTCGAGGGCGCTGGGTCGAGGTGGACCCGAGGAAGCTTGGGCGCATGCTGGAACGCTTTCGGAGCATCGAACGCGCGGCGGCGGAAAGCGGCCTGCCGTTTGCCGAGGCCATGCGCCTGATGGCCGGCGCTTCGCTCGATGGCGAGACCGATGCGGCCGATGCCGATTGGTCGCAACTGGTGGCCGGCCCCTGGCTGGCCGAGACATTGCAGGGGCTGCGCCAGCCCGAGGGACTGGCGCGGGTCAGTCCCGGCGCGGAACTCAAGGCGACCTTGCGGCCGTATCAGGAGGTGGGCGTGCGCTGGCTGTATCTGCTGAGCCGGCTGGGTCTGGGCGCCTGCCTGGCCGACGACATGGGGCTGGGCAAGACGATTCAGGTGCTGTCGCTGCTGCTGGTCTTGAAACGCGAGCAGGACAGTTTCCGGCCCGGCCTGCCCAGCGTGCTGGTTGCACCTGCCTCGCTGCTGGCCAACTGGGCCGCGGAAGCCGAACGCTTCGCGCCGGGTCTGCGCCTGTTGATCGCCCACCCTTCTGCGATGCCGGCCGCCGAATTGCGCGCGCTGGATGCGGCGCGGCTGGCCGGCGTCGATCTCGTCATCACCAGCTATGGCTCGCTGTTGCGCTTGCCGTTGCTGCAGAACCTGGACTGGCGCCTCGCCGTCATCGATGAAGCGCAGGCCATCAAGAACCCCGGACCAAGCAGACGCGGCAGGTGAAGAAGCTCAAGGCCGGCGCGCGCATCGCACTGACCGGCACACCGGTTGAAAACCGGCTGTCCGATCTGTGGTCGATCTTCGACTTCACGCACCCCGGCCTGCTGGGTTCGGACAAGGTCTTCGCCAAGTTCGCCAGGCGACTGGCCGAGGCCGAACATTTCGGTCCGCTGCGCAGCCTGGTGCGACCCTACATCCTGCGCCGCCTGAAGACCGACAAGCGGGTGATCGCCGACCTGCCGGACAAGACCGAACTCAAGGCCTGGTGCCACCTGACTCCCGCCCAGGCGGCTCTGTATCAGCGCGCGGTAACCGAACTGGGCACTGCCCTGGAAGAGGCCGCGGGCAATGCCGAAGGAATTCGCCGCAAGGGCCTGGTGCTGTCTTTCCTGATGCGCTTCAAGCAGGTCTGCAACCATCCCTCGCAATGGCTCGGCGATGGCGCCTGGAGTGCCGAGGACAGCGGAAAGTTCGCCCGCCTGCGCGAGCTGGCCGAGGTGATTGCCGCCAAGCAGGAGAAGCTGCTGGTGTTCACCCAGTTCCGCGAGACCACCGAACCGCTGGCCGCCTTTCTCGGTGGCATCTTCCGGCGCGAGGGTCTGGTGCTGCATGGCGGCACCCCGGTGGCCATGCGTCGCGAGCTGGTCAGGCGGTTCCAGGAAGACGAACTGACGCCATTCTTCGTGCTCTCGCTGAAGGCGGGCGGCGCCGGGCTCAACCTCACCGCCGCGTCCCACGTGATCCATTTCGACCGCTGGTGGAATCCCGCCGTGGAAAACCAGGCCACCGACCGCGCCTTCCGCATCGGCCAGAAAAACAACGTGCTGGTGCACAAGTTCGTCTGCCGGGGCACAATCGAGGACCGCATCGACCAGTTGATCGAATCGAAGCAGCAACTGGTCAAGGACGTGCTGGAAGGCAGCGCAGAGTTATTGCTGACCGAACTGAGCGACCGCGAGTTGCTCGATCTGGTCAAGCTTGACATCAACACTTCGCAGGAGATCTGAGGAAAACCATGAGCTACTACGGATGGAAGCCCTATGTCTCGGTCGCCGAGCGGCGCCGCAAGGCCGAAAAAGCCGCGGCCAAGGCGAAGAAGGCGGGCGCCGGCCACTCGCCGATCGAGCCCTCGCGCGGCGCCGTCGCCAGGACCGTCTGGGGCAAGGCCTGGTGCGACAACCTGAAGCCTACAGCGACTATGCCAACCGTTTGCCGCGCGGACGAACCTACGTGCGCAACGGTTCGGTGATCGACCTGAAGATTGCCGAAGGGGAAGTTCAGGCGCTGGTGATGGGTTCCAGCCTCTACAAGGTCGCGGTCAAGGTCGCAAGGGTTCCGGCGCAACAGTGGCAGGCGATTGGCGCCGACTGTTCGGGTTCGATCGATTCGCTGGTGGAACTGCTGCAAGGGAAGCTTTCCAGGGCCGTGATGGAGCGCATCTGCACGCCGCGCACCGGACTCTTTCCCGCCCCGAAGGAAATCGAATTCAGTTGCAGTTGCCCGGACTGGGCGTCGATGTGCAAGCACGTGGCCGCCGTGCTCTACGGCGTGGGCGCGAGACTCGACAGGCAACCCGAATTGCTTTTCAGCCTGCGTCGGGTCGATGCGAAGGATCTCGTCAGTCAGGCCGGGGCCGGCTTGCCGAAATCGAAGAAAGGCCCGGCGGCGGCCAAGGTGCTCGACACGTCGCTGCTGGGAGATGTGTTCGGCATCGAGATGGACGAAACCGCCGTACCGACGCAGGACGCCGGCCCCCGGAAGAAACCGGTGGCAGCCAAAGCAACTGCGCAGAAGACGGCCAAAGCAGCAACCGGGATCACTATCGGGACGAGCAAGAAGCCACCTGGGATTCGCAAGGCGGCAACCGTCAAGACACCCGTGGCGGCGAAGCCACCGGGCAGCAAGTCCGCCAGCAAGTCCGCTGCGGTTGCACCGGTGGCGACCCTTGTGGGCGCAGTACCCGCTTCGAAACGTAAAGCGAACTCCGGCAAGTCGTCGCCCGGATGGGCCAAGGCGGCGGTTGGCGCCGCGGTCAAGAAAAAGGATGCGGCCCGAACCGCTTGATTGATGGAATTCGATGGAGGCGGTGGAGGCGGGTATGGGCATGAGCGGCAAGAGCGAAGACTGTCGCGATTTTGCGCCGGAAACCGGTGCGGGACACGGCGACGCGCGCTGCGGCGATGCCCGCCGTGTCCACTGCCTGCCGTCCCTGACGGGATCGTACGACGCGTTCCCCCTCGCCTAGCCTGCGGGAATCCCGGTCCACGGGATCCGACGCGGGCTAACCGGATTCACCAAGCTGCGGCGGGCCGGGGTACTCGCCGTAGCGGGTTGGAATTCCTGTCCTTTGCGGTTGTCCGTCGCACCCGACTGTTCCGCGGCTACACTTCGGGGCTGAATCGGACCTGACATTCCCCAAGGTAATCCCTGCCGGTCCTGTCTGCCACCGTCTTCAAACCCTGCCGAAGCGAAATCCCGTGCCCCTGCCCAGATTCCTCGACCTTCCCATCATCACCATCGTCGTTCCAATCGTCGCCCTCGGCCTGCTGATTTCCGGGTTTGGTGACAGTGCCAGCACGCTTTTTCTGGCCCTTGTTGCGCTGGCTTTGATCGCTACCGTGCTGGTCGCCGTTGTTCATGCCGAAGTCATCGCCCATCGCGTGGGCGAACCGCTGGGGACGCTGATGCTGGCCCTGGCCGTCACCGTCATCGAAGTTTCCCTGATCGTCTCCATGATGCTCGCCGGCGGCGACGATGCGCGGAGCCTGGCGCGGGATACGGTATTCGCGACGGTGATGATCATCTGCAATGGCGTGGTCGGCATCTGCCTGCTGGCAGGAAGCATTCGCCACGGCATTGTCACCTTCCGTGCCGAAGGCAGCAGCTCGGCACTGTCCGTACTGGTTGCGCTGACCACGCTTACCCTGATTCTTCCGCAATTCACCACAACCACGCCGGGGCCGACGTATTCGCCAGCGCAACTGGGGTTTGCCAGCCTGATGTCGCTGATTCTCTATCTGGTGTTCGTTTTCGTGCAGACAGTACGCCACAAGGACCATTTTCTGCCCCACGCAGCGGAGCGCGGCGAGGGAATCAATGATGCCAGCCAACACCACAGCCGACCCTTGCTCAGCACCGCTTCGGCCAGCTTCGTCCTGCTGCTGGTGGCATTGGCCGGCGTCGTCGGTCTGGCCAAGCAGTTGTCACCGGCGATCAAGAGCGGAGTTCAAGCGATTTCGGCGCCGCTGTCGTAATCGGAATCGCCATCGCCCTGCTCGTTCTGATGCCGGAAACCCTGGCGGCATTGCGTGCGGCGCGGCGCAACGAGATTCAGACCAGCCTGAATCTGGCCTTGGGCTCGGCATTGGCCACGATCGGCCTGACCATTCCAGCGGTCGGTGTCGTCGCGATTGCCATGGGCATCACGCTGGATCTCGGGCTGCCAGCCAAGGAAATAGTGCTGCTGGCCCTGACCCTGCTGGTCAGCGCCATAACGGTCATCGGCGGCCAGGCCACCGTCATGCAGGGAACAGTGCACCTTGTGCTGTTCGCGGCCTTTCTGTTTCTCGCCATCGTTCCCTGATCCGCCAAGGTTGGTGATAAGCCGATCTCGCGCGCCACCTCGGCCAGTCGCAGCGCATAGGTCGGCGTGCAGCAGAGCACCGTGGCGCCGGCGTCGCGCATCAGTTGCAGGTGTTACCGGGAGTCGCGCCCGCCGCCGGGGATCATGATCGCGCCGATCTTGCGCGCGCCTTCGACCGCCGCCCAGAAGGCGATGAAGGGGCCGAAGGCGAAGGCCATGAAAAGGCGGTCCGAGGCCGTGATGCCTGCGCTGGCCAGCAGCGTCCCCACCAGCTTTCCGATTTTGCCGTTGGGCGCGGTGAATATGCGGTCGGTCGATGGTTCAGAACGACCAAGAGCCGGGAGTGATCCGCATTGGCAGCAGATCTAGGCAGGCAGCTTCGCGCTCAGATGAGGCGCGATGAGTTGCAGCAATTGCGAGAATATCTTGGGGTTGCCGCCGACGATGTTGCCGGTCTTCATGTAATTCGCTTCGCCCGACAAGGTCGCCTCCGGCCATGCCGCCGGCGGTGATCAGCAGCGTGCCGGCCGCCATGTCCCAGGGCGACAGGCCGAGTTCCCAGAAGCTGTCCATGCGTGCACGCAGGCCACCCAGGCGAGGTCGAGCGAGGCGGCGCCGGGGCGGCGCATGCCGGCTGCCCTTTGCGCTACGTCGCGGAAAATCGCCAGGTAGGTGTCGATGGTTGAACACGCGATACGGGAAGCCGGTGCTGACCAGGCCTCGTCGAGCTTGACGCTACTTGGCGACGCGAATGCGCTTACCGACAAAGGCGCCGCCAATTCCTGCTGGCGGTGAAGATTTCACAGAAAGTCAGGGTCGAGACTACGGCGTGCGCGTCATCACCCTCGTGGGCCAGGTTGATGCGGAAATGGCGTACTGCGGCAGGCCACGTGGATGAAATTGGTGGTGCCGTCCAGCGGATCGATGATCCACCGGTATTCGCTGTCCGCGCTGGTGCCGGCCAGCCCCGACTCTCTGCTAAAATCACGGGTCGGGTAGGAACCGGCGCGGGTACGTCGAGGATCGCGGCTTCTGCGGCGCGGTCCACCTTCCGTGACATAGTCGCCTGCTGCTTGACGTCGATCCGCAGAGCTTGTCCGTCTGTACTGGCGCGGTTGATGATCTGGCTTATGGCGACGCGCGGCTTTGACGGTTAAGCGTTCAGCGGGATTCGCGGATTTTTACGGCGGTGCTTGGTGAAGGGCGCATTCGGTTGCGAAGCCTGCGATTCTATTATGAAGGCCACGCCATTCCTCGCTGCCGCTGTCCTCGATCGCATCCGCGTGGTCCTCTCGCAGCCGAGCCATCCGGCAATATCATCGGTGCGGCGCGCGATGAAGACCATGGTCCAGCGCGCATTTGTGCTGGTGAATCCATTGACCTTTCCCGATGCCCATGCCGATGCGATGCGCGGTTGGCGCCACCGA
>JADJQA010000013.1 GCA_016712985.1 Sulfuritalea sp. | reverse complement strand
AACGCTGCATAGGAGCCGTTGAGCCAAGAATATCGCAGTCGCATAGCGAATGGCAGCTTTTCATTTTCGAGGGTTCCCGGCGAACGGCCGCTTCCGATTTTGGCCACCGTCGGCTATGGGCACGGAGGAGTCAGCCGACCAAGCCGAGCCTGAACGGCAGCAATCTGATCGGACCGGCCAGTGAGTATTCCGTTGTCAGCAGGCCGTTGTCAGTCTCAAGCAAACATCGGCCGACTGCGCTACAGGCTGCTGAACTCGAACTCGTCCAACGGAAAATCCGGAGTCTGAGATAGACATGGCGGTTTTTCGCGCGCGCCGCCCACCGAAAAATCCGGAAGCCGGGTCTTTCTCGGCGATCTCCGGGCCTCCGTATTTCAGCCGCCGGGATCGCTTCCAAGGCCGCAACGAACTTGACCGGCAGGAGCGCCTTTCCCCTGCGCCTGCACGGCTTTGGCACCAGGGACGGTTGATCGATATTCGTCTAACATCCGGTTACAAGCCTCATGGAAGGGATCGTCTAGAATCGCCTCCATGAAAGCATCCTCGCGCTCTGGCCTGGCATTACTCGTCCTGATCGTTGTTGCCGCTGCCGGCTATGCGGCGTGGCGTTATTTCGGCACGGCCGGCGATGCGCCCAAGTACAAACTGGCCAAAGTTGAAAGCGGCCCGCTCACGGCCATTGTGTCATCCACAGGCACTTTGAATCCGGTGGTCTCCGTATCGGTCGGCTCCCAGGTGTCGGGCCAGATCAAGGAGCTTTTCGCCGACTTCAACAGTCCGGTCCAGGCCGGCCAGTTGATCGCGCGCATCGACCCCGAGACCTTTCAACTACGCGTGCGGCAGGCCGAGGCCGACCTCGAATCGACGCGCGCATCGGTCGCCGTGCAGAAGGCCGAGGTGGCCCGTGTCACGGCAACGCTGATGGACGCCCAGCGCGATTTCGAACGCAAGAAGATGCTGGTCGAGAAGAACTTCATTTCCGCCGCCGATCGCGACAAGGCCGAGGCTGCCTACGAGGTCGCCAAGGCCGCGCTGGATGTCGCACTGGCGCAGGCCAACAACAGCAGCGCCGTGGTCAAGCAGCGCGAGTCGCAACTGTCCCAGGCCAAGGTCGATCTCGAACGGACAGGCATCCGCTCGCCGGTGGATGGAGTCGTGGTCAAGCGCAGCGTCGATACCGGGCAAACGGTGGCGGCCAGCCTGCAGGCCCCCGAGCTGTTCATCATCGCGAAGAACCTGAGCGACATGCAGGTCGAGACCTCGATCGACGAGGCTGATGTCGGACGCATCGTGGTGGGCCAGAAGGCCAGCTTCACTGTCGATGCCTTCCCTGGGCGAAGCTTCTCTGGCCAGGTAACGCAGATCCGCAAGGCGGCCACGGTGGTTTCCAACGTCGTCACCTATACCGTGATCGTCGCCGCCGCGAATCCGGATCTGACGCTGCTGCCAGGCATGACCGCCAATGTGCGCATCACCACGGCGGAAAAGGACAAGGCGCTGAAGCTGCCCAACGCAGCACTGCGCTTCCGTCCGGCTGGCGCCGCCGACGACAAGAAGGCGGTGGCCGCCTTGTCTCCAGCGCCGACTCCTGGCGGGAACGGTGGGGGCACTGGAGGCGGCGCAGGCCAGGCCCAGTTGCGCGAGCGCCTGGTCGCCGAACTCAGGCTTGATGCCGATCAGCAAGCCAAACTTGACCTCATTTTCACCGGTATGCGCGACAAGTTTCGGGCGGCCCGCGAGCTGCCCGAAGCGGAAAAAGGCAAGGCGCAGGAACGCAATCGCGCAGAAATACGCGAGAAGCTTGCGGCGATCCTGACTCCCGAACAAAAGCAGCGCTACGACGAGATGGCCGGCGAGGCCCAGGCCGCGCGGGCCGGCGGCGGTGGCGGCAGCGGACGTGTCTGGATCATCGGCGAGGACGGCAGCCCGAAAGCCGTCACTGTCCGCCTCGGGCTGACCGATGGCAGCATGACGGAGATCGTCTCCAGCGACATCAGGGAGGGCAGCGAAGTGATTGTCGGCCAGCAAGCGGCGAATGGCGCCAAGCCCTCCGGCATGGTTGGCCCACGCCTGTTCTGACCGCGCTGGCCGCCATGGCGCAAGCCCTGATCCGGGTCGAGGAACTCGCCAAGGAGTACCGCATGGGCAGCAATGTGGTGCCGGCCCTGCGCGGCGTCAGCCTTGAAATCGCCGCGGGCGAATTTGTCGCCGTGATGGGGCCGTCCGGTTCCGGCAAATCCACCTTCATGAACCTGCTGGGCTGCCTCGACCACCCCAGCGGCGGCCGCTACTGGCTGGACGGACAGGAAGTCTCGCAGCTCTCGGGCGACGAACTGGCGCGCATGCGCAATCGCAAGCTCGGCTTTGTCTTCCAGCATTTCAACCTGCTTGCCCGCACCTCGGCGCAAGACAATGTCGCGCTGCCCCTGCTCTACGGCGAGATGCCGCCCCAGGAGCGCAGGCGGCACGCCGAACAGCGCCTCGCCCAGGTAGGGCTGGCGGACCGCATGGACCATCACCCGGCGCAACTCTCGGGCGGACAGCAGCAGCGCGTTGCGATCGCCCGCGCACTGGTGAATGATCCGCAACTGGTGCTGGCCGACGAGCCGACCGGCGCACTCGATTCGCGCACCAGCGTCGAGATCATGGCCCTGCTGCAACAGCTCAACCGCGAAGGCATCACCATTGTCGTGGTGACCCACGAGAACGATGTGGCCCACTTCGCCGGACGCATCATCACGTTTCGCGACGGCCAGGTCACCGAAGACAAGCCCAACGCCGCCAACGACGCCGCCGCGCAGTTGAAATGAACTTCGCCGCGACCCTGCGCATCGCCCTGCTCGCCCTGCGCGTGAACAAGATGCGCTCGGCGCTGACCATGCTCGGCATCATCATCGGCGTCGCCGCGGTGATCATCATGATCGCCGTCGGCAACGGCGCCCAGGCGCGCGTGGAGGACCAGATTCGCAGCCTCGGCTCCAACATCATCATGGTGCTGTCGGGCTCGATGACCTCGGGCGGTGCGCGCGGCGGCACCGGCTCGCAGCCGACCATCACCGAGGACGACGCCTACGCCATTGGCCGCGAGATCGAAGAGATCCAGGCCGCGGCGCCGACGCTGCGTGGCACCGGCCAGGTGGTGGCCGGCAATGCCAACTGGTCCACGACCTTCTACGGCATCACCCCCGACTATCTGGAGGTCCGCGAATGGGCCATCGTCGAAGGACGCGGCTTCGAGCAGGCGGAGCTGAATGGCGCCGGCAAGGTGGTGCTGATCGGCCAGACCGTGGCGAAGAACCTGTTCGGCGATGCCAGTCCGCTGGACCAGGTGATCCGCGTGCGCAAGGTGCCGCTCACGGTGGTCGGCGTACTCGACCGCAAGGGCCAGAGCATGACCGGGCAGGACCAGGACGACATCCTGCTGATGCCGATCGGCACCGCACGCAAGCGCGTGCTGGGAGCGGCGATGGCCAAGTCGCGCAGCGTCGGCTCGATCATGGTCAAGGTGAGCGAGGGCGCCAACATGAACGATGCCGACCAGCGCATGCGCGAATTGCTGCGCCAGCGCCACCGCCTGCAGCCGGGGCAGGACGACGATTTTTTCGTGCGCAACCTTTCAGAGATTCTTCAGGCGCAGGAAGCCTCGTCGAAGGTCATGGCGCTGCTGCTCGCGGCGGTGGCCTCGGTTTCGCTGCTGGTCGGTGGCATCGGCATTATGAACATCATGCTGGTTTCGGTCACCGAGCGCACCCGCGAAATCGGCCTGCGCATGGCGGTTGGCGCCCGTGCCAGGGACATCCTGACCCAGTTCCTGGTCGAGGCGGTGACGCTGTCGCTGATCGGCGGAGCCATCGGCATCCTGCTCGGCATCGGCGGCGCCACGCTGATTGCCGAACTCGCCGGCTGGCGCACCGAGCTCTCCGGCAGTTCGATCGTGTTAGCCGCGGGCTTTGCCGGCGCCGTCGGCATATTCTTCGGCTACTACCCGGCAAGAAAAGCCTCGCGCCTGCTGCCCATCGAAGCACTGCGCTACGAATAGGGCGCCACTGCACCAATACGGCCCTTGAACGGCGAAGCGCCGATGGGCCGGTGCGGCCATTTCCTCCGCCTGAAGCGCCGTTGCGGCGCCGGGCGAGACATGAAAGCCGGATGGCTTGCGCCGTCCCCGGCGCAAGCCATCCGCGGGCTGCATGCGATCAGGCGACCGGATGCCGCAGGGCCGGGTTTCCGACCGGCGGCTTGACCGAGTAATCGTAGAAACCCTTGCCGGTCTTGCGCCCCAGATAGCCGAGTTGGACCAGACGGGTCAGGGTGTGCGGCGAGGCGACATGCGGCTGGCGTACGTCGGCGTAGATGTTCAGCGCCATCGCCTCGACCACGTCCAGACCGATATAGTCGGCCAGTTCGAATGGCCCCATCGGATGCGCGGCGCCCGACTTCATCGCATGGTCGATGTCGGCGATGGTGCCGGTACCCATTTCGAGCAGGTGTATGGCGCTCAGCATGTAGGGGGTCAGCAAGCGGTTGACGATGAAGCCGGTGGTGTCCTGGACGATGACCGGATCCTTGCCGACTTTCTTGCAGAAGCCATCCAGCGTGCTGATGACCTCGTCCGAGGTCTCGAAACCGTGGATGATCTCGACCAGTTTCATCACCGGCGCCGGGTTGAAGAAGTGCAGGCCAGCCACCCGGTCGCGCTGCTTGCAGACCGCCATCAGCGCCGTCACCGACAAGGTGGAAGTGTTGGTGGTCAGCATCGCCTGCGGCGAGACGATTCCCTCCAGTCGCTGGAACATCGCCTTCTTGACATCCAGATCCTCGATGATGGACTCGATGATCAGATCGCAATCGGCAACGTCTCCCTCGTTGGTCGTGAATTTCAGCAAACCGAGCGTGGAATCCCGGTGCTCGGCGGTCATTTTCTGGCGCTCGACCATCTTGCCCAGCGATTTCTCCAATCCCGCGCGAAGCTTGTCCGTCGAACCCGGCGTGGCCTTGACGGCAACCGTCGGAATCCCGGCCTGCGCACACACCTGCGCCACTCCCAAACCCATCGCGCCACAGCCCATGACACCTACTTTTTTGATTTCCATTTCCGTTCCCTTTCCAGTTGGTTTTGATTAAAAAGTTTCCTGCATTCAGCGATGCTTGAATTCCGCCGCGCGCTTGCCCGCGAAGGCATCCATGCCCTCTTTCTGGTCCTCGGTGGCAAACACGGCATGGAAGGTCCGCCGCTCGAACAGCAGGCCCTCGGCCAGGCTCGACTCGTACGCACGGTTGATGCATTCCTTGGTCATCATCACTGCAGGCTGCGAAAAGCCCGCGATGGTCTCGGCCGCTTTCAGGGCCTCCTCCAGCAGACTGGCAACCGGCACGATCCGGCTTACCAATCCGGCACGCTCGGCTTCCGCGGCATCCATCAGGCGTCCGGTCAGACACAGTTCCATGGCCTTCGACTTGCCGACCAGCCGCGTCAGCCGCTGGGTGCCGCCGGCACCCGGCAGGACGCCGAGCTTGATTTCCGGCTGGCCGAACTTGGCGGTGTCGGCGGCGAGGATGAAATCGCACATCATCGCCAGCTCGCAGCCGCCGCCCAACGCATAGCCGGCCACCGCCGCGATCACCGGCTTGCGACAGCGACTGGCCCGCTCCCAGTTGCGGGTGATGAAATTGCTCTTGTAGGCATCCATGTAGGAATAATCCTTCATGCCCTTGATGTCGGCCCCGGCAGCAAACACCTTTTCGCCACCGGTGAGGACGATGGCGCGGACGGATTCGTCGGCCTCGACCGCGTCCAGCGCCTGGGTCAATTCGTTCATCAAGTCATCGGACAAGGCGTTGAAAGCCTTGGGCCGGTTTAGGGTGATCAGGGCCACCGGGCCGCGGGTTTCGACCTGGATATTCTCGTAAGTCATTGTGATGCTCCTTCTAAGTTGGCTTGGTTGGTTGAATGCCGGCGGCGTTAACGCGGGCGGCATGGCACGAAAACGCCATGCATGGACCGACGTGGTTGGCTGATGCATATAGTATAGGTCAGGGATCGCCGGAGGGAAAGGACACGCGAGATCGGATTGCGCGCCGATCATGGATAATGCGGCCTTTCGATTGCGGAAATGGCCATGGCCGAAGAAGTCGAACTCAAGCTGGCACTGGCCGAGGACCACCAGTCGCGCTTCCTGCGCCACCCGCTGTTGAAACAGGCTGCGGAACGTCATGTCCAGACGCTGGACAACATCTATTACGACACGAGTGAGCTTTCGCTGCGTCGCCGCGGTATTGCCCTGCGTCTGCGCCGCAAGGGGCGCGACTGGCTGCAAACTGTCAAGCTGGCGGGCAGATCGGCCGCCGGCCTGAGCAGCCGTCCAGAGTGGGAAACGCCTTACCATGGGCATTTCGACTTCTCGCCCATCGACCAGGCGGCCGTGCGTGATTGGCTGCAACGGCCCAAGCTGCTGGCTCGCATCGTGCCCATCTGCGAAACGCGCTTTCGCCGCGTCACCTGGAAATTCCTCGCCGCTCCCGGCGCCGTCCTGCTGACCCTGGATCGCGGCTGGATCATCGCCAATGGACGTCGGGAGGCCATTTCGGAAGTCGAGCTGGAGCTTGCCGGCGCGCCGGTACAGGCGATTTTCGGCCTGGCAGCCCAACTCGCCCGGCGCGCCACGGCGCAACCCATCGCCCTGTCAGCGTCAATGCCGGCGCTCGATGGATTCCGGTGCATTGCGCTGGCCTGTTTCGAACACCTGCAGCAGAATCATCAGGGTGCCCTGGGCAGTGACGACCCGGAATACATCCACCAAATGCGCCTCGCCATGCGACGGCTGCGCGCGGCGTTGCGGCTTTTCGCTCCGGTACTGCCGGAGCATCTTGCCAACTCCCTGCGCGAGCCGTTCTCCACGTTGACGGGGCAGCTTGACCGCGCACGCGACCTCGACGTCCTGCTAAGCGAAATTGTCAACCCGGTACTGGATGCCCTGCCCGATGAACCAAGGCTACCTGCGCTTGCCGGCGATATCACCAACCGCCGTTACGCGGCCCGTGCGCAGGCCATTGACTTGCTCGCGGCGCCCGACCATGGGCGCGCACTGCTGGCCGCGCTCGAAGCGCTGCACCGCGTTTCGCTGGCAGATCCGGCAATCGTCCCCCTGCTCGGCTTCGCCGCCCAGCGCTTGACGCGCCTGGGCAAGGATCTGGGGCGGCTGGCGGCCGCGGCCGATGCCGGCCATCCAGCATCGCTGCACGCGCTAGCAATCGGCGTAAAACGCCTGCACAGGGCGCTGGAGTTGTTTGCGCCCCTCACGGCGCAGCGCAGCCTGCGTCGCGTGATGAAGCATCTGGCGGCAGTCAAGGAAACACTCGGCCAGCTAAATGATCTGAGCAGTGCCGGCGCCATGCTGATGGAAAGCGCCGGAGACGACCCCCGACTGCGCGAGGCGGTGACGCTGATCGGCGGCTGGCATGGGTCCCGCTACGCGAACCTGCTGGCGCGCATCTCGCGAGAACGAGCGCGCCTGGAACGGCTGCGCCTGCCACGACTGGGCTGAGCGCCGGGTTCACACGAAATCACGCAACCGCCCGCCTTCAGCACGTACCCACAACGGAGACTCATCGATGGACCTGATACTCTGGCGTCACGCCGAAGCCGAAGAAAGCGATGGCACCCTGAGCGATGACAAGCGGCGTCTGACCCCGCGCGGCGAGAAGCAGGCGAAGCAGGTGGCGCGCTGGCTGCACCAACATTTGCCGCGCAAGCGCAAGATCCTGGTCAGCCCCGCCGAACGCACCCAGCAAACGGCGTATGCGCTGGAACTGAGCCACGAAATCGAGCCCAGGCTCGGCATCGGCGCTTCAGCGAAGGATGTATTGAGCGTCGCCGGCTGGCCAGCGCGGAATGGCGCCGTGCTGGTTATCGGGCATCAGCCGACCCTGGGGCGCGTCGCGGCACTGCTGCTTGGCGGCGCGGAAGCTGACTGGTCGGTCAAGAAAGGCGGTGTCTGGTGGTTCTCCAGCCGGGTGCGCAACGGCGAAACACAAGCCGTGCTGCGAGCGGTGCTTAACCCGGATCTGCTGTCGGAGTGACGCCTGACGGCGCGGGCAAAGCTTGTTGGAGCCCCCGCATCATCTCATTCTGCCTTCATATAGGTTGCGAAAAAGGGCGTCTTTTGATATTTTAAGCGTCGATATATACAAATCGCGCTGCACCCGCAAGCGCTTCAAGCACATGCCCAAGAAACCGGTTGCCGACGTGTCCGACACCGAAACTCGCGCCACGTCCGAGCACGCGCCCGACCTGCGGCTGTGGCTGCGCACGCTGGCCTGCACCAATCTGATCGAAAATCACATCCGCTCGTGCCTGCGCGCCGAGTTCGGCATCACGCTGCCGCGCTTTGACCTGATGGCCCAGCTCGAGCGTTCGCCGCAAGGTCTCAAGATGGGCGAACTGTCCAAACGCATGATGGTTACCGGAGGCAACGTGACAGGAATCACCGATCAACTGGTCGCCGAGGGCCTGGTGCTACGCGAAGACAGTCCCAAGGACCGACGCGCCTACATCGTCAAGCTGACGCCGCAGGGCCGTCACAGCTTCCGCAAGATGGCTGAAGCCCATGAAAAATGGGTGGTTGAACTGTTCGGCGGGATGGATGAGAAGCAACGCGGCCAGCTCTACCAACTGCTCGCCTTGCTGAAGACAAGTGCCGCCGCGGCAGCAGGAAACAAACCACGCCCGCGACGAACATGAAACTCGGCCGCGCTTTGCTCCTGATTGCTCTGATGCCCCCGCTCGCCGGCTGCGAGCAGCTTGGCCTTGAAAACCAGGCCGCGGAGCAGGCCCGCGAGGAAGCGGAGGGCAAAGCCGTCGGCGGCGGCTGCCGGCAGACAGCGCGCCCCCTTGAAGAGTGCTATCAAAACAATCGCAAGTCCTCCAAAGCGGCCATCTATGCTGGCTGGCGCGACATGGATGCCTACATGCGAGAAAACAAAATCGAAGAAATCAAGGCGGATTCCCCGATGAAGCTGCCGCCTGGAAGTGACCGGCCGCCGGAGTCCGCGGGGGAAACCGCCGACGCGGGGCCTAAACCGACGCAGAAGAACGAAGCGGCGACCACCGGAGCCGCCACTGGCAAAGATGAGAAGACGCCGGAAACCAAGGCGGTCGAGACCTTGCCGGCAAGGAAAGCCAGGCCTGCGCTTTCCCGCTGATGTTGTCCCGAGCCCTCCAAGCCAGCAGGAAGGATCACGGCGCCGGATTGCAGTAACGCAAGTGCAGCGCCTCGATCTCCTGCACGATCTCGTCCGACAGGGTCCCGGCGCAGCCATCGATATTCTCGCGAAGCTGCTCGATGGTGGTTGCCCCGATGATGGTGCTGGCGACAAAATTGCGCGAGGCGACAAAAGCCAGCGCCAGCCGCGTCGGCGTCTTGCCGTGGCGCCGCGCCAGTTCGGCGTAGGCCGCCACGGCCGGCTGGACATTGGGCTTCGAGTAGCGCTGGGCAAAGCCCCGGAACAGCGTCAGGCGACCGCTCGCCTGGGGATCGGCCAGGTACTTGCCCGACAACAGGCCGAAGCCCAGCGGCGAATAGGCCAGCAGCGCCACATTCTCGCGGAAGCCGATTTCCGCGAGCCCCATTTCCCAGGTCCGGTTGAGCAGGTTGCAGGCATTCTGCACCGACACCACGCGCGGCAGACCGTGCTGCTGCGCCAGATGCAGGAACTGCATCACGCCCCACGGCGTCTCGTTTGAAAGGCCGACGTAGCGCACCCTGCCTTCCGTGACCAGTTCCGCCAATGCCGTCAGCGTTTCCTCGATCGGCACAAAATGGCGCTCCCTTGCCGGGTCGAACTGGTACTGGCCGAAAATCGGCGTGTTGCGGTCCGGCCAGTGCAACTGGTACAGGTCCACGTAATCGGTTTGCAGCCGCGCCAGCGAGCCTTCGATGGCGGCGCGGATGTTCTTCCGGTTGAAGGCCAGGTCGCCGTTCCTGATCCAGTTCAGGCTGCGCCCGGGCCCCGAAATCTTGGTGGCGAGGATGATCCTGTCGCGCGCCTGGCGCTTCAGCCAGTTGCCGACATGGACTTCCGACTTGCCATAGCTTTCGGCATTCGGCGGCACCGAATACATCTCGGCGGTGTCGATGAAGTTGACTCCCTGCGCAAGCGCGAAATCAAGCTGGCGGTGGGCGTCGGCCTCGCTGTTCTGCGTGCCGAACGTCATCGTGCCGAGGCAGACACGGGAGACCTTGAGATCGCTGCGGCCCAGCGTGGTGTATTCCATCAACGATGTTCCTTTCCCATGCGCGATGGCGCCATTCTATGGCGCAGGGAGCAGCCCGGTCAGCGCGTTGCCCCGGGCTTCCTTGCCGAGTGCCGCAAGTGCGACGACGCGCTGGTAAAAGCGCGGCAGGTCGCGATCTTCGAGCTCGAGCAGCCGCTCGAAGGCGGGCACCAGCGAAGACGGCGGGCGGCGTCCACAGACCGTGCATCAGGATCACTGTATCGGTCTCGATGCTTTCTTCTTTCACAGGAGCTTGGAGGTGCGACGACGCCGGCGGGTTTCCCCTTGTTGCTTGCACCGGGAGGGGGTGGTCTTGCGGCGCAGTATAGGACAGTAGCGCCATCCTCGCGAGTGCATCCGTGAGGCTTGATTCCAGGATCTCCGCGATTGGTGGCTCTGCCCTTGTCGCTCGGGAACCATTGTCGCCGAAGCTGAATCATATTGACGAATTGGTACGCATGAGAACGCATTTGCGCACGGCAACATGGGGCGTCAGTGAAGACGCCGGAACTGGCACTACTGTTCCGGTGGCCAATCCGCTCTGGTGCGATTTCACCGCGCCTGAAGGTGCCTCAGCGCAGACAGACTGCGCAGGCGCGGTTTCTTGCTCTTGAAGCCAGAGTCCTTGATTCGCCGAAATCATGAAAGCGACCACCCATACCAGCAGTGCTCGATCCGGAGACTCGGAACAATCCGCTCCGGGACCTGCATGCCCCCGCTGCAAGGGACTGGTGTACCGAATCCCCCGCCGGCTCGCAGACCGGGTTCTCGGCCTGTTCTTGCCGGTCCAACGCTATCGGTGCCGTTCATGGGCTTGCGGCTGGGAAGGGAATCTGCGCATGGCAGCGGATGCGCTGCCGACCGCGCGTCGCGCAGACGGGTACGAGGGACGAAGTCGCGCCCTGGAGCCGTCACAGATGAGCCCGACAGTTTCCCCGGAAAAGCTGCCGCAATCAGCAGTCGAGGCAATCGAAGGCAAGCGTCGACTGTAATACAATAGGCAGCAAGCGCGCCCCGCCGGTTGGCGCCCGATTCGGCATTTCGCCGCATTTCCCTCAAGCGCTTCGCCGCCTGAACCGGTTTCCCGCAAGGGGGCGAGGCGGGGTTTCGTACCGCACGCGGTGCGCCGCCACAGCCGGCTGGCTGTGCAAAGCCAGCCGTGGGCCGCGAAGCGGCCGATTCAGGAGTTCACTTGAACGCGACCACACAAAGCATCGATCATTCCCCAGACCCCACGCCAGACGCCACATTAGCCGTCGCCCCCGCAAACCCGCCTCAAGGTGTTCCGCCTGCCATGACGTTTGATCAGCTCGGGCTGCTGCCCGAACTGATGCACGCCATCGAGGACGCCGGCTACACCACACCGACGCCGATCCAGACGCAGGCGATCCCGATCATTCTGGCCGGCAAGGATGTCATGGGCGGCGCCCAGACCGGCACCGGCAAGACGGCGGGATTCACCCTGCCCCTGCTGCAGCGCCTCGCGCGCCATGCCAGCAGTTCGCCTTCGCCCGCCCGCCATCCGGTGCGCGCGCTGATCCTGGCGCCGACGCGCGAACTGGCCATGCAGGTACATCAAAGCGTGGTCACCTACAGCAAGCACCTGCCGCTGCGCTCGGTCTGCATCTACGGCGGCGTCGATATCCGGCCGCAAATCGCCGAACTGCGCGAAGGCCGCGAGATCGTCGTCGCCACGCCGGGCCGTCTGCTCGACCACGTGCAGCAAAAGAGCGTGACCTTCAGCTTCGTCGAGGTGCTGGTGCTCGATGAAGCCGACCGCATGCTGGACATGGGCTTCATCCCCGACATCAAGCGCATTCTCGCCATGCTGCCGAAAGAGCGGCAGAGCCTGCTGTTCTCGGCGACCTTTTCCAACGAGATCAAGAACCTGGCCGACAGCATGCTCAAGGCGCCGCAACTGATCGAGGTGGCAAAGCGCAATACGGTCATCGAGACCATCACCCACCGTGTCTATCCGGTGGCCTCCGACCTCAAGCGCAGCCTGCTGGTGCATCTGCTGACCCACGACGAGGAAAACACCAAGCAGGTGCTGGTTTTCGTCGGAACCAAGTTCGGCGCGAGCCGCCTCGCGGTCTACCTCGAACGCCAGGGCATCGCCGCCGACGCGATTCACGGCGACAAGAGCCAGCAGCAGCGCACCGAGGCGCTCGAAGCCTTCAAGTCGGGCAAGATACGCGTGCTGGTCGCCACCGATGTCGCGGCGCGCGGCCTCGACATCGACGACCTGCCCCATGTCATCAACTACGAACTGCCGCACACCGCCGAGGACTACATCCACCGCATTGGCCGTACCGGCCGCGCCGGCAAGCAGGGCGAGGCCACTTCACTGTTCTCGCCCGAAGAAGCCCAGCGGCTGACGGACATCGAGAAGCTGATCAAGCGCAAGATCGAGCGCGTTGAAATCACCGGCTTCGCCGAGCTGGCGCCGGTGCACGAAAGCGCGCCGAGCAATCGCGGCCACCGTCGCGAGCACCTCGAGCGCGCCCGCGAGAAGGCACGCGAGCGTGATCGATCGCTGACGCTGGAAGGCGTCCGGCCAGCCGGGCGCGAGCTGCCCAGCCCCGCCGCCCACGTGCCGCGGCTCGACCCGCGCCTGCCGCGACTCGACTTCGACCCCAACAAACCCTACGTCAGCAAGTCCGTGGTTGTCGATGCCAGCACCGAGAAGCCATCGCCGACTCGCCCGCAAAAGCCCGTGGCGGCGCTGCTCGGCGGATTCGGCAGAAAGTAGATAAAGCTTTTCCTCCTCGGCGTTGTTGGCCTGGGCGGGCAGTGGCCGGCGCACATCGCGACCCACTGAAGTCCTTGCATCGCCTGCTTCCTTCGAGGAATCGGCGAGGCAAGGCTGAAAAAAGCCCGCACGGCCTAGCCGGCGGGCTTTTCGTCGGGCGGCGAGATTCAGGCCGCGGCTTGTGCCGGAATCTGCTTGCTGTGATGCGTGATGCGGTTCCTGGCATCGACATACACCAGGTCGGGCTCGAAGTTCTGCAGTTCGATCTCGTTCATCATGGCGTAGGTGGCGATGATCAGCAGGTCGCCGGCAGCGGCCTTGCGCGCGGCGGCGCCATTGACCGAAATGGTGCCGGTGCCGCGCTCGGCGCGAATGGCGTAGGTGGTGAAACGCTCGCCGTTATTCACGTTGTAGATGTCGATCTGCTGGTATTCCTTGATGTCGGCCGCATCGAGCAGATTTTCATCGATCGCGCAGGAACCTTCGTAGTGCAGTTCGGCGTGCGTCACCGTCACGCGGTGGAGTTTGGATTTGAGCATCGTGCGCTGCATTGTCAGGCCCTTCTCATGCAAAGGCGGCAATTTGGGAGCTCGCGAAAACCAGCGAATTTCCCATCCGTTTCGCTTCTGGCGCACCACCGGCATGAGCGCATCGCGGTGGCCTAAACTTCCAGATTGTCGATGAGGCGCGTGCTTCCGAAACGCGCCGCCGCCAACACCACCAATCCGGAATCGTGAGCGGACGGGCATTGTAGATCAAGCTTTTTACGCAACGCAACATAATCCGGAGCCCACCCATTTATACTTAATATATTCATGGCCTTGGCCTCCAGTTCCGGGTAGTTTCCGGCGCCATTGCGGACCTCGGCGGCCAGTTCGGCAAGCACCCGATACAGCCTCGGAGCCTCGGCGCGCTCGGCGGCCGACAGGTAGCCGTTGCGCGAGGACAGCGCCAATCCGTCGACGGCACGGACCGTCTCGCCGCCGATGATCTCGATCGGGAGATTGAACTCGCGCACCATGTTGCGAATCACCATGAGTTGCTGGTAATCCTTCTTGCCGAACAGCGCCACGTCGGGCTGGGCGATCTGGAACAGCTTCATCACCACCGTGGCGACGCCGCGAAAATGTCCGGGTCGAAACTCGCCATCGAGCACGCCGGCCTGTTCGGGCGGCGGTTCGACATGGTAGGTCTGCGGCTGCGGATACATCTGCGCCTCGTCCGGCGCGAAGAGGTGGTCCACGCCTGCCGCCTCCAACTTGGCGCAATCATCCTCGAAGGTGCGCGGATACTTTTCGAAATCCTCGCCGGGGCGAAATTGCAGGCGATTGACGAAGATGGTGGCAATCACCTGGTCGGCATGGTCCCGGGCCTGGGTCATCAGCGCGATGTGGCCCTCGTGCAGGTTGCCCATGGTCGGCACCAGCGCAACGCGCCCGGCCCGACGGCGCGCCTCGCGCAGGCCGGCGATGGTTTCGTGGATGTACATGTTCAGTAGGTGTGCTCGGGTGCCGGAAAGCTGCCGTCCTTTACCGCCCGCACGTAGGCGGTGACGGCGGCATCGATGCTGGTGGCGCCGGCCATGAAGTCCCTGACGAAGCGCCCCTTCTTGCCGGGGTAGACGCCGAGCATGTCGTGCAGCACCAGCACCTGGCCGTCGCAGTCCTTGCCGGCGCCGATGCCGATGGTGGCGCAGACCTTGAGCAGGGTGGTGATTTCGCCGGCAAGGTCGGCCGGCACCATTTCCAGCACCATCAGCGCCGCGCCGGCCTGCTCCAGCGCCACGGCATCGCGCATCATGCGCCGCGCCTTCCTCGTCGCGCCCCTGCACCCGATAGCCGCCCAGCGCATGCACCGATTGCGGCGTAAGGCCGATGTGGGCGCAGACCGGCACGCCGCGCTCGACCATGAAATGCACGGTCTCCGCCATCACCTCGCCGCCTTCGAGCTTGACCATCTCGGCACCGACCGCGAGCAGTTTGCCGGCGTTGCGGATCGCCTGCTCCTTCGACTCGTGATAGGCGCCGAAGGGCAGGTCGGCCACCAGCATCGGCCGGCTCGGCAGCGCGGCGACGCAGGCCGTGTGATAGACCATGTGCTCCATGGTCACCGGCAGCGTCGAGGTCTTGCCCTGGATCACGTTGCCCAGCGAATCGCCGACCAGCATCACGTCGACGCCGCAGCGGTCCTCCAGCGCGGCGAAGCTGGCGTCGTAGCAGGTCAGCATGGCGATCTTCTCGCCCTCGCGCTTCATGCGCGCGAGCTCGGGCAGCGTGATCGGCTTGTTGCTGGCGAGGTAGGTCATGGCGATCGGAAAATGAAGTAAACGGCGCCAAGGATACACAAACCGGCCCACAGGTAATCGAGCTTCAGCGGCTGCTGCATGTAGAACACGACGAAGGGCACGAACACCGTCAGCGTGATCGCCTCCTGCATGATCTTCAGTTGCGCCAGCGACAATTCGGCCCGATGCGGTTGGCCGGCACCTGCAGCAGGTATTCGAACAGGGCGATGCCCCAGGAGGCCAGCGCGGCGATCCACCAGGGGCGGTCGTTGAGGTTCTTCAGGTGCGCATACCAGGCGAATGTCATGAAGACATTCGAGGCCGTCAGCAGCAGCGCGGTCTGCCAGACCGGGACTGCGGCCACGCCGTCAACCGGCTGCGGTACCAGCTTCTCGATCTGCTGGTCGGCGCAGCGCGCGAGCAGGTCCACGCACCGCGCCGCGCCCGGGAATCAACAAGTCGGGCGCGATCTCGCCAGCGGCGCCAGCACGAAGGCACGCTCATGCAGGCGCGGATGCGGCAGGGTCAGCAGCGGATCGTCCGACGTCTCGTCGCCGTAGAGCAGCAGGTCGAGGTCCAGCGTGCGCGGCGCGTTCTTCACGCTGCGGCTGCGGCCGAAGCGCGCCTCGATGTCAAACAGGTCGTCCAGAAGAGTCGGCGCTGGCGACACGGCGTCCAGCGCCACCACGGCATTGATGAAGTCGGGCTGGTGCCTGAGGCCGACCGGCGCGGTGCGGTACAGCGACGACGCGGCGACGAAACGCGTACGTGGCAGCTGGCGCAGGGCAAGGATGGCGGCATTGACCGTCGTTACCGGGTCCCCGAGATTGGCGCCCAGCGCGATGAAGCAGCGCCGCACCCATCCCTCGCTGGCGGCGCGCCTCTCGGAGGCGGCACCCTCGCCGTGGCCTTTTTGCCGCGCACGCGGCGGCGGCGCTTCTTCGGCGCGCTGTCCGGAATCAGCAGGGCTTCGCGCCCCTCGTGGTCGGCATTCTGGAAGTCGTGCCACCAATCGGCGATCTCCATGTCGATCTCGCCGCTTTGTGCGCGCAGCACGAGGAAATCGTAGCCGGCGCGAAAGCGCGGCAGTTCGATCAGGCGATACGGGGTCTTGCCGGCGCGCTTTTCGAAACGCGGCTGCAATGCCCAGATGTCCTTGATGTCGCCGGCGATGCGGCGCGTGATGGCGAGCTTTTCGCCCTGCACGTTAAGCACCTCGTCCATCGCTTCGTACAGGGCGGGAATCGGCACTTCGCCGCGCGCCTTGCGCGCTTCCCAGGCGGCCAGCACTTCATGCCAGAGCAGGGTGGCGAACAGGTAGCCGGGCGACAGCGACTTGCCGGCCTTGACGCGGGCATCGGTGCCGGCCAGCGCCAGCATGACGAACTTCTCGCCCAGCGGCTGTTCGAGGATCACGTCGAGCAGCGGCAGCAGGCCGTGGTGCAGGCCATCGTCGCGCAGGCGCTGGACGGCCTCGACCGAATGCCCGGAAAACAGCAGCTTCAGCATTTCGTCGAACAGGCGCGCCGCCGGCACGTTTTCCATCAGTTCGGCCATCTCGCGGATCGGCGCCCGCACCGCCGGATCGAGCGTCAATCCGAGCTTGGCCGAAAGGCGCACGGCGCGCAGCATGCGCACCGGGTCTTCGCGATAGCGCAAGCGCGGCTCGCCGATCATGCGCAGCGTCTTCTGCTGCAGGTCGGCCACGCCGTGGTGGTAGTCGATCACCGTCTCCGAGGACGGATCGTAGTAGAGCGCATTGACGGTGAAGTCGCGCCGCGCGGCATCTTCCGCGATCGAACCGAAAACGTTGTCGCGCAGCACGCGGCCATGCTCGTCCTTGACCGTATCGGCATCGTGCGCGGCGCGGAAGGTGGACACCTCCAGCGTCTCGCCGCCCTGCATCACATGCACGATCTGGAAGCGGCGGCCGATGATGCGGGCGCGGCGGAACAAGGCGCGCACCTGCTCCGGCGTGGCATCGGTGGCGATGTCGTAGTCCTTGGGATCGATGCCGGCGATCAGGTCGCGCACCGCGCCACCGACGATGTAGGCCTTGTGCCCCGCCTGTTGCAGGGTCTCGCAGGTGCGCCGCGCGCCGAGGGACACGTGCTCGCGACGAATGCCGTGGCGGGCCATGGGAATCATGGCCGGTGCGGACGGAACGGAAGGGTCGCCGCGGCGGAACACGCGGCGCAACAGCTTGCGGATCATGGAAACTGGGAACGGGCCATGGAGAGCCAGCTTTGGAAGGCGGCAATGATAGCCCAAACCCCCGCCCGCCGCAGATTTAGCGCCCATTTCGGCCGGTCTGGGGACGGCCTTCCGCTAAAATTGCCGCTTTTGCACTTCCCTGCACTGCTATGGAACTCGCCAAGAGCTTCGAACCCGCCGACATCGAGCGGCGCTGGTACCCGATCTGGGAGTCGCGCGGCTATTTCGCCGCCGGACTCGACACCGCCAGGACCGACAATTTCTGCATCCTGCTGCCGCCGCCGAACGTCACCGGCACGCTGCACATGGGCCACGGCTTCAACCAGGCCATCATGGATTCGCTGACGCGCTACCACCGCATGCGCGGCGACAACACGCTGTGGCAGCCGGGCACCGACCACGCCGGCATCGCGACGCAGATCGTGGTGGAACGCCAGCTCGATGCCCAGGGCCAGTCGCGCCACGACCTGGGCCGCGAGAAATTCCTCGAAAAAGTCTGGGAATGGAAGAAATACTCCGGCGACACCATCACGCGCCAGATGCGCCGGCTGGGAACCTCGCCCGACTGGTCGCGCGAGCGCTTCACGATGGACGCGGGCCTGTCGAAGATCGTCACCGAAACCTTCGTCCGCCTTTACAACGAAGGCCTGATCTATCGCGGCAAGCGCCTGGTGAACTGGGACCCGAAGCTGCTCACCGCCGTGTCCGACCTCGAAGTGGTCAGCGAGGAGGAAGACGGCTCGATGTGGGAGATCCACTATCCCTTCGCCTGCGGCAAGGGGTCGCTGACCGTGGCGACGACGCGCCCCGAAACCATGCTCGGCGACGTCGCCGTGGCGGTCAATCCCGACGACGACCGCTACAAGCACCTGATCGGCAAGCAGGTACAACTGCCACTGTGCGACCGCACCATCCCGGTCATCGCCGACAGCTACGTGGACAAGGAATTCGGCACCGGCTGCGTCAAGATCACGCCGGCGCACGACTTCAACGACTGGCAGGTCGGCCATCGCCACGGCCTGGCGCCGATCAGCGTGCTGACGCTGGACGCGCGCATCAACGAACACGGCCCCGAAAAGTATCGCGGCATGGACCGCTACGAGGCGCGCCGGGCGATCGTCGCCGACCTTGAAGCGGCCGGCCTGCTGGCCAGCGTGAAGCCGCACAAGCTGATGGTGCCGCGCGGCGACCGCACCGGCGCGGTGATCGAGCCGATGCTCACCGACCAGTGGTTCGTCGCCATGAGCAAGCCCGGCGCCGACGGCGCCAGCATCGCCGGCAAGGCGCTGGAATGCGTGGCCTCGGGCGAGATCAAGTTCGTCCCGGAAAACTGGGTCAACACCTACAACCAGTGGCTCAACAACATCCAGGACTGGTGCATTTCGCGCCAGCTCTGGTGGGGCCACCAGATTCCGGCCTGGTATTCGGACGACGGGCGCTTCTACGTCGCCCACGACGAAGCCGAGGCCTATGCGCAAGCAAGACGCGACGGCTACACGGGCGGCCTGGAACGCGACCCGGACGTGCTCGACACCTGGTACTCCTCCGCCCTGTGGCCCTTCTCGACGCTGGACTGGACGCCCGAGTGGCCGGCGAAGTCGAATACCGCGCTTGACCTCTACCTGCCCTCGACGGTGCTGGTCACCGGCTTCGACATCATCTTCTTCTGGGTGGCGCGCATGGTGATGATGACCAAGCACATCACCGGCAAGATCCCGTTCAAGGACGTCTATGTGCACGGCCTGATCCGCGACGCGGAAGGCCAGAAGATGAGCAAGTCCAAGGGCAACGTGCTCGATCCGATCGACCTGATCGACGGCATCGCGCTCGACGAACTGGTCAAGAAGCGCACCACCGGCCTGATGAATCCGAAGGACGCCGCCAAGATCGAAAAGCGCACGCGCAAGGAGTACCCGGACGGCATTCCCGGCTTCGGCACCGACGCGCTGCGCTTCACCTTCCTTTCGCTGGCCTCGCCGGGACGCGACATCAAGTTCGACATGCAGCGCTGCGAGGGCTACCGCAATTTCTGCAACAAGCTGTGGAACGCCTCGCGCTTCGTGCTGATGAATTGCGAGGGGCAGGATTGCGGCCTCGCCGAACACGGTTCCGACGCCTGCACCGGCAGCTACCTCGACTTCTCCCCGGCCGACCGCTGGATCGTCAGCCGCCTGCAGAAGGTCGAGCAGGAAGTCGCGCAGCATTTCGCCGACTACCGCTTCGACCTGCTGGCCCGCGCGATCTACGAGTTCGTCTGGGACGAGTATTGCGACTGGTACCTGGAACTGGCCAAGGTGCAGGTGCAACGGGGCAGCGAGGCCCAGCAGCGCGCCACGCGGCGCACCCTGGTGCGCGTGCTGGAGACCGTGCTGCGCCTGGCGCATCCGCTGATTCCGTTCATCACCGAGGAACTCTGGCAGACGGTGGCCCCGCTGGCCGGCCGCGCCGACGCCGGTGACGAATCGCGTTCGCTGATGCTGCAGCCCTACCCGAAGGCCGACCTGTCGCGCTGCGACGCCGCGGCCGAAGCCTGGGTGGCAAAGCTCAAGGACATGATCAACGCCTGCCGCAGCCTGCGCGGCGAGATGAACATCTCGCCGGCGCAGAAGGTGCCATTAGTCGGCGCTGGCGACACGGCGATCCTGAACGCGTATGCGCCCTACCTCGCCGCGCTGGCCAGGCTCTCCGACGTGACGGCGGCGGAAACGCTGCCGGATTCCGACGCGCCGGTGCAGATCGTCGGCGAGTTCCGCCTGATGCTGAAGATCGAGATCGACGTGGCGGCGGAACGGGAACGCATGGGCAAGGAAATCCTGCGCATCGAAGGCGAGATCGGCAAGGCCGAAAAGAAGCTCGCCACCGAAAGCTTCGTCGCCCGCGCTCCAGCCGCCGTGGTGGCGCAGGAGCGGGAACGCCTCGCTGGCTTCCAGGCTACGCTGGCGAAACTCGTGGCGCAGTTCGCACGACTCGGGTGACTCTGTTACGGCTTGCGCAGTTCAGCTTCAAGTGGAGCGACCGCAAGCAAACGAAAAGGGCCGACAGCGTTACCGCTCTCAGCCCTTTTCCTGGAACTACCGCATTCTCGAGAGTATCTGCTGGTCAGAACTTCAAGCCGTAGGCGATGCCGATCGCGTCCTGGTGCATCTTGAGCGTTTCTGTACCGCCAATGCCAAGCAGCACCGTGGCCGACGGACCGGTCTCCGATCGGCTGAAGGCATGCACATACGACAGGGTCACCTCGTCCTTGTTGCTCAAAGCCCAAGTGGCTCCCAGCGTTAGATGCTGTTCCACCACCCCCGGCGCGATAATGTTGAACGTCACATCGTCAATGCTGTCGTTGCGGATAGGCGATTTCCCGTAGTTGTAGCCGCCGCGCAACATGAGGCTCTTGCTGTATTCGTACTCGGCGCCAAGCTTGAAGACAGTCTGGTCGCGCCACTTGAAGCCGGACCCGGTTGCGGACCCGAGCGGATTGGCGACGGGGTTGATCAGGCTAGGCGTCACGCCATTCGCCACGGAACGGACCCCACCGTAGTTGATCTGCAGTAGGTCGGCGGCAATCATCAGCTGCGGCGTCGCCTTGACCGAGATACCGATGCTGTAGTTCTCTGGAATGTCGAAGTCTCCACCCTCTGCAAACAGGCCCTTGTACATGTCGAAGCTGCTCATGCGCATCTTGGTCGAATACGCCGCCCCGAGGCTCACGGTTTCGGAGAGCTTGCCTAGCCACCCGATGCGCACACCCCAGCCCGTTGAATTGTCGTAACCCCTGTTGGTGGTGTTGCCTGGGCTGCCAGTGAATCCCAACTCGTCGAAGGCCTGCAGACCGTCAACCTTGAATCGCTGGTAGGCAAACAACGGAGAGATGCCTACGGAGTGATTCGCGTTAATCTTGTAAGCAAAAGTCGGCGCAACGATAAGCTGCATGAGATCGACACCCAGCTTGCCGCAGCCGAAAAGCATATTTGAAGGCACGCCGCCGCAAGACGGCGCGAACGCCGGCGCGCCAGCTCCTCCAGCCTGGGTGCCGTTGAAATCGGTGTTCATGCCGCCGTTGCCATATACCGTCACGCCGGCCGACATGTCCGCGCCCAGCATCTTGTTGTAGCCGAATTCCGGAATGAGGAAATAGTCGCTGTCGCTGGTGACACTGCCGTCGTAGGCCCCGCCGAAGCCGGTGCTGCCCTGGCGCGAAACCGACCGTTTCGGGCTGAACAGATCGACGCCGACATCCAGCCTGTCGCCGGCCCAGACCATGCTCGCCGGGTTGTTGGCACCACCGAAGGTGTCGCCAGTCACCGCCGTCGCGGCACCGCCCATGCCTTTGGCCTTCATGCCATACCCGTGCGAGAAATATCCGTTGGTCGCGAATGCTGAGCCCGATGCCGTGGCGATAGCCACAAGTGTCGCGATGGTGTTGAATTTCATTCTGTTATCTCCCTGGGATCGTCAAGCGGTTTCAATAGGTTATGGATTCAAGCTACGGCGACTTCATGAGTCGAAACCCGCGGCACGATGTTCTCGACTGCTGTCGCATTCCTGCTACATGAACAGCGAAACGTCGGCTTTCTGCGCCACAGGCAGGAAGGTCGCCGCCCCGGCGTAGTCGAGGCCGGGAATGAAGTCGTCGTGGCTGAAACCGAACAAATCCACCGTCATCTGGCAGGCGATGAACTTGACGTCGGCTTCCAGCGCCAGTCCGCGCAGTTCGTCGATGGTGGCGACGCCGTTGTTCTTGATGGTCTGCTGCATCAGCATCGTGGCGATGGACTCGAAGCCCGGCACGCCGGCCTGGATGATGTTGGGAATGTTCCAGTTGATGCCCTTGAACCAATCCGGGCCGAAGGGCATTTTCATCGGCATGCCGGGGTTGCCCAGGGGGCTTACCTTCAGGTCGGAAACATCCTTCTTCAGCAGATTGAGGCCGTAGAAGGTGAAGAAGATCGACACGTCCCAGCCCAGCGCGGCGGCAGTGGAGCCGAGGATGAAGGGAGGATAGGCCCAGTCCAGCGTGCCCTTGGTGGCGATGATGGCCATCGAAGGCGTCCGCGACTCCTCGCGCTGGCGGAGGGCTTCCTCGATCTTCTGAGGCAGTAGTTCTTCGAGGCGTCGATTGACGAGTTCTTCGATGTTGGCGATTTCGGGGGTGGCGCCCATGCGTATTCTCCTGGCCAGAATGACCGACAAGTTGAATGATCGAATAAATCGCAGTGCAACAACCAGACGATTCTTTCTATGCCCCTATAGCTGGCAATGATTCAGCGGCAATCGAGAGGGTAAGGCAGTTGCTGGATCCCGCTTTCACGGGGATGACTGGATCAGCGTCTTTCGGGTTCTGGCGGACCTGGAGGTAACCGCCCTAACTGTCATGACGAAAAATGCCACCACTGACGATGAAACCGTTCGCCCTGAGCCTGTCGAAGGGCCCTTCCTTCGACAGACTCAGGATGATCGGAAAGACAGGCTCAGGGCGAACTGGGATCGCAGTTGTTTCACGCTAACCAGAGCCACCGCCTACTTGCGCTTCAGGAAGAATTCGAATTCCTTGTCCTTCTCGCCGCTGCCCAGCAGTTCATTGCCTGTCTGCTTGGCAAACGCGGCAAAATCCTTCACCGAACCGGGGTCGGTGGCAATGATGCGCAGCACCTGGCCCGACTTGAGGTCGGCCAGCGACTTCTTGGCGCGCAGGATAGGGAGGGGGCAGTTAAGGCCGCGCGCGTCTAGTTCTTATCGAAGTTCATGTTTTTCCTCTCTCTTGATTTGGTTATGGTGACACGGGTTTTCTAATTTAGCGTTTCATAATATACCTTGCACCCCTTCATTTCAATAGGGTTCAGGCGATGGCCTGGTAATACAGGTTTTGCGGATGATTGGCCTGGGCGAAGAAGAACCAGCGTTCCGCGAGCAGGCCAAGGTACTGCACGACAAAGGCCGCTCCCAGCGCAATGCTACCTCCGTGGATGCCGGCCAGCAGCAACAGCAACGGCAGCGGAAACACCGCCAGCATGAAAAACCATTTCACACCCCGCACCACCAGCACCGGCTGGCCGTGAAAAAACTCGCGCGTGTTAAAACTGCCGCCCATGAAACCCTGGGTCTTTTGCACAATTCTCCGGTTGCTTATGCCGATCGCCGTTTGCAGCGTCGATTTGGGTTTCAGTCGCGCATTGCGAACCAGCGACGCGCTACGACTGAAGAGCCCGAGCAGAGTGATGATCGCCGCCCAACCGGCGAGGAAGCTCACCAGTTCCGGCGCCGTGACGGCGGCAAATGCGGCGGCCAGCGTGAAACCGGAGGCGCCGCCGAGCAGGATGTAATTGATCACGGTCAGCGGCGAATGCCATTCGCCGAGAAACTTGAGGCAGGCATAGATCATCGCGGTGCAGAGGAACAGGGCGAAGGCGAGCAGCGTGCCGGCCACACCCAGGATCACGCTCGGATCAACCGGCAGCCCGCCGGGCAGGGTCACCAGCACCGGATGCCAGTCCAGCCAATGTGTCGCACCATAGAGGAACACCACGCCCATGAAGGCCGGTAGCACGATCACTTCGCGCGACAGCCACGAAGTGCGCCACATCGCCGCGGAACGCCAGGCTCGCTCCGGGTGCCCCAGATGAAAGAAGGAGGCCGCCAGTCCGGCGACCAGAAGCGCCAGCGCCAACAGGCTGCCCTGGCCGTAAAAGGCGTGGGCATCCGGTTCCGGCAGCAGCAGAAGGTGGCGTAGGTCTGCACCGTAAACAGCGCGAGAAACAGCCCCTGGGCTGCGCCGATCAGGGTGGTGAGGAAGATGACGGAGAACGCGGGATGCATGTCTGTTTGGCGTCCGCTTACCAGGTCGTGACGTCGTCAAGGGTCGGCTCGCTCCTGGCAGGGCGGGGCAGCAGGCCGTCGACCTTGAGCGGGTTGTCGGCGCGCTCCAGCTCGTCCGCGTGGATCTTGATGCGGGTCTTGCGCCGCGGCAGATAGTGGTTGGCCGGGTGCGTGCCCCACTCCGGCATCAACGGATAGCCGCCGCTTTCGCGAATCGCCAGCGACACCGCGGAGGCCGGATCATGGATATCGCCGAACAGCCGTGCCGAGGTCGGGCAGGCCTTGACGCAGGCGGGCAGGCGATCGTCGGGGCTCATCGACATGTCATGGATGCGATCGACGCACAGCGTGCATTTCTTCATCACCCGCTGCTGCTCGTCGAGTTCGCGCGCGCCGTAGGGGCAAGCCCAGGAGCAATACTTGCAGCCGATGCACTTGTCGTAATCGACAAGGACGATGCCGTCCTCCGGACGTTTGTAGGACGCCCCGGTCGGACACACCGGCACGCAGGGCGGATCTTCGCAATGCAGGCAGGACTTGGGGAAATGCACCGTCTCCGTGTTGGGGAATTCGCCGACCTCGAAGGTCTGCACCCGATTGAAGAAAGTCCCCGTCGGATCGGCGCCATACGGGTTCTGATCGACCATCGGCCCGGCGCTGCCCGAGGTGTTCCACTCCTTGCAGGATGTCACGCAGGCGTGACAGCCGACGCAGACGTTGAGGTCGATGACCAACGCGAGCTGGGTCATCGCGAGCGTTCCTTGCTGCCGAACTGGGTCATCTCTGCTTGATCCCAAGATAGGCAAGGATGCTGCTGCGCGTCTTCATGCCCGGATATGGCTCCAACACCTCGAACTGCGGCGAGGTTTGCTGCGGCTCGCCGGCCTCGGCCTTGCTTATCCGCACCCGCACGTCGTACCACGCGGCCTGGCCGGTGATCGGGTCGGAGTTGGATACGGTCCGCCCCCTCTCCCCCGTCCTCGCTCTGCGTGCCTGGGATTCCGTTTCGCGGCAGGCATCTCCCGCGAGGGAAGAAGGGAGTTCCTCGGAGATCAGGTGATTCAGCAGGAAGCCCTTCTGCGATTCATTGGCGTCGGGCGTCAGGTTCCACGCCCCCGCCGCCTTGCCGATGGCATTCCAGGTCCATACCGTGCCGGGCTCGACCGCCTCGGAGTGGCGGGCCATGCAGCGCACCTTGCCCCATTGCGACTCGACCCAGATCCAGTCGCCATCGGCAATGCCCTGCTGCAGTGCGGTCCGGGTATTGACGTGGAGATAGTTGTGGGTGTGGATCTGCCGCAGCCAGGCGTTCTGCGAATCCCACGAGTGATACATCGCCATCGGCCGCTGCGTCACCGCGGCCAGCGGGTACTTGTGCTTGTCGGTGATCTGTGACTCGAGCGACTCATAGTAGAACGGCAGCGGATCGAAGTAGGTATCGATGCGCTTCCTCAAATGCTGCGGCGGCTTGCGCGACAAACCCTTGCCTTGCGCCGCGCTGCGGAAGCGCTGCAGCACTTCGGAATACAGGTGAATCAGGATCGGCTCGGCGTAGCGCGTGATGCGGTTGCGCTGCGACCATTCAAGGTAACCCTTGTTCCAGTTGCGCATGTACTGGTAGGACTTGGGCAGTTCGTAGTGGAACACGCAGTTGTTCCTGGCGTACATCTCCCACTGATTCGGGTTCGGTTCGCCGCGCAGGAACTTCTCGCCGCCGCGCCCACGCCAACCAGCCAGGAAGCCGATGCCGGAACCCGGCTCGGTTTCGTAATTGACGATGAAATCGGGATAGTCGCGGAACTTGCGCGCGCCTTCCTTGGTGACGAAGGCGGGCAGCTTGAGGCGCGTGCCGAGCTCGATCAGTACCTCCTGAAACGGCTTGCAGTCGCCGCTCACCGGCACCACGGGAATCCGCACGGCATCGACCGGCCCGTCGAATTCGGAGATTGGCCGGTCGAGCATCGACATCACGTCGTGACGTTCGAGGTAAGTCGTATCCGGCAGGATCAGGTCGGCATAAGCCGTCATCTCCGAATGAAACGCGTCGCAGACGACCAGGAAGGGGATCTTGAATTCGCCGGCAGTCGGCCCTTCCGTATCCTTGTCATTCAACATGCGCCGTACTTCGCCGGTGTTCATCGTGGAATTCCACGACATGTTGGCCATGAAGATCAGCAGCGTGTCGATGCGGTAGGGATCGCCGCGCCAGGCGTTGGTGATGGCGTTGTGCATCAGGCCATGCACCGAGAGCGGATACTCCCAGGAGAACGCCTTGTCGATGCGCACCGGACTGCCGTCGTCATTGACGAACAGATCGTCGGGGTCGGAAGGCCAGCCCAGCGCCATGCCGTCGAGCGGGCGGTTGGGCTGCACGGCGCGCGGATCGTTCGGGGTACGCGCGCAGGGCGGTATCGGCCGCGGAAACGGGGCCTTGTGGCGGAAACCGCCGGGGCGATCGATGGTACCCAGCAGCGACATCAGGATCGCCAGCGCGCGGATGGTCTGGAAGCCGTTGCTGTGCGCCGCGAGGCCGCGCATGGCGTGGAAGGCCACCGGGTTGCCAGTCACCGTGTCGTGTTCATTGCCCCAGGAATCGGTCCAGGCAATCGGCAGCTCGATCTTCTGGTCGCGAGCGGTGACACCCATCTCATGGGCCAGGCGACGGATGGACGCAGCCGAAATGCCGGTGAGCTGGCTGGCCCATTCCGGCGTGTAGTCCTTGACGCGCTCGTGCAGCAACTGAAACGCCGGCTTCACCGGCGTGCCATCTTGCAGCCTGAACTCGCCAAGCAGGTAGGGATCGGCGCCGGGCTTGTGTGTCAGCACCGCATGCTCGGTCGTGCGGTCCCACCAGAGCTTGTCCTGCGGCTCGTAGCAGGCTTCCTCGGTAGGCACCTCGGTACGCACGAAGAAGCCACACTCGGCGCTGGTCTCGCTGACATTGACCAGTTGCCCGGCATTGCTGTACTTGACCAGGAAGTCGCGGTCGTAGAGGCCGGTGGCGATGATCTCGTGGATGATGGCCAGCACCAGCGCGCCGTCCGTGCCGGGGCGGATCGGCAGCCATTCATCGGCAATCGCCGAATAGCCGGTGCGCACCGGGTTGATCGAAATGAAGCGCCCGCCGTCGCGCTTGAACTTCGCCAGCGCGATCTTCAGCGGGTTCGAGTGATGGTCTTCGGCGGTGCCGATCATCACAAACAGCTTGGCGCGATCGAGGTCGGGCCCGCCGAACTCCCAGAACGAGCCGCCAATCGTGTAAATCATCCCGGCCGCCATGTTCACCGAACAAAAGCCGCCATGCGCCGCATAGTTTGGGGTGCCGAACTGGCGCGCAAACATCCCGGTCAGCGCCTGCATCTGGTCGCGCCCGGTGAACAGCGCAAACTTTTTCGGATCACTCGCGCGTATCCTGCCCAAACGCTCCGCCAGCGTGGCGAAGGCTTCATCCCAGGTGATCTCTTCGAAATCACCGGCGCCGCGCTCGGCTCCGGCCTTGCGCTTCAGCGGCTTCAAGAGGCGCGCCGGCGAATACTGCTTCATGATGCCCGACGAACCCTTGGCGCAGATCACTCCCTTGTTGAGCGGGTGATCCGGATTGCCGTCGATGTAGCGCACCACGCCGTCGCGCAGATGCACGCGGATGCCGCAGCGGCAGGCGCACATGTAGCAGGTCGTGGTCTTGACTTCCTGAACCGACGGGGGTGATGGGCTGGCAACTGGCATGGGCAAGGTCGTGAGGTGTCCGGCGGGTATATTAGCAACTTTTGATATTGTTGTGACAAGCGCCGCACGGGCACAAGGGAATAATTTCTATTTTTGGATAAGCAACAGTGATTACCCGAATTCAGCCGGCCGCTGTAGAGTGTGCGGCCCATGGTCGATGCGGGCAAACCGCTGCTAACTCGAATGCAGCATTGGCGCGGCACTCCTGATGATGAAACACGCTAAAGTCGATGAACATTCCTGACTTCACCGATACCGAACGACAATTGGCCAGCCAGATTCTGCTGGAGCGCTATAGCCGTCTGGTGCCGCTGCAATCGGCCGACGTCGAGCTGCAACTCGACCCCGCCAGCGAACAACTGACCACCTGCCCGGCGCTGTACTGGAGCGGGCTCGGCGCCGAGTTCATCGTGGCCAAGCTGCCGGACCAGCGCTTCCGCTGCCAGTTCTTCTATTCCGCCCAGGAGCAGTTCGGCACCGGCCGGGATGTCTATGACAGTCTTGGCGACTGCGTCACCACCCTGCTGCGCCTCCAGGCCGACCACCACGCCACGCGCGCCGCCGCGCTGACGGAAACCCTCGGCACCCAGGCGCCGAAGCAGGATGACGACTACCACGGCCCGCTGCTGATATGAGGCTTGAGAAGGCGCGCGCTCTGCTCGGCACCCAGGCGAACTTCGGTGGCGGCTACAACCGCAATGCCGCCCTGCTGATCCTCGCCGAGGTAACGCGAGAACATGGACAGGCAGCCGCCGATGCGCTGGTCCGCGAGCTTCGTCTCGACGAAATCTTCGGCCTGGCGACCGGCAAGCAACCGTAAAAGCCTGCATTCTCTCCGCCAGCCACGACCGCGGCCCGCTGATCGCGGTGGCGGTCTCCGCGGCCAGGGACGAGGGCGCCAAAGGGGTGAACCCACAGCCACGCAGCGGAGATCACCCAGCAGCCCAACGAATAAGGTCAGATCGTGCGCCGCAACGACCTGAATCGTTTGTGGGGCGAGCCTGGCCCGGAGCGCCGAACGGCCTTCACAGCAAATATGCATTTGGGAAGTGCTCGGCTACCTACCCATCGACACAGTCGGAGGCGACGCACCCTCGCCCTTTCCGGGCTCGCCATGCCGCCGTGCTCGCCCACGCCGCCCCCTTGCCCACCGCGCGCGCGATCCCCGGCGACGGGCGACGCTTGCCGGTGGTGGGGCTGGGCACATGGCAGACCTTCGATGTCGGCGCCGACACCGCGGCGCGCGCCAATCTCGGCCGGTTGTTGGCGCGCTTTGTGGAACAGGACGGTCAGGCGGTGGACAACAGCCCGATGTATGGCAGCGCGGAGGCCGTTGTGGGCGACCTGGCGCGCGAGCGCGGGCTGCGCCAGCGCCTCTTCCTCGCGACCAAGATGTGGACGCGCAGCGCAGAAGCCGGCATCGCACAGATGCAGGAATCGTTACGCCGCCTTGGCAGCGAGCGCATCGAGCTGATGCAGGTGCACAACCTGCTGGACTGAAAGCAGCACCTGCCGGCTCGGCGCGCCTGGAAGGCGGAGGGACGCATCCGCTACCTCGGCATAACCCACTACCACTCGTCCGCCTATGCCGAGGTCGAGCAGGTGCTACGCACGGAGGGGCTGGCTCACATGGCCGGCTTCTGAGAGTCGGCGCTGGTGACACGGTGGCGAAGACGCGCCCGGCAGCACATGACCGCGCGCAAACCGCCGCCCGCCGCGCCCGGAATCACACGCTGAACCGCATGCTTTGTGTGTATGCTGGCGGCCATGATCACCGTTCATCACCTCGAGATGTCGCGTTCGCAGCGCGTGCTGTGGCTGCTGGAAGAGCTGGGCGTCCCCTACGAGATCAGGCTGTACAAACGCGATCGGCTGACTCGCCTGGCGCCGCCGGAACTGAAGCAGGTGCACCCGCTGGGCAAGTCGCCGGTGATCACCGACGGGGATCTCGTGGTGGCCGAATCCGGCGCCATCCTGGAATACCTGGCGGAACGCTATGGCGACCAGAGCAAGGGCGAGACCGCCCGATTGCTCGCGTCGCCAGGTACCCCCGAGCACTTGCAGTTGCGCTTCTGGATGCACTTCGCCGAAGGCTCGCTGATGAACTGGCTGGTGATGAAGCTGGTCTTCATGAACATCCCGACCCAGCCGATGCCTTTTTTCGTCAAACCGATTGCACGGCAGTTGTGTCAGAAGGTTCAGGCGAAGCTGATCGACCCGAACCTGGAGAACAGCACGGCCTTCATCGAGTCGCACCTGGGCCGGCACACCTGGTTTGCCGGGGAGTACCTGACGCTGGCTGATTTCCAGATGAGTTTTGCCGTATCGGCGCTGCTGGCGCGCTCGAATGCCGCGGGACAATGCCCGAGGCTGGCGGCCTGGCTGGCCCGGATCGAAGCCCGTCCCGCCTACCAGCGCGCGCTGGCCAGGGGCGGCCCGGTCCTGATGTCGGCCTGAGCGCGGACGATGCCCAACTCACTCCGCCAGCCGTGCAAGCCGCGGGCAACGCAGCCGGATAAGCCGCAGAAAATCATTGCGAGAAGAAACCGTCATGCTTGATCCGAACACCACCGCCCTGCTCAATCAACTGGGATACAACGCCGGCACCATCGAGTCCTTGCTGTCGGGCGCGATTCTATTCACGGTGGCGACGCTGCTTGCGGCAATCCCGACCGCAATGATCGCGCGTCGGAAGAACCGCTCCAGGACACTTTGGCTGTTGTTCGCGCTGTCGATTCCGCTGGTGCCGCTGCTGTTGATCTGCTTGCTGCCGAAGTTGCCCAACGCCAAGCCTCCAGCGGAGCAGTGACGTCCGCTGGATCTGCGGAGGAGGCTGCGGGGGATATCCGGAACGGGTCCGCATTACACCGGCGAAGGCCGGCGTCCAACTGCTTGAAAACGCCGCAATCCGGCTTTCGCCGGAATGACTACTATGGGATATCCGTACTTCCCTACAGATTGGCCGAACGCCACCAGTTGCTGTAATCCTTCCTCAGCACGGCCGGCGAAGGCATCGGGTAATGGACGAATTCGGAACCAATGCCCACGTAGAAGCCGCCCTTGACCATGCGGAACGGGAACACCAGCGAATGCACGCGGTGCACCAGCTTGTTCCGCTTGCCGCCGGGCTTGAGTTCCATCAAGGCTTCGCGCAGGTGCTGCATGAAGGTATAGGGCAGATCGCCCTCCTGACCGTTCTCCGGATCACGGGCGAGCGGGCCCAGTTCGAGTTCGACGAAGCACAGCCCCGGAAAGCGGAAGAACTTGGAGGGCGTGCTGGTCACGTCGGCGCAGAAGAAGGCCGGATCCAGGCGGCTCACTACCAGGCTGTTGATCGGCGTCAGATCTTGGTACATGTGCAGTTCCGGCACCGGCGCGGGAATCTGCGTGGCACGGCTTAGACCCAGTGTCGCGCCCATTGCGGTGGTCAGGTACAGCTTGCCCAGCGAGGCCATCGTGAGGTGCTCCATGACCCGATACATCGAGACATAGACGGAGTTCTTGGGCGACCCATCCGGCTTCGTTACACACTTTGCGAAGGCAGCGTCGATGTCGAAGTACGGGTGGCGAAAGGAAGGGTCGATCTCGAAAAACAGGGCCTGCCCCTTCGACTTGAACTTGTGGCCGGTCGCGTAATACTGGCCGAACTCCTCGGGCGGCAGCATCGAGGCGATCAGTGCTTCGGGAATCAACGAGAAATAGAGATGAACAGCCATGTTTTGCTACCCCCTTGTAAGAATCGACTTCGTTCAATGGTTGTGATCGTTGTCACGGTCGCGAGCGCAGGGATGAGAGATTCAGCGCCGGACGACCGCATTTGAGCACGTAGCGGCGCCTTGCGGTGCGGCTACGCCGCCGCCTCCTTGGCGTCGATGCGCATGCCGTAGAAGCTGCGGAAAACGAAGACCAGGTTGACCACAAGGAACACTGCCGCGAGGGCGTACACCACCGCCTCATGTCCCTGCGCGTTGAGCCCGACCGCCATTTCGACCGCGAGCAAGCCAAACAGCGTGGTGAACTTGATGATCGGATTCATCGCGACCGAAGCCGTGTCCTTGAACGGGTCGCCGACCGTGTCGCCGACCACCGAGGCATTGTGCAGGTCGGTGCCCTTGGCATGGAGTTCGGTTTCCACTATCTTCTTGGCGTTGTCCCAGGCTCCGCCGGCATTGGCCATGAAAACGGCCTGGTAGAGACCGATGATCGCCAGCGAAATCAGGTAGCCGATGAAGAAGAAGGGCTCGATGAAGGCGCAGGCCAGCGTGCCGAAGAACACCGCCATGAAGATGTTGAACATGCCCTTCTGCGCGTAGATGGTACAAATCTCGACGACTTTCTTGCTGTCGCTTGTCGATGCCTTGACCACCGCATCGAGACGAATGTGCGTGCTGATGAACTCGACGGCGCGGTAGGCGCCGGTCGAAACCGCCTGGGTGCTGGCGCCGGAGAACCAGAAAATCGTCGCGCCGCCGGCGACCAGGCCGAGCAGGAACGGCGGATGCAGCAGCGAAAGCTTGTCGAGGTTTTCCGTCAGGCCCAGAGTCAGCAGCATGACGATGGAGAACACCATCGTGGTGGCGCCCACCACCGCGGTGCCGATCAGTACCGGCTTGGCGGTGGCCTTGAAGGTGTTGCCGGCGCCGTCGTTCTTCTCGAGCAGGAACTTCGCTGTCTTGAAGTTGAGGTCGAAGCCGAAATCCCTCTTCACCTCCGCCTCGATGCCGGGCACCTGCTCGATCATCGAAAGTTCGTACACCGACTGCGCGTTGTCGGTGACCGGACCGTAACTGTCGACCGCGATCGTCACCGGCCCCATGCCGAGAAAGCCGAAGGCGACCAGCCCGAAGGAGAATACCGCGGCCATCATCGCGGCCTTGGCGACATCAGGATTGATCACGGCGGCCAGCTCGAACTGCGACAGGAGGTAGGCGCCAGCCATCAGACCGACGATGATCACACCGATCCAGAACGCGGAGAAATAGCCGGCGACGATTCCGGACAGGATGTTGAGACTGGCGCCCCCTGCCTTGGAAGCCGTGACCACTTCGCGTACGTGCTTGGAGTGGGTCGAGGTAAACACCTTGACCACTTCCGGAATGATGGCGCCGGCCAGCGTGCCGAGGGTAATGATCAGCGAGAGCTGCCACCACAGGTTCGCGTAGGTCTTGCCACCGACCGCGAAATCCGCCATCAGCAGGTAGGACACAATGAAGGTCAGGATCAGCGAGACGACGGACGTGATCCATACCAACGAGGTCAGCGGATCTTCAAAATTGAAGCGTGGCTTCTCGCCGTAGAGGTGCTGCGCGAGGACGCCGTTGCCAAAATAGGAAATGCCAGAGGCCACGATCATCATCACCCGCATGACGAACAGCCAGACCAGCAACTGCACCTGGACGGCGGGCTCCGGTATCGCCAGCATGATGAAGCTGATCAAAGCGACGCCGGTGACGCCGTAGGTTTCGAAACCGTCGGCCGTGGGACCGACCGAGTCGCCCGCATTGTCGCCGGCACAGTCGGCGATCACGCCGGGGTTGCGCGCATCGTCTTCCTGGATGCCGAATTCGATCTTCATCAGATCGGACCCGATGTCGGCGATCTTGGTGAAGATGCCGCCCGCGATGCGCAGTGCGGCGGCGCCCAGCGACTCGCCGATGGCGAAGCCGATGAAGCACTTGCCCGCCAGCGTGGGAGGCACGAACAGCAGGATGCCGAGCATGATCAGGAGCTCCGGTCGAGATCAGCAGCATGCCGATGGAGATCCCCGACTTGATTGGAATGGCATAGACGGGAAATGGCTTCGCCGCGAGCGAGGCGAATGCCGTGCGGCTGTTGGCCAGGGTATTGATGCGAATGCCGAACCAGGCAACGGCAAACGAGCCGGCGATGCCGACCAGGGAAAACACCAGGATCAGCGCCACATCGGGAACCGGGAGTTGCTGGACGAAGTAGAAATACCCGATCATCAGCACCGCGGTGAAGGCCTGCAGGATCAGCAGGAACTTGCCCTGGGTGATCATGTAGGTCTTGCAGGTTTCGTAGATCAGTTCGCTGACTTCGGCCATCGTGCGATGCACCGGCAGGCTGCGAATCTGACCATAGATCACGGCGCCGAAAATCAGGCCGCCGATACAAACCAGGAGTCCGTAGGACAGCAAGGTCGAACCTGACATGCCGCCGAGAAAGGAAATCAGCGACGTATCGCCGAGGTCCGGCAGAACAAGATCGGCCTCGCTGGTGTGGCCCGTGGCGGCAAGGGCCGAAAGTGATCCGGAACAGATGGCGAACAGCAATGTCAACAACAGGCGGCGCGCAGTGCCGGGCCATGCCCGCATAAATGCCAAGTTACCAAACGTCATCAGTGTTCCCCAAGAATATTGGAGCGATCGGAACCCGCTCCGTGAAATGCATCGGACCATTGATCGACTGCGATGAAGATCTCGGTCGAAACCCCGGTCCGCCCAACTCGCGAAACGGCGTTGGCAACACCTGAACGGTCGCTTGCTCGCCTCGAGTCAGTGGAACAACGCAACGTCCGTGCCAACTGTTACGGACGGGAACGTCAAGGGCGCGGCGCGGAGTATCCATGGGCCCATAAGATCTGTCAATAGAACGCTATTGCGAATCAAGCGCTACGCCCGCTGACTGCCACACGCGCGCCACGCCTCAATCGGCATCGGCATCGTGGATCGCGGCGAGCTGAATGCGATCCCAAAACCGTGCATCATCCACAAATTCTGCACCAAAAAAACCCGGCCATGGTGGCCGGGTTCCTCACGCTGCGAACGCTTACAGCCGCTCGAACACCGCAGCAATACCCTGCCCACCACCAATGCACATGGTAACCAGGGCGTACTTGCCATTGACCCGCTGCAGTTCATACAGCGCCTTGGTGGCGATGAAGGCGCCGGAGCAGCCGATCGGGTGGCCCAGGGCGATGGCGCCGCCGTTGGGATTGGTCTTCGCCGGATCAAGGCCGAGACCTTTATTCACGGCGATCGCCTGCGCAGCGAAGGCTTCGTTGGCCTCGATGACGTCCATCTGGTCGAGCGTCAGCCCGGCCTTTTTCAGCGCGAGTTTGCTGGCCGGAATCGGGCCTTCGCCCATGATCTCGTTCGGCACGCCGGCGATGGCATAGGACACCAGGCGGGCAATCGGCTTCTGCCCGGCCTTGGCGGCAACGTCGGCTGCGGCGAGCACGAAGAAGGCTGCACCGTCATTGATGCCAGACGCATTGCCGGCGGTGACCGTGCCGTCCTTCTTGAATGCCGGCTTCATCTTTGCCAGGGTTTCCATCGTGGTGCTGGCCTTGACATGCTCGTCCGTGTCGAAGGTCACGTCGCCCTTGCGGCCCTTCTGCACGATCGGCACGATTTGCGACTTGAAGCGACCTTCGGCGATGGCGGCAGCCGCGCGACGCTGGGATTCGACCGCGAAAGCGTCCTGCTCTTCACGGGAGATGTTCCACTTGACCGCGAGGTTTTCGGCGGTGATGCCCATGTGACCGACACCGAAGGGATCGCTCAAGGTGGCCACCATCATGTCGATCACCTTGGTATCGCCCATGCGGGCGCCGGTGCGCATGGCAGTCGACATGTAGCCGGCGCGCGACATGACTTCGACGCCGCCGCCGATGCCGTAGTCGGAATCGCCGAGCATGATGTTCTGCGCGCTCGACACGATCGCTTGCAGGCCCGAGGAACACAGGCGGCTGACCTGCATGGCGACCGAGTCCATCGGCAAACCGGCCTGGATCGACGCCACGCGGGAGACATAGCCAAAACGCGAATCGGTGGGAATGACCGTTCCGACCGTGACGTAACCGATCTGATTGGGGTCGACCCCGGAGCGGCCGACCGCTTCCTTCATCACGATGCCGGCCAGCTCGGCCGGCTCGATGCCGGCAAGCGCGCCGCCAAAGGTACCGATTGCGGAACGCACCGCGCTCAAAACAACGACTTCTCTTCTGTCAGCCATTACAAAGCTCCTTTTTAAGTATCAACCGCCGACCCAACCGGAAACCCAGACCAGGGCCAGACCTGCCAAACCGAGCACGAGACTGCGCCAGACCAGGCCTATCGTGCTCTGCATGAAATCGGGGTCGGCGTCTTCGCCCAACCCCAGCTCGGGGCGATCGCCCACCTCGCCCATGTCTTGAATCACATCGTGCACCGGCATACCCAGTCGCACACCCAGGGCGCCAGCACCACTTGACAGCAGTATACCCGAGCCGCCGTCCGGCCAGCGATCCGCTTGCGTGCGCCAGCAATGAACCGCATCCTCGAAGTCGCCGACGACGGCAAAGGAACCTGCCGTCATACGAATTGGCAGCCAGTCGATCAATGCAAAGGCTTGCTGCGCGAACCGGCCGAACTCGCCAAACTCTGTCTCGCGACGCTCGCCCCAGAGTTCGTCAAGCGCTTGCGCGAGGCGGTAAAGCAAGGCTCCCGCCGGCCCAAGAACGGCGAACCAGAGCAGCGGAGCGAATACATATCTATGCGACGAAAGCAGGGCCCGCTCGATGGCAAGGCGCGCGATCTCGCTGCTGGTCAGTCGGTCGCCGGAACGGCCGCGCCACTGTGCCAGGAGCAGGCGCGCCTGCTCGACCTCGCCGACCCGGAGCGCCAGGTGAATATCATTGAAGAAATGACTGAACTGACGAAAACCCATCGTCAGGTACAGCACACCGATACCCAGCAGAAAGGCCAGCAGCGGCTGATAGCGCATCAGCAAGGCATGCGCCAGCGACACCAGAGCGGCGGGCAGCGCCGCACCCAGCCACCAGGCGATCGCGCCATGAGCGCGGCCCCCATCGTTGAACTTGTCCTCAAGGAAGGCAGCCATCCGCGCCAGCGGGATACGCACCATGCGCTGCACGGGGAGTGCATGAAACTGGTCGAAAACCAGGGCCATGACGATGGAAGCCAGCGTCATGGCCTCACGCCTCCGAATGCAGCAAGCGCTGCAGGGTCACCAGCATGCCGGCGGTCGCACCCCAGATGTAATAGCCCTGCCAAGGCATGGCCCAGTACTCGCGCATGACGCCACGCACCTCGATCGTGTGGCGCTGATGGTTTGCACGATCAAGCAGGAATTCGAGCGGCGGCTCGAAGACTTCGGCAACCTCGAAATCGTCCAGCTTCAAGTTCAGAGGCGGTGACACCAGAGCCACTACCGGTGTCACGACAAAACCCGTACCGGTGCGATATTGCGGCAGGCGACCCAGAATTTCGACCTGGGACGCCGCAAGGCCGACTTCTTCCCCTGCTTCACGCAGCGCGGTGGCCTCGGGTGAGGCGTCACTCTCTTCGCTGCGCCCACCGGGAAAGCTCACCTGCCCCGCATGATCGCGCAAGTGCGAGGTGCGCTGAGTCAGCAGTACGGTCAACCCGGTCTCGCGCACAATCACCGGCACCAGCACAGCGGCGGCAATCAGTTCCCGGTCTGAGGGCACTCCGGCCTCGTTTACCGGGGGCGCGACGCGGCCTTCGCTGAATCGACGACGCATCAGGGAAAGCAGGCCTCCGCTAGAATTCGGGCCTGCGCAAACAAGAGGCTCCAGCATGAAACCGATCGCAATATTCCGTCATAGCCCAGGCGAGGGCCCCGGCTATTTTGCCACATTCCTCGACCGCCATTCCCTGCCAAGCACCCTGTTCCGGGTCGATGACGGCGTATCGCCACCGCCGACTTCCGGGGAGTTCTCCGGACTGTGCTTCATGGGCGGACCGATGAGCGTGAATGACTCGCTACCGTGGATACCGCCGACCCTTGAACTGATACGCGAAGCTGACGACAAGGGCATCCCGGTTATCGGCCACTGTCTCGGCGGACAACTCATGGCAAGAGCCCTCGGCGGCACGGTTACCAGAAACCCGGTCAAGGAAATCGGCTGGGGTGAGGTGGAAGCCACCCCGGAGGCCGTCGACTGGCTGGGCGACACCTCAAGCTTCGAGGCCTTCCACTGGCATGGCGAGACCTTCTCCATTCCGCCGGGCGCCACGCGCATTCTGCGTAGCACCCACTGCGCCAACCAGGCTTTCGTGCGCGGTCCGCACCTGGCCATGCAATGCCACGTGGAGATGACGGATTCGATGATCGGCGCCTGGTGCCGGCAGTGGGCCGCTGAAAAGGCCGCGCCGTCGTCGTCCGTGCAGACCCCGGAACAAATGCAGGAAGGCATGGAAGTGCGCCTTGCGGCGATGCGCGCCGTGGCGGATCGGCTCTATGATAAGTGGATCACCGGACTGCGCAGATGATCGGACTCAATGCTCCGGCTCGATGATCACTTCGGGAAACACCACCTCCCAGTGATCGACGCGCATGCGTTCGTGCCATCCCGGGTCGACATCTTCTCGGCGCCAGACGCAGATGTTCGCAACCCGAGCGGAGATCAGCTTGCCTTCGGGTGGCGTATGGGCCTTGGAAGCGCGACCGACGGCTTGGCCGTTTGTCGTCTTGAACACCCAGCGATCACCCGTAACCTCGACCCGCAATTCATCGCCCACAAAAAGCTCGGCTGAAGCCTTGCGCGCCGCGCCTGGGTCGCGACCAGCGAAGCCGAGGTCGATGTCGCGCGGCCCCAGAAGCGCATAGCGACGCCGCAACCCGCCGGGCAGCGCGGCGAACAGTGAAGCCGCGCGCTTGAAAGCGACTGCCTGCCCCAGTTCGCTGGCAAAGCCCCGCAGGTCCTGGCAACACAAGCTCAGCGTCTGGCGCGCCCGCGTCATGGCGACGTAATAGAGCCGACGCTCCGCAAGGACTGTTGTTTTCCAGCCGCCGTCGAGCACCACGACATGGTCGAACTCCAAGCCCTTGGCGCCATGGGCGGTGGTCAATGTCAGACCCCTGCCCGGCTCGCGGCCGGGATCGGCCAAATACTCGTAGATGTCGTCGACCACCGCCATGGCAGGGCGCGAGTAGTTCCCGGCAGCGGCATAGGCGTCGTCGATCAGCGCTGCGACCAGTGCCTGCCCCGGCGTATCGGGTTCTCCGCCGCGCAGCGATTTCGCCAGCGCTCGCAGTTCGTCGGCGGACAGCAATGCGTTGCGCCGCTCCCGTAGCGCGACGATGAAGCGCCAGACCTCGCGCCAGCGCCACAGCGGCAGTTCCGGCTGCCGGCGCCCGGCGAAGTGACAGGGCAGGCCCGCTATCTCGCAGGCGGCGCGCAAGGGTTCCAGCGTCTTCCATTCGCGCGCGATCACCGCCGCCTGCGTCCAGTCCCACGCCGCATCGAGCCTTGCCAGCCGCCGTAGTTCCTGCAAGGCGAGCCATGCTTGTTCCAGGCTGTTGCCCCCGGCCGGCAGCACTTGCACACGCCCGGCACCGACGGCGGCGTCGCGCTTGGCCCAGATACCGCCGGCGGGCTGCTTGCGGCGTCCGCCATCGATGGCGATCGGTGCACCTGCTTGAGCCGGCCCGGATGCGGCGCGATCAGCGCATTGGCGGCCTCGACGACGTGCCGCGTGGAGCGAAAGTTCTCGACGAGGTAGTCGGTCTTGGTGCCATAGTCCGCTTCGAAGCGGCGAATGAACTCGACCTCCGCCCCGGCGAATTCGTAGATGTTCTGGTCGTCGTCACCCACCGCCAGCACGGTGAGCTTGCGCTCCTTGTCCTGTAGGGTGCGCCCGGCCAGGCCGAGAGGAAGTCGTACTGGGCGGCGTTGATGTCCTGGTACTCATCCACCAGTAGCCAGCGAAAGCCGGATAGCAGGCGCTCACGCAGCGCATCGTCGACATCGCCCGCGGCGGCGCCCTCGCCCTTGAGCAGGCGCGTGGCATCCGCCAACAATGCGTCGAAGTCGATCGGCGCAGCGGAGTCCCGCGCGGCCAGCGAAGTACCGCTGACGCGCATGGCGAGGCCGTGATAGGTGTGGGCGGCAACGGCGAATGCGTCCTCGCCGATCAGATCGTGCAGGCGACGACGCACCTCGCGCGCGGCGTGGCGGTTGAAGGTGACCACCAGGATGCTCTGTGGCGCTTCGCGCAGTACCCGCACCAGGAAGGCAACGCGATGCACCACCAGCCGCGTCTTGCCCGAGCCCGGCCCGGCAAGCACCAGGCGATTGGTCGGTCGCCGCTCGGTGACCAGTCTGGCCTGCAAGGGCGACAGGCCGTCGCGAATGCGGTGCCACGATGCCTCGGTGGTGGCACGTTCGAGCATCTCCCTGCGCTGCTCGAAGTAACGCCGCAGGAATTCCTCCCAACTCAAGGCGAAGTAGTCGGCCACCAGTTGCAGCGCTTGGGAGACCTTTTCCTGCCCCAGTTCGGCGTAGCGGATCATGACGTGGATCTGGCTTACCCGCTGCTCGTAGTGGTCGGCCAGCGGCTGGTAATCGTGGGCCTCGAAACGGCGAGCCTTCTCGTCCGGATTCAGATGCAGGGTCATGGCGTTGCGGAACACCGAGAGACCCTGCGACAGGGTCAGCACCTTCTGGTCGTGCAGGTACATCAGCGCCGCCTGCGCCGCAGCCGGGACATCGCGCAGTTCCGCCGCCAGCACCAGGTCGCTGCGCAGCTCCTGGTTGATCTGGCCCAGGGTCAGGCCCGCGAGCAGGTCCTTGCCGCGACTGGCCGGCCCCAGTGTGGCGATGAAGGCGCGCAGCAGCACGTCGCCACAGGCGCGCCGCGAGCGCGACAGCGCTTCGATCTCGCTCCATTCGCGCTGCACGGCGACGCGATGGTTCTCGCGATCCAGTGGCCTCAACGACAGGCTGGCGCGCCCGCCGGCGAGTTCGCGCCCGTCTTGGGCCAGGCTGCGCAGCAGGCGGGCGACATCCTCCGGCAGAAGTTCGGCGATACCGGCGTCCTTCATGCGCTGGGTCAGTAGCCGCAGATTCAGATTGACGTTGTCCGCGCTCGGTCCGGCATCCGGCGCTGCCTCGCGCAGCAGGGCCAGCAGCGCGGTCTCGCGGCGGTCGGCCTCGATCAGGGTGGCGGTCGAGGCGCCGATGACGCCGACGCGCAGATAGGCGGTGATGCGGCTGTCGTTGGCCAGCAGGCCGAGCTGCTCGAGATCGTCGAAGGCCTTGCGCACTTCGCGCGAGTCCAGCCCCGTGGCCAGCGAGAGGTCGTCGGTGGTCAGGCCCTGATCCGGTTCGGCCTGCACGATCTCCCGCAACAGCGCGAGCAACTGGCACTGCCGCTCCTGGGAATAGTCGGCCCTGGCGAGACGGCGCCTGGCCTCCTCCAGTTCGCGAAAACGCAGCGAAGCGGGGAAAACCTGGCTGCGGTTCTCGTTGCGCTCCAGCAGCCTGGCGTTTTCCAGCCAGGCCAGCGCGGTCTTGACCCGCGTGTCCTTGTCGCGGCTTTGCAGATCGAAATCGACCGTCAGGCCTTCGCTGGCGAGCAGTTCGCCGACGGTGATGACGATGTTGCCGTCGGCGTCGGGCTTGCGCCAACGCAGCACCTTGAGCAGTTGGGCGATGTCGCGCTGAGTCAGCCGGCTGCGCGCGCTCATGCCGAACTGCCGCTCCGCATCCTTTTCGTCGTAGAGCAGCACGCAGAAAGCCTGTGCCTGATCGCGCCCGGCGCGGCCGGCTTCCTGGATGTAGTTTTCCAGCGAACCGGGGATGTCGGCATGGATCACCAGGCGTACATCGGGCTTGTCGATGCCCATGCCGAAGGCGTTGGTGGCGACGATCACCTTCAGCGTGCCGGCGATGAACTCCTGCTGGCGCTCCTTCTTCAGGTCCGGCGGCATGCCGCCATGAAAAGCCGCCGCTGGCCAGGCCATCGACTTGGCGAGGAACTCGGCCAGTTCCTCGGTGTGTTTTTGTGTCGAGCAGTAAATGATCGCTCCGCCGCTGCCGAGCCGAGGCGATCCGGGCTCGCCAAAGTGATCGACCAGCACCTGATGCACCTGGGCGTACTTGCTGTCTTCACGTGTCGTGACGATGGCGAAACCGAGGTTGTCGCGCTCGATCGAGCCGAGGTGCGGCGCCAGTTCCAGTCCCAGTTCCTTGAGGAAATGGGTGACGATATCCTCGATCACGTCCGGCTTGGCCGTCGCGGTGAGGCAGGTCACCGGCGGCATCCGGTCGCCATGGCGCTCGCGTATATAGCGCGCGACGTAGAGGTAATCCGGGCGGAAATCATGGCCCCATTTCGACAGGCAGTGCGCCTCGTCGAATACCCAGGCGGCGATCTCGCGCTGCGCTATGGCCTCGCGAAAACCGCGATTGCGCACCTGCTCGGGCGACACCAGCAGGATGCCGATATCGCCGAGACGGATTCCATCCAGCACTTGCTTGCGCTCCGGCAACGACAGGAGGCCGTTGACCGTAGCGGCGCAGTTCACGCCACGTTGCATCAGGCTGTCGACTTGGTCCTTCATCAGCGCCTGCAGCGGCGAGATGACGATGGTCAGCGCGCCGGTCTGGCAATGGCGCATCAAGGCCGGCAGTTGGTAGCACAAGGACTTGCCGCCGCCGGTGGGCAGGATGCCGATCTGGGCATGACCGGCGATGCCGCAGGCGACGATGTCCTCCTGCAGGGACCGACCCTGATCGTCGCGGCGAAAATCCGCGTAGCCGAACCAGCGCTTGAGCCAGTTCCGCGGATCATGCGTCTCGCGGCAATAGCCGCATGCGGAATCGCTGCAAGGGGTGGCACGCAGTTCGTGCGCCAGACGTACCGTGGCCGGATACTCATGGCGCACCCAGGGCGGCATCACCGAGTTCTCGCCGGCCACGCGCAGCCAGGCCAGCACATAGGCAATGGCAGGATGGTTGGCGACATCGGCGAAGTCGACCTCGACCAGCCGGGCGAGGCGCCGTCCGCAGACCTTGTCCGCCAGCAGGGTGTTGAGCAAGTCGCGCACTGCTGGCGCAGTGGGTCGCGGCTGCTGCGTCAGTGTCACGAAGAAGCGATTGAGGCCGGAACCGGCGTCCTCCGGCACCAGCAGATGATGATAGGCCCGCACCAGTTCGAGCGGCTCCGACAACAGCGCGCGGCGCTGGTCGTTGAACAGTTCGACCGCCCGTTGCGCATCGGCCAGGGGACTGTTGACCGCGAGCTTGAGCAGGCGGTAGTCCTTGACCAGGTGGTGGTAGGGATTGCGCGGAAAGGCCAGCGGCGACAGCGCCAGCGTGTCGACCACCGGCAGGGCGAACAGTTTGAGTCCGGGCGCCACGGCCTGGAGCAGATTAAGGTCATGGCGAATGATGTTGTGACCCAGCATGAAGCCGGCGCCGACGGCGAGGGAATCGACTTCGGCGAGGGCTGCGGGCAGATCGAAGCGGCCCTTGAAGTGCCGGAACTCGTTGCTATCGGGGCGCCAGGCGCCGATCTTGAGAATTCGCCCGTTACGCGGATCAACTTCGAGATCGAGGCTGAGGCAACACGGCGAGTGGGGTATGGCTTGATCCGTCAATGGCATTCCCCTGAAACGGGAATTATGCCCTACAGATGACGCCGAACCCGGTGATCAGTCCCTGAAGTTGCCATACTGCAGCGGGAAGTCGGTAATCGACTTTTTCACCAGGGCGATGGCTTCCTGAAGCAAATCGCGCTTGGCGCCGGTGACACGCACCGCGTCACCCTGGATGCTGGCCTGCACCTTGAGCTTGCTGTCCTTGATCAGCTTGACGATTTTCTTGGCCAGTTCCTGCTCGATGCCGACCTTGATCTTGAGTTCCTGCTTCGACTTGTTGCCACCCACCGACTGCACCGGTCCGTGCTCCAGCCGCTTGGTGCTTTCGCGTTCCTTCTTCTCCATTTCCGGAAAGAGAATGTCCTTGACCTGGCCAAGCTGGAACTCGGAGTCGCCGTGAATCGTGATCGTCTTGTCCTTCTCGTTCAGATCGGCCCTGGCCGACGTGCCCTTGAAGTCATAACGATTGCCGATGTGCCGACCTGCCACATCCACCGCGTTCTTCAGGGCCACCAGATCGGCTTCGGAAGTGATGTCGAAAGAAGGCATGCCGGGCTCCCCTGTTTATGCAAAATGGCAAATGTAGTGGTAGGGCTCGCCGCTCACATCAATCTCGAAGCTGGAATTGCCCGGCACATTGAAGCTCTCGCCGGCGCCGCTGCTCTTCCAGTCCTCGCCCTTGATGCGGTAGCGGCAGCCACCAGACACGGTTTCCATGATCTCGGGCACGCCGGTGTTGAAGGTCAGTGTCGCCGGCAGGATTACGCCGACGCTTTTCTTCGTGCCGTCAGGGAATTGCACGGTATGGCTGACACACTTGCCGTCGAAATAGACGTTGGCTTTCTTTACCACGGAAACATTCTCGAACTGCGACATGTCAGACTCCCCGAATCCTGGTTGCGGCCACTACGGTTGAAGCCGACAACGCCGGCGTTAGACTCCACTGAACATCAGTTTCTGGATGATGATTTTGGCCACAAAGCCGATCATGCCAAAAGCCAGGACAAAGAACAGCACGAAGGTGCCAAGCTTGCCGGCCTTCGACTTCCAGGCCAGTTCGCCGATGATGAACAGCATGTAGAGCATGAAGGCGCCCAGACCGAAGCTCATGCCGAACTCGGCCAACTGCTCCTCGGAAATGCCCAACACTGGCGCGTGCCTCCACCTTTCGGTCCTGCCCCCGGTCAGCGCTTCTTTCCGCCCACCCTGCCCTCGGCCCGATTCGCCGCGATGCGCATCCGAAGTGCATTGAGGCGAATGAAGCCGTGGGCGTCCTTCTGGTCGTAGGCGCCGGCGTCGTCCTCGAAGGTCGCAATGCTCGGGTCGAACAGCGAATCGGTCTTCGAGTCGCGGCCGACCACGATCACATTCCCCTTGTAGAGCTTGACCCGAACCCAGCCATTGACGTTCTGCTGGGTGTGATCGATCAAGGCCTGCAAGGCGCGGCGCTCCGGACTCCACCAGTAGCCGTTGTAAATCAGGCTCGCATAGCGCGGCATCAGATCGTCTTTGAGATGCGCCACCTCGCGATCGAGACAGACGGACTCGATGGCGCGATGCGCCTTGAGCAGGATGCTGCCGCCAGGCGTTTCGTAACAGCCGCGCGACTTCATGCCGACATAGCGGTTCTCGACCAGATCGAGACGCCCGATGCCATGCTTGCCACCGAGCGTGTTCAGCGCAGCGAGCAGTTCATGAACCTTCATCTTCTTGCCATTGATGGCGACCAGATCGCCGGCCTTGAACTCCAGATCGAGATACTCGGCCCGGTCCGGCGCCTTTTCGGGCGACACGGTCCAGCGCCACATGGATTCCTCTGCCTCGGCGGCCGGATCTTCCAGATGGCGCCCCTCGTAAGAGATATGCAGCAGGTTGGCGTCCATCGAATACGGTGAGCCGCCCTTCTTGTGCTTCATTTCCACAGGGATGCCATTCTTCTCGGCGTAGGCCATCAGCTTCTCGCGCGACAGAAGGTCCCATTCGCGCCACGGAGCGATGACCTTGACATTGGGCATCAGGGCATAGGCCCCCAGCTCAAAGCGCACCTGGTCGTTGCCCTTGCCCGTGGCGCCGTGGGATATCGAGTTGGCCCCGGTTTTTTTGGCGATTTCCACCAGTCGCTTGGCGATCAGGGGACGCGCGATCGAGGTGCCGAGCAGATACTCACCTTCATAGACGGTGTTGCAGCGAAACATCGGAAACACGAAGTCGCGGACATATTCCTCCCGCAAATCGTCAATGAAAATGTTTCTGGGTTTGATACCCATCTTCAGCGCCTTGGTCCGCGCCGGTTCCAGTTCTTCGCCCTGCCCCAGGTCGGCGGTGAAGGTCACCACTTCGCAGTGGTAGGTATCCTGCAACCACTTGAGAATTACCGAGGTATCCAGCCCACCCGAATAGGCGAGCACTACCTTGTTGACTCCCGTACTTTTGCCTGCCTTTGCGTCGCTCATTGAATTTTCCTTCAGTCGTTCAACCTGCCCAGAATCAAGAATTCAACCAGTGCCTTTTGGGTGTGCAGCCGGTTCTCCGCTTCATCCCACACCACGCTTTGCACGCCATCGATTACCTCGGCCGCGACTTCCTGGCCACGATGCGCCGGCAGGCAGTGCATGAACAAGGCATCAGCCTTTGCTGCACGCATCAGGTCGGCATCGACCTGCCAATCGGCAAAGTCACGCAGACGCACTTCGTTCTCGGCTTCGAAACCCATCGAAGTCCACACATCGGTGGTCACCAGATCCGCCCCGCGCGCGGCATCCACGGGATCGGCGAACTGTTCGAAGTGGTCTGCGCCATGAAAGTCCGCGCGCTCGGCTGCAACTTCATAGCCCGGCGGCGTCGACACATGAACCTTGAAGTCGAAGATTTCAGCGGCCTGCAACCAGGTGCTGCAGACATTGTTGGAATCGCCAATCCATGCCACGGTCCGGCCCTGGATCGGACCGCGCTGCTCGATATAGGTAAAGATGTCGGCGAGAAGCTGGCAGGGGTGGTACTGGTTGGTCAATCCATTGATCACCGGCACCCTGGAATGACTGGCAAAACGCTCGACGATCTCCTGCTCGAAAGTGCGAATCATGACGATGTCGCTCATGCGCGAAATCACCTGGGCGGCATCCTCGACCGATTCGCCGCGTCCGAGCTGCGAATCCCGCGTATTCAGATAGATTGCCGAACCGCCGAGTTGATGCATGCCGGCCTCGAAGGAAAGCCGCGTGCGCGTGCTCGCCTTCTCGAAAATCATCACCAAGGTGCGGTCCTGTAGCGGCCAATAGCGCTGGTAGGACTTGAAACGCGCTTTGATGGTTCGCGTACGCTGAAAAAGGTAGTCGAGATCTTCGCGTGAAAAATCCTTCAACTGCAGGAAATGCCGCGACGCTGCCACGATCATGCCCCGAGAAACTCTTTGATCAGCCGCACAAGTCCGGCAATCAGTTCCGCGCCTTCGGCATCGCTCATGATCAGCGGTGGCAGAAGCCGCACTACCTTGTCGGCGGTGACATTGATCAGCAAGCCGGCGTCCAGCCCGCGCCTGACCAGATCGGCACAGGGACGATCCAGCTCAACGCCGATCATCAAGCCGTCTCCGCGTACTTCGACCACGCCGCTGACCCCGGACAAGCCGCTACGCAGACCAGTCCGAATCGCTTCGCCGAGCTTTTTCGCATGCGCCAGCAGGCCGTCGGCTTCGATCACCTCCAGCGTGGTCAACGCCGCAACGCAGGCCAGCGGGTTGCCGCCAAATGTGGAGCCGTGATTACCGGGCTTGAACACGCCAGCGGCGCGTGCCGCAGCAAGGCAGGCGCCGATCGGCACGCCGGAGCCCAGCCCCTTGGCCAGCGTCATGACATCCGGAACAATGCCGGCATGCTGATGGGCGAACCAGACGCCGGTGCGACCAATCCCGCACTGCACTTCGTCTACCATTAGCAGCCAGTTCTTGCGGTCGCAAATCTGCCTCAGCAAGCGCATGAAATCGTTGTGCGCAAGGTTGATGCCGCCTTCGCCCTGAATCGGCTCGAACAGCACCGCAACCACATTCGGATTCCGCGTCGCAAGCTGCTCTATCGCGGCGATGTCGTCAAACGGCACCCGCACGAAACCGGCAACCAGCGGCTCGAAGCCGGCCTGGACCTTGCGATTGCCGGTAGCGGATAGCGTCGCCAGCGTGCGGCCGTGGAAGGCCTGCTCCATGACGATGACGGCGGGTAGATCGATGCCCTGCTGATGTCCATAAAGCCGTGCGAGCTTGATCGCCGCTTCGTTGGCCTCGCAGCCCGAGTTGCAGAAAAACACCTGGTCCATCGCGGAAAGCACGGCGAGACGATCGGCGAGGGCTTCAGCTTCGCCAATGCGGTACAGGTTCGACACATGAATGAGACGGGCGACCTGCCCGCCCAGCGCTTTCACCAGCCGAGGATGATTGTGGCCCAGCGTGCTGACCGCTATGCCCGCCAGGGCATCAAGGTAGGACTTGCCCTGCTCGTCGAACAGCCGACACCCCTGGCCATGGGTAAAGGCGACCGGCAGCCGCCCGTAGGTATTCATCAAATGCGGCATGACGCGCTCCGCGAAAAGCTCCACCCGGAAAAACATACGGCGGCCGAAGAGCAACGGCCGCCGTGCTTGCAAACATGGCTTCAGCGAAGGCCAAGCGCAGCGCTTGTCGGCGTCAAGCGCAACGACCACCGCCGCCAGAGCGATTCCATACTAAGTCAAAAACAGGCCTCTGTACAGGGACGAAACCTCAGCGGCCAATGAGGTTTGAGGCTTCCCCGAAGCTGGCCACCGGTACGCGAACGCCACCTCGATGGCAGACACATTCGATTATCTTGCAACCGTGGTAGACCTGCCGCAACTTGCGCTGAGCATCGTGCTCGTCGCTGCCATGGATCATCAAATTGTCCACAATCACGCCAAGACGCGTCCGAATACGAAACGCATATTTCATGAACTGATGGGATTGCATAAAACCCCTTTCACTTCAATGGAGTCTGGCGATTATATGCAGTGATTTCGGCAAACTCAACCTATTTGTTTAATTTAGCGAGACTTTTTATAAGACATTATGCCAATGATCGACTCGGCGGAACCATGGAAAACGGAGTTGGAGTGCAGATACCCAAGCGGCCTAGGGGTCATGCCAACGCAAAAAGCCCGTCTCGGGCGACAGCCTGCTTGATGTGCATGACGAATAACGCCGCCTGCTTGCAGCGCTTGGCGTGGAGCGGACTAGAGCGCCTTGATTGCGGCCGAGAGGCGGCTCTTCTGGCGTGCCGCGAGGTTCTTGGTGCACGATGTTCTTGTCCGCGATCGAGTCGATTACGCTCTGCGACTCCTGAACACCGCCTGAGCAGCGCCCTTGTCGCCAGCGTCGATGGCCTTGCGCACCTTCTTGATCGCGGTACGCAAGGTGGAACGCTGTCCCATATTGTGAGCACGCTGCTCAGTTGCTTGACGAGCGCGCTTGCGAGCCTGGACTGAATTGGCCATGTCGATATCCGGTGGATCTTGGGAAAGGGGGCGATTATAGGGTGGTCTTCCGCCCATTGCAAGCGCCTTTCATCCGCAACATCCCGGATACCATACTGCCATGAATCTGCTCCACGTTCTGGCCACCGTCAGCGGGATGACCCTGCTGTCCCGAGTTCTGGGGTTCGCTCGGGACTTCGTCATTGCCAGAAGCTTCGGTGCCGGCCTGATGACGGATGCCTTCTTCGTCGCCTTCCGACTGCCCAACCTGTTGCGCCGCCTGTTTGCCGAAGGAGCGTTCTCCCAGGCGTTCGTTCCGATCCTCGCCGAATACCGCAATCGCCGCGGCGCAATCGAGACCAAAAGCCTGGTCGATCGCGTCACCAGCGTGCTGTTCCTGATACTGATCGTCGTCAGCGCGCTCGGCATGGCCGCCGCGCCCGTGCTGATCGCCGTTACGGCTCCGGGTTTCAGCGCCGATGCCGAGAAATTCCAGCTCACCGTCGAACTCACGCGGATAACCTTTCCCTACATTCTGTTCATGTCGCTGGTGGCACTGGCCGCCGGCATCCTGAATACCTGGAGCCGGTTTGCCCTGCCCGCCTTCACGCCGGTCCTGCTCAACCTGTCCTTTATCGGCATGGCGCTGTTCGCCGCACCCTGGTTTGACCCGCCGATACTGGCGCTGGCGTGGGCCGTATTCATCGGCGGTGCGCTGCAACTGGGAATCCAGCTTCCGGCCCTGGCCAGGATCGGCATGCTGCCCCGCTTTGACCCGGACTGGCGCGATGAAGGCGTGCGACGCATCCTCAAACTCATGGCACCCGCAGTACTCGGTGTTTCGGTGTCGCAGATCAGCCTGTTGATAAACACGATCTTCGCCTCGTTCCTCGAGAGCGGCAGCGTCTCATGGCTGTACTATGCAGATCGGCTGATGGAGTTCCCCGCCGGATTGCTGGGAGCGGCGCTCGGTACGATTCTGCTGCCGAGCCTCGCGAAGTCCCATGCCACTGGCAAAGCAGAGGACTTCTCGGCCTTGCTGGACTGGGGCCTGCGCCTGACCCTGATGCTGACCCTGCCGGCATCGCTGGCGCTGGCGATGCTGGCCATACCGCTGCTGTCGACCCTGTTCCAGTACGGTGCGTTTGCGGTCACCGATGTGCTGCGTACCCGCGAAGCGTTGGTCGCCTATTCGATAGGCCTGACCGGCCTTATTCTTGTCAAGGTGCTGGCGCCCGGCTTTTACGCCCGCCAGGACATTCGTACGCCGGTGAAGATCGCCCTGATCACGCTGGCGCTGACCCAAGTCATGAACATGGCCTTCATTGGCTGGCTCAAGCATGCGGGACTGGCCCTGTCCATCGGCCTGGCCTCCTGCCTGAACGCGGGACTGCTCTGGCGCGGATTGCGGCAACGCGGCGCTTACCAGCCTCAACCTGGCTGGGGCGTGTTCATCCTCAAGCTTCTTGCCGCACTGGTCGTGCTGGGCGGCGTGCTGTGGCTTGCGACTGACAAGGACGCAGCGTGGTTGGAGATGAACGGCGTCCAGCGCATCCTGCGACTCTCGGGCGTGGTGCTCGGCGGAATGGTCAGCTACTTCGCCACCCTGTGGCTGCTGGGCTTCCGGGTACGCGATTTCCGCCGCAAGGCAGCCTGATTGGCCGCCAAAGGCGCTTCTTCGCCGCGAGTGTCGGCCAAGTATGCTCCTTGATCCAACTGCTTGAACCGCGGCGGCGCACCGCATGCGACGAACGCGTGGCAAAGGCCAGTCAGACGGAACGCTCATTCAGCACCGGCAAGTCGCCCCGGTGCGACAAACAGACGGGCAGAATTCAGAATTCAGTGCAGTGGCATGTACTCGCGGTTCTGTATAATCTGACACCATGTATTGACCAAGGAATGCCGACGCGGGTGTCTTAGCAGTTCGTAAGCGTCCCAGATCGACTCAGGCGATTTTCAACTTCAATCAGAAAGAACCATTTATCATGACCGTCCATCTGTACCTGTCGTTGCTTCCCGAAGCATTGATCGCATCCATGCTTCCCCCGGAAGAGTTTGGGCAGTATTACGCTACCGGGCATCAGTACAAATCCAAGGGTCAGGCGATGTTCTTTGAACTCGACCCGACCTTCCGTAGCGATGCGTTCTACATTGACGAAGCCGTCGCGCGATGCATTCCGCATGCTGACGGCACACCGAAGAACTCCGTCTATGTTTCGGTCTATCGAGTGCTGGAGCACGTTCCGGTGAAAGTCATCGGCAAATTGTATCTGAGCACGGCCTACGGTCAGATTCTCGCGCTCGATCGCAAGGAACTCGTGAAGAAGGAGGAGCACAACCTGCATCTGTATCAGGACCTGACGCCGGTGAACAGCTTGATCGTAAGCTCGCTCGGCGCAGTCGATCACTACCACAACAGCGTGACGGTCGCGGCTTCCAAATTCATTCATTTCCCGGCACTGTGCTTCGTCGAACTCGGCCTCGGGGAACTGGCGACCAACCCCGAAACAGGGTCCGTCAACGACCTGCCCTACCCGTTGATGCACCATCTGCGTGAAGCGCTGATCGAAATTCAGCCTAAAACCAAGACCAGCAAGCTGGTGCACCGCGTGCACTCGCTCGAGTTTCCCTACCGCATGGTCAAGGGTGGCTTCTACGTCGGCAACGGCAACGACCTGGCGTTTTACGGCATGCCGTCACATGAGGAACTGCGCAAGAACCACTCGACGTGGTGGCGCAATGCAAACTCTGTCGCCTGAGAAGCAGTTAGACACGCCCTCTGTTGGGCGCCCGGCCCGGCGCATTGCCAATACAACGGCTTTGTCGGCTGGGTAAATCGGGGATTGGTGCCGGAGAATCTTCCCCAAATTCCTGCTCCATGACATGACATGCCTAGCCATGGATAGAGGCCACGACATGCTTGGGTTGCAGGTGGAGCAGATGCGATCATCCGGCGTCACTGATCGGACGAACCAAATAAGCTCGCGCGTGACGCTTTGCCCCCAAGCCGCGCCATGGCAGCTCGTCACATCGCCATGCGACATAGATTCGCCATCCATGCCAGACCAGGCCAACACCAAAACAAACGGGCAGCCCGCGGGCTGCCCGTTTGTTCGATCAACTACTCGCCAAGAAATCAGACCACCAGGGGCAGGATCATCAAGGCCACGATGTTGATGATCTTGATCAACGGATTGACGGCGGGGCCAGCCGTATCCTTGTACGGGTCGCCCACAGTGTCGCCGGTGACAGACGCCTTGTGCGCTTCGGAGCCCTTGCCACCGTAGTGACCGTCTTCGATGTACTTCTTGGCGTTGTCCCAGCAGCCGCCGCCGGTGGTCATAGAGATGGCGACGAAGAGACCGGTCACGATGGTGCCCATCAGCACGCCACCCAGGGCGCGAACGCCAGCTCCGACCCCGTTCATCTGGGGCATGAGGAAATTCATGACGACGGCGACAACGAGCGGAACCAGTACCGGCAGCAGTGACGGGATCATCATTTCCTTGATGGCGGCCTTGGTCAGCATGTCGACACAGGTGCCGTATTCCGGCTTGGCCGTGCCTTCCATGATGCCCTTGATCTCCTTGAACTGACGGCGCACTTCGACCACCACGGAGCCGGCCGCACGACCCACTGCTTCCATGCCCATCGCGGCAAACAGGTAAGGCACCATGCCGCCGACGAAGAGGCCGATGATGACCGCAGGATCGGACAGATCGAAGGCGAACTTGATACCCGGCTTGAGGGACTCCAGACCATGGGTGAAGTCGGCGAACAGCACCAGCGCGGCCAGGCCGGCGGAACCGATGGCATAGCCTTTGGTCACGGCTTTGGTGGTGTTGCCCACGGCGTCGAGCGGATCGGTAATGCCGCGCACGGAATCCGGCATCTCAGCCATTTCGGCGATGCCGCCGGCGTTGTCGGTGATCGGGCCGTACGCATCGAGCGCGACAATAATGCCGGCCATGGACAACATCGAGGTGGCTGCGATCGCGATGCCATACAAACCGCCCAAGGCATATGAAGCCCAGATCGCAACACAGACGGAAAGCACGGGCCACGCAGTAGCCTTCATCGATACGCCGAGGCCAGCGATGATGTTGGTGCCATGGCCCGTAGTGGAAGCCTGCGCCACGTGCTGTACCGGCTTGAACTCGGTACCAGTGTAGTACTCGGTGATATAGACCATCAACCCAGTCAGCACCAGTCCGATAACCGTCGCACCGTAGAGGCGCAACTGCGAACCGCCGCTGATGTTCAGGATGCTATCGAGCAAGTGATCGTCGATCAGTTTCCCCGTCATGAAATAGAAGGCCACCAGCGCCAGCACCCCGGCAACGATCAGCCCGCGGTAGAGGGCGTTCATGATCTTGCCGCCCGGCGAAGCCTTGACGAACATCACGCCGATGATCGAGGCGATGATCGAGAAGCCACCCAGTGCCAGCGGATAGATGACGGCCTGCTCGGCGAAGACGGGATTTACCTTGAACAATAGCGCGCCCAGCAGCATGGTCGCGACAGTAGTTACGGCGTACGTCTCGAACAAGTCGGCCGCCATGCCGGCACAGTCACCGACGTTGTCACCGACGTTGTCGGCGATCACTGCCGGGTTGCGCAGGTCATCCTCGGGAATACCGGCTTCCACCTTGCCTACCAGGTCGGCGCCTACATCAGCGCCCTTGGTAAAGATGCCGCCGCCCAAACGCGCGAAGATCGAGATCAGGGACGACCCAAAACCAAGGCCGACCAGCGGGTGAATGATGTCTTCGATCTTGGCGTCTGGGCCGAGGCCCCATTTCAGCGCTGCGTAGTAACCCGCAACTCCGAGCAGACCAAGACCAACCACCAGCATGCCGGTAATCGCGCCGCCCTTGAAGGCGACATTCAGCGCCTCATTCAGTCCGACTCGCGCCGCTTCGGCCGTGCGCACGTTGGCACGCACCGAAACATTCATGCCGATGTAACCCGCAGCACCGGATAGCACGGCGCCGATGACGAAACCTATGGCCGAAAGCTTCCCGAGGAATATCCAGATGGCCACGGCGAGCACCGCACCGACGATGCCGATCGTAGTGTATTGACGGTTCAGATAGGCTTGGGCGCCTTCCTGAATGGCCGCCGCAATTTCCTTCATGCGGTCGTTGCCCGCCGGTTGCGCCAGAATCCACTGGCTCATGATCCAGCCGTAAGCGATTGCCGCCACCGCGCAGATCAGCGCAAACATCAGTCCTGCTGACATAAAAACCCCCTGAGAATTGACAATTTTGACGTTCAATTTTATCACGCCATCCGTGCTGCGTAGCCACAAACTCGGTGCCTTTTGTCGCATCCGTTCTAGCCACAGCAACGCTAATGCGGTGCCTGCACACGAATGCCATTCCGGCTCGCCTGGACGGCCAGCAGGATTCTTGGCCGGGAATTGCGAAGTCACTGAGGCTGTCACAACGAACGTGGCGTCAAAAGTGCCATTGAACTTCCCAAGCTTTGCGTTCTTCCAGACAAGGCCGGGATGCCGCACCCCGGCCTTGTTACGATCCGTCCTAGTGGCTTACCGCGACCTTTCCACCCTTGGGCTGCCCGATGGCTGCCAGCATTTCGGAAACCAGGGGTATCAATGTCGAAAGGTTTGCCGCCCTTGATGCGCGGGAATTCGATGGCGCGCAGGATGTTGCCGCGATCTTCGTCGTGGCCGATGACCCCGGATTCGCGGCGGAAGGCGCACTCGACAGCCAGATCAGCGCAGGATTTGATCAGGCGGATATCCTCGACATTGGCCGCAGAGGCGCGGGCAAAGTAGCCGGATTTCTGGACCAGGGTTTTTTCCGCCCCGATCATCTGGGCGAACTGCTCGCCGAACCATTTGCCTGGGTTGATGGCGTCCAGCTTGATGTGGCCGAAGGCGTCACGCGGGACTTCCTCGCCCTTGGCCTGGAGTTGCGCCACGATAGCCTCCACGCCGGCACCTTCCGAGACGAAGATATTGACGGAATCCACTTTGTCCATGACCGCGCGCAGGCGCTTGGCTTCCGCGGCGAGGTCGATTTCCATCTCCGGAACGAAGATCGCATGGATGTCAAAAGCAGCGCGGTCGAGACCGATGGCGGGGAGCCATTCGGCGCGGTCGAGCAACTTGCGATATTCCTGAGCGGTGGCGGCGGTAAGCCAACCGCAGTTACGACCCATAACTTCGTGCACGATCAACATGCGCGGGTTGGCGTTGTTCTCGGCCGAAACGTTTTGGAAGTTAAGCGCACCCTGCTCGGCGGCAGTCCAGGCGCCAAGTGATTGCTTGATCGGGAAAACGTCGTTGTCCACGGTCTTTGGCAAGCCGATGACGGTGAGGCCATAGTTGTTCTTGGCCAGAAAGGCGGCAAGATCGGCGGCCGCGGTATTGGTGTCGTCGCCGCCGATGGTGTGGAGGACGTCTACACCGTCCTTGATCAGTTGGTCAGCCGCAACTTTCTGCGGATCCTGGCCGTCCTTGACCAGACCACGCTTCACGCAGTCCTTGACGTTGGTCAGCTTGACCCGGCTGTTGCCGATCGGCGAGCCGCCGAAGCGATGCAGCAGCCCGGCCTTTTCGCGGATTTCCGCGGTGACTTTGTAGGAATCGCCAAGCAGCAGCCCTTTGTAGCCGCTGCGATAGCAGATGATTTCAATGCTGGGATCGATCTCGGTGTAGCGCTCGATGAGGCTGCCAATGGCCGAGCTGAGGCAGGGGGCCAAACCACCTGCCGTGAGAATGGCGACTTTTTTGGGCTTACTCATTTTGATTTATCTCGCGAAGTTGAAGGAAAGGTAGAACGGCAAACAGGCAAGGCAAGTCCGCAGCCGGGACAACCGCCGAATGGTAACGGCGATTCTGCCATGGAACAACATCAAAAATTCGCGGGAGGCTTTCCTGCCGTCCGGGAATCTGGCGCCCAAGCGCGGCGCCGGATCACGTCCCGCAGCTGGGGTGCTGATCCAAGTGGTTACAATTCCTCCGGCAGAGCGCCGATATCGGTCAGGGTTGCTGCCGGCAACGCATTCGCCCCGATCCACGATCGTCAAACCAATCCGATCAAACAAGGAAAAGCCAAATCATGTCGCAGGGGAAGGTTCTAGTCGCTCAGGGAGGCGGGCCTACCGCTGTCATCAATCAATCAATGGCCGGCGTGGCACTGGAGGCCCGCAAGTTCCGTGGCATCGAACTCGTCTATGGGGCGCGTCACGGCGTCAGCGGGATCATCCGGGAGGATTTCGTCGATCTGACGCAGGAAACCAGCCACAGCATCGAGATGGTCGCCAACACGCCCTCGTCGGCGCTCGGCTCAACCCGCGAGAAACCGGACCTGAAATACTGCCAGGAAATTCTCAAGGTTCTCAAGGCGCATGGTATCGGCTACTTCTTCTACATCGGCGGCAACGATTCCTCCGATACGGTGAGGATTGTCAGCGAAGAAGCACGCAAGAATGCTTACCCGCTGCGCTGCATGCATGTTCCCAAGACAATCGACAACGATCTGGTCGGCAACGACCATACGCCTGGATTTCCCTCCGCCGCACGCTTTGTCGCGCAAGCATTCATGGGGGCAAACCTGGACAACGCGGCGCTGCGCGGCGTTCACCTTTGGCGTGGTCATGGGGCGCCATGCCGGCTTCCTGACCGCAGCGTCCGCGCTGGGCAGGAAGTTTCCCGACGACGGCCCGCACCTGATCTGCCTCCCCGAGCGCACCTTCAGCCTCAACAGCTTCCTGGCCGAGGTCAAGGCAACTTACGACAAATATGGTCGCTGCGTGATTGCGGTATCGGAAGGCATCCATGACAGTCAAGGCACGCCCATCATTACGCAGCTTTCCAAGCAGGTCGAACACGATGCCCATGGCAACGTGCAACTTTCGGGTACGGGCGCGCTGGCAGACCTGTTATGCGACGAAATCAAGAGCAAGCTTGGCATCCAGCGGGTGCGGGGCGACACGTTTGGCTATCTGCAGCGCTCATTCATTGGCTGCGTCTCGGACGTCGACCAACGCGAAGCCCGCGAGGTCGGGGAAAAAGCCGTTCAATACGCGCTGCGGGGAGACCGGGATGGCTCCGTGGCCATCAAGCGCACGGGTTCCTACGCGGTGGATTACCAGTTGCTGCCACTGGAGACCGTAGCGGGGAAAACGCGCGTCATGGAAGACGAGTTCATTGCTGCCGGCTTCGGGGTCACGGACGCGTTTCGCCAATACCTGAGTCCGCTACTGGGTTCTGGAATGCCGGACGCCGGACGCTTGCGGCTCAACCCGGTCGCCAGAATCCTTAACCCCACCGGATAAACGGCGCTGTTCCGACACGGGCGTCCCGCAGCCGAGGCGACGCGCTGATCAATCGCCGAAGCAGATGCCCATATCCCTGCCGATTTGAAACCAATCAACTCAGTGCGGAAAACACAGCCGTCTTGATCTCATCGAGCGAGCCGACCCCGGAAACCTTGCGGTGCCTGGGCGCGCCCTTGGCTCCGGTGGCAGACCACTTGGCATAGTAGTCGATGAGCGGCTTGGTCTGGCTGTGATACACGGAGAGACGTTTCCTGACCGTTTCTTCCTTGTCATCGTCGCGCTGAATCAGCGGTTCTCCGGTGAGATCGTCCCGGCCCGCGACCTTGGGCGGATTGAACACAAGGTGATAAGTGCGCCCGGAGCCGGGGTGTACGCGACGACCGCTCATGCGTCTGATGATTTCCTCGTCGCTGACGTCGATCTCGAGCACGTAATCGAGTTCGATGCCCTGCGCGCGCAGGGCTTCAGCCTGCGGAAGCGTGCGTGGAAATCCGTCGAACAGGAAACCCTTGGCGCAATCAGGCTGCTTCAGGCGCTCGGCGACAAGGCCGAGGATGATGTCGTCGGACACCAGGCCGCCCGCGTCCATGACCTGTTTTGCCGCCAGCCCCATAGTCGTACCGGCCTTCACCGCCGTCCGTAGCATGTCGCCCGTTGAGATCTGCGGAATACCGAATTTCTCTGTAATGAACGCCGCTTGCGTACCCTTGCCGGCGCCCGGCCCACCCAACAGGATCAACTTCATTTCCACCCCTTTTGAATACTGTCTGCATTGCATATTTTCAATTAATTTTCGAAGGCAAAACCTACTCTGAATCCTTGCCGAGGTCAAACAAGCGGCGAACGCGCTCGAGGTCTTCCAGCGTATCGACTCCGGAGGCCGGCGCGTGATCGACGCTGACCACCTGGATCGGATAACCGTGCCAGAGCGCGCGCAACTGCTCCAACGACTCGCAACGTTCCAGGGGAGAGACCGCCAGTTGCCTGAAGCGGCGCAGAAAAAAGACGCGATAGGCATACAGTCCAATGTGGCGCTGAGTCGGAAGATCGGCCGGAAGCACGTCGCGCGTGTCCGCAAACCGGTCCCGATCCCAGGGAATGGGCGCACGACTGAAGTAAAGAGCGCGACCACGCGAGTCGCACACCACCTTCACCACATTGGTGTTGAAGAAATCGTCGGCCGTGGTCAGGCGGTGGGCCGCAGTCGCCATCGCCGCATCGGGATTGGCACGCAAGGCGTCGGCCACAGCCTCGACGAGTGATGGTTCAAGTAGCGGTTCATCACCCTGAACATTGACCACGATATCGGCATCATCCCACTGCAACCGTTCGGCCACCTCGGCGATCCGGTCCGTACCGCTGGCATGATCCAGACGCGTCATTACTGCCTCGAAGCCATACTGCCGGACCGCAGCGACGATCCGCTCGTCATCTGCGGCCACCCAGACGCCGTCGGTCTGTGCGCGGCGCGCCGCCGCCGCCACGCGCACGATCATCGGCTTGCCGGCGATGTCCGCCAGGGGCTTCCCCGGCAGCCGCGTCGAGGCATAGCGTGCCGGGATGACGACGCGAATCCCCATCAGACTTCTTCGGCTCCCAACTGCCGTGCCTCGTCCTCCAGCATTACCGGAATATCGTCCTTGACCGGATAGGCCAACTTGCAGCCCTTGCAGACCAGTTCGCAAGCAGCCTTGCGGTTCTCCAGTGGCCCCTTGCAGACGGGGCAAACCAGTATTTCAAGCAGTCGGGCGTCCATTGATCTTCTCCAGAACAAATGCAGCGAGGTCGGGGTTCACTTCGGCGGTCACGGGCAATACCCAGACGGGAAGCGTCAAGGAAAGTCGCGCCAATTTTACGGCATCCTTTTCCGTCGTCAGAATGGCGTCACCGCCAAAGGCGAGGTCCTCGGCGAGGAAATCGTGATGATCGACGAAGGCGTGCTCGGCAAAACTCAGCCCCAGCCCGGTCAGTTGATCGAAAAAGCGCTGCGGCGCGCCGATCCCGGCCACTGCGTGCAACTTGCTGCCCGTCAGGTCGGCGGCGCTGCATTTCACTCGCGGGTCCTCAAGGCGATGAAAACTCTCGCCAACCAGGCGCATGACGAATACGGGACAGGCAACAGTCGGCGCAGGTGACACGGCGGCTCCATTGAGAACCACCGCGTCCACCTGCGTCAAGCGCGAAACCGGCTCCCGCAGCGGCCCCGCGGGCAAGCACCAGCCGTTCATGACGCCACGCTGGTCGAACATCACGATCTCGAAATCGCGGACCAAACGATAGTGCTGCAGGCCGTCATCGGCAAGAATCACATCGCACTCCGGGTGTTGGGCGAGCAGGGCGCGGGCCGCTGCCGTCCTGTCTCTGCCGACAAACACCGGGCAGCCCGCTCGCCGGGCCAGCAGCACGGGTTCGTCACCCACCGCGCCAGGATCACTGCCGGGTGTCACCTTCTTTACTCCTGTGGCGGCACCAAGATAGCCGCGACTGACAATCCCCGGACGCCGCCCGCGCACGCGCAGGGCCAGCGCCAGATGGATCACCAGAGGTGTCTTGCCGGTACCGCCCACGGTGATGTTGCCGACAACTACCACCGGCACCGGCAAGCTCTGGCGACGCAGGAACCCTGCAAGGAACAAGGCTCGTCGAATGGCGACGAGCACCATGAACAGCAGAGAAAAGGGAAGCAGCAGCCAGGCCAGCGGGCCGCGCCGTCGCCACACGGCGCCAAGCCCCCCCGGTTCAGCGTTGCGCCTGCTGGGTGGCAAAGGATATGTGCGACAGGCCGACCTGCTGGGCCGCCTGCATCACATCAATCACACTCTGATGCGCGGCCTTGGCATCGGCGTTGATGACGACTACCGGCTCCTTGCCGGCACCTGTCAGTCGCCTCATTGCGGCGGCGATCGATTCGATGTCGCGACCCCCTGTCGCCACCTTGTTCACCATGATCTCGCCGGCAGCCGTTACCACGACATTGATTTCGTTGGGTTGTTCCTTGTTCTGCGGTGCATCCGCCGTGGGCAGATTGATTTCCAGCCCGGAAAACTTGGAATACGTGGTGGTGATCATGAGGAAGATCAGGATCACCAGTAGAACATCGATCATCGGGATCAGGTTGATCTCGAGTTCTTCGCGCTGTCGGCCTCGCTGGAAGTTCATCGCCTGCGCCCCTAGCGGCGGTCGCCCTGCATGACTTCGACCAGTTTCACCGCCTCTTGCTCCATATCGACCAGGAAACCATCGACCTGCGCCCGGAAATGCCTGTAGAAAATCATGGCTGGAATGGCAATGATCAGGCCGAAGGCGGTGTTGTAGAGCGCTACCGAAATGCCGTGCGCCTTCATGATTTCGCGAGAGCTCTTGGCATTGCGCATGCCAGCGGCGAGGACACGGCCCAGCGGCGAATGCACCTCGAGGCGTGCCAACTGAGACTCCGTAACTCCACTTTGGCGATACTCGGCGACTGCACTCTGCAGCAGGCCGGGGGGAACAATTTTGATGCGGCGCAGGGCGGTGCCACGCTCGATGATGAGCGCGACAGCGATCACCGACGCGAACAGCAAGGGCCAGATGGGCCAGCCGGCAGCCTGAATAATGGAAAACACGGGGAGGACTCCGGTAAGCGGGAAAGCGCGAACTTTAGCCCGAGTAGGCGGATTCGGCAATACAAACGGATAGGCGGATGAAATCCCGAACAGGGGCGGAAACCCGCTTTCATCCAAGGCCTTGATCTATCCGAGCCTGTATAAACTTGCGAGGCCATGGCTCCGCTATCTTCCCCCGCAACACACCCCGCGCTTGACCCCGCAGCGGTTGCCGCAGCCTGGTTTGCGCACTTCGGCGTGTCTTCGCTGGTCGCCGTGCCCCGCGAAGAGGCGATTCCGGACCAGCCTCTGAAGGTGCTTGCCGCCTTCGCCGCGATTGCGCTGGCACATGGACGGACTCTGGTTATCCTGGCGCCGGACGACCAGCAATTGCCGGAGATTTCCAACGCGCTCGAGCTTGCGATCCGGCCGTTATGCCTGGTTCTCCCGGCGGCTGACTTCGCCGCCCGGATTGCTCTGCGCGCCACGCTGTCGCTGATGAAGAGCCGTCTCGCGCGCGATGACGAGGGGGCGGGCAGACCGCCGCTTGGCAACGACAACGAGAACGGATTGCGCAAAACCAGTCGCTTTGGCAGGAGGCCCATCAATGGGTTGCCCGCAATGACCGTAGCGAGTGGCCAGAGCGCGTTGCCGATCTTTTCCCGGCACGTATCCTGCCGATAGCCGCCTACCGCAACCTGAGGCAGAAAAGCTCGGATATCACGCTGCTCTACCGCTGCGACGCGCCAGCGGAACTGATCGCACTTCCCGGGAGCATCCTGAGGGTTGGCGTGCGCGCCGCGGAACCGCGCCATCGATCCATTGCGGTGGCCGATGCCAATCTGCAATTGCAGATGGAACTCGCGCAACTGACGCAGGACGTGGCTGAACTGGAACTGGAACTCGCCACGGCGCAAGCGGAAGTGGCGGAATTCACACGGCGCTATTACAGCCTGGTGGGACGTCGGATGGTCGAGTTGGACGCAATCCAGGCCCGGCTCGCCCGCGAGCAGGCAGAGCGCGCGCCGGAGAACCCCGGCGTTCGCGCCGAGGCGCGGGAGAAACGGGAAAAAGCCGAGCAGTCGGCGCGCGAGGGCGAACGCTTCACCCAAGCCAGCGCCGATGAACCGGCACCTTTTCGCCCCAGTGCCGACGTAAAGCGCCTGTTTCGGCAGATCGCGCAGAAAATCCACCCCGATCGCGCCATTGACGAAGCTGACAGGGCTTGGCGCACCCAGCTCATGTCTGAAGCCAATCGCGCCTATCGCTCCGGAGACGAAACGGCATTGCATGAAGTGGCGGCGCTGTGGCACGAGGGGCAGGAAAGCCGCGGCGATTCCCGGATGGAGAGCGTGCCCGGAGGGGGCTTGCGTCGGGGCGTCGCCGACGCGCCGGCGCCAACTCTGCTGCGGCAGGTGGAACGCATGCGGGCGCGACTGTTCGAAATCCAGCGCGAGCTGCAGAAGCTGTTTGGGTCAAGACTTTATGAACTGTTCATCGCCGCGCGCCAAGCCCGGCGACAGGGCCGTGATCTGTTGGCCGAAATGGCCGAACAACTCATTGACAACATCGAACGGCTGAACCGGCAGTTCGCCACGACAGCGTAGTCAGCCCCAACTCAACCGGCTGCCTCGCTCCATTCGTTGCAGACAGGCACGGGCGCGGCCGTGGCCCAAACGCGCCGCACCCCGCAGCCACTTGGCCGCCAGGCGCGGGCTGCGCTTGACCCCGTCGCCGTTGAAATACGCCAGGCCAAGTTCGTACTGCGCATCTACTTCGCCTTGCAGTGCTGCCCGCCGCAGCCAATGTGCTGCTGCGCGCTGATCCTTCGCCGCACCCTCGCCATGCAGCAGGCAATAGCCGAGGCTGTACATCGCGTAGGGATCCTCGTGATCAACAGCCGCCTGCTCGTACCAGCGCAAGGCCTCGCAAGGATTGCGCGGCAGTCCCTGGCCGAAATAGAACAGGTCGCCAAGCACGATCTTGGCATCGAGCAACTTTGCCGCCTTTCGATACCATACAACCGCCTGCGGCACATCAACTACCGTGCCCGTGCCATGGCGCAGGCACTCCGCAAGCATGAAGGCAGCGCGACCATGTCCAAGTTCCGCGGCACCGCGAAAACACTTCACGGCTTCAACCAGCCGCTGGTCATCTGAGCTGCTTGCGGCGCGCAACAAGGCGTCTCCCTGTGCAAACCAGTGGCGTTCCAGTACGCCCAGCGCCTGCAGCCAGCCGGCGTCTGCTGCTTTCCGCAGCAAGGCTTCCCCAAGCGCAGGCTGGGCTTCACCACCCACCCCAAGCAACAGACAACGCCCGTATTCGGCCTGTCCGTGGGTATCGCCTGCTGCCGCGGCAGCGCGGTAATGCGTCTGCGCGGCGATCGAATCGGCACGCACTCCCTCGCCATGTTCGTAGCACTCGCCGAGCCAGACTCGCGCCGAGATGTCACCCTGTTCCGCGGCGCGCCGATACCAGGCAAGAGCTAGTGCCTTGTTTTCGGCAACGCCATCTCCCCAGCGATAGGCATGGGCAATCTTGATCCGCGCCCGCGCATGACCGCGTCGGGCAGCAGCACGCCACCAGCGCAAAGCCTCCTCAAGATCGCGACCCGCCAGGCCGACACCCTGAGCGTGACACTCGCCCATTTCAAACTCGGCATCGCGACTGCCTTGCTCCGCGGCACGCCGATACCAGGCCAGGCCGGCCTCCGGATCGCGCGTCACGCCAACACCGAAGGTGTGGCACTGACCCAGCAGAAACATCGCGCCCGCCAGCCCTTTGCGGGCCGCAGCGCGAAAATGCGTTGCCGCTTCGGCGGCATCCGCGGGCAGGCCTTCGCCGGCATACAGGCACATACCCAAACAGAAGCTGGCGCTGATCACACCATTGGCTGCGGCAAAGCGCCAATGGCGGGCTGCTGCTGCACGGTCTTGCGCGACACCTCGACCAAGGAAATGACAGCGCGCAAGCAGGTCTTGCGCCTCCGACTGCCCTTGCGCGGCGGCCAGTTGCAGCCAATACACCGCGGCGGAGTAGTCACGTGGAATACCGATACCGAAATACAGTTGGCGGCCGCGCCAGTATTGAGCCAGACACGCGCCTCTTTGCGCGGCTTCCTCGAACAGACTGGCGGCACGCGGGCTATCCGCGATCACGCCGTGACCGCGCAGCAGACACAAGGCAAGCCAGGTCATACCGTGGGTGTCTCCCCGCTGCGCCGCAGACTCGAACAGGCGTACCGCCTGATGGTAATCGCGCGGCAAACCAAAACCCTGGTACAGCAGCCAGCCCAACACTGCCTCGCCCGCGGCGCAACCAAGTTCTGCACTGGCCGACGCCCAGCGCAGGGCGGCGACATGGGACTTGGCAAGCCCTTCACCGGTAGCGTAACGCCAGGCCAGTTCCGCTTGCGCAGCGCAATTGCCAGCTTCGGCCATTCGCTGCAGTTCGATCAGCGGCAGACCGTTCCAGAAGCCCTCGGCATGGCCGAGCAACTCCAGCGCCTGAGCGGCACCACGCTCAACCAGCTTGCCTTCCAGCGCCTCTCGCAACAGACTGATGAGGGCACCAGCGGGTAGAGGTATCAGGGAGTGACTCATGCAGCGGGGCAGGACCTGAGCATGCCGCGTAGAATAGGCCATTGTCGCGAGCCCAAAGAGAGCGAACAGTGGCCGCCTTATCCACAAGATCTGTGACTAAGTTTGGGGAGCCTCTTGCAATATGCGAGTCAAGTCGGCCCGCGGCGAAAGCTTTCAGCATTTTCGGCAATTCCCGAGAACGAGGGACCGTGCGATTGATCCGCCACCTGGACCGTGCGCCTGCAGGACCCGAGGCAGTGCAACCTGCGCCGATCGTGCCGGAGCCGCATGCGAAACCTGTGGAATCGCCAACATGACTATCGTTGTCCAGGCACGCCCGGCCCTGCGCGATCCCGCAACGGTCATCAGCATTGGCGAGCTCAACCGGCTCGCGCGCAAGAGCCTGGAACGGGAGTTTCCGATGCTTTGGGTGGCTGGAGAAATTTCCAACTTGACGCGCGCCGCGTCAGGACACTTCTACTTTTCGCTGAAAGACGAAAGCGCCCAGGCACGCTGCGTGATGTTCCGCTCGCGTGCCCAATCGCTTGCCTGGCGGCTGGAAAACGGACAGCAGGTGGAAGCCCGCGCATTGGTGTCGCTCTACGAACCGCGCGGCGACTTCCAGCTCAACATCGAGGCGCTGCGTCGCGCAGGACTCGGCCGCCTGTTCGAGGCCTTCGCCAGATTGAAGGCGCGGCTGGAGGCGGAGGGCCTGTTTGCCGCGGAGCGCAAGCGGCCGCTTCCGCGCTTTCCACACCGCATCGGAATCATAAGCTCACCGCGCGCCGCTGCCTTGCACGACGTCCTGGTGGCCCTGCGGCGGCGCGCTCAGCATCTCGGCGCAGTCCTTTACCCGACCCTCGTGCAGGGCGACAGCGCCGTTGAAGCCATTGCCAATGCGATCACGGTGGCGGGCCAGCGCAACGAATGCGACCTTCTGGTGATCGTGCGCGGCGGCGGCAGCATCGAAGATCTTTGGGCCTTCAACGAAGAAGCGGTGGCGCGCGCAATCGTTGCCAGCCCGCTACCGATCATCAGCGGCGTCGGTCACGAGACCGATACCACGATCGCCGATTACGTCTCTGACCTGCGCGCCGCGACGCCAACCGCTGCGGCGGAGCTTGCCACGCAGGGGTGGCACGAGGCGAGCGGCGAAATTGCAGATCTTCGAACGGCGCTGGGCCGAGCGATGCAGTACCGCATCGCACGAGCGCAACAGGGCCTGGATCATCTCTCACTGCGCCTGATTCATCCGGCGACACAATTGGCGCAAGCACGCAACCGGCTTGCGCTGCTCGGCTCGAAACTGGATGCGTCCCTGGCCCACGGCCTGCGCGGCCATCGCGACCGGTTGAACCGCGCCGCTCTTGCCCTGGGCCGCACAGTTCCTCGTACGGAAGCACGCCGCGGGCATGTCAGACTGCTGGCAGCGTCTGGGCGCCTCGATGCGCGAGCACCAGCAACAGCGATTGAGTGCGCTGGACAGCATCGCCGCGGCTCTCGAGCACCTGAATCCCGAGGCCACCCTGGCAAGGGGATTCGCCATCGTTCGCGACACCAGCGGACAACTGGTAACGGATGGTGACAGCCTCCAGGCCGGCCAAACTGTAAGCATCGATCTGGCGCACGGCACGGCCGAGGCCAGCATCCTGAAGACTGCCGCCAACACTCGCACGATTGCCACCTGAGTTATTCTTGACTATAGTAGTCAAGTTTAACGCCTACCACCCCCACGCAACAGGAGAACCAAAATGGAACATACCCTCCCCGCCCTGCCCTATGCGATGGACGCACTCGTCCCGCACATTTCGAAGGAAACCTTCGAGTACCACTACGGCAAGCACCATCAGGCCTATGCGACCAACCTCAACAACCTGATCAAGGGCACCGAATACGAAACTCTGGACCTTGAAGCCATCATCAAGAAGGCGCCGGCGGGCGGTGTTTTCAACAACTCGGCCCAGGTCTGGAACCACAGCTTCTTCTGGAACAGCATGAAAGTCGGCGGTGGCGGCACGCCGAGCGGGGCTTTGGCTGCCGCGATCGACAGGAAGTGGGGCAGTTTCGACGAGTTCAAGAAGGCCTTCCAAGCCTCGGCCGTCGGCAATTTCGGGTCCGGCTGGACCTGGCTGGTGAAAAAGCCCGACGGCTCGGTCGACATCGTCAACACCTCCGGTGCCGGCACGCCGCTGAACAGCGAGAACAAGGCGCTGCTGACCATCGACGTCTGGGAACACGCCTACTACATCGACTATCGCAACGCCCGACCCAAGTTTGTCGAGACATTTCTCAATTCACTGGCGAACTGGGACTTTGCGGCAAAGAATTTTGCCTGACCGAGACAGTTGTCGCGACGCTGAGTCGTAAGCAAAGGAGGGCGCCCGAGAGGCGCCCTCCGCTCATGGCTGAGGGATGCGCATGGAATCCAGAATCACGGAACTCGAAATCAAGCTCAGTCTCGGCGAGGATCATCTGGAAGGACTCAACCGTACGGTCTTTCGCCAGCAGCAGCAAATCGACCTGCTGCAGGCACAGATCCGCGAGCTGTATCAACTGCTGCAAGCGGCACATCCCGGCGAACCGCGAAATCCGCGCGACGATATCCCGCCGCATTACTGATGGTTGCCGGCCGGGCAACAAAGCGTCTGCGTCGCGCGGTATGCGTGTTGCTTTTGGCCGCTGCGCAAGTACAGGGCCGGCGGCAAGCCGCCGTTGAAGCAGGGCTTTAGCGACCAGACGGCGCTTTGTCGATCCCCGTGATGCTGAATCCTGTGCCCAGACCGCGGCTCTTGAACCAGCCCGGATTCATTTCAAGCGCATAACGCGCGGGCTTGGTTGAGCAATGGTTGTCGTCGGATTGCGGTTGCATTTCTTCGATATTGATGATCCTGCCTTTCTCGTCAAGAAAAGCCACCGACAGCGGCAACAGCGTATTTCGCATCCACATGCAGTGCTTTGCGACCTCCGGAAACACAAACAACATGCCTCGCTGAGGGGACATGCTGGTGCGCTGCATCATTCCGGTCTGGCGACTGTCGAACGTAGCGGCGACTTCGGCTTCAATGCGGTGCATTCCCGCAAACAGTTCCAGCAGGGGCAACTGGGCCTGCTGGGCCCATCCCGGCAAGACGGCCAACAGCGATATCGCCAGCAGCGCTATTCTAAAAAACACGTTCGATCCCCTGGAAACCAGGAAGCTGGCACGGAAATCTGGGCATGTTCCTTTTAACCGAAGTTTCTATCGATTTTTGAATCAATAGCTTAACTTACAATAATGGGGTTTGCGATTTGCGCCAAAAAAATGGCAGGTTCCCCTGCCATTTTTTCTCCCTCGGGAGGGAATTACTTGGCGGCTGCGTCGGCTTTGGGAGCAGCCTTGGCCTTCTTTTCCTTCTTGGCGGGCTTCTTGTCGGCGGCCGGGGCGGCATCAGCCTTCGGAGCATCAGCCTTCGGAGCGGCAGCCTTCGCATCGGCCTTCGGGGCGTCGGCCTTCATGGCAGCGGGAGCAGCGGCAGCGGGAGCAGCGGCAGCGGCGGCGGGAGCGGCCTTGGGGCATCAGCGGCAAGAGCGGAGGTAGCGATCAGGCCGGCAACCAGCGTAACGAGGAGCTTGTTCATGGTGTTTCCTTTCATTTGAGTATCGGTGGAGTGTTGTTAACACCGCGGCTTCCCGCGACGTTAGGCAGATTAACGCGCCGCTTTCCAACTGGTTGACCTGAGACTTCAAGTTCGCGCCACTGGCCCGGCGCAAGTCCTTCCAGCGTCCAGTCGCCCACTGCCCAGCGAATCAACCGTAGAGTCGGAAACCCGACGCGAGCCGTCATGCGCTTGACTTGACGATTCTTCCCTTCTTGCAGAATAACTTCCAACCAACTCGTCGGAATCGCCGCCCGGTAGCGGATCGGCGGGTTTCGCGCCCAGATATCCACTGGTTCGCCAATACGACGGACCCGGCAAGGCCGCGTAAGGAAATCACCAAGGTCCACGCCCGTCGCGAGCTGCTGCAACGCCGCATCCGTGGGCAGACCTTCAACCTGCACGCGGTAGAGCTTTGCCAACTTGTGACGAGGATCGGCAATTCGCGCCTGCAATCCCCCATCATCGGTCAATACAAGCAAACCCTCGGCATCGGCATCCAGCCGCCCCGCAGCATATACATTCGGAATTGGGATGAAATCGGCGAGCGTAAGGCGCCCGTCCGAATCGGAAAACTGGGTCAGCACGCCACACGGCTTGTTGAACAATATGAGTCGACTCAAGACGAACGACCGCTACCAAACCCGTTGCAGAATCGCATCGACTCCGGGTAGGGGAAAAAGTCCTGCATGACGCCTTGGCGAATCTGCTCCTGCGTGTTCTGCCAGAACGCCGCGTCAAACAGATCGGCGTGATGGCGCGTGAAGGCATCGCGAATCTTGTCCGACACCAGCAAAAAGGTTGCGAACTCCTCGGGAAATACGTCCAGACGTGACACCGAGTACCATACCTCGCCCGACATTTCGGCCTCGAAATTTGGTGCCGGAGGAATGCGCCGGAACTTGCAGTCGGTCATCAGTTCTATTTCGTCATAGTCGTAAAACACCACGCGCCCGAAGTGGGCAACCCCGAAATTCTTCCACAGTAGGTCACCGGGGAAAATATTGGCGAACGCAAGTTCCCGAATGGCATTGCCATACTCGCGCACGACATCTCCCAGCAGATCATCGCGACCCGCCTTCTCTACCCTATCAAGATAGATGTTGAGCGGCTCCATGCGTCGCTCGATGTACAGATGCTCGATGACCAACTCTTCGCCATCCTCTTCGAGTTGCGCCGGAGCCTCCCTGAAGATCTCATCAATCAGTTCCTGCGAAAAGCGTTTGCGCGGCAGAGCCACCTTGGAGAACTCAAGGGTATCCGCCATGCGCCCGACGCGGTCCACCTGCTTCACCAACTGATACTTGCGCCGTACCGTCTCATGATCGACCTCCTTGGTACTGCCGAAAACGTCCTTGATTACCTTGAACACATAAGGCAAGGACGGTAGGGTAAACACCAGCATGACCAGACCGCGTATGCCCGGCGCAACGATGAACTGATCCGAGGAATGATGCAGATGGAAAATCAGGTCGCGGTAGAACAACGTCTTGCCCTGCTTCCCCAGCCCAAGCATGGTGTAGAGCTCCGAGTGCGGCTTGTTGGGCATGATCGAACCGAGAAATTGGACATAGCCTGAAGGAACGTCCATGTCGACCATGAAGTAGGCGCGCGACAGGGAGAACAGCGCCCTGATGCGGCCGACGTCCATGATGATCGTATCAAGATAGAGCTTGCCTTCGGCAGAATGCAGCACCGGGACAGTGAATGGATAGTCAACTGCACTATTGACAACCCTGCCTATCACATACGCCCCCTTGTTGCGATAGAAGGCCGAGGTAAGCACCTGAATCTGCAGGTTGGACCGGGGCGCCGGTATGGTACCGAGATGAGACTCGATGCTGCGCAGGATGAAATCCACATCGCGCTCCAGATCCTCGAATTCAAGTGCCCATTGAAAATCGATGAACACTTGGCGAATCGAGGCGCGAACACCAGCGACGTTCGGGTAGTAGCACCGATACGCTGGCGGGTTCGAGACGATGTACTCGGTCGACACTGCGGAGCGCACGAAGATGAAATCGTTGTGAAAATAGGTGCGGTGTCGGATCATGCAGAACACCGAATTGAAGAAAGTCTCGCCTAGTTCGGGCTGCTTGTGGTTGATCAGCAAGCCTATGTAGTGCAGCTTTGCCCGTTGCCAGACCGCATCGCTCAGGCTGTCGGCATTGAATTCGCGGCGCAGCCTCTCGGTTTTCGCTCTGACGCGATCGTCATAGAACTGGATACGATTCTTGATTGCCTGCTGGCCTTCCTGCCAGCGTGCCTCCTCAAAACGCTGCTTGGCGCGCGCCGAACTCTCCCGAAACAGACAATAGTGCTTGTTGAACCCCTCGACAAGCACATTGGCGATGGATTCTGCAATCAGGTCATCTTGGGAGCCAACTGGCATGGTGCGACAACTCGGCAAACTCAAGGCTGTCGATTCTATCAGTACGAAGCATGGCCAGCCGAGGCCACTGACTGCACTGCTGGAGCACCGCAAGTTTTTGGAGGATAATTCGACCAGATTCTTCCACCGTCCATCCCGATTCTCAACACACCATTTATTCCGGAGCAGGCATGAGCACTTCCCATATCAAGCTTCCCGCACAAGGCCAGAAAATCGTTCCCGGCCAGGCGATTCCCGACAATCCGATCATTCCCTTTATCGAGGGTGACGGTATTGGCGTGGACATCACGCCAGTCATGCAAAAGGTGGTGGACGCTGCCGTGCAAAAATCTTACGGTGGCAAACGCAGGATTTCCTGGATGGAAGTTTATGCAGGAGAAAAGGCGACCCGTCTTTACGGTCCCGACGTCTGGCTGCCCGCAGAAACCATAACCGCCTGCAAGGACTATTCCGTCTCGATCAAGGGTCCGCTGACCACGCCGGTGGGCGGCGGCATCCGTTCGCTGAACGTCGCATTGCGGCAGGAGATGGACTTGTACCAGTGCGTGCGTCCGGTGCGCTACTTCAAGGGCATCCCCTCGCCACTTAGGGACCCGAGCAAGACCGACATGGTAATCTTTCGCGAGAACACGGAAGACATCTACTGCGGCATCGAATGGCAAGCCGAGTCGGCACCGGCCAGGAAGCTCATCAAATTCCTGCAAGACGAAATGGACGTCAAGAAGATTCGCTTCCCAAACACCTCCGGTATTGGCATCAAACCGGTTTCGCGTGAAGGAACCGAACGCCTGGTGCGCGCCGCCATTAACTACGCCATTGCCAACAAACGCAGGTCGGTCACGATAGTGCATAAGGGCAACATCATGAAGTACACGGAAGGCGGCTTCCGTGACTGGGGCTACGCGCTGGCAAGAACCGAATTCGGCGGCGTGGAAATCGACGGCGGCCCCTGGCTCAAGCTATCTAATGGCATTGTCATCAAGGATGCCATTGCCGACGCGTTTCTGCAACAGATTCTTCTGCGTCCGGCAGAGTATGACGTAATCGCCACGCTCAACCTCAATGGCGACTATATTTCCGATGCCCTTGCGGCGCAGGTCGGCGGCATCGGTATCGCCCCGGGTGCCAACATTTCCGATCTGTATGCCTGTTTCGAGGCCACTCACGGTACGGCGCCAAAATACGCCGGCAAGGACTACGTGAACCCCGGTTCGCTGATTCTCTCCGCCGAAATGATGCTGCGCCACATGGGCTGGACAGAGGCAGCCGACCTGATCATCAAGTCGATGGAAGCTGCCATTGGCGACAAGGTCGTCACCTACGACTTTGCCCGCCTGATGGAAGGCGCCACGGAGGTAAAGTGCTCCGCATTCGGCCAGGCAATGATTGATCGCATGTAAATCGCGGAGTCATCAGCCTTCCCAAAAAAACAAAGCCCGCCCGACTGTTAATGTCGGCAGGCTTTTATTTTTCGGAACCGGAATTACTCGTGGGCCGAAAAAATCGAGGCCATCAAGGCTTCTGAATGTTCGACGCCTGCTTGCCTTTGGGGCCTTGCACCACGTCAAAAGTCACCTTGTCGCCTTCTTTCAGGGACTTGAACCCGGCCATGTTGATGGCCGAGAAATGCGCGAAAAGATCTTCGCTGCCGTCATCCGGGGTGATGAAACCAAAACCCTTGGCGTCGTTGAACCACTTAACAGTACCAGTTGCCATGTAACTTTTTCCTTAATCAAAAACGAACGAATCGGCCACCGCTGCGGGCTGCAAACCACCGCACCCCGGCCGGGGCATGTTTGTGGTTCAAGCTCAATATAGCAGAGGGGGCCAAGCGACGATTCAGAGGATCTGCAATTTGCCAGACTGTGAGAAGACCGTAGGTCCTTGCGGAGGGTTTTGAACCAAACACGTTTCGCGTTTTACGCACATTGTCAAGCAGCGTCAACAACTTTCGATGCTGCATCGCACATGGCCGCCCCTTGCATATCCGACGATCATCCCAAATTACGCAACGTCGACGCCATATTACCCTCTTTTTCGAGGTGTTGAACTCGGCCGGATTCACATTAGAATTCATTCATGGCTACAAGGAAGCAGGTCGGACCTGAGGGTGGGGCGGCATTGGCGCCGGAGCAGAGGCGTACCAAACCGCCACCGATGTACAAGGTGTTGCTGCTCAACGACGATTTCACCCCGATGGATTTCGTCGTGGTGGTGCTGGAGAAGTTCTTTGGTTTGTCGCGGGAGCAATCGACTCAGATCATGCTAAAAGTGCACCGGGAAGGCAAAGGCGCCTGCGGAGTGTATCCTCGGGACGTGGCTGCAACAAAGGTTGAGCAAGTGAGCGAATTTTCGCGCAGGCACCAACACCCGCTGGCTTGCGTGATGGAGGAAAACTGATGATTGCCCAAGAACTCGAAGTCAGCTTGCACATGGCGTTTGTCGAAGCCCGGCAGAAGCGTCATGAGTTCATCACCGTCGAACATCTGCTACTGACGCTGCTGGACAATCCCTCGGCGGCCGAAGTGCTGCGCGCCTGCGCCGCTGACGTCGAGGGGGTTCGGAAGGAACTGCTGACCTTCATCAACGAGCACACACCAACAGTGGCCGGCAGCGATGAAATTGACACCCAACCGACGCTCGGCTTCCAGCGTGTCATTCAGCGCGCAATACTTCACGTGCAATCTTCGGGGAAAAAGGAAGTCACCGGAGCGAACGTACTGGTGGCAATCTTCGGCGAAAAGGACTCGCACGCCGTTTTCTTTCTGCAACGCCAGAACATCACGCGACTGGATGTGGTGAACTTTATTTCGCACGGTATCACCAAGACTCCGCATCTCAGGGGTAAGGAGGAGTCGGCGGAGACTGAAGTGGAGACTCAGGAGAAGGGCGGCGCCCTGGAAAGTTTCACGCAGAATCTGAATCAACTGGCGCTGACCGGCAAGATTGATCCATTGATCGGCCGTGACAAGGAACTGGAGCGGGTAATCCAGACTCTGTGCCGCCGCCGCAAGAACAACCCGCTGCTGGTTGGCGAAGCTGGCGTCGGCAAGACAGCCATCGCGGAAGGCCTTGCCAGACACATCGTCGAAGGACGCGTACCGGAAATTCTTGCCAATGCAACCGTATATTGCTTGGATATGGGCTCACTGCTCGCCGGCACCAAGTATCGCGGTGACTTCGAGCAGCGCCTGAAGGGCGTCCTCAAGCAACTGGCGGACAATCCGAACGCCATCTTGTTCATCGACGAGATCCATACGCTTATTGGAGCCGGTGCCGCGTCGGGCGGCACGATGGACGCCTCCAATCTGCTCAAGCCCGCGTTGTCATCCGGCGCCCTGAAATGCATTGGTGCCACCACCTACACCGAGTTCCGGGGCGTGTTCGAAAAGGACCACGCGCTGTCGCGACGCTTCCAGAAGATCGATGTCAATGAACCGTCGGTGGATGAAACCGTATCGATTCTGCGCGGGCTCAAGTCACGCTTTGAAGAGCATCACGGAGTCAAGTATTCCGCCGCTGCGATATCCAGCGCGGCGGAGTTGGCCGCCAAGTACATTAACGACCGCCACCTGCCGGACAAGGCGATCGACGTCATTGACGAGGCTGGCGCCGCACAGCGGATCCTGCCCAAGTCAAAACAGAAGAAGACCATCGGCAAACTCGAGATCGAAGACATCGTCGCCAAGATTGCTCGCATTCCGCCGCAGCATGTTTCGGCCGACGACCGTTCGGCGCTGAAGAATCTCGACCGCGATCTGAAGAATATGGTCTTCGGCCAGGAAGCCGCCATCGATGCCTTGGCCCGAGCGATCAAGATGTCGCGCTCAGGGCTTGGCGACCCACAGAAGCCCATTGGCTGCTTCCTTTTTTCTGGACCGACGGGTGTCGGCAAAACCGAGGTCGCCCGCCAACTGGCCTACGGCATGGGTATCGAGTTGATCCGCTTCGATATGTCGGAATACATGGAACGTCACGCCGTAAGCAGACTCATCGGCGCCCCGCCCGGCTATGTCGGCTTTGACCAGGGTGGGCTGCTCACAGAAGCCGTGACCAAGAAACCGCACGCCGTGCTGTTGCTGGACGAAATCGAGAAGGCACACCCGGAAGTGTTCAACATCCTGTTACAGGTGATGGACCACGGCAGCTTGACCGACAACAACGGGCGCAAGGCCGATTTCCGCAACGTGGTGATCGTCATGACGACCAATGCGGGAGCCGAAGCCCTGCAGAAGACCAGCATCGGCTTCACCGCCAACAAGGGCCAAGGCGACGAGATGGCAGATATCAAGCGCATGTTCTCGCCAGAATTCCGCAATCGGCTGGATGCCATCATTTCGTTCCGCGCTTTGGATGCGGAAATCATCCTGCGTGTCGTAGACAAGTTCCTCATGCAACTCGAAAGTCAGTTGCATGAGAAAAAGGTCGAGGCGATATTCACTCACACGTTGCGCGCCTGGCTGGCGGAAAAAGGCTTCGATCCTTTAATGGGTGCGCGCCCAATGGCCAGGCTCATCCAAGACACGATACGCTCTGCCCTCGCCGACGAACTGCTGTTTGGCAAACTAGTTCATGGCGGTCGTGTCACGATAGATCTTGACGAGAACGAGAAGATCACGCTCAAGTTCGAAGAGACTGCCGGCACGCCGACAATCACATCGGCAATCTAGACACGCCGACGCCTCTGATGCCGTTTCTCGCGCGGCCAGTTTGTTTGCATATCATATCTGTACGGTTGCCCCTTGGACTTGCTGACCACTGATCTCTGCGATGCAAATGAAGATAGGGTCCGCGTGGTCGAACCCATGTTCCGCAGCTTTGGCGGCCGCAATGCGTTTCACGGCCGGATTGCGACCCTGAAGCTCTTTGAAGACAACTCGCTGGTCAGAATGGCGCTCGAATCTGCCGGGGAAGGCCGCGTGCTGGTGATCGATGGCGGCGGCAGCCTGCGTCGGGCACTGCTCGGTGATCAACTCGCGGCTCTCGCAGTCCAGAACCACTGGGCGGGCATCATTGTCTATGGCTGCATACGCGATTCCCGCGCCATCGGTCAGATGGACATCGGCGTGTTTGCCATCGACACGCATCCGATGAAAACCGTGAAAAAGAATGTCGGCGAGGCGGACATCCCTGTCAGTTTTGGCGGAGTGACCTTCACTCCTGGCGAATGGCTGTATGCCGACGAAGACGGCGTAATTCTCAGCACCACGGCAATACACTAGCGCCAAGTCTTATATAAGACATATATCAACAGAACCGAAACATCGTTGTGTTCATGAAACGCTTCTCACACTGCAAAATCCGTGATCCAGCACACTGTTAAATAACAATAAAATAATTGATCGAGTCTTATATAAGACTATTGCTGCAACGCGAAATCCTCTTTATACTGTTCTATTGAAATTGCTCCCGCCTGGAGCGTCCCTTCGACAACAGCCCTTTGAGAGGATTGAACATGACTGATCGCAAAGCAGAAGCGGCCGCCCTGGCCAAAGATTGGGCCGAAAACCCTCGCTGGAAAGGCATCAAGCGCGGATACACCGCCGACGATATCGTCCGTCTGCGCGGGTCCTTCCCGATCGAATACACCCTCGCCCGGCGCGGCGCGGAAAAACTGTGGGATCTGGTCAATAACACGCCCTATGTGAACTGCCTCGGTGCGCTGACTGGCGGTCAGGCGATGCAGCAGGTTAAGGCCGGGATCAAGGCGATCTACCTCTCAGGCTGGCAGGTCGCTGCCGACAACAACTCCTACGCCTCGATGTACCCTGACCAGTCGCTGTACCCGGTGGATTCGGTACCAAAGGTCGTTGAGCGCATCAATAACTCCTTCCGGCGTGCCGATGAAATCCAGCATTCCAAGGGCGTAAACGCCGGCGACAAAGGCTTTATCGACTACCACGTGCCGATCGTGGCCGACGCCGAGGCCGGCTTTGGCGGCGTGCTGAATGCCTTTGAACTCATGAAGGCCATGATCCGTGCCGGTGCCGGTGGCGTGCATTTCGAAGACCAGCTCGCTTCAGTCAAGAAGTGCGGCCACATGGGTGGCAAGGTATTGGTGCCGTCCCAGGAAGCGGTGCAGAAGCTGATTGCCGCGCGCATGGCTGCGGACGTCCTCGGCGTTCCGACCATCATTCTCGCCCGCACCGATGCCGAAGCAGCCGATCTCGTCACATCCGACTTCGATGAAAACGACAAACCCTTCATTACCGGCGAGCGCACCGCCGAAGGCTTCTACAAGACCAAAAAGGGTATTGCCCAAGCCATCAGCCGCGGCCTGGCCTACGCTCCCTACGCCGACATGGTTTGGTGCGAAACCGGCACGCCGGATCTGAGCGTTGCCAAGGCCTTCGCCGAAGGAGTCCGTGCCCAGTTCCCTGGCAAGCTGCTGGCCTACAACTGCTCGCCCTCCTTCAACTGGAAGAAGAACCTCGACGACGCGACGATCGCCAAGTTCCAGCGCGAACTCGGCGCGATGGGCTACAAGTACCAGTTCATCACGCTGGCCGGCATTCACAACATGTGGTTCCACATGTTCGACCTGGCGCAGGACTATGTCGAGCGCGGCATGACTGCATACGTGGAAAAGGTTCAGGAACAGGAGTTCGCCGCCCGTGACCGCGGCTACAGCTTCGTTTCCCATCAGCAGGAAGTCGGCACTGGCTATTTCGACGATATCACCACCGTTATCCAGGGAGGCGCATCGTCCGTAACGGCGCTGACCGGTTCGACCGAGGAAGAGCAGTTCCACTAGGCAGCAACCGGCAAGGGCCCGAAGAAAGCCGCATCGGAAACCCGGTGCGGCTTTTTTGCTTAAGGTAGCTTGAGGGGATCAGCCCGCAAACCTGTCTGTTGCGCCGTGTCATTGATGAGCACTCGACTATCCATGAAAGGTTCGTTCATGCTGTGGTCGGCACTCAAGATTATTCTCCTGGTCTATCTCGGCCTGGCGGCCCTGATCTATTTCAGGCAATCCTCCTTGGTGTTCCTGCCCCACATCGATCGCGGCTTCAGAACCAGCCCGACGAGTATCGGCCTGCCATTCGTTCCATTGGAACTGGCCACTGGCGACGGCGAAACCCTCGACGGCTGGCTTGTCCCCGCCGGTACGAAACCAGGGAATCGAGGCCTGATCATCTTCTTCCATGGCAACGCCGGGAACATCAGTCACCGCCTCGACTATCTTCGCATGTTCCATGATCTGGGATTCGCCACCCTGATGCTTGATTACCGTGGTTACGGTCTCAGCAGCGGGAGTCAATCGGAAGCCGGCACGTATCTGGACGCATCAGCCGCCTGGCGCCATGCAACCCAAGACCTCGGATTCCCTGCCGACCGTATCGTGCTATTTGGCGAATCGCTGGGCGGTGGCGTCGCGGCACAACTGGCTACAGCCACTCGTCCAGGCGCGCTGGTGCTGGCCTCGACCTTCACTTCCGTCCCCGACCTGGGAGCGGATCTGTATCCCCTGCTACCGATACGCCTGCTCGCCCGCATTCACTACGACACCCTGACGCGGCTATCACAAATCACTTGCCCGGTATTGGTGATACACAGCCGCAACGACGACAGCATTCCCTTCGCCCATGGCCGGCGGCTGTTCGAGGCGGCGCGCCCGCCCAAGCAGTTTCTCGAGATCCAGGGCGGTCACAATGATGGCTTTGTCTTTGACCGCGATGACTGGGTCCGGAAGCTGGACGGATTTCTGGCGCAGGCTTTGCGTTGATACACCGTCGTCTCTCCCGGCTGAAAATCAGACCCCTGCCGATGCCGCCCAATACGCCGGATCGCGCCAGGTCGATTTGAGCAAATCAATGAACAGCCTGACCCTAAGCGGCAGATGCCGGCGTTGCGGTACCACGGCATGAATCCCCACTGGCGGCGCCGAAAAATCATCCAGCACCGTCAGCAACCGCCCCACCGCGATATCCGCCCCAACTTCCCACAGCGAACGCCAGGCCAGACCCTTGCCGGCCAACGCCCAGTCGTGCAACACCGCGCCATCGTTGCACTCAAGACGGCCACCGACCTTGACCACGCGCACCTCACCCTCCAGACGAAGGTCCAGCCACGTTGCTGCCCCCAGCGACAGGCAGTTGTGCTCGCCCAGGAAGTCGGCGCCGACGGTACGCCAAACTTCGCAACGTAGTCCGGGCTGGCGACGATCACCCGCTGCATTTCGCCCAACCGGATGCTGATCAGGCTCGAGTCCGCCAGATCACCAATGCGTATGGCGCAATCCACGTTCTCGTCGACCAGGTCGACGACGCGATCGGACAGGTCAAGCCGCGCTGTCACGTCCGGATTTTCTTCGATGAAGCGCATCAGCAAGGGCGCCACATGACGCCGGCCGAAACCCGCGGGTGCAGAAATCTTCAAGTGTCCGCCGGGACGAATGCCGCCCAGACTCACCGCCCCTTCCGCATCCGCCAGTTCACGCAGGATGCGCTGACAATCCTCCAGGAACGCGGCCCCCTCAAAAGTCAGCGAAATCCGCCGCGTGGTGCGCAACAGCAGCTTGACGCCGAGACGCTCTTCCAGCGCATCAAGCCGCCGGCCGATGATGGCTGGGGTGACGCCCTCGGCGCGGGCCGTAGCCGACATGCTGCCCCGGCTTGCGACGCCGACAAACGCAGAAATCTGCTTGAACTGGTCCATTCGATACCATTAGTCAACAATAAATTGATCAAATCATAGCTTCTCTGCCGAAACAGGCAAGAATAGAATTCGAACATCACACTCACTCCCAAGGAGCCCCCAATGAACCTGCCCGCCGGTATCCAGATCAACGCCCCCCGTGGTTCCCAAAACACTGCCGAATATGCCCAGATCCTGACGCCAGAAGCCTTGGCGCTGGTGGCCAAACTTCACCGCGCCTTCGAGCCGCGCCGCCAGGAATTGCTCAAGGCCCGTGTCGCTCGCCAGGCGCGCATCGACGCTGGCGAGATGCCGGATTTCCTGCCCGAAACAAAGCGCATCCGCGAAGGCGACTGGAAGATCGCGCCCCTGCCCAAGGCCCTCGAACGTCGCCACACCGAAATCACCGGCCCCGTCGAAGCCAAGATGGTGATCAACGCCTACAACTCCGGGGCGGACAGCTACATGAGCGACTTCGAGGATTCCAACAGCCCAAAGTGGGACAACCTGATTCAGGGCCAGATCAACCTGTACAAGGCTATCCGCCGCCAGATCAGTTTCAAGAACGAAGCCGGCAAGGAATACAAGCTCAACGACAAGGTCGCCACATTGCAGGTGCGTCCACGCGGCTGGCATCTGGACGAGAAGCACGTGCTGATCGATGGTCAGCGCGTGTCCGGCGGTGTCTTCGATTTTGCCCTGTTTCTCTTCCACAACGCCAAGGAGCAACTCGCCCGCGGCGCCGGCCCGTACTTTTATCTGCCGAAGATGGAGAGTCACCTCGAAGCGCGACTGTGGAACGACATCTTCATCATGGCGCAAAACGAAATCGGCCTGCCGCAGGGCACGATCAAGGCCACGGTCCTGATCGAAACGATACTGGCCACCTTCGAGCTCGAAGAAATCCTGTTTGAACTGCGCGAGCACAGCGCCGGGCTCAATGCTGGACGCTGGGACTACATCTTCTCCTGCATCAAGAAATTCAAGCGCAACAAGGATTTCTGCCTCGCCAATCGCGGCGCCATCACCATGGAAGTGCCCTTCATGCGCAGCTATGCGCTGGCGCTGGTCAAAGCCTGCCACAAGCGCGGCGCGCCGGCCATGGGCGGCATGAGCGCCCTGATCCCGATCAAGAACGACCCGGTGGCCAACGAGAAGGCGCTGGCCGGCATTCGCCACGACAAGACCCGCGATGCCAATGACGGCTTCGACGGCGGCTGGGTAGCCCATCCGGGACTGGTGCCGATCGCCGCCGAGGAATTCAGGAAGGTGCTCGGCGATCGTCCCAACCAGTGGGAAAAGCAGCGCGACGAAAACTTCGGTCCCAAGGACTGGCTCAACTTCCAGCCCGAGCAACCCATCACCGAAGCCGGCGTGCGCAACAACATCAATGTCGGCATCCATTACCTCGGGAGTTGGCTGGCCGGCAACGGCTGCGTGCCGATCCACAACCTGATGGAAGATGCCGCCACGGCGGAGATCAGCCGCTCGCAAGTGTGGCAGTGGGTGGTTTCGCCCAAGGGCAAGCTGGATGACGGCCGCAAGGTCGCCGCCGACATGGTGCGCGGCATCATCCCCGAGGAACTGGCCAAGGTGAAGGCCACCGTCACCGCCCAGGGCGAGAAGACCGAAACCTACGACCAGGCGGCAAAGATCTTCGAGGAGATGTCGTTGGCCGACACCTATCCCGAGTTCCTCACATTGCCGCTGTACGAGGCCATGGAGTAGACATAGCCGGCATTCGGTGGCGACTGCATTAGTCGTCACTGATAGAAGTCCTCTTGATCCGCAGATCACAATAAATTCGTTTACCGGTCTGGACAGCCCTGCAATAATCCCCCTCGCACAACAGTGACGTTTATATAAAGTTGCGTTGGGGGAGATCGGCGAAGTACCAGCACCTATAGGTGTATGCTGCGTGCGCTTGGCCATTTCCATTGACTCAAAATCAAACGCTGTGCCACGCGCGGCCGACGAACCATTTGGATTTGAACAATGGCAGACGAAACACCGAAGCCCGAGGGCAAACCCGGATTTTTCAGTTTTCTTCGCAGGCCGCCGCAATGCTCGATTCTGCGAATGATCGTCATCGGTGTCCTGGGTCGAGTCGTCATCTGGGGTGGCCTCAACACCGGCATGGAATATACCAACCGCACCGAGTTTTGCCTGTCCTGCCACGAGATGGGTATTCTTGCCGAGGAACTGAAAAAAACGGTGCACTACAAGAACCGCTCCGGCCCCACGGCTTCCTGCGCCGACTGCCACGTTGCCAGCAGCAAGAATCCTATTGACTACGGACGCAAGCTGACCATGAAGGTGCTGGCTGCGCGCGATGTCATCGGCCACCTGCGGGGCACAATCGATACACCGGAGAAATTCGAGGCCCATCGCCTGGAGATGGCAAAGCGCGTCTGGGAGAAAATGAAGGCGTCCGATTCCAAGGAATGCCGCAACTGCCACCATTTCGAGACCATGGATCCGGAAAAGCAGAAAGACCGCTCAGTGGTCAAGCACGAGGGTGCGCTCGAGGATGGCAAGACCTGCATCGACTGCCACAAGGGTATCGCCCACAAGCCGGTGCATCACTTGTTGGAGCAGGAAGAAGCGGCCAAGGCAGCGAAGAAGGAAAGCTGACAGGATTCCTGCGGCTTGCTTCACCGACATTTTTTGCTTGTTGAGAGAGGACGGAAACGATGAAAAAGATTGCATTGGCTATTGCGGCAGGCGCGATGTTCGCCGGCGCGGCGCTCGCGGCTCCGGACTGGAGCAAGGTTCCCCAGCGCAAGATGACCCTGTTCTATCCTGGCCAGTCTTCCCTCGAATGGGTCATGAACAAGCCCGATCACTCGGCTGTGCCGGACATCGTGGACAAGAAGCGCAGTTGCGCCAAGTGCCACGAAGGCGATGCGCAGGAGATCGGCGACAAGATCGTTGCCGGTAAGCCCGTCGGCAGTTCCAAGACCGTCCTTGAGCCGACGCCGCCGGCCGGAAAGGTGGGGGCAATCCCGGTGATGTTCCAGGCAGCGCATGATGGCAGCAAGATCTACTTCCGCTTCGAGTGGGTACCCCCAAAGACCGGGACGAAGAAGCTCGACGCGAAGAACGAGGTCAAGCTGACCATGATGTTCGATGGCGGCGGCACGGTCGACGGCGCGGAACTCAACGGCTGCTGGGCAACTTGCCACAACGATCTGCGCAGCATGAAGGATGCCAAGGACGACAAGAAGACCAAGTACATCAAGAATGGCGACCTGGCCTCCGGCAAATTCATGGACCTGATCCAGTACCGCAGTGGCGAAAAGACGCCGGTCGACGGTCACGTCGCCGAAGCCCGTCACATGGAAGGCGGCAAGGCTCTGCTCAAGGCGGAAGGCAAGAAGGAAGGCAACAAGTGGATAGTGACTTTCGAGCGTACTCTGGCCGGTGGCGTCAAGGGTGACCATGCCATTACCGCGGACAAGGTGTATAACTTCGGCTTCGCGATTCACGAGGACTACACCAACGCCCGCTTCCACTATGTTTCGCTGGGCTACCAGTTCGGTCTGGACAAGCCCAACCCGGGCGTGAAGAGCTACATCGACGTACAAAAGCAGTAGGACGGCGAACGGGCAATGGTCTCGACTTAGCGCCTGCTCTTGCAGGCGCGACTGCACCAAGCCGCCGCTATGCTTTGGTTTCGTGAGCCGTAATTTCATCAATACCATGAGGAGACAAGAATGACGATGAAGTGGAGTGGATGGGCTTTGGCCGCCGGCGTCCTGGCTGTGTCCGCGACGGCGCAAGCCGCGCCGCCCTCGCCGGCGATGCTGTCCCATGCCTGCGCCGGCTGTCATGGCACCAACGGCGGCAGCGCCGGTCTGACGATGCCGAGCCTGGCCAGCCAGTCGAAGACGGCCATCGTCGACGCCATGAAGAAATTCAAGAGCGGCGAACGCCCCTCCACCGTCATGGGTCGCCTGGCCAAGGGTTACACCGACGCCGAATTCGAGGCGATGGCGGAATTCTTCTCCAAGCAGAAGTTCCACCCCACCACACAGTTGGTTGACGCCGCCAAGGTGAAGAGAGGCGCCGAACTTCAGGAAGCCAACTGCTCGCGCTGCCATCTGGAGGATGGCAAGGAAGGCAAGGACGACACCCCGGTGATGGCCAGCCAGTGGCTGACCTATCTGCAGATGCAGATGGACTTGTACCAGTCCGGCGCGCGCAAGATGCCGGAGAAGATGGCCGAAAAGGTAAAGCCGCTCTCCAAGCAGGATCTGGAAGCCTTGCTGCATTTCTACGCCAGCGTCAAATAAGGGAGAACACAACATGACATTGGATCGCAGAAACTTCATCAAGCTGGTCGGCAGCGCGTCCGGCCTGGCCCTCGCGGGCTGTGCAACGCAAGGCGCTCCGGGCGTTGCCGCCGGCTCCGCCGCCGACATGATGCCCAAGGGCAGCGCGCGCCGCGTCGTGGTCGTCGGCGGCGGCTTTGGCGGCGCGATCGCCGCCAAATACGTGCGCATGCACGACAGTTCGATCGAAGTGGTGATGATCGAAAAAAACCGGCAGTTCGTTTCCTGCCCGTTCAGCAACTTCTACATCACCGGCATCACCAACGACATGAAGAGCCTGACCATAGGCTACGACAAGCTCGCGGCGAATCACGGCGTCAAGATGGTGTATGCGGAAGTCACCGCCATCGACCCGGCCGGCAAGAAAGTGGTGACCACCGAGGGCACACTGGCGTACGACCGTCTGATCGTCTCCCCCGGCATCGACTTCCGTACCGAGGAAATCGAAGGTTACGACGCCAGGACGGCGGAAATCTTCCCTCACGCCTGGAAGGCCGGCGCGCAATCGACGCTGCTGCGCAATCAGTTGCAATCAATGAAGGATGGCGGCACCGTAATCATCAGCATGCCGCTCACGCCCTACCGCTGTCCGCCCGGACCCTACGAGCGTTCCTGCCTGATCGCCCATTACCTCAAGAAGCACAAGCCGAAGTCCAAGGTGATCCTGATCGATGCCAACCCCGACGTGGTCTCCAAGAAGCCACTGTTCACCAAGGCCTGGAGCACCTATTACAAAGACAATCTGCAGTACGTTGGCGGCAAGAAAATCACCAAGGCCGACACCGGCGCCATGCTCGTCAGCGTCGAAGGCATCGAGGATTTCAAGGGTGACGTAATCAACCTGATCCCATCCCAGCGCGCCGGCGACATCGCCGTCAAGGCAGGACTGGTGGGCGACGACAAGAAATGGTGTCCAGGTCGATGCGGTCACTTTCGAATCGACAAGGCACAAGGGTATCCACGTCATCGGCGACGCCACGGCACTGCCCTCCGACGGCCCCCCGATGCCGAAGTCTGCCTATTCGGCCAACTCACAGGCCAAGATTTGTGCCATGAACGTCGTGAACCTGATGAATGGCAAGGAGACCATCGAAATGTCAGGTGTCAACGTCTGCTACAGCGCCATCAACGATCACGAGTCGGTGAGCATCGCGCAAGTGTTCAAGCTCGAGAATGGCAAGATCAAGTCGAGCGCAACGGCAATTTCCCCAGTCGACTTCTCGCTCACCAAGATGGAGCACGTGTACGGCGAAAGCTGGCTGAAGAACATCCTGACCGAAATGTCGACCTGATCGCTGCTTCTTGCGTCCAACGACAAACCCCGCCACGGCGGGGTTTGTTTTTTCGTCAGGCCATGGTGTCTGGGAGACTCGGCGCTGGCTGCATCTCCGTGCGGAAGCTCGTGGAGGCTGTCCCCTGCCGACATCGGCTACCCACCGCGCACGCAGCTAGGAATCGGCGCTGACGGGACGGCGGCGCGTGTTTGCTCAGACCCTACTGTAGTCCCCCGATATACACCGCCACGGCCTTGGTTTCGAGTTCGGTCAGCTTCGACGCAATCGAATGCATTATCGAGTTGTCGTTGGTGCGTTCGCGCTTGTTGAATTCCTTCAACTGGGTTTCGATATAGGCCGGGTGCTGCCCGGCGAGGCGCGGCAAGTGCTCCGTACCGAAACCTTTGGGTCCATGGCAGGAGGCGCAGGCCGATACCCCGGAGAAGGTGTTGCCGCGATGAAAAATGAACTTGCCCACCCCCGCCAGATCGACATCGCCGGACTGGCGCCCGCCCGCCTTCTTGCTCGCGAAAAACGTTGCCAGCGCAGCGATATCCTCATCCTTCAAGTCCTTGACCATGTCACTCATCGTGTCGCTCTTGCGCTGGCCATCGCGGAAATCCTTGAGCTGCTTTTTCAGGTAGCCCGGATGCTGCGCCGCCAGCCGCGGATAGATCGCGCTGGCGCTTTCACCTTCGGGGCCATGGCACAGGGCGCAGCGCGAGGCGATGATCTCGGCCACGCGCGGAGAAGCTTCACCGCCGGCCGGCGCGGCGGCAGTTGGCGCGGCAAGCAGGATGAGTGCAAGCGCGAGCAACGGTTTGACAAGGCTCTTCATTTGCTTCCCCCCATGTTTGGCCGGTGACTTATCCGGCCACGCCCGTGCTGCCAAAGCCGCCAGCGCCACGTTCGCTGGCGGGGAATTCATCAACCAGATTGAATGCGACCTGAACCACCGGTATGACGACCAGTTGCGCCAGGCGATCCAGCGGGTTCAGCGTGAAGCTATCGTGACCACGATTCCAGGTGGATACGAAGATCTCGCCCTGATAGTCCGAATCAATCAGCCCGACCAGATTGCCCAGCACGATGCCGTGCTTGTGACCCAGTCCGGAGCGGGGCAGGATCATTGCCGCCAGCGAGGGGGCCGACAAATGAATGGCGATCCCGGTCGGAATCATGATGGTTTCGCCCGGACGAATCCTGATCGCAATTTCGATGCAGGCGCGCAAGTCAATGCCAGCCGAACCCGGCGTGGCGTACCGCGGGGCATAGCGCTCGTCCCGCAGACGCGCATCGAGGATCTTCAGGTCAATGCTGGCCACGCGGCTTCTCCATCAGGGCGGCGACATGCGCGACGATGCCGCGCGCCACTTCGGTCTTGTCCGCTGGGGGCAGGACGTGCGCGCCTGCCGCATCGAACAGGGTCACGGCATTGCTGTCGCCGCCCAGTCCATCCTGCACCAGATTGCCGACCACCAGAGGCAGGTTTTTCGCGACGCGCTTGCCTTCCGCATAGGTCGCCAGGTCCCGGCTCTCGGCGGCGAAGCCGACGCAAAACGGTGCATCCGGCAAGGCCGCCACTTCGGCGAGGATATCGGGATTGGCTTCGAGTTCGACCGTCAGACTGCTTGCGCTCTTCTTGATCTTCTGCGGCGCGACCTGACGCGGCCGGTAGTCGGCCACGGCCGCGACGCCAATGAACACCTGCTGACCTGGCAATGCCTGCATCACCGCCTCGCGCATTTGCCAGGCGCTCTGCACGTCCACGCGCCGCACCCCGCGTGGCGTGGCGAGTGAAACCGGGCCGGCGACCAGTGTCACTTCGGCACCCGCCTCCACGCATGCGCGCGCCAGCGAAAACCCCATCTTTCCGGAACTGGAGTTGGTGAAACCGCGCACCGGGTCAAGCGCCTCGAAGGTCGGCCCGGCGGTGAGCAAGACGCGCTTGCCAGACAGGGGTCTGGCTTGCAGGGACGAATATAGGTCATCGAACAGTTCGGCGGCTTCGAGCATGCGTCCATCACCGACTTCGCCGCAGGCCTGTTCGCCATGCGCGGGGCCGAGAATATTGACGCCGTCGGCGGCCAATTGCGCAACATTGCGTTGCGTAGCCGGGTTCTCCCACATCTGGCGGTTCATCGCCGGGGCCACCAGCAGGGGACAATCGCGCGCCAGGCAAAGCGTGGACAGCAGGTCGTCGGCAAAGCCATGCGCCAGCTTGGCCAGAAAATCCGCGGTCGCCGGAGCCACCAGCAATGCCGCCGCACCCCGCGTCAGGTCGATGTGCGCCATGCCATTGTCCATGCGCTCGTCCCACAGCGCCTGCCAGACACGGCGGCCGGTGAGTGCCTGAAAAGTGGCCGCACCGACGAACTGCGCGCCGGCCGCCGTCAGAACGACATCCACCTCTGCACCGGCCTTGACCAGCAGGCGCACCAGTTCTGCCGCCTTGTAGGCCGCGACGCCACCGGTCACACCCAGCACAATGCGTTTGCCCTGAAATTCGTTCATGACATTAAAATCCCGCCAACAGGCAACCAAGCGGAGATTCTAAACCATGGCCATACGCGATTGGCCCGTAGCCGAACGCCCGCGCGAGCGGCTTATCCAGCAAGGCGCGGCGGCCCTGTCGGACGCCGAACTGCTGGCGATCTTTCTGCGTGTCGGCGTACGCGGCAAGAGCGCGGTGGATCTGGCGCGCGAGCTGCTGGCAAGCTTCGATGGCGACCTGGCTCGCCTGGCGGCCGCCAGCACCAGGGAACTCGCCCGCCTGCCCGGCATTGGGCCGGCAAAGGCCGCGCAGCTCGCCGCGATACTTGAACTCGCGCGCCGCGCACTTGCCGGCGCGATGAAGCTGAAGGATGCGCTGGCCTCGCCAAAGGCCGTTCGCGACTGGCTGCGGCTGTCACTTGGCAGCCTGCAGCACGAGGTCCTCGTCGCCCTCTGGCTGGATGCGCAGAACCGGCTGATCGACAGCGAAGAACTGTTTCGCGGCACACTGACACAGACCAGTGTCTATCCACGTGAAGTCGTCAAGAGCGCACTGCGGCACAACGCCGGCGCGGTGATCCTCGCGCACAATCACCCCTCTGGACTCGCAGAACCTTCACGCGCAGACGAAGTGCTGACTGCCTCGCTGAAACAGGCTCTGGCGCTGATAGACGTAAAGCTGCTGGACCATTTCATCGTCACGGGAAGCGCGGAAGCCATGTCCTTCGCCGGGCGCGGCCTGATCTAAAAAGACTGGGTTTTCCATCGATTGGTGGCTATAATGGTGAGCTTTGCGAAATCAGCATTCAGGAGCACCACATGTCTCGCGTTTGTCAAGTAACGGGCAAGGCCCCGATGGTGGGGAATAACGTGTCCCACGCCAACAACAAGACCAAGCGTCGCTTCCTGCCGAACCTGCACAGCCGTCGATTCTGGATCGAAACGGAAAACCGCTGGATCAGCCTGCGCGTTTCGAACGCCGGTCTGCGCACCATCGACAAGAAGGGCATCGACGTTGTCCTCGCCGAGCTGCGTGAGCGCGGCGAGCGCGTCTAACAGGAGAAAGCATCATGGCCAAGGGCGGACGCGAAAAGATCAAGCTGGAATCCACAGCCGGCACGGGGCACTTCTATACGACCACAAAGAACAAAAAAACCACCCCGGGAAAGCTGGAGTTCCTGAAATATGACCCCAAGGCGCGCAAGCATGTCGCCTACAAGGAAGTGAAGCTGAAGTAAATTGCGGCTTCACCGACAAAAACCCGCTCAGTGTTAACCGGGCGGGTTTTTTTCGGCTTTTCAGACGGCATAGCACCGCAGGCGCAGCGAAAACTCCTCCAGTTGACGGATGCCACTGTGCTCGGCGCGGGCGACCCAGTCCTGCAACTGCTTGACCAACTGGTCGTGCGAAGCCGACGAACGAGCCCACAGCGCCTCAAGGTCGGCTCGCATGGCATAGGCCTTTGCCAGGGGCTCACTCCTGTCGAGAACGGCCGTCAGGCGCTCTTTGTGCGGCAGCGCCGCACCGTCTTCACCCAACAGACGCTTCATCGAGCGGCCTTCGCGGGCATCGATCCTCAATTGATCGAATTCCTCGGCGGCAAGATGGCGCAGGGTCTTGAGGTACTTCGCCAGAACGTCATAGCGATGCGTCACCACCGCTTGCAGCATGTCAAGATCTATGGCGGGTCGAATTGCTCCGAGCCGGGGTATCGGCGCGACCTTCTTCACTCGCGCCAGACCGATCATCTCCATCAGCCGGATGTACAACCAGCCGACGTCGAATTCGTACCATTTGTTTGACAGCTTGGCCGAGGTAGCGAAAGCGTGATGATTGTTGTGCAGTTCCTCGCCGCCAATCAGAATGCCCAGCGGAAAGAAGTTGGTCGAGGCATCCGCGCAAGCGAAGTTCCGATAACCCCAGAAGTGTCCGATGCCATTCACCACTCCAGCCGCCCAGAAGGGAATCCAGACCATCTGCACGACCCAGATCAGCGCGCCGGGCCAGACGCCGAACAAGGCGACATCGATCCCCAGCATCAATACGACGCCGGCCTTGTGCAGCGGCGAATAGAGTTTCCGCTCCAGCCAGTCATCGGGCGTGCCGTGGCCGTAGCGCTCCAGCGTGTCAACATTGCGTGACTCCTTCACGTAGAGGAACACGCCGGTCCAAAGGACACGACTCAGACCGAGCACCCGCGGACTATGCGGATCCTCGGCAGTCTCGCACTTGGCATGGTGCTTGCGGTGAATCGCCGCCCACTCCTTGGTGATCATTCCCGTAGTCATCCACAGCCAGAACCGGAAAAAATGGCTGGGAATTGGCCCCAGTTCCAGCGCGCGATGCGCCTGATGCCGATGCAGGAAGATGGTGACTCCGGCGATCGTGACATGAGTCAGCGCCAAGGCAACAAGGATATATCCCCACCAGGGGAGATCAAGAATTCCGGAGTACATGCAATTGCCTTTCGGGATCGAGGGTAGCGCGGCCGCAGGAGAATTTTATGTCAATACTTTGTCCTGGCGTGCACCGGCACCGGATCAGCCAGACGAAAGTCTATTTTGTTGGCTTCCATGTCGACCCGCGTCAACTGCACGCTCACGCGATCGGCAAGACGGAAACGCCGACCGCTGCGCTCGCCAACCAGGGGGTGCTACTTCTCATCGAAATGAAAATAATCAGGGCCAAGCTCGGATACATGCACCAGGCCCTCGACAAACACCCCGTCCAGCGCGACAAAAATGCCAAAAGGCACCACCGAGGAAATACTGCCCTCGAAGGTCTCGCCGACACGGTCCTTCATGTAAAAACACTTGAGCCAGGCATCGACATCGCGCGTGGCATCGTCGGCACGACGCTCGGTCATCGAACAATGCAGGCCGACTTCCTCCCAACTGCCCGGTTCGTACTGCTTTGCCAACAGCGCCGACTTGATCGCGCGATGCACCAGCAAATCCGGATAGCGTCGGATCGGCGAAGTGAAATGGGTATAGCTCTCGTAAGCCAGACCGAAGTGACCCACGTTGTCCGGGCTGTAGATCGCCTGACGCAATGAGCGCAGCATCACGGTTTGCAGCAGTTGCCGGTCAGGTCGCTGGCCGATCTTTTCCAGCAGCTTGGCGTAGTCCTGTGCCTTGGGCGTGTTGCCGCCGCCAAGCTGGAAACCGAAAGTACCGAGGAAGTCCCTCAGTTTTACCAAGCGCTCGGGGGTCGGGCCTTCATGCACGCGATAGAGGGCCGGATGCTGATGTTCGCGAAGGAACTCCGAGGCACAGACATTGGCCGCCAGCATGCATTCCTCGATCAACCGATGCGCATCGTTGCGCTCGTAGGGCTCGATGCGCTCGATCTTGCCATGGTCATCGAAGATCATGCGCGTTTCGACGGTTTCAAAATCGATGGCGCCACGCTTGACGCGTTCCTTCGCCAGTTGCCGGTAGAGGCTGTCCAGCGCCTCCAGATGCGGCAACAGCGGCGCCAAACGCGCGCGCGTGTCGGCATCCTTGTCGTAGAGGGCCGCCGCCACCTCCGTGTAGGTCAGCCGCGCGTGCGAGAACATCACCGCTGGATAGAAGCGATAGCGACTGATGGCGCCCGTGGCGTTGATGGCCATGTCGCACACCATGCACAGTCGTTCCACCTGCGGGTTGAGCGAGCACAGGCCGTTGGAGAGTTTCTCCGGCAGCATCGGAATCACGCGCCGCGGGAAGTACACCGAGTTGCCGCGAGCATAGGCGTCGCCATCCAGTCCGCCCCCCGCCGCAACATAGTGGGAAACATCGGCAATCGCCACGACGAGACGAAAGCCCTTGCCCTGACGTTCGCAAAACACGGCATCATCGAAGTCCCTTGCCGTCTCACTGTCTATGGTCACCAGCGGCAGGCTGGTTACGTCTTCGCGGCCCTTCCAGTCCGACTTGCGCACGGCATCAGGCAGCTTCCGGGTTTCCGCCAGCGCAGCGGTCGAGAACTCGTAGGGCAGCTCATGTTTCCTCAGCGCAATCTCGATTTCCATGCCGGGGTCGGCATAGTTGCCGAGTACTTCGACCAGGCGGCCGATGGGTTGCGAATGCTTGCTCGGCTGCTCGATCAGCTCGATCATCACCACCTGTCCGGACTGCGCCTTGAGCGCCTTCTTGCTTCCCTTCTCGGGTGGCGCCAGCAGAATATCCTGGCTGATGCGTTTGTTCTCCGCTGCGACGAAGCGCACGCCATGCTCCTCGACCACGCGGCCGACCACATACCGATTGGCGCGCTCCGTGACTTCGACGATCTTGCCTTCCGGCCGGCCCTTGCGATCGACGCCGATGACCCGTGCGATGGCCTTGTCGCCGTGCAGCACCTTGTCCATTTCCTTCGCGGAAAGGAACAGGTCGGCGCCACCCGCTTCGGGAATCAGAAAGCCGAAGCCATCCGGATGGCCGGCAATACGACCACGAACCAGATCGGCCTTGTCCGGAATCAACCAGTCGCCGCGCCGGTTCTGCAACAACTGGGCCTCGCGCGCCATGGCGCCCAGCCGCCGCTGGAAGGGTTCGATCTCGGCCGGCTGGATATCGAGCAGTTCGACCAGGCGTTCAAACTCCAGCGGCGCCCCCTGCGCGGTCAGAATTTGCAGGATGTATTCGCGGCTCGGCAAGGGATGTTCGTACTGCGCCTTTTCGCGCTCGAAGTGCGGATCGGCGCGACGCATTTTTGAAAGCTTTTGGGTGCTATCCGGCTTGTTTGACAATCTGGCCTTTTCCTTTAGAATTCGCGCCTCGTTTCGCGCCAGCCCAGGTGGCGGAATTGGTAGACGCACTAGTTTCAGGTACTAGCGCTGCGAGGCGTGGGGGTTCGAGTCCCTTCCTGGGCACCAGCATGTTATGCGACAACGAGAAAAGCAAGGACAGCAGGTTTTTCCACGATTGGTGGTGCCCTCCTACTCGAAGGGGTGCCTCAAGACAATGGTCTCTTCGCGATCAGGGCCGGTCGAGATCATGTCCACCGGCACATCGCAAAGCTCTTCCATCCGCTTGATGTAGGCCCGCGCCTCCACGGGCAAGCCCTCCAGCGTCTTTACGCCCACGGTGCTGCCCTTCCAGCCGGGAAGAGACTCGTAGATGGGTTCGCAGGAGGCAAGATCATCGGCGCCCACCGGCAGGATGTCGGAAACACGGCCGTTGAGGCGATAGCCGGTGCAGATCTTGAGTTCCTCGACACCGTCGAGCACATCCAGTTTGGTGATGCACAGCCCAGAGACGCCATTGATCTGGATCGCGCGCTTCAATGCGGCGGCGTCGAACCAGCCGCAGCGCCGCGCGCGCCCGGTGGTGGCGCCGAATTCGTGGCCCTTGGTGGCCATGTGCTTGCCGACCGGGTCCTGTTTGTCGACCGCGTCGTAAAGCTCGGTCGGGAAGGGACCGCCGCCCACCCGAGTGGTGTAGGCCTTGGTAATCCCGAGGATATAGTGCAGCATGCCCGGCCCCACCCCCGCGCCCGCCGCCGCCGCACCGGCGACGCAATTGGATGAGGTGACGAAGGGATAGGTGCCATGATCGATGTCGAGCAAGGTGCCCTGAGCACCCTCGAACAACAGATTGGCTCCCGCCTTGTGTGCCTCATAGAGCGCGCGCGGCACATCGGCGATCATCCTGGTGAGACGCGGCGCGATCGCCATCGCGCCATCGTAGATCCGCTGAAAATCGACCGCCTCGGCACCATGGAATTTCTTCAGCACGAAGTTGTGGTACTCGAGAATCTCCCCCAGCCGTTCGGCGAAGCGCTTGGGCTTCGTCACATCCTGCACCCGCAGACCGCGCCGCGCCACCTTGTCCTCGTAGGCAGGCCCGATCCCACGCCCGGTGGTGCCGATCTTGTTGCTGCCGCGCGCGACCTCACGGGCGAGGTCGATGGCCTGGTGATAGGGCAGGATCAACGGGCAGGCTTCGGATATCTTCAGCCTCGCCTCGGCATCGATGCCGGCCACCGTAAGCTCGTCGAGCTCTTTCATCAGCGCTTCAGGCGACAGCACGACACCGTTGCCGATGTAGCAGGTGACGCCGGCACGCAGGATGCCCGAGGGCACCAGATGCAAGACCGTCTTCTTGCCGCCGATGACCAGCGTATGGCCGGCGTTGTGGCCGCCCTGAAAGCGCACCACTCCCTGTGAGTGATCTGTCAGCCAATCGACGATCTTGCCCTTGCCCTCGTCGCCCCACTGCGTACCGACAACCACGACGTTCTTTGCCATTTCAATCTTCCTTCAGGGATTCAATGATCCAGTTGTCGCCGCCGCGTACCAGAATCCGGTCGCAGCCTGCTTCGCGCCAGGAGCCCTCGTGACCCGGCAAGGCCAGCACCACGCGCTCGCCTTGCGCGCGCAGGCGCGCTGCCTCGGCATTGACGGCCCGCGTCCGGGATACCGTCCCTTCGGGACATAAAGCGGCATCCCCGTCACGCAAAGCGAGGGCGTCGTCTTCCGGCCAGGGAACCAGAATCGCGCCACGCGCTGCGCCATTCGGAGATAGCCGCGCGAGTTCACGCAAGTCCATCGAAAACCCGGTGGCCGGTCGCGCGCGACCGTAAGCCCGGCCAAAATCATCATAACGACCGCCGAGCGCCACTGCACCCGGACTGGCGGCGCAATAGGCCGCATAGGCGACGCCGCTGTGATAGTGGTAACCGCGCAGGTCCGCCAGATCGAAGCTCAAGGGCAAGTCAGCAAGAGCATCGGCGAGGCGTCGCAGATCGGACAACGCCGCACCGATCTCCGGCAACGCCGGCAAGACCTGGGCCGCGCGGTCCAGCACCCGCCGGTCGCCATACAGCTCGGGCAGGACCAGCAGCGCCGAGCGGAAGGGCTCGGCGAGGCCTGCGACAAGCTCGCGCACCGTCGGCACGTCCTTGCCTTGCAGAGCGCCAAAAAGCTCCTCTTCCGCCTCCGCTGCCAAACCAGACTGTTTGGCGAGTGCGCGAAAGACTGCGACATGTCCGAGATCAACGCGCGAGGCGGCAATGTTGCACAGGCGCAGCGCGGCGGCCAGAAGGCGAATCGCCTCGATGTCGGCCTCCAGTCCCGCGTGGCCATAGAGCTCGGCGCCGATCTGCAAGGGCTCGCGCGTGGCATTGAAGCCGGCCGGCAGGGTGTGCAGGACACTGCCGCAGTAACACAGCCGTGCCACACCCTTGCGGTTGAGCAGATGGGCGTCGATACGCGCTACCTGCGGCGTGATGTCGGCACGCACACCCATGCCGCGACCGGAGAGTTGATCCACCAGCTTGAACGTGCGCAAGTCAAGATCGCGGCCGCTGCCGGTGAGCAGCGATTCGACGTACTCAAGCAACGGTGGAATGACGAACTGATAGCCGTGGAGCGCGAATTCGTCGAGCAGGCTGCGTCGCAGGGCCTCGATGCGCGTCGCGTCGCGGGGCAGCACGTCTTCAATCGCCTCCGGCAGGAGCCAGCGCCGACTCGCCATGAAACTCAGTGGAAAACCGTGAGCAGGACGACCCCGACCAGCATCGAGGACAGGCCGATGAACCGAATCTGCCCGTCGGAGAGTTCGGTCACGCGACGGAAAGCTTCCCTCCAGACGCGCGGCGCCAGAAAGGGCAGGAGGCCTTCAATCACCAGCATCAGTGCGAAGGCCAGCAGCAGGATGTCGAACATTTCAAGACCGGTACCGACCCGAACTACTTGCCCTTGCCGCTGCTCTTCAGATACTTGAAGAACTCGGAGTTGGGCTCGAGCACCATCAGGTCGCTCTTGGTCCGGAAACTGCCACGATAGGCTTCGAGGCTGCGATAGAAAGCATAGAACTCGGGATTCTCGCCGAAAGCGCGGCCGTAGATCGCCGCTCCCTTCGCATCGCCTTCGCCCTTGATCTTCTGAGCATCGCGATAGGCCTCGGCCAGGATCACTTCGCGCTGGCGATCGGCATTGGCCCTGATTTTCTCCGCTTCCGCGGCGCCCTCGGCGCGCAATTCGCTGGCCACGCGCTTGCGCTCGGTTTCCATGCGTCGATAGACCGACTCGGACACTTCCGGCGGAAGGTCAACGCGTTTCAGGCGCACATCGACGATTTCGACGCCGATCGCACGCATTTCTGCATCGGCCTTCTTCTTCACCACCACCATGATGTCGTCGCGCGCGCCCGAAACCACGTCATGCACCGTGCGTCGGCCGAACTCTTCGCGCAAGCCCGCATTGACCGTCTGCGACAGTCGCGTCTTGGCCAGCATTTCGTCGCCGCCTACCGAAACGTAGTACAGCTTGACGTCGTTGATCCGCCACTTGACGAAGGAATCCACCAACACCGGCTTCTTTTCGGCGGTGAGAAACCGCTCCGGCTCCGGCGAATCCAGTGTCAGGATGCGCTTGTCGAAAATTCTGACGTTCTGGATCAGCGGCCACTTGAAGGCCAGACCGGGTTCGGAAATGACTTCCTTGATTTCTCCTAGCTGGAAGATGATCGCAAACTGACGCTGATCGACAGTGAAAATCGTCATTGCGAACAGCGCCAGCAGGCCGAACAGGAATGAAGCGACAAAGGACAGATGGCGCTGCATCAGCGTTCTCCCCGCTCGCGCGAACCCAGGTTGCCGCGCGAACTGGCATCCCCCGGCGCCGAGCGCTCTGTCTGCGGCGGCGCATCCGGCGTCGCCACCGCAGGCCCTGGCGCCAGGCCACGCGGTACGGCTGCGGCTTCCGCCGAAGCCGCGGGGACGGCGGCAGCCGTCGCCTGCATCAGTTTGTCCAGCGGCAGATAGAGCAGGTTGCCCGACCCCTTGGCGTCGAGCATCACCTTGCTGGTATTGGCATAGACCTGTTGCACGGTTTCCAGATACATGCGGCTGCGCGTTACTTCCGGCGCCTTGCTGTACTCGGTGAGAACCTGCTTGAAGCGCGAGGCGTCGCCCTCGGCGGTAACGATGATGCGCTGACGGTAGCCGGTGGCTTCCTCCATCAGTCGCGACGCTGCGCCACCCGCGCGGGTAATCACGTCGTTGGCGTAGGCCTGGCCTTCGTTCTTCTGTCGCTCGCGGTCCTGTCCCGCCTTGACAGCGTCATCGAAGGCAGCCTGCACCTGCTCCGGCGGCTGGGTGCTCTGCATATTGACCGAGCGAACCAGAATGCCGGTCTTGTAGCGATCGAGAATATCCTGGATCAGTTTCTGCGTATTCGCAGCGATCTGGTCGCGCCCCTCGTAGAGCACGAAGTCCATCTTGCTCTTGCCGACCACCTCGCGAATCGCGGTTTCCGCAGCCTGCATCACGGCATCATCGGGATGGCGATTGTTGAACAGATAATCCTTCGGATCGGACAGAAGGTACTGCACGGCGAACTGGACATTCACGATATTCTCGTCGTCGGTCAGCATCAGCGCCTCCTTGAGAACCTTGTTCTTGTCCGAGCCGCGATAGCCGACCTCTACCGTGCGCACGCCGGTGACATTGACGATTTCATGGCTCTGGATCGGCCACGGCAGACGCCAGCGCAGACCGGGTTCAGTGGTTTCATTGAAACGGCCGAACTGCAGAACCACGCCGCGCTGCGAAGCATCGACGATATAGAAGCTGCTGCCGAGCCAGATCGCTACCACCAGCATCAGAACGATGCCGATGCCGCCGCCGAACTGCCTCGGGCTGATGGATGGCATCCGCTTGCCAGCGTCACCGCCACCGCCACCGCCATCACCACCACCCTTGTTGCCAAACAGGCCAGACAAGCGACGATTGAAATCGCGCCAGAGTTCCTCGAGATCGGGAGGACCTTGATTGCCGCCACCGCGTTTGCCGCCACCCGGCTGATTGCCCCAGCCGTGGTCGTTGAGAGACATTAGGATTCCTGCGATCACATTCATGTGGTTTGGCTGGGGACGAAGAAAAGCTTAAGGAAAAAATCAGGCCGCGACAGCGGAGCGTTCGTTATGGCGATTCGCTACTTCAGCCAGAGCCTCGCGCAGCAACGACAAACCCACTCCCGTGCGGGCACTCAAGCGAACCCGTGAAATGTTACCACAGTCATCACGCTCGATTCCGGGGCTGGAGGCCATCAGGTCAAGTTTGTTCCACACCAGTATCTGTGGCACTTCGAGCGCCCCGATCTCCTTCAACACCGAGCCCACTGCGGCTATTTGCTGGTCACGGTCGGGGCTGGCGGAATCCACTACATGCAACAGCAGATCGGCTTGCGCGGTCTCTTCCAGGGTCGCCTGAAAAGCCGCCACCAGGGCATGTGGCAGGTCGCGAATGAAACCGACGGTATCGGACAGCACGATCGGCCCCGCACCCTCGACAAACAGCCGGCGCGAGGTGGTATCCAGCGTGGCGAAAAGCTGGTCGGCGGCATAGGCGCCGGCCTTCGTCAAGGCGTTGAACAGCGTGCTCTTGCCCGCGTTGGTGTAGCCCACCAGCGATATCGCCAGGACTTCGCCGCGTGTGCGCGCGCGTCGGCGTACTTCGCGCTGGCGCTCCAGTTGTTTCAGACGATCCTTGAGCAGAGCGACCCGCTTGCCGAGCAGACGGCGATCGGTTTCGAGCTGCTTTTCACCGGGACCGCGCAGGCCGATGCCGCCCTTCTGCCGTTCAAGGTGAGTCCAGCCGCGCACCAGCCGGGTGGCCAGATGCTGGAGCTGGGCCAGTTCGACCTGCAGCTTGCCCTCATGGCTCCTGGCGCGCAGGGCGAAGATGTCGAGAATCAGGCTGCTGCGGTCGACCACGCGGCACTCGAGGCTGCGTTCAAGGCTGCGCTGTTGTCCCGGCGACGGTTCGTGGTTGAACACCACGACATCCGCTGAGTGCAAGCGCACGGCATCACCGATCTCGGTAACCTTGCCCTTGCCGGCAAACAGCGCGGGATCCGGCCGCGCCCGCTTGCCGGAAATCACTGCCAGCGGGCGGGCGCGAGCGCTGGCGACAAGCAAATTGAACTCGGAAAGACGTTCGGCGAAGTCGCCTTCGCCGAAATCAAGTTGCACCAGAACCGCCCTCTCACCGCTGGCGGGACGCTCAAACATCAGGGCGATGATCTCGTGGCAAGCGCCGGCAATGGAAGCGGTACCGGGCAATCAATCTGCGTCAGATTCCTGCGCGAAATTGACGGCGCGCGCGGGAACCACGGTCGAAATGGCGTGCTTGTACACCATCTGGGTAACCGTATTCTTCAGCAGAACGACGTACTGGTCGAAGGATTCGATCTGCCCCTGCAGCTTTATGCCATTGACGAGGTAGATGGAGACCGGAACATGCTCGCGACGCAGCGTGTTCAGAAACGGGTCTTGTAGCATTTGCCCTTTGTTGCTCATGGTTGGAGATCCTTCTGGTTATGGCCGCCTGGCTCAACCTTGATCAGGCTGGGGTTGGCCTTCACTGAGCCTTTGTTTGCGGACTGTTGGTTTTTGAGTGAAATACTGTAATCGATTTTGCCTCGCCGTGCCACCCGCGCCGACTTACGCTCCGCGCGTCGGCGCTTTCGCCTTGCGGGCCGGCCGGGAACTACCTTTCGCGGGCAGGCATCAATCGACGTAGGGATTCTTCGTGGTCTTGTATTGAATGCGCAACGGCGTGCCCTGGAGCTTGAAAGCTTCGAGAAAATAGCGTTCCAGATAGCGGCTGTAAGAGGCCGGAACGTGTTCCAGGGCATTGCCATGAATCACAATGATCGGCGGATTGCTGCCACCCTGATGGGCATAGCGCAGCTTGGGGCGGAATGCGCCATGGCGCGGCGGCGTCTGCTTTTCCACGGCGGCAATCAGCACACGGGTGAGCTTAGGCGTAGACAGCTTGGCCATTGCGGCGGCATAAGCTTTATCCACCGAGGACAGAATGCCGGCGATGCCCTGTCCTTTCAGCGCCGAGACGTAATGCACGCGGGCAAAGCCGAGGAAATTCAGCTTGCGGGCGATGTCCTGCTTGATGCGCTCGCGGCGGTAGGCATCCACCGCGTCCCACTTGTTCACCGCGACCACCAGCGCCCGCCCGGCGTCGATGATGAAGCCGGCGATGTGCGCGTCCTGATCGGAGATCTCCTGGGTGGCATCGACCAGCAGGACCACGACATTCGCTTCCTCGACGGCCTGCAGGGTCTTGATCACCGAAAATTTCTCTATGGTCTCGAACACGCGCCCCTTGCGCCGCAGACCCGCCGTATCGATCAGCGTGTAGGCGCGGCCGTTGCGCTCGAACGGGACCTCGATGGCATCGCGTGTCGTGCCGGGCATATCGAAGGCGATTACGCGCTCTTCGCCGAGCAGGGTGTTGACCAGGGTGCTCTTGCCGACGTTGGGCCTGCCGGCGATGGCTACCCTCGGGCCGGTGGCGGAATCATCCGCCTCGCCGTCATCGGGAAATGGCGCCAGCGCAAGCTCGACCAGTTCGCGCACGCCCTCGCCATGCGCCGAGGAAATCACGCAGGGAGCGCCGCAGCCGAGTTCATGGAACTCGGCTGCGACCACCGCGCGATCCATGCCCTCGCCCTTGTTCGCCGCCAGCAACAATGGCCGTCCGCTCCGGCGCAACAGCTCGGCAATGACCCTGTCCTGGGGCGCGAGGCCGGCACGCACGTCGACCACGAAGATCAACACATCGGCTTCGGCGATCGCCGCCTCGGCCTGACGCGCCATTTCCTGCACGATGCCTGCCTTTGCCTGCGGCTCGAAGCCGCCGGTATCCACCACCAGATAGGGCTTGCTGCCCAGCCGGCCATGCCCGTAATGGCGATCCCGCGTCAGCCCCGGCTGGTCGGCCACCAGGGCATCGCGCGAACGCGTCAGACGGTTGAACAGGGTCGACTTGCCGACGTTCGGCCGGCCGACAATCACCAGGATAGGCTTCATCCTATGCTGCGGCAGGCACCCAGGACGTCATCGACACGCGGGCCAGGACCACGGCACTCAGCGAACTTCCAGCGCATACAGCCCGCCATTCGCGGTCTGCACCAGGACGCCGGCGCCGAAACGCACCGGCTCGGCGCGCACGGCGCTGCCGTCGGTAGTGGCGCGGGCGGCAAACGCGCCATCCTCGCGGCGCAACAGGTGTACCACTCCCTGGTAGTCCGCCACCACGATATGGGACCCAAGCGCCAGCGGACGCGAAAGGCCGCGGTTGGACAGCTTGTCCTGTTTCCAGACGCTGGCGCCGCTGGCGCGATCCAGCGCATGCACGGCGCCCTTGTCGTCGGCCACATAAACATTGCGGCTGTCGATATCGATACCGGCGCTGGAAGACATGTCACGCGACCAGGCGGCATTGCCGCTGTTGGCGTCGAAGCAGGCCACGCGGCCCTGGAACGCCGCCGCACAGACCGCACTGCCGCTCATCACGGGGGAACTGGTGACGTCGGCGACGCGCTCGAGTTCCGTCGCACCCTTGGGCAAGGCGACCGTTACTTCCCACACGGCCGCACCGTTGTTGTTGGCGATCGCAACCAGCTTGCCACCGGGAAACCCGGCCAGCGTCACGCGTCCGGCCATGACCACACCCACATTCGAGCGCAAGGACAGTGTCGGCGCGCTGCGCTGATAGACCCAGCGCCGCTTGCCATCCGCCGCGTCAAAACCGAAGATCCGCGAATCGCCCGAACGAACGATTGCCAGCCCATCGGCCACGGCCGGCGCTGCCAGCACCTCGGAACTCACGCGCGCCTTCCATGTTTCGCGACCTGTTGCCGCGTCAAAGGCCAGCACCTCGCCCTTGGGTGTTCCCACCACCACCAGCTTGCCGTCGCTGCCGACACCCCCGGAAATCGGCTGGCCGGCGGCAATCCGCCAGACCTGACGCCCGTCATCGAAGCGGGCGAGGGCGCCGTCACGGCCTGCCGCATACACGCTGCCGCCGACCAAGGCAGGGGAGAGCGTGAAATCGCCGGCACTGCCAACGCCGGCCTGCCAGAGGATCTTCAGCTCGGCAGTCTGCTGGATGGCCGGGAGTTCCGCCGGCTTGACCTTGGGCGTGCTGGAACCGAAGGGATTGAGTTGCTCCACGGTGGAGCACGCGCCGAGCAGCAACGCGGCAACCACCGGCGCCAATGCCCGCGCCATGGCGCTCACTTGGCTGCCCCGAGTGAATCGCGTTTCGCCTGGACGACTTCGCTGTAGCCGCCGCGCTGCCGGGTTTCGTCGCCCTTGGCCAGGGCCGCGAATTTCGTCAGTGCGGCATCATAGGCATCGCGCGCCTCGGCGTTCTTCCCTTGTGCGGCGAAAACGTCGCCACGCAGTTCTGCGAAGCGCGGCGCAAACGGCGCGGCCGGCTCCGTTGCAAGCTGCTTCAGAGCTTCATCGTAAGCCTTGTCATCGAGCAGCACGGCCGCCAATCGCAGCCTGGCCAATTCGCGCAGGCCCATGTCCTTGGCGTTCTCCGCGGCCCATGCCAGTTGCACGCGGGCATTCCGCGCGTCACCCGCATCGACCTGCGTGCGCGCCGCCAGCAGCGCCCCCATGCCGGCATAGGCGGTGGCGGAGTACTTGTCGATCAGTTCGCCGGCCAGTTCGCGGGCACGTTTGGCGTCCTTCTGCGCCACCGCCGTTTGCAGGCCGGAGAATATTGCCGACGCCTGTATCGACTGCTGGCGCTGCCACCAGTTCCAGCCCTGCCAGGCGACCGCCGCCAGCGCCACCGCGACCAGGATGCCGGTCACCAGATTGCCGTACATCTTCCACCAGGTCTTCAGCTCGTCGAGCTGTTCCTGTTCTTCCAGGTCATACGCTGCCATTGTCGCCTTCCATGAGAAAAAGCCTATCGCCGAGAGGAGCGGCAAGGTCATCGAAACCCACGCGAACCTGCTCTGCGCGCTGATCGAAGCCGGAGCGCAAGGACTTCACGCTCACCTGATTCGCTGCCGTCTCGTCATCGCCGACTATCAGTGCAAGCTGCGCGCCGGAGCCATCAGCCTTCTTCATCTGCGACTTGAAGCTGCCGCCGCCGCAATGCAGGTGGATCGCAAAGCCGGCGCTGCGCAGAGCCTCCGCGACGCGGAAGGCAAAGCGCGCCGCCGCCTCGCCCTGATGCACCAGATAGGCATCCGGCACCGGGGTTTCCTGTCGGTGACCCTGATCCAGCCACAGCGCAAGCAAGCGCTCGATACCCATGGCGAAACCACAAGCAGGCGCGGGCTTGCCGCCGAGTTGTTCGATCAGACCGTCATAACGGCCACCGGCGCATACCGTGCCCTGCGCGCCGAGTTGCTCGGTCACCCACTCGAATACGGTAAGGTTGTAGTAGTCAAGACCGCGCACCAGGCGCGTATTGATGCGATACGGAATCGCGGCATCCTTGAGCAGTTGCTGGACGCCCTCGAAATGCCTGAGCGAATCTTCGCCGAGATAGTCGACCAGCTTCGGCGCCGCCTCGACCACGGCCTGCAGCGCCGGATTCTTGGTGTCAAGAATGCGCAGCGGGTTGCTGTGCAGGCGGCGCCGGGCCTCGGCATCAAGCTGGTCATGGTGCTGTTCGAGGTAAGTCAGCAAGTCCGCGCGGTGACGCGCGCGTTCCGCGCCTTGACCAAGCGAGTTGAGCTCGAGTCGTATGCGCAGAAGCCCCATGTCATCCCACAAGCGGGCGCACATCGCGATTTGTTCCGCATCGATGTCGGGCCCGGCGAAGCCCATCGCCTCCACGCCGACCGGGTGGAACTGGCGATAGCGTCCCTTCTGCGGTCGTTCGTGGCGAAACATCGGTCCCATGTACCACAGGCGCTTGGGACCATCATAGAGAAGATTGTGCTGGAGCACGGCACGCACGCAGGAAGCCGTGCCTTCCGGGCGCAAGGTGAGGCTTTCGCCATTAAGGGCATCCTCGAAGGAATACATTTCCTTCTCGACAATGTCGGTCACTTCGCCAATCGCCCGGGCAAACAGCGGCGTCGGCTCCACCATCGGCATGCGAATCGGCCGGTAGCCGTAGGCACGCAGCCAGCCGCGCACGGATTCCTCGAACTCCTCCCAGAGATCGGCTTCGACCGGCAGAATGTCGTTCATGCCGCGGATGGCTTGCAATGTCTGGCTCATGGCATGTTTGTCCGGGCTGGCACGGCTGCTCCGTGCCCGTCGCGATCAATGACCGGATCTTTCCGGGTACTTTCGTGACACATAGTCGTCAACGATCTGACGGAGTTCGGCGGCAATATTTTCGCCGCGCAGCGTAATCACCCGTTCACCATCGACATATACCGGCGCGACCGGCGCCTCGCCGGTGCCGGGCAGCGAGATGCCGATGCTGGCCTGCTTGCTTTCGCCGGGGCCGTTAACCACGCAGCCCATCACGGCGAGCGTCATGTTCTCGACGCCCACTCGTGTCAGAGCCCATTCCGGCATGCGGCTGCGCACATAGCCCTGGATGTCCTGCGCCAGTTCCTGGAACACCGTGCTGGTCGTTCGTCCGCAGCCGGGACAGGCCGCCACCAGCGGCGTAAACGCGCGCAGGCCCATGGTTTGCAGGATTTCCTGGGCGACGATCACTTCGCGGGTACGGTCGCCGCCCGGCTCTGGCGTCAGGGATACCCGTATCGTGTCGCCGATGCCTTCCTGCAACAACACGCTGAGCGCGGCCGTCGACGCAACGATACCCTTGCTGCCCATTCCGGCCTCGGTCAGCCCCAGATGCAGCGGGTAGTCGCAACGCGCCGCGAGTTCGCGATAGATCGCGATCAAATCCTGCACACCGGAAACCTTGCAGGAAAGCACGATGCGGTCGCCGCCCAGACCCAGCTCCTCGGCCCGCGCAGCGGACTCCAGGGCGGAAGTCACCATGGCTTCGCGCATGATCGCGGTAGCGCCGCTGGGCTCCGGACGCCGGGCGTTTTCATCCATGACGCGGGCGAGCAAGGCCTGGTCGAGACTGCCCCAATTGACCCCGATGCGAATCGGCTTGTCGAACTTGCAGGCGATTTCGATCAACTGCGCGAACTGCTCGTCGCGCCTGGCGCCCTTGCCAACATTGCCGGGATTGATGCGCAGCTTGGCCAGGGCCTCGGCACACGCCGGATGCTCTGCCAGCAGCTTGTGGCCGTTGAAGTGGAAATCGCCAATCAAGGGCACGTCGATATCCATTTGCAGCAAGCGCTCGCGAATCTTCGGCACCGCGGCCGCAGCCTCGCGGGTATTGACCGTAATGCGCACCAGCTCCGAACCGGCGCGCGCAAGTTGCGCCACCTGCATCGAGGTTGCGAAGACATCCTCGGTATCGGTGTTGGTCATGGACTGGATCACGATCGGCGCCGCGCCGCCAACGCCGACTTTCCCCACCATCGTCATACGGCTGTTGCGCCGTGCCATCGCACCTCGAGGCATCTCGTTCATTCCAGACTGAACCGGGCGACTTCTTCGCGAATGTGCGGTTTCAGGTCGATGCTGCGCTCGCCCATGAACAGGCGAACACCCGATGCCTTGCCAATCCAGACCTGGAAGGGCGCCTTGCCTTCGACGTTCTGGCGGGTCCCCGCCGGATACTCGCCGACGAAAACGATTTTCTGCGTGGCGTCACGGATCTCGATCCAGGAGCGCTCGTCGAATTCGACGCGCAAACCGCTGAAGGGCGGCGCACCGGCTTTGGCACTGCCGTTGGCTGGCTCATTCCCGGCAACCGGCGCCAGCGCCGGAGCCGTGACTGGGGCGACCGGAGGTGTGGCAGATTGGGCCAGTGGCGGAGCCGCGACTGAAGGCGGTGCCGCCACACGCGAACGCCCCTCAACGCCGCCCAGAGGCCACGTCAGGCCTCCACCGTCCCGCAAGCCGGAGTACCAGTAGCCCACCAACACCAGCAGAAACACAAGGAGCCCGACGGCAATCATCTTCGGCGAGGCCCACTCGACGATCGTAGGCTGCCCGGCTTCGCCCATGTTGTCCGGCGGACGCACTGCCGCCTCGGAAAGCGGCACGGCCGGCTCAAGCTGCGCCAGCAGCGGTGCGGGATCGAGCTTGAGGAACCGGGCATAGTTGCGAACCAGGCCGCGCGCCACGGTAACCCCCGGCAGGCTGGCGTAATCATCCCGCTCCAGGGCCTCGATCTGGCGCGGGCCGAAGCGGATCACTTGTGCCACATCGTCGATCGACTGGCCGCGCGCCTCACGCGCGCGGCGCAATACAGAACCCGGTGTGTTCGACTCTATCGGCGCGACAGTCTCGCCGGTACTTGCTGAAAGCCGGTCGGCCAAATCGGCGACCAGGCTTTCAGTCATTCGCGCTTTAGTCATATTGCCCCTGAGTCAGCAGGCGGTGCTCCGGTGAACCAGGAAACCGGCGACGCAGTTGAGAGGCGTAGCGGGCCTCTGCCTCGCGGTTACCCGTCTTGCGCTCTATGCGCAAGGCCAGCCAGACCACCTCGACCGGAGGTTCCATCATCTTCTCGATATCGGTGATCCACTGCCGCGCTTCGGACTGGCGTCCCTGGCGGTAGGCAATGTCGGCCAGCCAGAACAAGGCCTGGGTGTTGGTCGGCGACAGGCGCAATGCGGTCAACAGATAGTCTTCGGCCGCCTTGAGGTCCTTCAGACGCACCGAACAGATGCCGGCGTTGGTGTAAGGCCTGGTCGGCGTCGCATACAGCGGATTCTTCGCCGCCGCCATCAAGTAGGTGATCGCGCGTTGTTCGCGGCCGTTCTGACAGAGGAACCAGCCAAAGTTGTTGTTTATCTCGGGATCCCCAGGAGCTAGCTTCAGAGCTCTCAAAGTTGTCCTCCGCCAGCCGCGGTTCGTTGAGACCCATGTGGATCAGGCCCAGCAGGTTGTACGCTGGCGCATAGTTCGAATCGGCGGAGAGCGCGATGCGCGCCTCCTCAAGGGCGATCGCCGAACGGCCATCAAGCATGTACAGCGACCCCAGTTCGGTATGTACCTTCGCTCGCTGCTGTTGTTCGCCTTCGGCGGGCTGCGCGGAAACAGCCTGCTGGGCTCCCTGCCCGGAACCGACCCCAGTCGCGGTGCAGCCGCCCAGCAGCAGCGCAATCCCAAAAGCATTCAAGATCTTGATCACGGGTGCAGGTCGACTCCAGTGGAAGTGCGCGCCAAACCGCTGACAAAGCCGACGCCGTGCTGCACGCGGCGCGATTTGTCCTGCACCCGGCCCGCCAGTTGGCCGCATGCGGCATCAATATCGTCGCCGCGAGTCTTGCGCGTCGTGGTGACGATGCCGCCATTGATCAGGATGGAGGCAAAGCGCCGCACCCGCTCGGCTGGCGAACGGCGAAAGCCCGAGGCGGGAAACGGGTTGAAGGGAATCAGGTTGAACTTACAGGGGACATCCCGCACCAGATGCAGCAGCGCACGGGCATCGGCATCGCTGTCGTTGACACCATCAAGCATCACGTACTCGAAGGTGACGAAATCGCGCGGCGCATGGACCAGGTAGCGCTGACAGGCGGCCATGAGCTCGGCCAGCGGATACTTGCGGTTGATCGGCACCAATTTGTCGCGCAGGCCGTCGGTCGGCGCATGCAGGGAAACCGCGAGCGCAACCGGACAAGCCTCGGCCAACCTGTCCATGGCCGGCACAATCCCCGAAGTGGACACCGTAACGCGTCGCCGCGACAAGCCATAGGCATTGTCATCCAGCATCAGGCGCAACGCCGGCACAAGATTATCGAAGTTTGCCAGCGGCTCGCCCATACCCATCAACACGACATTGCTGATGATCCGCTCGCCGCCACTGCCGCCCTCGGGGTTGCCACCCCCGCCGTCACCTGCGATTGAGTCGCAGCCCAGCGCGCGATTCGCCTGCCAAAGCTGGCCGATGATCTCCGCGGTGCTCAGGTTCCGGTTGAAGCCCTGGCGGCCCGTCGAGCAAAACGCGCATTCGAGCGCGCACCCGGCTTGCGACGAGATGCACAACGTCCCGCGGTCATCCTCGGGGATGAAGACAGTCTCCACCGCATTGCTCTTGCCAACGTCGAAGAGGAATTTGCGCGTCCCATCTTCGGACAGCTTGTCGCTGATGGTCGGCGGTGGCGATACGGCGGCCGTTGCAAGCAGCTTCGCGCGCAAAGACCTGGCGAGGTCCGTCATCGCCTCGAAGTCGCTCTCCCCGAATCGATGTATCCAGCGCAGCACCTGGCGCGCGCGGAAGGGCTTTTCGCCCTGCTGTGCAAACCAGGCGGTCAGGCCTTCGGCATCAAAATCGAGGAGGTTAACGCTCATGCGGGCGCAGCGCCGGATCAGCGCGAATAGATATTCAGGGCCGGGAAAAAATAGGCGATTTCCACCGCCGCGGTTTCCGCTGCATCCGAGCCATGTACGGCATTGGCATCGATGCTTTCGGCAAAATCGGCTCGGATGGTACCTGCCTCGGCCTTCTTCGGGTCGGTGGCGCCCATCAGGTCGCGATTCTTGGCAATGGCGCCTTCACCTTCCAATACCTGAACCATTACCGGCCCGGAGATCATGAAGTCGACGAGATCCTTGAAGAAGGGACGCGCCTTGTGCACCGCGTAGAATCCTTCGGCTTCCTGGCGCGAGAGATGAACCATGCGCGCGGCAATGATCTTGAGACCGTTGGTCTCAAAGCGGGAGTAAATCTTGCCGATCACGTTCTTTGCCACTGCGTCGGGCTTGATGATCGAGAAAGTACGTTCGACAGCCATTGGGTTCTCCAGAAAAAGTTGAACTGCTAGGATTGAACAGACAAAAAGCTAACTTGATAGTTTAGCTCAGTTTCCTGAGCGGAACCGGGCTTGCCAGACTGCCGTGCCAGAAATGTCAAAGGCCCAGGATCGCCGGGCCTTTGTCGTTGATTCAAGGCAGCGTCACATCATGCCGAGGTACTTTGGGAACCAGATCGACAGGCCAGGCCAGTAGGTAACCACCATCAGGAAGCAGAGCATGGAGAGCAGCCATGGCCAGACTGCGACCGTCAATTCGGTAATCCCCATCTTGGTGATCCCTGATGCAACGTAGAGGTTGAGACCGACCGGCGGATGACACATGCCGACTTCCATATTCACCACCATGATGATGCCAAAATGCACCGGATCGATCCCCAGCTTGACCGCTACCGGAAACAGAATGGGCGCGAAGATCAGCACGATCGACGAGGGCTCCATGAAGTTTCCGGCAAGCAGCAGGATGACGTTGCAGGCGAGCAGGAACGTGATCATGCCCAGACCATGGCCCAGCATCCAGTCCGCCAGCGCCTGCGGGATATTCTCGTTCGTCATGATGAACGAGAAAAGCACGGCGTTGGTGATGATGTAGAGCAGCATCGCCGACATGTTGGCCGAATTGAGCAGCACGCGCGGCACATCCTTGAGGCCCAGATCCCTGTACACAAATACCGCAACAACGAAGGCATAGACCGCGCTCATGGCCGCCGCTTCGGTCGGCGTAAACATGCCGGTGTAGATGCCGCCCATCACGATCACGATCAGCAGCAGTCCCCAGGCCGATTCACGAAAGGCCTTCAGGCGCTCGGCCCAAGTGGACTTGGTCAGGCGCGGATAGTTGAACTTTCTTGCGCGGTAATAGGTCACCCCGCCGAGGACCAACGCCAGCCCGATGCCCGGCACAACGCCAGCCATGAACAGGGCGCCGACCGAGGTATTGGTCGCCACCGAATACATAACCATCACGATCGAGGGTGGAATCAGGATGCCGAGCGCGCCCGACGTGGTGATGACGCCGGCCCCGAACTTGCTGGGAAAGCCCGCCTTGACCATCGCCGGCAGCAGGATCGACCCGATCGCCACCACGGTCGCCGGTGAAGAACCGGAAATCGCCGCAAACAGAGCGCAGGCCAGTACGCCCGACAGTCCGAGGCCGCCATACCAGTGGCCGACGATCGACGAAGCGAAGCGGATCATGCGCTTCGCCACCCCGCCATGCGTCAGAAAGTTGCCCGCAAGGATGAAGAACGGGATGGCCATGATCTCGAACTTCTCGATGCCGGTGAACAGCTTCAGGGCAACGGATTCCAGCGGTACCTGGGTGAAGAGGAACAGAAAGCTGAGTACGGTCAGGCCGAGCGAAATCGAGATCGGCATCCCGGTCAGCATCAGGACCAGCAGAAGGGAAAAGACGATTGCGGCGTTCATTTCGGCTCGCCTCCAAGGCCTTTCCTGCGGCGGTCCGGATCGACCGGAGTGACCCGCTTGCGACGGTTGTCGCCAATCATGGTGTGTGTCAGATCGTGCATGTGCAGGTTGTCGTCCATCGAGTACACATCCACTTCAACCGGAAGCGGCTCCACCTCTTCGAGACCATCGACATGCCCGTGATCGTGATGCGGCAAGTCGCCGGTCCTGACGAAGCTGACGAATACCTGCAGGAAGCGGAAGCACATCAGGCTGGTGCCTAGCGGAATCGCCGAGTACACCATCCAGGTCGGCCATTCAAGATCAGGTGTCGTTGGTCCTTCCGGAACATCGCCGAAGGGACTGCCGGTCAGGCTGAGAAATGCGTAGTGCGCCCCGTTCTCCCAGACAAAAAACGCTCCGAGCGTCCCGACGATTCCGGTGAAGGTCGCTCCGGCAAGCAGGCCGAAGATGATGAACTTCCTGCGCATCTTGTCGTCGAGTCGGTTGATCAGTACATCGACCCCGACGTGAATGCCGGTGCGCACGCCATAGGCCGCGCCAAACTTGGCCATCCAGACGAACATGATGATGGTGAGTTCCTGTGCCCAGCTCATATTGATCGTTAGCAGCCAGTCCTGCAGACCGGGAATGCTCGCACTGGCGGCGTAGCGATGGACGACGGCGACGAAGATGATCAACGTCGCGGCAGCCATGAGGAAAGTAATCAGCCATTCCTCAAGGTGATCAAGAAATCTCATCAACGGAACTCCCCCAGGTTGTCGGCATGACTGGGCCGAATGCTGCGTAAAGGCGGCCGCCGACGCGATCTCGCGCCGGCGGGCTTATTGGGAGGGAAAAACCCTTACAGCGCGGTCGGATCGAAACCGGTCTCTTTATAAATGGACTGCAGCAGATCCTTGCCGACGCGATCGGCCATCTTGACGTGTACCGCGGCCATGGCCTTCTTGAAGGCCAGTCTCTCTTCCTTGGTCGGCACATAGACCGTTGTCTTGCCGCTCTTCTTGACGCCTTCAAGCGCGCTGTCGTTTTCTTCCTGGGCAATCTTGTTGGCGTAAACGGTTGCCTCCTTCATGGCCTGCTCCAAGGAGCCGCGAACATCGGCCGGCAAGCCATCCCAGAACTTCTTGTTGACGATCACGGCGTAGCCGAGATAACCATGATTGGTCAGCGTCAAATGCTTCTGCACCTCGTGCATCTTCTGCGTGTAGAGGTTGGAGATCGGATTCTCGGTGCCATCGACCACGCCGGTCTGCAAAGCCTGATAGACCTCGGAGAAGGCCATCACCTGCGGCAGGCCACCGATCGAACGAATCTGCTCTTCGAGCACCTTCGATGACTGAATGCGCAGCTTCTTTCCCTTGAGATCAGCGGGAGCTTTGATCGGTGTATTGGCCGAGAAGGATTTGAATCCGTTGTCCCAGAAGGCCAGGCCCTTGATGCCCTTGGGTTCCAGCTTGGCCAGTAGCGCGGCGCCGATCGGGCCCTGCGTAACCTTGTGCAGGTCGGCCGTGTCGTCAAAGATGTAGGGGAAATCGAAGGCCTCGAATTCCTTGACGCCAAGCGGGCCGAATTTAGCCAAGGACGGCGCTAGCATCTGTACCGCGCCGAGTTGCAGTGCTTCCATTTCTTCCTTGTCCTTGTACAGGGCGCTGTTGGCGTAGACCTCGACCTTGGCCTTGCCCTTGGTCAGTTCCGCGGCCTTCTTGGCGAAAAACTCCGAGGCCTTGCCCTTGGGCGTGTCGGCCGCAACCACGTGGCTGAACTTGATCACGATCGGCGCCTGGGCGAGTGCAGTCACCGAGAACGTCGCAGCAGCCAGAGCAATAAATACTGTACCAAGCTTCATTTTTGTCCTCCTAGGTTGAATTAGGAACGCAAGGCTACCACTGCACACGATTTGTTGTCACGCTTTTTGCGCGTGCTCGCCGGAATCGACGAGGGTGAATCAGCATAGCCGACTGCCTGCCTTTTCCTCTGAACAATGAAGATGCATACTGCGGTTGGGCTGCCCAAATCCACAACCTGCCTGGAGACCGGCCACAAAGCTAAGCGGTGTTCCTGAAATGAAGCCTGCCTGACTCGCACCACAGGGAATACCGCGCAAGATCGATTCGCGGATGCCGATCGCTGCCCGCGGTCCGCAACTGGCGGACGAACTCCTTGAGGCGACTCTCGTCCGGCGCTTGAACGTGATGCCAGGTCAGCATGGCACGCAGCAGGTTTCTGGCCCGGGTATCGGGCAGCTCGCGAAACAGCTTCAGCGGCAGCGGAAATCGAGGCGGGCTGTCGCGCAGATCCAACGCGGCGAGATCGTCAAGCAATAGGTCCGCCTCGCTGAAACGGCCTGCGGCGGCCGCGAGCTGCTCGCCGGCCCTGGGGAAGCGGGACGTGATGCGCGGCAGAATCTCGTTGCGCAGGAAATTTCGCGTGTAGCGACTGTCGGCATTGCTCTCGTCCTCGATCCAGGCCAGTCGGCGAGACTGCGCATGGGTGAGCAGGGCATCGCGTGCAAGACCCAGCAAGGGACGCAATACCCGACCGCGGGATTCCGGCATCGCGGCAGCACCGCGCACGCCCGCGCCGCGCAACAGGTTATGCAAAACGGTTTCCGCCTGATCGTCGGCGTGGTGTGCAAGAAGTATCCAGTCGGCGGGATGGTCGGCCAGCGCCTTGTGGCGCACGGCTCGGGCTGCGGCTTCGAGGCCTTCACCTGTTCTCAGGGCAACATCGACGCGCAGCGTGGTCAGCGGAATCTTCATCGCCTCGCAAACCTGCCTGCAGGAGACGGCCCAGGCGTCGGCGTTGGCACTCAAGCCATGATGAACATGGAGCGCCGAAAGGTCCGAGCCCAGGTCTTTCGCCACGCAGCTTGCGGCGTCGAGCAAGACCGTGGAATCGAGTCCGCCAGAGAAGCCAACCACGACAGACTGCCCAGGCCTGGCGTAGCGGGCCAGGCAGGCGGCAACAGCCTGCAAGACCGGTTCAGTGAATGGCTTGTTCCCTGTAGCGGCCATAGCTCATCAGGCGTTCGAAGCGCCGCTCGACTAGCTCATTCGACGACAAGCCGGCAAGGTGCTTGAGCGCTTCCTGCAGCGCCTTCTTGACGCTCTGCGCCATCGCGCGATGATCGCGATGAGCGCCGCCGACCGGCTCGTTGATGATGCGGTCGATCAAGCCGAGCGACTTGAGTCGGGGCGCCGTAATGGCCATGGTCTCGGCGGCATCACCGGCGCGCTCGGCGCTTTTCCACAGAATCGATGCGCAACCCTCGGGCGATATTACGGAATACGTCGAATACTGGAGCATCGCGACCGAGTCCGCAACGGCAATCGCCAGTGCGCCGCCGGATCCTCCTTCGCCAATTACCGTGGCGATCAACGGTACCTTCAATTCCGTCATGACAGCCAGATTGCGTCCGATCGCTTCCGACTGGCCGCGTTCTTCTGCATCGATGCCGGGATATGCGCCCGGCGTGTCCACAAAGGTAAAAATCGGGAGGCCGAACTTTTCAGCCAGCCGCATCAGACGCAAGGCCTTGCGATAACCCTCAGGGCGAGGCATGCCGAAATTGCGATGGATCTTTTCCTTCGTGTCACGCCCCTTCTGATGACCGATCACCATGCACGACTGACCGTTGAACCGCGCCAAGCCGCCAACGATGGCATGATCATCGGCGTAATTGCGGTCGCCATGGAGTTCCTCGAAGTCGGTAAACACCAGGCCAAGGTAATCCAGCGTGTAGGGGCGCTGCGGATGCCGGGCTACCAGGGCACATTGCCAAGGAGTGAGTTTGGCGTAGATGTCCTTGGTCAGGCTCTGGCTCTTGGCGTCGAGCCGGGAGATCTCCTCCGAAATATCGACGGCGGAATCGTCCTGCACGAAGCGCAACTGCTCCACCTTCGCTTCAAGTTCCGCTATCGGCTGTTCGAATTCCAGGAAGCTTGTTTTCATGGGCGCATTTTAGCAGCGGGTTGCTGCAAGGCGTTGCTCGGACCTGGTTCGCCGCGGCCGCAAGCCGGGCCTCCCTTGCTTGCCGCACACCAGCAAAACCCCCGACCGGAGACCGGAGGGGGTTGATGGGGAAGTCTGGCGTTGACCTACTTTCGCACACGGTGAAGTGCAATATCATCGGCGCGGTCTCGTTTCACGGTCCTGTTCGGGAAGGGAAGGGGTGGTACCAAGACGCTATGGACACCAGACTGAAAGGGGGTGCTCCGGGATGGCGCGGTGAGGCCTTTAGTCGTCGCACATGATTCGGTCGAAGTAAGGGTTGGGGTGTGACTGTGTTCTCTGGTTGTTTCGCTATAAAGGGAGTTGGGACCTGAAGTTCACTGTTATAGGGTCAAGCCGCACGGGCAATTAGTATCAGTTAGCTTAACGCATTGCTGCGCTTCCACACCTGACCTATCAACGTCCTGGTCTTGGACGACCCTTCAGGGGGGTTGAACCCCCGGGAAATCTCATCTTGAGGCGAGTTTCACGCTTAGATGCTTTCAGCGTTTATCTCTTCCGGATTTAGCTACCCGGCGATGCCACTGGCGTGACAACCGGTACACCAGAGATCCGTCCACTCCGGTCCTCTCGTACTAGGAGCAGGTCCCCTCAAATATCCAGCGCCCACGGCAGATAGGGACCAAACTGTCTCACGACGTTTTAAACCCAGCTCACGTACCACTTTAAATGGCGAACAGCCATACCCTTGGGACCGGCTACAGCCCCAGGATGTGATGAGCCGACATCGAGGTGCCAAACTCCGCCGTCGATATGAACTCTTGGGCGGAATCAGCCTGTTATCCCCAGAGTACCTTTTATCCGTTGAGCGATGGCCCTTCCATACAGAACCACCGGATCACTATGACCTGCTTTCGCACCTGCTCGACTTGTGGGTCTCGCAGTCAAGCCTTCTTTTGCCATTGCACTATGAGCACGATGTCCGACCGTGCTTAGAAGACCTTCGTACTCCTCCGTTACTCTTTGGGAGGAGACCGCCCCAGTCAAACTGCCTGCCATGCACGGTCCCCGATCCGGATTCACGGACCAAGGTTAGAACCTCAACGACACCAGGGTGGTATTTCAAGGTTGGCTCCGCGCGATCTGGCGACCACGCCTCACAGCCTCCCACCTATCCTACACAAGTCCCGTCAAAGTCCAATGCAAAGCTACAGTAAAGGTTCATGGGGTCTTTCCGTCTAGCCGCGGGTAGATTGCATCTTCACAAACATTTCAACTTCGCTGAGTCTCAGGAGGAGACAGTGTGGCCATCATTACGCCATTCGTGCAGGTCGGAACTTACCCGACAAGGAATTTCGCTACCTTAGGACCGTTATAGTTACGGCCGCCGTTTACCGGGGCTTCGATCAAGAGCTTGCACCCCATCACTTAACCTTCCGGCACCGGGCAGGCGTCACACCCTATACGTCGGCTTTCGCCTTTGCAGAGTGCTGTGTTTTTATTAAACAGTTGCAGCCACCGATTCTCTGCGGCCTCATCGCGCTTCGCCCGCGAGGGACTACACGCTACCGAGGCATACCTTCTCCCGAAGTTACGGTATCAATTTGCCGAGTTCCTTCTCCTGAGTTCTCTCAAGCGCCTTAGAATTTTCATCCTGCCCACCTGTGTCGGTTTGCGGTACGGTCGTCACAGACTGAAGCTTAGAGGCTTTTCCTGGAAGCAGGGTATCAGCAACTTCAGAACCGAAGTTCCTCGTCATCACGCCTCAGCTAAGCCGCACGGATTTTCCTATGCAGCACGCCTACACGCTTAAACCGGGACATCCAACACCCGGCTGAGCTAACCTTCTCCGTCCCCCCATCGCATCTGTGATCGGTACGGGAATATTGACCCGTTTCCCATCGACTACGCCTTTCGGCCTCGCCTTAGGGGCCGACTCACCCTGCGCCGATGAACGTTGCGCAGGAAACCTTGGGCTTTCGGCGAGCGTGCTTTTCACACGCTTTATCGCTACTCATGTCAGCATTCGCACTTCTGATATCTCCAGCAGGGTTTACACCCCACCTTCGCAGACCTACAGAACGCTCCCCTACCATATCCTTACGGATATCCGCAGCTTCGGTGCATGGTTTGAGCCCCGTTACATCTTCCGCGCAGGACGACTCGATCAGTGAGCTATTACGCTTTCTTTGAAGGATGGCTGCTTCTAAGCCAACTTCCTGACTGTCTATGCCTTCCCACTTCGTTTTCCACTTAACCATGGCTTGGGGACCTTAGCTGGCGGTCTGGGTTGTTTCCCTCTTGACGATGAACGTTAGCACCCACCGTCTGTCTCCCATGCTCGCACTTCGCGGTATTCGGAGTTTGCTATGGCGGAGTAGATCGCAATGACCCCTCCAACCATTACAGTGCTCTACCCCCGCGAGTGATACATGAGGCGCTACCTAAATAGCTTTCGGGGAGAACCAGCTATTTCCAGATTTGTTTAGCCTTTCACCCCTATCCACAGCTCATCCCCTAATTTTTCAACATTAGTGGGTTCGGACCTCCAGTGCGTGTTACCGCACCTTCATCCTGGCCATGGGTAGATCATCTGGTTTCGGGTCTACGCCCTGCAACTAAATCGCCCTTATCAGACTCGCTTTCGCTACGCCTCCCCTATTCGGTTAAGCTCGCTACTGAACGTAAGTCGCTGACCCATTATACAAAAGGTACGCAGTCACCCCTTGCGAGGCTCCCACTGTTTGTATGCATGCGGTTTCAGGATCTATTTCACTCCCCTCCCGGGGTTCTTTTCGCCTTTCCCTCACGGTACTGGTTCACTATCGGTCGATTACGAGTATTTAGCCTTGGAGGATGGTCCCCCCATCTTCAGACAGGATTTCACGTGTCCCGCCCTACTTGTCGCAAACTTAGTCTCGCATCCTGGTTTTCGCGTACGGGGCTATCACCCACTACGGCTGGCCTTTCCAGGCCATTCCACTAACCAGAACGTTAACTCTTGCAGGCTGTTCCCTGTTCGCTCGCCACTACTTAGGGAATCTCGGTTGATTTCTGTTCCTCCGGCTACTTAGATGTTTCAGTTCGCCGGGTTCGCTTCCACTGACCTATGTATTCAGTCAGGGATACTCCTTGCGGAGTGGGTTTCCCCATTCGGATATCTGCGGATCAAAGCTTGTTTGCCAGCTCCCCGCAGCTTTTCGCAGGCTACAACGTCCTTCATCGCCTGTAATCGCCAAGGCATCCACCACATGCACTTAGTCGCTTGACCCTATAACATTGAGCTTCGGTTTCCCGTGCGCTCTCCTTTACAGGAGCAACCAAAGAAATACCTGTTTCACTTCCCCGCGCCGGTTCAAAGGACGGGGAACGTGAAGATACAATCACAACCCATGTGCCACCCCTTCCAGGGTGGCACAACCTTACTTCTTCCGAATTTTTAAAGATCAACAGCCTCTTACTCGTAATGAGTAATGACTGATGAGACCGGGACGCCGCCCTGCTCATCACTCATTACGCCTCACTTCCCCGGTTTGCCTGCTCGCCACTAGGTTTTTGGTGGAGGATGACGGGATCGAACCGACGACCCCCTGCTTGCAAAGCAGGTGCTCTCCCAGCTGAGCTAATCCCCCTTCGCTGGCCTTCGATAAGCGGCGCATCGCGGCGTTGCTCCACCGCTTGCATAGCTTTCGCTATGCGGCGCGGTCTCGCGCCTTGCGCTGCTTGCCTCTCAAAGCCCATCGACTCTGGTCCAGGTCCGCTTCATCGCCCCTTAGCGGCCACATTGGTCTGCGAGAACCAAGCAGGACAAGGCGGAGCAGTGCGCCGCATACCTTTTCGTATGCAAGCAAGGCGACAACGCCGTCATGCGCCGGTTATCACAGACCAATGGTGGGTCTGGATGGGTTCGAACCATCGACCCCCGCCTTATCAAGACGGTGCTCTAACCAGCTGAGCTACAGACCCGCTGTTGGGTTCTAAACAACCGATAGGTTGTAGGTGCTCACCGTGCCTTTGCTCTAGAAAGGAGGTGATCCAGCCGCACCTTCCGATACGGCTACCTTGTTACGACTTCACCCCAGTCATGAATCCCACCGTGGTAAGCGCCCCCCTTGCGGTTAGACTACCTACTTCTGGTGGAACCCACTCCCATGGTGTGACGGGCGGTGTGTACAAGACCCGGGGAACGTATTCACCGTGACATGCTGATCCACGATTACTAGCGATTCCGACTTCACGCAGTCGAGTTGCAGACTGCGATCCGGACTACGATCGGCTTTGTGGGATTGGCTCCCCCTCGCGGGTTGGCAACCCTCTGTACCGACCATTGTATGACGTGTGAAGCCCTACCCATAAGGGCCATGAGGACTTGACGTCATCCCCACCTTCCTCCGGTTTGTCACCGGCAGTCTCATTAAAGTGCCCAACTGAATGATGGCAATTAATGACAAGGGTTGCGCTCGTTGCGGGACTTAACCCAACATCTCACGACACGAGCTGACGACAGCCATGCAGCACCTGTGTTCAGGTTCCCTTTCGGGCACATCCACCTCTCAGCGGACTTCCTGACATGTCAAGGGTAGGTAAGGTTTTTCGCGTTGCATCGAATTAATCCACATCATCCACCGCTTGTGCGGGTCCCCGTCAATTCCTTTGAGTTTTAATCTTGCGACCGTACTCCCCAGGCGGCGAACTTCACGCGTTAGCTGCGGTACTAAGAAAGTCTCCTTCCCCAACACCTAGTTCGCATCGTTTAGGGCGTGGACTACCAGGGTATCTAATCCTGTTTGCTCCCCACGCTTTCGTGCATGAGCGTCAGTGTTGACCCAGGGGGCTGCCTTCGCCATCGGTGTTCCTCCACATCTCTACGCATTTCACTGCTACACGTGGAATTCCACCCCCCTCTGCCACACTCGAGCCCCACAGTCACAAACGCAGTTCCCAGGTTAAGCCCGGGGATTTCACATCTGTCTTATGGAACCGCCTGCGCACGCTTTACGCCCAGTAATTCCGATTAACGCTCGCACCCTACGTATTACCGCGGCTGCTGGCACGTAGTTAGCCGGTGCTTCTTCTTCAGGTACCGTCATTAGCCTCCTGTATTAGAAAAGACCGTTTCGTTCCTGCTGAAAGAGCTTTACAACCCGAAGGCCTTCTTCACTCACGCGGAATGGCTGGATCAGGGTTGCCCCCATTGTCCAAAATTCCCCACTGCTGCCTCCCGTAGGAGTCTGGACCGTGTCTCAGTTCCAGTGTGGCTGGTCGTCCTCTCAGACCAGCTACGGATCGTCGCCTTGGTGAGCCTTTACCTCACCAACTAGCTAATCCGATATCGGCCGCTCCAATCGCGCGAGGCCTTACGGTCCCCCGCTTTCACCCTCAGGTCGTATGCGGTATTAGCTATCCTTTCGGATAGTTATCCCCCACGACTGGGTACGTTCCGATACATTACTCACCCGTTCGCCGCTCGCCGCCAGGGTTGCCCCCGCGCTGCCGCTCGACTTGCATGTGTAAAGCATTCCGCCAGCGTTCAATCTGAGCCAGGATCAAACTCTTCAGTTCAATCTGTCTGTTTTGTTGCTCACTCAAACGAATATCAGAGGTCAAATTTTCATTTGACCTTCTTACTTTTCGTGTAAGTGCTTGTTGCATACTCTTAGCATCCAGCAGCAGCAGATTCCTTACTTAGCGCTTCCGCACTTCGCCTAGAACTTAACCCGACTTTTTAAACCCGGATCAGCGACCGTGCCTTCGATTTCGGCACGATTACCTACCACCACCACCAGCCCAGCAAGCACCTACACCTATCGGCTGTTTGGTTTTTAAAGAACTTCCGCCTCGTTCCGCGGCTCCGCAATCAGCAGAGAAGGGAAATTATAGAGGGACAATTCCATCGTGTAAACCCCCTTCGTCGTTTTTCTTTCCAAGCGCAGACGGGGCGCCGCCCCCCCCTTTCGGGGGGGACCCCCCCCCCCCCCCCCCCCCCCCCCCCGGCGCCCCGCGCAAACGCCCGCCCCCCCCCGGCCCCCCGGCCCCCCCGGGGGGGCCTTGCCCGCCCCCCCCGGCGGGGCGGCCCCCCCCCGCGGGCCCCTCCCCCCCCCCCCCCGCGTCGTGCCGAAACCAGGATATTCCTGTCGCCGGCATCGTAGAATGCCTCGCCATGGTTCCGTATGTTCTGATTCGGCCGTTCCTCTTTTGCACTTGATGCTGAACGCGCCCATGAACTGACGCTCAGCCTTCTCGCGATCGGCGGTTTGCTGCGGGTTACGCACTTTACCCCCGCGAATGACGCCCCGGTCGAGGTCATGGGCCTCAAGTTCCCCAACCGCGTAGGCTTGGCAGCCGGCCTCGACAAGAACGGGACGGCCATCGACGGCCTGGGCAGTCTTGGCTTGGGTTTTCTGGAGGTGGGAACGGTCACGCCACGCCCTCAACCCGGCAATCCCAAACCCCGCATGTTCCGGCTCCCGGAGCATCAGGCCATCATCAATCGCATGGGCTTCAACAACGCCGGAATCGATGCGCTGCGCGAGCGACTGAGGCAGGTACGCTATCGGGGCATCCTCGGCATCAACATCGGCAAGAACTTCGGCACTCCAATCGAACGGGCCGTTGACGATTACCTGCACTGCCTCGACAAAGCCTATGCCGTGGCCAGTTATGTCACCGTCAACGTTTCCTCGCCAAATACGAGGAACCTGCGCCAATTACAGGGCGCCTCGGAACTTGACGCGCTGCTGGGCGCGCTGAAATCCCGTCAGGCCAGGCTCGCGGATCAGCATGGCAAATACGTTCCACTGGCGCTCAAGATCGCGCCGGACCTTGACCAGCACCAGATCATCAACATCGCTGACGCTCTCAGGCGGCACCGACTGGATGCCGTGATTGCAACCAACACGACGATGGGCCGCGAAGGCGTCGAAACATCGCCGCTTGCGGCCGAAGCCGGCGGGCTTTCCGGCGCCCCCTGTTCGAGAAATCGACCGCCGTGATTCGCGGCCTGACCACGGCTCTGGCGGGCGAACTGCCCATCATCGCCGCCGGCGGCATCGCCAGCGGCGAACGCGCGCGCGCCAAGATCGAGGCCGGCGCCGCGCTGGTGCAGATTTACAGCGGGCTGGTATACCGCGGCCCGCAGCTGGTCCGCGAATGCATTGACGCCACCAGCCATCAAGAGCCATAGCAACCGACATTTCCCCGCTTGCGCACATACCATTAAAAGCGAGATAATTTGATATCCACCAATTATTGCGAAACCAGCATGTCGTTCCGCACATCATGACAAGCTATCTCTTCGTTGTTCTCGGCGCTGTTCTCGTCAATAACGTCGTCTTCGTACGGATACTCGGTCTGTGCCCGTTCATGGGCGTCTCCAAGAAGCTCGAAACCGCGCTTGGCATGGGCGCTGCGACAACCTTCGTGCTGACCATGGCCTGCGGCGCCAGTTTTGTCATCGACCGCTGGCTGCTGATACCCAATCAGCTTGAATACCTGCGCACTCTGTCCTTCATCGTCACGATTGCCGCCATCGTGCAATTGACCGAGCTGGTGATCCAGAAGACCAGCCCGCTGCTGCACCAGGTTCTGGGCATCTACCTGCCGCTGATCACGACCAATTGCGCAGTGCTCGGCATCCCGTTGCTCAACGTCGCTCTGCGCCACAACTTCCTCGAATCGCTGCTGTTCGGATTCGGTAGCGCGCTCGGTTTCACGCTGGCGCTGATCATGTTCGCCGGGATCCGCGAACGCCTTGAAGCGGCGGACGTGCCAATTCACTTCCGTGGCACGGCCATTGCCATGATTACCGCGGGCCTGATGAGTCTCGCCTTCATGGGCTTTGCCGGGCTGGACAAGTTCAAGGCCCCCCCGCCCGCGCGGGCGGGCGGGGGGCGCCGGCGGGGGGGGGCCCCCCCCCCGGGGCGGGCGGTAGCCATGCTCGACGCGAATGGTCATGGCGCTTGGCGCCGTCCTGCTCGGTGCCGCACTCGGCTACGCCGCCGTGAGATTCCGTGTCGAAGGCGATCCGCTGGTGGAGAAGATCGATGCCATCCTGCCGCAGACGCAGTGCGGGCAGTGCGGCTTCCCCGGTTGCAAGCCCTATGCCACGGCCATCGCCAAGGGCGAGGCCGACATCAACCAGTGTCCGCCAGGCGGCGAGGAAGGCATCCACAAGCTGGCCGACCTGCTCGGCCGCGAGTTCAAGCCGCTATCCGCCGAGCACGGCGTCGAGAAGCCGAAGTCGATCGCCGTCATCGACGAGCAGGCCTGCATCGGCTGCACGCTGTGCATCCAGGCCTGCCCGGTAGACGCCATCGTCGGCGCAGCGAAGCAGATGCATACCGTGGTTGCCGTGCAGTGCACGGGGTGCGAGCTTTGCATCGCACCCTGTCCCGTCGACTGCATCGTCATGGAACCGATCCGGGAAACCGTGGATACCTGGAAATGGAAGTATCCCGTGATCCCGCTGCGGCAGACAGCATGATCTCCCGGCTATTCACCTTCAAGGGCGGAGTCAAGCCCGAATCCCACAAGGATGAATCGGCCACCGCGCCGATCCGCACGGCGCCGCTGCCCTCGCAACTGATCATCCCCCTACGCCAGAGCGCCCGCGCCATGGCGCGCAGCGTGGTGGAACCGGGCCAGAGAGTGCTGAAGGGCCAGGTGATCGCCGCCGCCGAAGGGGCGATGTGCACCGCGCTCCATGCGCCGACCTCCGGCACGGTGCGCGCCATAGAGCCGCAGCCGGTGCCGCACCCCTCCGGCTTGCCCGCCCCCAGCATCATCATTGACCCGGACGGAGAAGATCGCTGGATCGAATTGCAGGCCTTCGACTACCGCAGAGTAACGCCCGAGCAGACACGGGACTACCTGCGCGACTGCGGCGTGGTCGGCCTCGGTGGCGCCGGTTTTCCCAGCCACGTCAAGCTGGGGCCGGGGGAAAAGGGAATCGAAACCTTGATCCTCAACGGCGCCGAGTGCGAGCCCTGGATCACCTGCGATGACCGCCTGATGCGCGAGCGCGCCGACATGATTCTTGGCGGCGCCTCGATCATGCGCCACATTACCGGCGCCCGCCGCATCCTGATTGGCATCGAGGACAACAAGCCGCAGGCCATCGAATCGATGCAGGCCGCCGTAAGGCACATGGGCGAAGCCGATATCGAGGTGGTGACGGTTCCGACCCTATATCCGGCGGGTGGCGAGAAGCAACTGATCCGCGTGCTTACCGGCATCGAGATTCCTTACGGCAAGCTCGGCACCCATTTCGGTCTGCAATGTTTCAACGTCGGCTCCGCCCACGCAATTTTCCGTGCCGTGGAACATGGCGAACCGCTCGTGTCGCGAATACTCACACTAAGCGGCAACATGGCAAACCCGGGGAACTTCGAAGTCCGCATCGGCACACCGATCCGCGAATTGCTGCCTGTTGCCGGCCCCCGCGCCGACACCGACCGCTACCTGATGGGGGGACCGATGATGGGAGTCACCCTGGAGAGCCTCGACATGCCGGTGGTCAAGGGCACCAACTGCATTCTGGCCGGCTCTCCGGTCCTGTTCCCACCACCGTCGCCGGAAATGCCCTGCATACGCTGCGGCGCCTGCGCCCAGGTCTGCCCCGCCGAGCTCCAGCCCTTTGATCTTTACTGGTTCAGCAGGGCGAAGATTTTCGGCAAGGCCCAGGAATACGATCTCTTCGATTGCATCGAGTGCGGCTGCTGCTCCTACGTCTGCCCGTCGCGTATTCCCCTGGTGGATTACTTCCGCTTCGCCAAGGGCGAAATCTGGGCGCGCGAAAAGGAAAAAGCGGCCGCTGACACCGCGCGCGAACGCTACGAGTTCCGGCTCGCACGGGAAGAAAGGGAGAAGGAGGAAAAGGCGGCCAAACTCGCCGCCAAGACCGCCGCCGGAAGGGAAAAGGCCGCTGCCGCCATTGCCGTTGCCGAAAAACCGGCAACGGCCCCCGAGGAGGATGCCAAGAAGGCCCTGATCGCCGCCGCGCTGGAACGCGCGAAGGCGCAGAAGGAGCAGGCGCACCCCGGAAACACCGTCAACCTGAGGCCGGAACAGCAAGCAGAAGTTGCTGCCATCGAAGAACGTCGCGCCGAGATTCGCGAAATGGCGAAACCGCATCTGCGGCAGGAAGACTAGGCAGGACGATAAGCCCTTCGTGAATCCATCATGAACAATTCGCCCTACTCTCTCCAACCCGCCAGCGTGCAATCGGTCATGTTGCGCGTTCTGCTCGCGCTACTGCCGGGCATCGCCGCCTACGTCTGGTTTTTCGGCGCCGCCATCCTGGTGCAGATCGTACTAACCTCGGTGACCGCGCTGGCGGCCGAAGCGGCGATGCTGAAACTGCGAGGCAAGCCGCTGATGATGTTCCTCACCGACGGTTCGGCCCTGGTCACGGCCTGGCTGATCGCGCTCAGCTTTCCCTCGATCGCGCCCTGGTGGCTGACGGTGCTTGGCACGCTACTGGCCATTGTTGTCGCCAAGCATCTCTACGGCGGGCTGGGACAAAACCCCTTCAATCCCGCCATGGTCGCCTTTGCGCTGATGATCGTCGCCTACCCGTCCCTGATGTCGCAGTGGCCGGCGGTTGGTGCTGCGGATTTTACGCAGTACATGAATGCGATTTTTGGACTGCGCCAGCTCGACGCCATCACCATGGCGACGCCGCTCGACGCGCTGCGCACGGCGCTGCACTCCGCCGACGCGCCCGCCACGGTGGCCGGCGTTCTCGGTAGCGGCGCCAGCTTCGGCAACATCGGCGGCAAGGGCTGGGAATGGATTGCGTTAGCCTACCTGGCAGGCGGCCTTTGGCTGATGCAGCGGCGCACCATCACCTGGCACATGCCAACCGCGTTTCTCGCCATCCTGTTCGCCGTGTCCGGCCTGTTTTCCCTCATTGACCCCACGCAGTTCGCACCGCCGCTGTTCCACGTTCTTACCGGCGGCGCCATGTTTGCCGCCTTCTTCATTGTTACCGATCCGGTCTCCGGCGCCGCCACGCCGAAGGGCAAGCTGATTTTCGCCGCCGGTGCCGCCCTCCTGACCTGGGTCATCCGTACTTTCGGCGCCTATCCGGATGGCATCGCCTTCGCCGTTCTGCTGATGAACATCGCGGCACCCCTGATCGATATGTACACGCAGCCGGCCGTGTTTGGCCACAAGAAGCCGGACGGAGACACCAGATGAGCGAACCCGTCGGAGTCGGGCAAAGGAATTCCGGCGTGTTCCGCATCTCGGTGCGCACGGCCGCCATCATGCTCGCCTTCACCCTGATATTCACCGCACTGATGGCGGGCACCTACAAGGCTACGGCGCCCATGGTCGCCGCCAGCGCACTGGCGGAAAAGCTGCGCCTGATCGGTGAGGTCCTGCCCGCGACGATGCACGACAACGACCTGATGGCCGACGCCATCACCCTGCCGCCGGGCAAGGTTCTGGGACTCGACGACGACACGCGGCTGTGGCGCGCGCGCAGGAACGGCGTGCCGGTGGCACTGGTGTTCGAGACCGCGACGGCGAATGGATACGCCGGGCGCATCGGTCTGATCGTCGCCGTCGGCGCCGATGGCAGGCTGCTCGCGGCACGAGTTACCACGCACAAGGAGACGCCGGGCCTGGGCGACTACATCGATCCGAAGAAGGATCGCAACAAGGCGCGGCCGTGGATCACCCAATTCAGCAATCTCGGCTTCGAAACCGTGCCGCGCGACAAGTGGCGCGTGAAAAAGGATGGCGGGCGCTTCGACCAGATGAGCGGCGCGACGATTTCCGCGCGTGCCGTGACCAATGCCAGCGGCCGCGCGCTGGCCTGGGCCGTGGAAAACCGGGAACGACTGTTCGCCCTGCCACCCGACGCCCGCTTTGAGGAAAAGGAACTATGAGCCCCGCTCACATTGGTTCGCTGCCCCCCATGGGGGAAGGCTTGGCCTTCCCGTCGGGGAATTATGCCCCCCCACCCCCCTTCCCCCACCCCTGGGCGGGGGTGACCCTCCCCCTCCCGGCGGGGGAAGAATGGGAGGGGGTGCTGTAAATATCCCGCGCTTGCGCGGGCGGCCCTGCGGGAGACAAAGCCATGAGCATCTACAAGGACATCGCCTGGAACGGCCTGTGGAAGCAAAATTCCATCCTCGCGCAATTGCTGGGTCTTTGCCCCCTGTTGGCGGTGAGCAGCACCATGGTCAATGCCGTAAGCCTCGGTCTCGCCACCATCCTCGTCATGATGCTTGCCAACTTCGCGATTTCGGCGCTGCGCGCGCTGATCCCCTACGAGATCCGCATACCGGTGTTCGTCCTGATCATCGCCGCACTGGTCACGGTCGTCGACCTGGCCTTCAACGCCTTCCTGCATGACATGTACCTGGTGCTCGGCATTTTCATTCCGCTTATCGTCACCAACTGCATCGTGCTGGCCCGCGTCGAAGCCTTCGCCGCCAAGAACGGCCTGCGTGCGGCGACCTTCGATGGCCTGATGATGGGCGTCGGGTTCGTCTGGGTGATCGCGCTGCTGGGTGGCGTGCGCGAATTCATCGGGCAGGGCACGCTGTTCTCCGGCATCGAGATGATTTTCCCGAAGCTGTCCGGCATCCAGATCCTGCCCGCCGACTATCCCGGATTCCTGATCGCCATGCTGCCGCCCGGCGCCTTCTTTGTTCTCGGTCTGCTGATCGCCGGGCGCAACTGGCTCGATGCCCGCGCCAACCAGCGCCTGCGTGAGAAGCGCCTGCACGAGCAGTTACCGCCGGCAAACTCCCTCCCGGCATGAGCCCGAAGAAGGTCCGCGAGTTCTTTTCCCGCCTCGCAGCCGCCAACCCGGAACCAAAAGGCGAGCTTGAGTACGCAACGCCCTTCCAATTGCTGGTCGCCGTGGTGCTCTCGGCACAGGCCACCGACAAGGGCGTCAATCGCGCCACGCGCGCGCTGTTCCGCGACCATCCGACGCCGCAGGCCATGGCCGCGCTGGGCGAGGAAGGACTGACCGATTACATCCAGACCATCGGCCTGTATCGCACCAAGGCGAAGAACGTCGTGGCCTTGTCGCGCCTGCTGCTCGAACGCCACGGTGGTGAAGTGCCGCACGATCGCAACGCGCTCGAAGCCCTTCCAGGCGTTGGCCGCAAGACCGCAAACGTGGTGCTCAATATCGCCTTCCACGAGCCGACCATTGCGGTCGATACGCACATATTCCGCGTCGGCAATCGCACCGGGCTGGCTCCGGGCAAAACGGTCGAGGCGGTGGAACAGAAGCTGCTCAAGGTGGTGCCCGTCGAATTTCGCCTCCATGCCCACCACTGGCTGATCCTGCACGGTCGTTACACCTGCAAGGCGCGCACGCCGGATTGCGCGCATTGCCAAGTCTTCGATCTCTGCGCATTCAAAGAAAAGGAATTTTCAGTGAAGGCTAACGCCAGCGCCATCGGCATTCAGCGCGGCGGCCGGAACCAGACGAATGTTTAACCCTTCTCGCGACCAGGCCCGTCAATTCCTGATCGACGCCTGGACGAAGCGCCGCAACAGGCTGCCTAGCACCACCATGGATGCGTTGGCGGCCGACCTGGTCGAACTGCATCCCGAATACCACGCCCTGCTCGAAGCCGAAGATGCCTTGACCCGCGAATGGACGCCGGAACACGGCGAGACCAATCCTTTCCTGCATCTGTCGCTGCATCTGGCGATCGAGGAACAGCTTTCGATTGACCAGCCGCCGGGCATCCGCGCCGCCTTCAACACACTGCAAAGCCGGCGCGACGACCGCCATGAAGCCCTGCACGCGGTGCTCGAATGCCTCGGCGAAATGATCTGGCGCTCGCAGACGAGCCGCCTGCCGCCCGATGGCGAGGCCTACCTCGACTGCGTTCGGCGCGCCGCTCGGTGAAACTCGACGCTGACAATTCGGCGACAAGCAGCCCGCTCTGGGATAATCTTCCGCATCAACTCTGAAAGAGAACACCATGCGCTTTGAAGGAACCGACTCCTACGTCGCCACCCCCGACCTGATGCTGGCGGTCAACGCCGCGATCACCCTGCAACGCCCGCTGCTGATCAAGGGCGAGCCCGGCACCGGCAAGACCATGCTGGCCGAGGAAGTCGCCGGCGCGCTGGGCGTGCCGCTGCTGCAGTGGCATATCAAATCCACCACCAAGGCGCAGCAGGGCCTCTACGAATACGACGCGGTGTCGCGCCTGCGCGATTCCCAGCTCGGCGACGAGAAGGTCAAGGACATTTCCAACTACATCGTCAAGGGCGTGCTATGGCAAGCCTTCGAGCAGGGCCGGCCCTCCGTGATCCTGATCGACGAGGTGGACAAGGCCGACATCGAGTTTCCCAACGACCTGCTGCGCGAACTCGACCGCATGGAGTTCCATGTCTACGAGACACGCCAGACCATCCGCGCCGACGTGCGCCCGATCGTGATCATCACCTCCAACAACGAGAAGGAGTTGCCCGACGCCTTCCTGCGCCGGTGCTTCTTCCACTACATCAAGTTTCCCGACAAGGAGACCATGCGGCGTATCGTCGATGTGCACTTCCCGCGGCTGAAACAGGATTTGCTGCGGGAAGCGATGGAAGTCTTCTTCGAACTGCGCGAGGTGCCGGGCATGAAGAAGAAACCCTCGACCTCGGAACTCATCGATTGGCTCAAGCTGCTGGTCGCCGAGGACATTCCCCCCCGAAGCACTTCGCTCGAAGGACCGCAAGACCGTCGTGCCGCCGCTGGCAGGCGCGCTGCTGAAGAACGAGCAGGACGTGCACCTCTTCGAACGGCTGGTGTTCATGGCCAGGCACAATCGTTGATGCGCCGCTGAAACGCCGCACATCCCACCGCCCCGCCAGCGCCGACTTGCCATGCTGATCGACTTCTTCCTGCATCTCAAGACCAGAAAGCTGCCGGTTTCCACGCGCGAGTTCCTCACGCTGTTGGAAGCCATCAAGGCGCGCGTCGCGGGCCATTCCATCGACGACTTCTACTTTCTGGCGCGCACCTGCCTGGTCAAGGACGAAACGCACTACGACAAGTTTGACCAGGCCTTCGGCGAATACTTCAAGGGGGTGCAGCACATCCCGGGTCTTGACGCGGACATTCCCGAGGAATGGCTCAAGATGATGATGAAGAAGCACCTGACTCCCGAGGAAAAGGCCAAGCTGGAAAAGCTCGGCTGGGACAAACTGATGGCGGAGTTCAGGAAGCGCCTCGAAGAACAGAAGGCGCGTCATTCGGGCGGTAGCAAGTGGATCGGCACCGGCGGCAGTTCACCGTTCGGCCATGGCGGCTACCACCCCGAAGGCATTCGCGTCGGCGGTGAGTCGGCGGGTAACCGTACCGCGGTCAAGGTCTGGGAAAACCGCGAATACCGCAACCTCGACGACACGGTGGAACTCGGCACGCGCAACATCAAGATCGCCCTGCGCCGCTTGCGGCGCTTCGCCCGTGAAGGCGCCGAGGATGAACTCGACCTGGACAGCACCATTGCCGTCGACCGCGCGCAACGCCGGCTGGCTCGACATCAAGATGCGCCCGGAACGCCACAACAAGGTCAAGGTGCTGCTGTTCCTCGACATCGGCGGTTCGATGGACGATCACATCAAGGTCTGCGAGGAGCTTTTCTCCGCGGCCAAGAGCGAGTTCAAACATCTGGAATATTTCTATTTCCACAACTGCATTTATGACTACGTGTGGAAGGACAACCGGCGCCGCCACGGTGAGCGCTTCCCGCTGTGGGACGTGATGCACAAGTATGGCGAGGACTACAAGGTCGTGGTGGTCGGCGATGCGACGATGAGCCCCTACGAGATCCTCCAGCCCGGCGGTTCCGTCGAATACTCCAACGAGGAAGCCGGCGCCGTCTGGTTGCAGCGCATGCTCGACACCTGGCCGCGCGCCGTCTGGCTCAACCCCGAGCCGGAGCGTTTGTGGGACTATCGCCATTCCATAGAGCTGGTCCGCACGATTTTCAGCAGCCGCATGTTCCCGCTGACGCTCGCGGGTCTGGAACGGGCCATGCGCGAACTCAATAAATGAAAGGAAGCGCCATGAACCTGCGCCGCCGCTTGCTGAAAGCCCTCACCGCCGCCGGCCTGCTTGGCCCCGCCGGCATCTCCGGCCTGATCCGCGACGCCCTGGCCAAGGGCAACGCACCCGTCGCAGCGGGCCTGCACAAGATGCGCGGCGAAGTCACGGTGAATTCAAAGCCGGCGCGGGAAGGCCAGCTCATCGGCCCCGGCGATACCGTGGCTACCGGACGCGATAGCGAAGCCATCTATGTCATCGGCCAGGACGCGTTCCTGCAAAGGGAAAGCTCGACCATCAGCTTCGGTGCCGACGCCACGCAGAACCTGCTGCGCGTGGTGACCGGCAAGCTCCTCTCGGTATTCGGCAAGGGTACCCGATCAATCCAGGTATCGACCGCCACGGTGGGCATTCGCAGCACCGGCTGTTACATCGAGGACGAAGGTTCCGGCCTCAAGGCGCGCACCTACTTTTGCCTGTGCTATGGCAGCGTCGATCTGACTCCTTCGGCCGCCCCGCAGCAACGCGAGAGCTACAGCACCATGCACCACGACAAGCCGATGTACATCCACAACGACTTGAGTATGTCGAAAAGCCTGGTGCCGGCAGGTGTCATCAACCACAGCGACGACGAGCTCAAGCTGCTGGAAGGCCTGGTCGGCCGCTGGCCACCGTTCTATGACAAGGGCGGCAAGAAGTACTGAGTCAGCCTCATCCCGGAGAAAACATCGGCGGGGCGACCTTGATGATTTCGGCAATCGTTGTCTGCCCCGCGGCAACCTTCTTTGCCCCGGCTATGCGTAGCGGCTTCATGCCTTCGCGCATGGCCTGCTCGCGCAGCTTGGCGAGTTCAGCGCCGTTCGCCACCAGTTTCTTGATCTCTGCCGACATCGGCATGATCTCGTAGATGCCGACGCGGCCCTTGAAGCCGGTCATGCGACAGTCGAGACAACCGACCGGATGGTAGAGCTGCGCCGGCATGCTGGACTTCCAGGGCGCCACCAGCGCGGTCCACGCCCCCTCGTCCTCCGCGCGCATGCCGCCGGCCTGCTTGCAGTGCGGACAAAGCGTGCGGACCAGGCGCTGCGCCATGACGCCGAGCACCGTCGCCGACAACATATAGGGTGGCACGCCAAGCTCGATCAGCCGCGTCATCGCCGAAGGTGCGTCATTGGTGTGCAAGGTGGACAGCACCAGGTGGCCAGTCAAGGCCGCCTGGATGGCCATGTCGGCGGTTTCCAGATCGCGGATCTCGCCGACCATGATGATGTCCGGATCCTGCCGCATCAGCGAACGTATCCCCTCGGCGAAACCCATGCCGATGTCGGGCAGAATCTGCACCTGATTGAAGGAGCCCTCGATCATTTCGATCGGATCCTCGAGCGTGCAAACATTCACCTCGGGCGTGGCCAGGTGCTTCAGTGTCGAATACAGCGTGACCGTCTTGCCGCTGCCAGTCGGGCCGGTCACCAGGATGATGCCGTTGGGTTGGGCCGACATGCGGCGCCAGTGCGCTGATTCTTCTTCGGCAAAGCCGAGCTCGGAAAAATCGCGAACCAGCACCTCCGGATCGAAAATCCGCATCACCAGCTTTTCGCCAAATGCCGTCGGCAAGGTGGACAATCGCAGTTCGACCTCCTGCCCGTCCGGCATCCGCGTCTTGATCCGGCCATCCTGCGGCCGGCGCTTTTCGATCACGTCCATGCGGCCGAGAATCTTGATGCGGCTGGTCATGGCTTTCAGCACCGCCATTGGAATCTGGTACACCTGATGCAGTACGCCGTCGATGCGAAACCGCACGATGCCCAGATCACGCCGCGGTTCCACGTGAATATCCGAAGCCCGCTGCTCAAAAGCGTACTGCCAGAGCCAATCGACGATGGTGACGATGTGCTGGTCGTTGGCGTCAAACTGCTTGTTGCCTTTGCCCAGTTCCACCAGTTGCTCGAAGTTTGAAGCGCCACCGGCGACTTCCCCCTTGCCCATCGCGCCCTTGACCGACTTGGCCAGGTTGTAGAACTCCACCTGATAACGCTTGAGGTCATCCGGATTGCTGATGACGCGACGGATATCCTTGCGCAGGATCGGCGCCATTTCGGCTTCCCACGCCCGCTGGAATGGCTCGGCGGTCGCGATCACCACCTCGGTCGCGTTGACCGCCACCGGCAGGATACCGAAGCGCGTCGCATAGGCGATGCTCATTACATCCGTCACCGTGGAGAAATTGATCTTCAGCGGATCGATATGCAGATACTCCAGTCCGCACCATTTCGCCAGCCATTGCGTGAGGCTGTCGAGATCGAGTACCCGATGCGGCGCCTCGAGTGACTTCCAGCGCTGCTCCGCGATCACCACCACGGGATGCACATCGCCCTTGTGATAGCGCCGTTCCCGCTTGAACAGCGCGGCTTCCGCGGCGTCGACCAGTCCGTCGGCGACAAGACCGTCGATTACTTCAGGCAGGGTCAGCCGGTGTTCCTTGGAAGGCGCTTGGGTCATGGCGGGAGTTTATGCGTAGCGGTTTCAAGCGCGACGGTGCTGGCGATACGGCGAACTATAGCCGACAACCCGGCTCCGCCCCAATGCCGAGGTATTATGCCGCCACAAATCTCATCGACTTCAGAGAGGGGACGCCGCTTGAAGATACTGCTCACACTCGCGGCCGGCGCCCTTCTCGCGCTGCCCGCTTTCGCTCAGTCGGCCGTCGATTATTGCGCCAGGGCGCGCGACCCGGCGCGTTGCGAGGCACGCCAGGCGGCGCTGAAGAACTGCGCCGAGCAACGCGGCGCGGCGAAACGGGCCTGCCTGGAGGCAAGCATGCCGCCGGTGGATTGCAGCAAGGCACAAAACCCGCAAACCTGCGAGGCCGCAGAAAAAGCCAAGAAGGTTTGCGCGGGCAAAACCGGCAAGGATCTCAAAACGTGCCTGCGCGACGAACTGCCACGGAATAAGCGCAAGAAGCAGCGCTCCGGCACTGCGAAGGCTGCAGCGAAGTAGCGCAGGCGGATGACCTGCGCTACCCCCTGCCCGCCGCGCCCACGGGGTTGAACCACTCGCGCGCTGAACGCGCTCTGGGGGCGGGCTTACGGCTTGTCGGACGCCACCGGCCGCGAAATGGGCACCACATTCCAGATGGTCTTGGCGTACTGGGCGATTGTCCGGTCCGAAGAAAACTGTCCCATGCCCGCGACGTTGAGAATGGCCTTCTGCATCCAGGCGGACGGATCGCGGTACAAAGCGCCGACTTTCTCCTGGCAGGCGACATAGGATTTATAGTCCGCCAATAGCAGATAGTGGTCCCCGTGGCTGGTCAGCGAGTCGAACACCGGCTTGAAGCGGTTGGTATCCTCGGGCGAGAAATAACCGTCGCGGATCATGGTCAGGGACTGCTTGAGTTCCTCATTGCCGTCGTAATGCAGCCACGGGTTGTAGCCCTCGGCACGCAAAGCCGCGACTTCGTCCGCGGTCAGGCCGAAGATGAAGATGTTTTCGGCGCCGACCTCGTTGCATATTTCAACGTTGGCACCGTCCAGCGTGCCGATGGTAAGCGCGCCATTCAACGCCAGCTTCATGTTGCCCGTTCCGGAGGCTTCGGTGCCGGCGGTCGATATCTGCTCGGAAAGATCCGCGGCTGGAATGATGATCTCGGCGCTCGAGACATCGTAGTTCGGGATGAAGACCACCTTGAGCAGGCCGCGCACCAGCGGATCGTTGTTGACAATGGCCGCAACATCGTTGATCAGGCGAATCACCAGCTTGGCCATGTAGTAGCCGGGCGCCGCCTTGCCGCCGAAGATCACGGTGCGGGGGGTGGCGTCGGCGCCGGCACGGATGCGGTTGTACAGCGTGATCACATGCAGCACGTTCAGCAGTTGCCGCTTGTATTCATGAATGCGCTTGATCTGCACGTCGAACAGGGAATCCGGATTGACCGTGACGCCGACCCGATCCGCGATCATTTGCGCGAGGCGGACCTTGTTGTCGTGTTTCACCCGCTCGAAGGCTTCGCGGAACGCGGTGTCGCCGGCCAGCGGCGTCAGCCGCCGCAACTGGTCGAGATCCTTGAGCCAGCCGTCGCCGATCTGGGCGGTGATCAGCTTTGCCAGCGCCGGGTTGGCCTGATTCAGCCAGCGCCGCGGCGTCACGCCATTGGTCATATTGACGATCTTGTCCGGCCAATACCTGTGGAAGTCGGCGAAGATGGTTTCCTTCATCAAGCGCGTATGGATCTCGGCGACGCCGTTGACCGCGTGGCTGCCGACGATGGCCAGGTGCGCCATGCGGATGCGCTTGCCATGCGATTCGTCGATCAGCGACATGCGCTGCCACAAGCCCGGATCACCCGGATACTGGCGCATCACGTCCTTCATGAAGTAGAAATTGATCTCGCAGATGATCTGCAAAGGCCTTGGCAGCAAGCGCTCGAAAAGCGACATCGGCCAGGTTTCCAGCGCCTCCGGCATCAAGGTGTGGTTGGTGTAGGAGAAGACGCGCGTCGTGATGCCCCAGGCGCGCCACCAATCCATGTGATGCTTGTCCACCAGGATGCGCATCAGTTCGGCAACGGCAATCGACGGATGGGTGTCGTTGAGCTGCACCGCGACCCTGTCCGGCAAGCCGTCGAGCGGCTCGCCCGACTTGGCGTAGCGGTCGAGGAGATCCTGCAAGGTAGCGGAAACAAAGAAATACTGCTGCTTGAGCCGAAGTTCCCTTCCCACCTCGGTGCTGTCGTCCGGATACAGCACCTTGGAAAGGTTTTCGGAATCATTCTTGTCCTCGACCGCGCGCATGTAGTCGCCCTGGTTGAAGGACTTGAGGTCGAAGTCATGGCTCGATTTCGCCGCCCACAGGCGCATGTTGTTGACGGTAGCGGTGCCGTACCCGGGAATCGGATAGTCATAGGCCATTGCCATCACATCGTCGGTATCCACCCACTGATGGCTCTTCTCGCCGCGCTCGTTGAAGTAATCCACGACCCTGCCGTGGAACTTCACCGGGAAGAGGAGTTCCGGGCGCGGGAACTCCCAGGGATTGCCGTAGCGCAGCCAGTTGTCGGGACGCTCCACCTGCTGCCCGTCCACGATGCGCTGGTTGAACATGCCATATTCGAAACGGATGCCGTAGCCATAGCCCGGCACCCCCATGGTCGCCATCGAATCCAGAAAGCATGCTGCCAACCGCCCCAGGCCGCCGTTGCCCAGGCCCGCGTCGTGTTCCATCTCGCGGATGTTCTCGATGTCCAGCCCCATCGCCGTCAGAGCCTCGCGGAACTCCTTCTCGCAGCCCAGATTGAGCATGCCGTTCATCATCGTGCGGCCCATCAGGAATTCCATCGACAGGTAGTACACCCGCTTGCGGTCCTGCATGTAGTAACTGCGCATGGTTTCCATCCAGCGCTCGATCATGCGTTCGCGCAACACAGCGGCTGCGCTGAAGAACCAGTCGCGAGCCGTGGCATTGATGATGTCTTTGCCGATCGAGTAGGTCAGGCGGTTATACAGCGAGCGCCGGAGTGCAGGGGCATCAGAGGTGAGATGGTCGAGTTCGGGCAGGGTGGGTGGCTTTTTCATGGAACGCTCTCTCGATTAAAACGGTCGCCCATGATACTCGTCAATTTGCGATTCGCGAACGCTGTCGACATCAGCAGACCTTGAACATTATTTCAGCAAATTCTTATGCGCCGGCGAGGGTTTGCAGGGCCGCGCGCCAGCGCGCAAGTTTTTCCGCAAAGTCCATGCGGGCATGGGCCGGACTGGTGGAGGGCAGGATCAAGGCCTCGAAGCCCAGCGCCTCAACTTCGCGGACACGACGTGCCGCCATGCGGCCGTTGAAGCAAACTCGCCGCAACGCGGGCGCCAACTTCCTCAGGCCCGAGACGTCGTTGGCCACCGCGTCGCGAATCGCCGCGTCGAGGCTGCCCGCCCTTTCGCAGGAGGCGAACACGTCCCAGACGGCGATACCCGCTGCCTGTGCTGCCGCGATGCGATCTGGGTAATCCATCTCTCGCAGAGGCTGGTCGAGCACCGCGCCGAGGATGCCCCAGAACTGGTTTTTCGGGTGGGCGTAGTACTGCTGTGCCGCCAGCGAGGCGGCGGAAGGAAACGAGCCCAGGATCAACACTCGGGCTCGCTGGTCGATCACGGGTTCGAAGCCCATCAGCCTTGCTGATTCCTGACTAACCACAATGTCCAGCCGTTCAGTCGCCCTTCCCCTTCAAGGGGGTCGGGGAAAGGATGGGACGGCGCGAGCGACCCCGGCGGCTTCCTCCATCATCCCTCCATCTCCCCCCTTGAAGGGGTGAGGGCAAGCTCGGCTGGCTGGCGCTTCTTCGGTTGGACCGCAGACCTTCATGGCCAATCAGGGGCTGATCAACTTCCGCTCATCTCCAGCATCAACTGGTTCATGCGCTTGACGAAGGTCGCCGGGTCGTCGAGTTGTCCGCCTTCGGCCAGCAGCGCCTGGTCGAACAGCACCGCCGCCCAGTCGTCGAAGCGCTTCTCTTCGTACTTCAGGCGCAGCACCACCGGATGATGCGGGTTGATTTCGAGGATCGGCTTCGACGGCGGCGCCTTCTGCCCGGCGGCCTTGAGGATGCGCGCCAGGTTACCCGATACGTCATGCTCGTCCGCCACCAGACAGGCGGGGCTGTCGGTCAGGCGGTGCGTGACGCGCACTTCCTTGACGCGCTCGCCGAGGCTCTTGCCGATCTTCTCGGTCAGGTCCCTGAATTCACCGGCCGCCGATTCCTGTTCCTTCTTCTCGGCCTCGTCTTCGAGCTTGCCGAGGTCGAGGCCACCCTTGGCCACCGAGACGAGCGGCTTGCCTTCGAACTCGGTCAAGTGCGACACCACCCATTCGTCGACGCGGTCGGAGAGCAGGATCACCTCAATGCCCTTCTTGCGAAAGACTTCCAGGTGCGGGCTGTTCTTCGCCGCATTGAAGGTCTCGGCGGTGACGTAGTAGATCTTTTCCTGCTCGGGTTTCATGCGGCCGATATAGTCAGCCAGCGACACGGTTTCGTCGGTGGTGTCGGCCTGCGTCGAAGCAAAACGCAAGAGTGCTGCGATCCGGTCCTTGTTGGCGAAGTCCTCGCCCATGCCTTCCTTGAGCACCTTGCCGAATTCGCCCCAGAACTTGGCGTACTTTTCCTTCTCGGCGGAGTCCTCGCTGTTGGCCAGGTCGGCCAGCATGCCAAGGACCTTCTTGGTGCAGCCGTTGCGGATCGATTCGATGTCCTTCGATTCCTGGAGGATCTCGCGCGAAATGTTCAGCGGCAGATCGTTGGAGTCGACCACGCCGCGCACGAAGCGCAAATACAGCGGCATCAACTGCTCGGCATCGTCCATGATGAAGACGCGGCGCACGTAGAGCTTGACGCCATGTCGGGCGTTGCGGTCCCAAAGGTCGAATGGCGCGCGCGCCGGCACGTAGAGCAGTTGCGTGTACTCCGTCTTGCCCTCGACGCGGGCATGGGTCCACGTCAGCGGGTCTTCGAAATCGTGACCGACATGCTTGTAAAACTCCTTGTACTGCTCCTCGGTAATGTCGTTCTTGGAGCGGGCCCAGAGCGCGGAGGCCTGGTTGACGGTCTCGTCCTCGTCGGTGGCGACCTGTTCCTTCTTCTCGTCGTCCCATTTTTCGCCCCTCATCACGATGGGCTGCACGATATGGTCGGAGTACTTGCGGATGATGGACTTGAGCTTCCAGGCGGACAGCAGATCGTCCTGGCCCTCCTTGAGGTGCAGGGTGATCTCGGTGCCGCGCGCGGCGCGGTCGGCCATCTCGATGCTGAATTCGCCCGCGCCTTCCGATTCCCAGCGCACGCCCTGATTGGGGTCGGCGCCGGCGCGGCGGGTCAGCACCGTGACGCGGTCGGCGACGATGAAGGAGGAGTAGAAGCCCACGCCGAACTGCCCGATCAGGCTGGCGTCCTTCTGCTGGTCGCCGGAAAGCTGCGAGAAAAACTCGCGCGTGCCGGACTTGGCGATGGTGCCTAGGTTGGTGATCACTTCTTCGCGACTCATGCCGACGCCGTTGTCGGAAATGGTCAAGGTCCTCGCCTCCTTGTCGAAGGCGACCCGAATCTTGAAGTCGGAATCGCCCTCGAACAGCCCGGCGTTGTGCAGGGCCTCGAAGCGCAGCTTGTCGCAGGCGTCCGAGGCGTTGGAAATCAGCTCGCGCAGGAAAATTTCGCGGTTCGAATACAACGAGTGGATCATCAGTTGCAGGAGTTGCTTGACTTCGGTCTGGAAGCCGAGCGTTTCGCGCGACGGTTGCGCGGTCTGGGTGTCTGTGGTCATCAAAATCCCCTGGGAGTGGAAAAGAAACAAACGTCAGAGGCCGGATATGGGGGCAACCAAGCCCGTTTCAAGGGCAGGGACAAGACCCCGTTCACACGGGTTTGGTTCGCTGGCGCACATTCCGCAATCTGGAATCCGATTAGCCTGTACGACCGGGACACCGATCCATCGAGAAAGGCCGAATAAATAACTATGGGTAACGCAGAATGGTTTTTGCTGGTGGGCGGCCTGTTGCTGGCCAGAGGCGCCACGGCTTCCCTGCTGAAGCGCCTGCCGGTGACGCCGGCGATCATCTATCTGGCCGTGGGCCTGCTGGTCGGTCCGACGGTGCTGGACATGTTTCACTTCAATCCGCTCAAGCAATCGGCGCTGCTGGAAGTGCTGACCGAGGTGGTTGTCCTGATTTCGCTGTTTTCCGCCGGCGTCAAGATGCCCATCCGGGTAAGCCTTGCACGCTGGCGCACGCCGATTCTGTTGGCAACGGTATCCATGGTGATCACCATCGCGATGGTCGCCGCCTTTGCCTACTATCTGCTTGGCTTGCCGATTGGCGCCGGCATCCTGCTCGGCGCGATCCTGGCGCCCACCGATCCGGTACTGGCGACCGATGTCCAGATCCGCCATCCCGGCGACCGCGACCAGTTGCGCTACACCCTGACCTGCGAGGCGGGCATGAACGACGGCAGCGCCTTTCCGTTCGTGATGCTGGGCCTGGGTTTGCTCGGATTGCACGACCTGGGGGAATTCGGCCTGCAATGGATCCTGTCCGATGTGCTGTGGGCAACCGGCGCAGGCGTTGCCATCGGGGTCCTGTCCGGGACCGCCCTGGCCCATGCGGCATGGAAGCTGCGTGACCAATCACCCGAGCACAAACTGATGGACGATTTCCTCGGACTCGGCCTGATCGGCGTAGTGTATGGCCTGAGCGTACTGGTGGGAGCGTGGGGCTTCCTGGCGGTATTCTTCGCCGGTGCCGTCCTGCGCCAGACCGAACTCCGGCTCGCCGGCCGAGGCCAGGAAACCCCGAAGCAGCCCCCACGGATCACCCCGCGCCGAACGCCGCGGGCTTCATGGCCGACAGCGATCCGGCGCCGACCGTCAGCGCAGGATCCCTGATATTCAAGGAACATCTGGAGCGGCTCTCGGAAATGACGCTCGTCCTGCTGATCGGCGGCACGATGTTTCTCGATTCCTGGAGCTGGAATGCGGTGGGACTGGCGCTGTTCTTGTTCGCCGTGGCCCGCCCGATCAGCGTCCTCGTCGGCACGGCGGGCACCCGCACGTCATGGCCGATACGCGGCATGGTCGGGTGGTTCGGCGTTCGCGGCATCGGTTCGCTGTACTACCTGATGTATGCCATCCAGCACGGCATCGCCGAAGACTTGGCCCTGGAACTGATCCAGATGACGCTCATCGTGGTATCGCTTTCGATTCTGGCGCACGGCACCAGCGTCAAGCCGCTGATGGGCGTTTTCTGGCGTCACCGCAGGAGCCTGCCAGCACCGTAAAAGCTCGCCCTATCGCCACTCGATCTGCAGGCACGCCGCGGCTTCAAGCGCATGCTGCGCGGCGAACGCGCTGGCGTCTGGTGTGGCGCAAGCGAGGCGGCGTTCGAAATCGGCAGAGTGAGTGGGAATGAATGCCAAGCTGACTATTGTGGGCGTAGGATAGGCGTACCCAATTCACGACGAAGGGTTGTTCCATGGCGCTCGATACTGAACAGGCAGCGCAAACCGCGGCGCGACGCGTGGTGCTGCTGGTGGCGACCCGCAAAGGCGCGTGGCTCTATCACGGCGATCCGGCGCGCAGCGCCTGGCGGACCGACGGCCCGCACTTTCTCGGCCACATCATCAGCCACCTGCGGCTCGACCCGCGCGACGGCCGCACCCTGCTCGCCGCCGCGAAGACCGGCCATCTCGGGCCGACCATCTTTCGCTCGACCGATCTCGGCCGCCACTGGCAGGAAGCCGAGCGACCGCCGGCCTTTGCCGCGGTCGGCGCGGGCGCGGAGGGCCGCGCAGTGGACCACACGTTCTGGCTGACGCCGGGACACCCCGACGAAGCGGATGTCTGGTACGCGGGAACCTCCCCGCAGGGACTGTTTCGCTCGGACGACGGCGGCATCAACTGGGCGCCCTTCTCCTGCCTCAACGACGACATGCTCTACCGCAAGTGGATGGGGACCGTACAGGATGGCACGCCCGACGGGCCTAAACTGCACTCGATCATCGTCGATCCACGCGACGCCGCCCACCTTTACATGGCGATGTCGAGCGGCGGCGTGCATGAATCGACCGACGGCGGCAAGAGCTTCCACCCGCTGATCGACGGACTGGAAGTGGTCGAGGGTTTCGACCGCGGCGATGCGACCTTCCACGACCCGCATTGCGTGCGCCTGGCGCCGAACCGGCCGGATCGCCTGTATCAGCAGAACCACTGCGGCATCTATCGCCTCGACCGGCCGGCCACCACCTGGCAGCGCATCGGCCGCAGCATGCCGGCGGAGGTGGGTGACATCGGTTTCCCGCTCGTGGTGCACCCGCGCGACGCCGATACCGCCTGGGTCTTCCCGATGGACGGCAGCACCGTCTGGCCGCGCACCAGCCCCGGCGGCAAGCCGGCGGTCTATGCGACGCACGACGCCGGCGAATCCTGGCAGCGGCTCGACACCGGCCTGCCGGCCGGCGACGCCTGGTGGACCGTCAAGCGCCAGGCGATGACGGCCGATGCGCGAGACCCGGTCGGCCTCTACTTCGGCACCACCAGCGGCGAACTGTGGGCGAGCCGCGACGAAGGCCGGACCTGGGATTGCATTGCGCGGCACCTGCCGGAGATCTACGCCGTCGAAGCGGCCGAACTCGCCGTCTAGGCAACATCCGCGATGAAGGTGCTGATCCCCAGCGCGCTGCGCTCCTACACCGAAAGCGGCTGGGCCGAGGCGAACGGGGCAACGCTGGCCGCAGTGCTCGCCGATCTCGACCGGCGCTACCCTGGAATCCGCTTCCGCATGATCGACGAACAGAACCGGATACGGGCGCACATCCGCTTCTTCGTCGGCGGCGTGCAGGCCCGCGATCTCGCGCAGACGCTGGACGCCAACGCCGAGCTGATCATCGTCCAGGCATTGAGCGGCGGCTGACGGCGGCGGAGACATGCCTGCCCCGAAAGAATCGGCTGCCATGCAACTGGTCGCGATGACGGAATCGCGCTGACTGCATTCCGGACCACGCGTCGGGTCGGCTGGTCGTCCTTGTCGCCGTGGCGCCAGCGCCGACTTGCACGGGCGCCACTTGAGCCGAATTCCGGCAATATCCGGCTCAACGAGTGATTTGATTGCGAAGTCCCAGCGTCGGAAATCGGCTCATGGTTTTCCCTGGGGGGACCATAAACCAAGGGGCCGCGCTGCATTCTTGCACTCGACACGACTGGCGATATGGAGAGTCGGCGCCGGTAAGACGGCGAGCGTCGGTTCATCGGCCTGCCCAGCCGTTCATCGCTTGCTGCGTCGATGTCGGGTCTGTTGCGGTTGCTGACGGTGCGCCGGATTTTCTGACGGGCCGGTCCCGACCATGAAGGGTCACAGCGGCAAAGGAAGATCGAGTTCAGCGAGGGGCGGCTGCGTGATCTGAAACCTGCCGCTCCGCGGCCTTGAATCTACACAAACCAGCGAGCCAGGGAATCTATATCCGCTACGGGGCAGCCCGCTCGCGCAAGGTCTCGTAGAGCCCGGCGTGATTGAGCAGGATATCTTTCATGCCGCCCTGAATGGTTGGCGAATTCAGCGCCTGGGTGCTCATGGCGTTGTGCGCGTCCAGCGCGCCCATGATGGCGTTCAGCAATTCGGTTTTCAGGTCGGGTGAATTGGCGAACTGTTCCTTGGTGTTGTTGGTCGCCTGCTGCTGCAAGGTTTCCGACTCCAGCAGCTTGCCCTTGATGACGTTGTTCACGTAGACCAGCTTGTCCTGGTCGGTGAGGTCGCCTTCAAAGAGGGTGTTCACCTTCTCGATGATCTCGTTCAGCCGGGCCGTTTCTTTCTCCTGCACGCTGCCGCTGCCGGCTTCGGTGATCGGATACAGCTTGAGCGCGTCGCCTTCGCCGAGCGGCATGGCCTGTTTGCCGAGGTTCTTGAGGTGGTGATGCGTCAGCACCACTTTCGAGAGGTCGATGCCCTCGCGCTCGCGGCCAAATTCCAGCAGCGGCAGCAGGCGCTTGTAGAAGATGGCGCGCTTTTCGATGGCCGTGTTGCCGTAGTCGAAGATCTGCGAAAGGAAGGTGTAGAGCCGGATGTATACGCCCATGTCGCTCTTGAACAGGATCAGGGCGTTCAGCTCATCCTGTGCTGCCTTGGTGGCGGCCTCATCGTCTTTGGCTTGCGCAGCCTTCAGCCCTTGCTGGGCGGCCTTGTAGCGTTTCATCACGCGGTCCTGCACCGGCTCCAGCGCGGCGATCAGATCGCTCTGCCTGGCGTGCGGGTAGAACTCCACCGCCACCACGCGATCCACCTCGAAGTCGTCGTAGTGGCCGGCGGCGTCGAGCTTGGCGCGCAGGTTAAAGACGAGATTCGGGTCCGTCGTCGTCGAAAGCTCGACCGTCGCGTGGTAGGTCTTGAAGGCGGCGAGGACATCTGCCGTATCGTTCACGAAATCCAGCACGTAGGTAGTGTCCTTGCCCGGCCAGGCGCGGTTCAGGCGCGAGAGGGTCTGCACCGCCTGGATGCCGGCCAGCCGCTTGTCCACATACATGCCGCAGAGCAGCGGTTGATCGAAGCCGGTCTGGAACTTGTTCGCCACCAGCAGGATTTGATACTCCTCGCCCTTGAAGGCTTCGCGGATGTCGCGGCCTTTGAGGTTGGGGTTCAGCGCCGAGCTGTTCTCGGTGAAGCCGTCCGGGCCGGATTCCTGGTCGTTCACCTCGCCGGAGAAGGCGACCAGCGTGCCGATCTTGTAGCCGTGTTCCTTGATGTACTTGTCGATGGCCAGTTGCCAGCGCACGGCCTCCAGCCGACTGCCGACCACCACCATGGCCTTGGCCTGTCCGTCGAGCAGCGGCGCGACGTAGCGGCGGAAGTGCTCGACGACGATCTCGACCTTCTGCGCGATGTTGTAGGGGTGGAGCTTGACCCAGCCCATGATCCGCTTCAGCGCCGCGTTGCGCTCGACCGCCTTGTCGTCGATCTCCTTGCCTTCGTGGGCCAGCTTGAAGGCCAGGCTGTAGGGCGTGTAGTTCTGCAGCACGTCGAGGATGAACTTCTCCTCGATGGCCTGGCGCATGGAATAGACGTGGAACGGAGTGGGCACGTTGTCCGGCGCGGGTTTGCGCGAGGGATCGGGGCGCGTGCCGAAAATCTCCATGGTCTTGTTCTTCGGCGTGGCCGTGAACGCGACGAAGGTGATGCCGCCATGTCATCGGCGCGGGCGCCGCCATCTGCGCCGCGAGTATGTCTTCGGTGCTGACTTCGCCGCCGTCGCCCAGCTCCGCCAGTTCTTCCGGGACTCAGCACCGCCTTCAGCTTGGCCGCCGCCTCGCCGGTCTGCGAGCTGTGGGCCTCGTCGGCGATCACCGCGAAGCGTTTGCCTTGCGTCGCGGCCAGCCTGGTCACGGCCTCCAGAGCAAAGGGGAAAGTCTGGATGGTGCAGACCACGATTTTCTTGTCGCCGGAGAGCGCCTCGGCGAGCTTGCCGCTCTTGCTGCCTTCCTTGTTGGTAATGGTGGCCACCACGCCGCTGGTGCGCTGGAAATCGAACAGGGCTTCCTGAAGCTGCGCGTCGATGACGTTGCGGTCGGAGACCACCAGCACGGTATCGAACACCTTGTTGTGCTTGGCGTCGTGCAGTTCGGCGAGGAAGTGCGCGGTCCACGCGATGGAATTAGTCTTGCCCGAGCCTGCCGAATGCTGGACGAGATACTTGCCGCCCGGCCCGTCTGTGAGCACGGCCGCCTGGAGCTTGCGCGTCACGTCGAGCTGATGGTAGCGGGGGAAGATGATTTCCTTGATCTGCTTCTTCTTGTCGCGCTGGGCGATCAGGTAGCGGCCAAGGATTTCCAGCCAGCTTTCCCGTGCCCAGACCTGCTCCCACAGATAGGCCGTGCGGTGGCCGCCCTGCGGGTTCGCGGGGTTGCCCGCCGCGCCATCGTCGCCGAGGTTGAAGGGCAGGAAGGCCGTGGCCGGGCCGGCCAGCCGGGTCACCATGTGCACTTCGCTGTTGCTCACCGCGAAGTGCACCAAGGCCCCAGCGGGGAAGGACAGCAGCGGCTCGGCGGCCTGGCCCTTCGGCTTGGGATTGCGCTCAAAGCGATACTGGTCGATGGCGTCGCCGATGCTTTGGGTGAAGTCGGTTTTCAGTTCCGCCGTCGCCACCGGCAGGCCGTTGAGGAACAACCCGAGGTCGATGCTGTTTTCGTTGTGCAGCGAATAGCGCAACTGGCGCACCACGCGCAGCCGGTTGGCGGCGTGGCGGGCGAGGATGTCGGGGTTGATGGCCAGCGCCGGTTTGAATTCGGCCAGCTTCAGCGGAGATTTCAAGCCCAGCAGTTCGATGCCGTGGCGCAGCACGTCCAGCGTGCCGCGCTGGTCGAGCTGGTCGCGCAAACGGGCCAGCAGGGTTTCAGCGGCCTGCGCGCCGTGGTTCTTGGTCAGAGAGTCCCAGGCCTTGGGTTGCGTGGCCCGCACCCAGGCCAGCACATCCGCCGGGAACAGCGCCCGCGCCCGGTCGTAGTCGGCTGCATCGCCCTCGGCATACAGCCAGCCGTGGGCGGCGAGGTGTTCGCAAATTTCGGTCTCGAAGCTGATTTCCTTGTGCAGGCTCATGCCGGGTGCTTTTCTATAAACGCGGCTGGCGTCAATATCGACACTCCGTGCCAAGGATGCAAGACAAGTAGATCGGCATCGCTCGAAATCAATGCCACCGCTTGGCAATCCAGGGCCAGCGCCAGGAACTTGGCATCTTTCGCGTCACGGCACGCGCCATCGGAGATCGCATCACTTTTCGCATCAACCTGCCACAGGCGCGAGCGCTCGGCTACCAACGCGCAAAAGTCCAGCCGCGCTTGCAGGGGCGCATAACGGTCGAACTTGGGACGCTGCAAAACCTTACGCAATTCATTCAGCGTGGCGTGGCTCACGCAGAGGTCATAGGCACCAACGGCCACCAAGAATGCCTGCCGTGGCACGGAGCCGGGTCGCAATATCGCACCAATCAGAGTGCTTGTATCTATGACAATCCGTTGGCGGTCGGTCACCGCGCCGCTTTCACCATGCGCACCACATCCTCATCGGTCAACTCGCGCGCAGCGGGTGCAAGCGTGGCGTCGGCCTTGGCAAAGTAGGCTTCAAACTCCTTAACCGCGGCGCTCCGCTTGCGGCGGGCGTCTTGCAAATCCTGCATATCTTGTGGCGACACAATGAACGCCGCCGTGCGCCCATGCCGGGTAATGGTGACCGGCTCGCGCTGGACCGTGTCAAGCAACTGGCCAAAACGGTTTTGGGCTTCCACCGAGGTAACGGTAATCATGAATGAGCTCCCTGAAATAATAGCCAACCTGTACAGTATAGCTAGAATTTAGTCTTTATCTATCAGGGATTCATCAAGTTCAAATCGAGCCCGTGCGGCACGAAGTTCTTGAAATCCCGATCCAGCGTAAGCATGCGCAAACCACCGGCAATGGCGAAGGCGGCCAGGTAGGCGTCCATCCACAGCTTGGGTGAAGCCGTGTCACGGGTGGCCAAAGCGCGCCATAGCTCGAACACACCCGGCGGCTCGTCGCGCCAACAGACTTGTGGCAGGGCTTGCAGGGTATCCAGCGCCACGAGCGCATCCCGGTTCGTCAGGGTTTGAACCCCGTAAGTTCTCTGAAGCGCCGATGTGGACGCCAAGCGCAAAAAACTTTGTTGCGTGGCGCGACAAAAAGCCGCTGGCTCTGCCGGTGTAGCTTGTTGCAATGCTTGCCTGGCGATGCCGTGAAACGGATGTTGTTCGAAGACAGAAGCCAGCCACGCGTTGGTGTCAAACAGACAGCCCGGCATGGCGCATGTCCTCCTCGGCTTGCACCTTCTGTTCGAGCTCGATCAAGGCTTCCGCGCTCATCAGTCGGGCTGGCGCATCGGTACGACCTCGAATGACTGGCAGGCCGTCAGACCCGATTTCAACCGCAGAACTCGGCGGCGGTGTGGTCGCTTGCCGTGGTGCAGCCATTCCCAGCCCTTGGCGCAGGAAATCGGCGGCCAAGTCGCGCAGCGTGCGTCCTTGCATCAGCGCACGCAGTTTCATTTCCCGAACGATCTCATCGGGTAGGTCGAGTGTGGTTTTCATGTGGCAAGCTTACCAGCTTACTGGCTTCCTGTGTCGCCGTCTCGTCAGCGCCGACTTTCCGGGGCGTTGCGTCGCCGTGCGCACCATCGTCCGTTCTTCTTTCGGTCACGAAGCCGATTTCCTTGTGCACGCTCACGATTTCAAAGTCAGGTGAACGACCAATTCCGAGTATCGGTTCAACACGCCATCGGTCGTAAGTAAATAGGCGGGCAAGGATTGCGCCTGTGCAACCAGCAAACGATCAAAGGGGTCGCGGTGATGCCAAGGAAGATTCACTAGCGGGTAACAATCCTCCCCCTTCACCGGCAACTCGGTAAAGCCCGTAGCCAATGCCAGCCGATGAATATCCTCGGGTGAAAAATCAAAATCCGCCCGATTCAACGAGCGTTTGATGGCCACCTCCCAGATGCTCGCGGCACTGAAATACACCGTATTGGACGTATCCGTCAAACCCGCAACCACCTCTGGCGGCAAGCGTTCGGGGGCGAGCAAGGCCGCCAGCAAGACATTGGTATCCAGCAAATAAACGTGCCCGGCCATTTACTTGCCTTGCTCGAACATCTCGATCATTTCGCCGGCGTTCAGGTTGTCGAATTGCTCGGGAAAGGTAAATTGCTTCTTGCCCAGCCCCAGCTTGCGCGGGACGAGTGTCTCCAATGCCACCAGACGCGCCACCGGCTTGCCCGCACGGGCAATCACGATTTCCTCGCCCGCTTCGGCTTGATCGACAAAACGGGAGAATTGGGTCTTGGCTTCGTGGATGTTGACAGTTTGCATGGCGCACCTCGGCTCAATGGGATGGACTAATGTTAGTCCGAACCGGTCGATTCAACAAGTGGCGCTTCCTTCTGCTCTCGATCACGCGCAAACGCCGCGCACGTCGATCTGGCCGGTGACGGCGGCGGAGATGAGGGCGGTGCGGCGTTCTTGCAGGAGGTCGATGGCGCGTTGGGCTTCGGTGGTGAGGGTGTCAAACTTGGCGGTTGCCGCGCCGACGTAGGTGACGATGGCGGCCTGCTCGGCAAGTGGGGGAACAAGAACAGGTGCCTCTCTAACATCTTCCAAACTCAGACCCTGCTTCAGTCCGTACTGTGAAAAATCAAAATAGGTTTGGCCAAGGTCGCACTTGAGTAACCCACCAAGAAAAACTGGAAGGCTTTCCCGCGCCGGACGGATAAGACAAAGATGTTGATTGATATAGGCCACCTCAGGGACAGCGACACATACGGCGACGTTACCCGTCTTAGCGCCAGTAATGCAGACCACCACGTCGCCGTCACACAATCGAGTTCTGGTTGCTTCAGCATCATTCGCAACCTGTACCCTTTTTGAACCCGAGAATTCAACTTCGAGAGAGTCGTTGAGGTCGCCGCTCTGGACAAACAGCGCGCCTTCATCGCCAACGCGTTCGGACCATCCGCGTGGACCGCTTGTTGTGAATGCGCTGACAGACTTGACTCGCCGAACCTCCCAATGCGCCGGCACGTCGCCGAGCCATTCGATGCCGGAAGGCTTCATGGGGGCGTTGGGGTTCAGGCCTTTGGTGACGGCGTGGGAGATGACGGCCTGGCGCTTTTCTTTCAGCAGTTCCATCAGCCGCCGCTGCTCCGCCACCAGCTCATCAATCTTCGCCGTCTCGCGGTCGAGAAAGGCGACAATTTGGGTTTGCTCAGAGAGTGGCGGCGTTGTCAATTTCATACCGCCAACGGACTCCCAACTTGCGCGGGGGCATTTTCGAGGCCAAATGTTGAGCCGTCCACGATAGCGATGAACTCTCGGTTGAGAATTTGGTATTGAACAAAGCGACTGTCGATTCCTGTCGTTGGCCGCATGACGTGGAAATCACCAACCGCTTCGCCAGATGACTCGGCGCGGTGAGCTTTCGCAAGGTAGGGGCGCAACTTTCCAAACAGAATGTCGCCTTCATTGAAGGCGATGCCTTCGCCCTCAAACTCTGTTTCCGTGGGAATGAAGCGACCCGTCCAGCCTTCGATGTTTTCCAAAGCGATTGGGTGATCTCGTCTGTCAGTCTTTTCCGTCAGCAAGCGCAGGTTGTGTTTGAGCCGCTTCACGTCCCAATGCTCCGGCACCTCCCCAGCCACTCCACGCCGCTGTCAGGTATACTTCGGATAGCGCGGAAAGCTCACGGCGCTTCCGCCTTGTTCAGGCCGTCGAGGATGATTTGCCGCAGCATGCTGTTGTCCGCGGCGCGGACTGCCAGGCGATGGAGGCCTGGATGTAAGCATTGGCTTCGTCCGCTGCTTCCGGTGAGCGTCTGGCTGTAGTCGATGGGGCCATAGCCGTTGTAGATGGTGATGAGGTCGAAGAACATGCGGGTGATGCGTCCGTTCATTTCGTAAAACGGGTGCAGGGCGATGAGTTCGCACTGGTAGTGCGCCAGGCGTTCGGCGAATTTCTCTTGCGGCCAGCCG
>JADJQA010000012.1 GCA_016712985.1 Sulfuritalea sp. | reverse complement strand
CCACTCCGATAGCACGTCCCCCGTCGGCCGTGTCGTTGAAGTCCACGGTCCGGTGGTGGATATCGCCTGCGAGATGCTGCCGCCCTTGCATCGGGCGCTGACGGTTGCGATCGATGGCGGTTGTACGGTGCTCGAAGTGCTGCATCATCTCGATCCACAGCAGGTGCGGGCGATTGCCCTGCATCGCACGGTCGGCTTGCAACGCGGCGTGCCGGTTTTCGATACGGGTGCGCCGCTGCGCGTGCCCGTATCCCGGGACTGCCTGGGGCGCTTGCTCGACGTCTTCGGCCGACCGCTGGACGGTGGCTTGCCACTGCCCGGCAATGAATTCCGCGATGTGCTGGCGCCGCCGCCGAAGCTCTCGGACACGCTGCCGTCGTCCGGGATTCTGGAAACCGGGATCAAGGTCATCGACCTGTTGTGCCCCTTCATCCGCGGTGGCAAGACCGGCCTCTTCGGCGGCGCCGGCGTCGGCAAGACGGTGCTGATCATGGAGTTCATGCAGGCCGTGGCTTCGCTGCATGGCGGGGTGTCGGTGTTTGCCGGCGTCGGCGAGCGCATCCGCGAAGGCCATGAGTTGTGGCGCGAGATGGCGGACAACGGTACCCTGGCCAATACGGTGCTGGTCTTCGGCCAGATGGACGAATCGCCCGGCGTGCGCTTTCGTGTCGGGCTGGCGGCGCTGAGCTATGCCGAATATCTGCGCGACACGCTGGGCAAGGAAGTGCTGTTTCTGATGGACAACGTTTTCCGCTTCGTCCAGGCCGGCTCCGAGGTATCGGGGCTGCTTGGGCGCATGCCGGCCACCGTCGGCTATCAGCCGACGCTGCCGTCGGAAGTGGCGGAACTGGAAGACCGCATCGTCTCCAGCCGGCTCGGCAACATTACCTCGGTGCAGGCCGTCTATGTGCCGGCCGACGACATGACCGACCCGGCGGTCGGCGCGATTCTCGCCCACCTCGACACGCGGGTGATTCTTTCCCGCGCCCAGGCCGCCAAGGGCATCTACCCGGCGGTCGATCCGCTGGCCTCGGGCAGCAAGCTGATGGATCGACACTTCCTCGGTGATCGCCACTACATCGTGGCCCAGGGGGTGCGCGAAGCGCTGGCGCGCTACCATGAGCTGGAAGACATCATCACCATGCTGGGACTGGAAGAACGCTCGGAGGCCGACCGCCAGGTGGTACAGCGCGCGCGCCGCCTGCAACGCTATCTGACGCAGCCCTTCCACGCCATGACGGCGCAGAACGCCGGTCGCGGCGTCTCGGTGCCGCTGACGCAAACGCTCACCGACTGCGAAGCCTTCCTGCGCGGCGATTACGACCACCTGCCCGAGGAACGCTGCTACATGCGCGGCGCCATGGAGGTCACGTCATGCGCCCCGCACGGCAGCCCGAAGGGGCGCCAGCCAGGACATGGAGCTGCGCAGCAGCGAACCGTCGTCACCCCCTCCCCCGGGGAGGGGGCTGGGGGGAGGGTAATGTAATGAGCGGTTTCACCCTGAATCTGCTGGCCACTGATCGCAGCGAATGCATCGATGGGGTGACGAGTTTTGTCGGCGAGGACAAGAGCGGCAGCTTCGGTCTGCTGCCGGGCCACGAGCGCTTCATGACCGTGCTCGGCTTTGGCCTGGCGCGTGTCCGCCGCACTGATGACCAGTGGGAGTATCTGGGCTTTCCCGGCGGCCTGCTGTATTTTCTCGGCAACGAGTGTCGCATTTCCACCCGGCGCTATCTGCGCGACACCGATGTCACGCGCATCGCCGGGGTGCTGAGCCGCGAGATGCTGGAAGAGGAGCGGGCGCTCGACGAAACCCGACACAAGCTGCACCGTCTCGAAGCCGAAATGCTGAAACGCCTTGCAGAACTCGGAAGGGAATAGCCACCATGCAAAACGGCGAACACTTGCGCGAAAACATCGAGAAGCAGGCTGAACGGCTGGCCCGTGCAGAACAGGAACGGCCAACCTTGCTCGCGCAAACCGTGTTCCTCGGCACGCTGGCGCTGCTGTTCGTGGTGCCCGTCGTCGTGGGCGCCTATCTCGGGCGCTGGATCGACAGCCAACTCGAGGGATATTCCTACCGCTGGACCATCAGCCTGCTGATCACCGGGCTGATGGTGGGCGGCTGGAACGTGTATCTCTATATCCAGAAGCACTGACATGGGCAAGCCGGAACTCTTCCAACTGCTGATCTTCCACCTCGGTCCGCTGACCATCGGGCCGACGGTGCTCACCACCTGGCTGCTGATGGCGGGGCTGACCGGGTTTGCCTGGTTTGGCACGCGGCGACTCAGCGTGGAAAATCCTTCAAGCCTGCAAACCGCGCTCGAAGGCGTACTGCTTGCCCTGCAACAGGCCATCGAGGATGTCGCCCCCGGCCACGCCCGGCGCCTGCTGCCCTTCATCGGCACCCTGTGGCTGTTCATCGCCACGGCAAACCTGATCGGCCTGGTGCCGGGCCTGCGTTCACCGACCGGTGATCTGTCGCTCACGGTGGCGCTGGCCCTGCTGGTATTTCTCGCCGTGCATTGGTTCGGCATCCGCGGCAACGGACTCAAGGCCTATCTGCGCCACTATCTCGACCCCAATCCGATCCTGCTGCCCTTCCATCTGCTGGGCGAGGTCACGCGCACGCTGGCGCTGGCGGTACGCCTGTTCGGCAACATGATGAGCCTGGAAATGGCGGCCTTGCTGGTGCTGCTGGTGGCGGGCTTTCTGGCGCCGGTGCCGCTGCTGATGCTGCATATCGTCGAGGCGCTGGTGCAGGCCTACATCTTCGGCACCCTGGCCCTGGTCTACGTGGCCGGCGCCCTGCAATCCCACGAACTTGAACAGAGGAGCAAATGATGGATAAATTGAGCTGGTTTGCCTTGCTTTCCACCGGTGGCGCCTTGCTGGCGATTGCCATCGGCATCATCTTCCCGGCGCTGGCCATGGGGCGCGCCATCACCCAGGCGCTCGACGCGCTGGCGCGCCAGCCGGAGGCCGAGAAATCGATCACGCGCACGCTGTTCATCGGCCTGGCGATGATCGAGTCGCTGGCAATCTATGTGCTGGTGATCGTGCTGATCGTGCTGTTCCGCAATCCCCTGCTCGAATACGTTCTGAAGTAGTCGCGCCATGGAATTCGACTGGACCACCGTCATCCTGGAAATGCTCAATTTCCTGGTGCTGATCTGGCTGCTGAAGCGCTTCTTCTATCGGCCGGTGCAGGCGGTGATCGAAAAGCGCCGCGCCGCCAGCGAGAAGATCCTCACCGACGCCGATGCGCGGCATCGCGAAGCCGATGCGCTGAAGGGCGACTATGAGCAGCGACTGGCGCAATTCGCCAAGGAGCGCGAATTGGCCATGGCCAAGCTGGACGAAGAAATCGCCACGGAGCGGAGCGCCGGCTCGCCGCCGTGGAGCTTGAAGCGACCGCCGATCGCCAGCGCCGCAGGATGCTCGAAGCGCGGGAAACCAGCGAACGCGAGGCGGCGATGGCACATGAGGCCGTGGCGATCGCCGGCCGCTTCGCCAGCCGTTTTCTGGAACACCTGGCCGGCCCCGAAATGGAAACAAGACTGGTGGATCTGGCGTTGGCCGAACTGCAAACGGCAAGCCCGGAGAAACTGGCTGACCTGCGCACGGCTTTGCGTGATCCCTCGACGAGCATCAAGGTCGTCACCGCTTTCCCGCTCGACGCCACGCGACGTGCCAGCTTCGCGGCAGTGCTGGGCAAGCTGGCCGGGCGCGAGCTTGCAGCGCAGTTTCAGGAGGACACGACGCTCAAGTCCGGGCTTTGCCTGATGGCCGGTTCGTGGGTGCTGATGGCGAACCTGCGCGATGAACTCGGCTTCTTTACCAGTGCGGGCGAGCATGGCTGAAGTGGGCCCGCTCGAACGCTTGTCGCAACGGGTCGATGGCTATCGCCTCGGACTGCGGCTGGGCGAGAGGGGCCGGGTGGCGTCGGTCGGCGATGGCATCGCCTGGGTGTTTGGCCTGCCTTCGGCCGCAGCCGAAGAAATCCTGCACTTCGAGGACGGCAGCCGCGGCATGGTGTTCGAATTGCAACAAGAGCGACTCGGCGTGATCCTGCTCGATCCGGCGGCCAGGATCACCTCCGGATCAATGGTGTCCCATAGCGGCGAACGCCTGGAGATCGGGGTCGGCGACGCCCTGCTCGGACGCGTGATCGACCCTCTGGGCATTCCGCTCGACGGCCAGCCGGCGGGCGAAATGCGGGAGTTTGTCGCACTGGAATCTGCCTCGCCACCCATCGTCGCGCGCGACTTCGTCAATCGGCCGCTGTACACGGGGTCCAAGGTCGTCGATACCTTGATTCCCATCGGACGCGGCCAACGCCAGTTGATCATCGGCGACTCCGGTACCGGCAAGACCTCGCTGGCGCTCGATACGGTGGTGGCACAGGCCGGTCAGGGCGTGAAATGCGTGTATGTGATGATCGGCCAGAAGCGCTCGGAAGCGGCGACCGTCATCGACCTGCTGCGGCAGCAAGGCGCGCTGGCCTACACCACGGTGGTGGTCGGCGAAGCCACCGCCACGCCGGGCATGAAATATCTCGCCCCCTTCGCCGGCTGTGCGGTGGCCGAGGGCTGGATGCGGCGCGGCGAAGATACCCTGGTGATTTACGACGACCTCAGCACCCATGCCCGCGCCTATCGCGAGCTTTCGCTGCTGATGCACCGGCCGCCGGGGCGCGAAGCCTATCCGGGCGACATTTTCTACCTGCATGCCCGCCTGCTGGAGCGCGCCACGCGTCTGGGCACCGCCCACGGCGGCGGCAGCCTGACCGCGCTGCCCATCGTCGAAACCGAAGAAAGCGAGATCGCGGCCTACATTCCGACCAATCTGATCTCGATTACCGACGGCCAGATCTACCTCGACCGCCGGCTGTTCGCCGCCGGAACTTTGCCGGCGGTCGATGTGCCGCTCTCGGTCTCGCGCATCGGCGGCAAGGCGCAGCATCCGCGCATCCGCGAAGAGGCGGGGCGCATGAAGCTCGACTATCTGCAATTTCTCGAACTCGAAGTCTTCACCCGCTTTGGCACCAAACTGGAGGCGGGTACCGAGGCCAAGATCCGCCGCGGCCGCCTGTTGCGCGAGATCCTCAAGCAGGAACGCCTTGCCCCGCTGCCGGCCAGCTTCCAACTGGCGTGGCTGATCGCTTACAACGAAGGTTTGCTCGATGCGTGCGAACTGCCGGCGGTTGCAGCCGCCTTGGGCAAGATCGCCGCCGAAGTCGCGCTTGAGTCGCCGGCGCTGGATGCCGGGCGGGACGAATGGCTGGCGCGGCTCGGCCGCGCATTGACGCCTTCCGCGGGCATTCCGCCATGAGCAGCCTGGCCGAACTCTCGCGGCGGCTGGGTCGCCTCAAGGAGATCAGCAGCATCATGACGGCGATGAAAAGCCTGTCTCTGGTGGAAACCCACAAGCTGGCGCGCTTCATGGTGCAGCAGCGTCGAATGCTGGGCAATATCGAGGCGGCGGCGGCGGACTTCCAGCATTTCTTTCCACTGCCGGCTGCCAGGGAAGAAGCGCAGCCCATCGTGCTGCTGATCGGCTCGGAACGCGGCTTCTGCGGCAATTTCAACGAGCGGGTCCTGGCGGCGCTGGAGTCCTTGCCGGCGTGGTCCACCCCGCCGCGGCTGCTTGCGGTGGGCCACCGCCTGGCGACCAAGCTGGCAGCGCATCCGCAGGTGACAGAGCAGATCGATGGGGCGACGGTGACGGAAGACGTGCCCGCCGTGCTCGGGCGTTTGATGGATACCGTGCACGCGGGGCGGCGGCACACTGCCGCGACCACCATCGCACTCCATGGCCTGGCCCACGATGCCGATGGCGAGTTGCCCCTGAAGCAACTGCTGCCCCTGCCGGCGCTCTCGGCGCCTCCCTTCATGCAGGCGCCGCAGCTCAATCTCGCGCCCGCCGAATTCCTCGCCGAACTGCTCGACCAGTATCTGCTGGCGGCCCTGCACGGCCTGCTCTACGAGTCGCTGGCGGCAGAGAACCGCCAGCGTCTGGCCCACATGGAAAATGCCCTGTCCCGCCTCGATGAAACCCTCGCCGGCCTGGCGCTGAAGCGCAACGCCCTGCGCCAGGAAAAGATCGTCGAGGAAATCGAGGTGATGCTGTCCGGAAAGATGGCGTTCAGCAGCTAGGTGTGAGTGTCCGGGCTGCCTGCATAACGGAAGGTAGGGTGGAAACGGTTCAATTTGGGCGGCTGCATAACCAAAAATCTGGCAAACAGTTGGCGGCTGATGCTCGCCATCTTGGATGGGCTGACTGTGCGCCAGGACACAGACAAGAAAAGACTCGCGATCCATACTCAAACCAAAGCGTTACCCGGTCACGAGAATCCGGCTGCATCCATTTCCGGTTTGGCTCGTCTACTTCGGTTACGCAGGTCCTTCTTCATCATTCAAAAGAGCACCATCATGAAGCCCCGCTTATTTCACCTGCTGCCGCTGACTCTGCTGACGACGGCATTGCCGGCTTTCGCAAAGCCGGCGACGACTCCCGGCAACCCGGTTCAGCGCGAGCTGATCTACTGCGCCGACCAGATGAGCCACGAGGAACGCGAAGCCCATCGCGCCAGGATGCAGGCGGCGCGAACGCCGGAAGCCAAAGACGCCTTGCGTACCGCACACCGCCGCGAGATGCAGGAACGTGCCCGCGCTGCCGGGCGCGAAGTCCAGTGCGAGCCGCGCGGTCAGCCCGGAAGAGGACAGGGCTACCGGGGAGGGCAGGCAAATTGAGCAAGCACGGAAAATCATTGTGCGTCCTGGCCGGGGCCGTGCTGCTGGCCGGCTGCGCCGACGCACCCAAGGGCGATCCCGTGCGCGGCATGGAGGTTGCACAAGGTCTGCCTCGATTGCCACGGGACAGAGCTCTACACCTCGCCGACCCGCAAGATCACGTCCCTCGATGCCCTGCGCAGGGACGTGATGCGCTGGGGCGACTACTATGCCCCGGCCCTGTCCGAGCAGGACGTCGATGACGTAACCGCCTACCTCAACCGGGACTTTTACAAGTTCTGAGCCTTGCCATGCGCTCATCGGTCCGGCGGTCAGCCGCGAACATCCGGCCGTATCATGCAGCAGCGGCGCGCGAAAGGCCCGAGGCAGGATGCTCGTCTCAAGGGTACAGCGGCGACTCATGGAGAAAGACACACGATGACAATCAAGGCGTGCTCCTGACGGGCTGATCAATGGACATCGTCATCACCGCCCTGCAAAGCGGCGTCGCCAGCCTCGCCTCCTACCTCGCGGCGCACGTGCTGCTCTGCCTGGTACCGGCCTTCTTCATCGCCGGTGCGCTCTCGGCGCTGGTGCCGCAGCAGTCCATCATCCGCTTTCTCGGTCCCGGTGCGTCCAAGTTCGTCTCCTACCCGGCCGCGGCCGGCGCCGGCAGCTTGCTGGCCGTCTGTTCCTGCACCGTCCAGCCGCTGTTCGCCGGCATCTACAGCAAGGGCGCCGGGCTGGGGCCGGCGATCACCTTTCTCTTCTTCGCCCCGGCGGGCAACATCCTCGCGCTGTCCTACACCGGTGTCGCCCTTGGCGCCGATCTGGCGATCGCCCGCATCGTGCTCGCGCTGTGCTTCGGCATCGGCATCGGCATGCTGATGGCGCTGTTGTTCCGCCGCGGCGATGCCGAGCGCACGGCGGCAAACGCCACATTCGCGGACAGCGCGGGTATTTCACGCCGCACCCTGCTGTTCCTCGCGGCGCTGGTGGCGCTGCTGATCGCCGGCACGCTGAAGGTCTCCTGGCTGACCACGCCGGTTTTCAGCGCGGCTCTGCCGTGGGACGACGCGGCAAGCGTGCAGGGCCTGCTGGATCGCCTGGTGCCGGTCAACGAAATCAAGGGCGAGGAAGGCCTGAGCCTGCAAGGCGTGACGCTGATCGGCTTGCTGCTCGCCATCGGCGCGGGTGCCTGGCGCGGGCTGGGCCAGGTCGACGCCGGCTTCAATCGCCTGACCTGGGTGGCGCTGGGCCTGACGGCGGCCACGCTCGTCTTCGCCGCGCTCGGCGTGCGCGCCAACGCATCGGGACTGGCATTCACGCTGACGGGGCGTACGCTGGCGGTCGCCGCGCTTTGCGCCGTCCTGCTGGCGCTGGCGCGGCGCTTCGACGCCTGGGACATGCAGCAGTGGCTGTGGGAGACCTGGCGTTTCGTCAAGATGATCTTTCCGCTGCTGGTGGTCGGCGTTTTCCTGGTCGGCGTCATTCGCGTCTTCATCCGGCCCGAGTGGGTCGAGTTCGTTGCCGGCAGCAACACCGTGCTCGCCAATCTCGCCGGCGTCGTGTTCGGCGTCTTCATGTATTTCCCGACGCTGGTCGAGGTGCCGATCGCCAAGATGTTTCTGTCGCTCGGCATGCACCCGGGGCCGCTGATCGCCTATCTGATGGCCGACCCGGAACTCTCGCTGCAGAGCATCCTGATCACCTCCTCCATCATCGGCAAGCTCAAGGCGTGGACCTACGTCGGCCTGGTCGCGCTGTTCTCGACCGCCGCCGGCCTGACCTACGGCGCCTGGGTGGATGGCACGCCCCTGGCGACCTTGGCGCTGATCATCGGCGGCTTCATCCTCGCGCTGGCGACAGCCGTGCAATTGATCGAGCGGACGCAACGCGCGCCGGCGCACTGAACACCAGGGAGACATACCATGCAAATCAAGATTCTCGGCACCGGCTGCGCCAAGTGCCAGCGGCTCGAACAACTCACCCGCGAAGTCGTGGCCGAACTCGGCATCGAAGCAGAGTTCGATCACGTGCGCGACATGAAAATGATCATGGCCTACCCGGTCATGACGACGCCGGCGCTGGTGATCAATGAAGAAGTCAAGGTCGCGGGGAGGATGCCGAGCAAGGAGGAAATCGCCGGGTGGCTGAAGCCGGGATGATCCTCGGATCGACGCTGATCTCGTCGCCGTGCGCCCAGTCAAGAGCGAAACCATGCCCACCGACGCCTGCCAGTGGTTCTACGAGTGCGAGCATTGCCACACGCTGCTGAAGCCGAAGCCCGGCGACTGCTGCGTATTCTGCTCCTATGGCAGCGTTCCCTGCCCACCGATCCAGCAACACGGCAAGGGGCATTGCTGCTGATTGCCGCTGGCGTTGCCTTGCCGTCCTGCCGGCGCCGTCTTTCGTTGCGGTCGCCAGTAAGTTGATCGAATCCGCGTTTGACATTGCCATATATTCGAAAGGGCAGTACATTTGCGAGGCCTCTTTTCTGGACTGAGCCATGCCTCGCAACAAATGTGAAACCCTGTCAATCCGGACCACTGCCGAAATCAAGGACCTGATCCGCCAGGCCGCCGCGCGCGAGCATCGCTCCGTCGCCTCCATGCTGGAGGTTCTGGTCATGGCGCATGCCGGGCAAGCCGGCATCAAAGCCAGCGCCAAGCCCAAGAAGACCGGCAAGAAATAAGCCGTGAGCGCCTTGCAGAACATCTCCAAAATCGAAGGCAGCCTCTGGGAAGCCGCCGATCAACTGCGCGCCAACTCCAAGCTGACCAGCAGCGAGTACTGCATGCCGGTGCTCGGCGTCATCTTCCTGCGCCACGCCAGCAACCGCTACCAGGCCGCGCTGCAAGCCATCGCGGCGGACCAGGCCACCGGCAAGAGCCCCAAGCGCCCGTTGGTAAAGGGCGATTTCATCAAGCGCCGCGCGCTGATGCTGCCCGAGATCGCCCGCTACGACCACCTGCTCAAGCTGCCTTCCGGCACCAACCTCGGCGCGGCGCTGGTCGAGGCCATGAACGCCATCGAGGCCGACTTCGAGCCACTGGCCAACCAGTTGCCCAAGGACTACGACCGCTTCGAGAACAAGCTGCTCGAAGACCTGCTGCGCAACTTCGATTCGGCGGCGCTGCGCACCGCCTCCGGCGACGTGTTCGGCCGCATCTACGAATACTTCCTGATGAAGTTCGCCATGCAGGGCGCGCAGGACAACGGCGAATTCTTCACCCCGCCCTCGCTGGTGCAGACCATCGTCAACGTCATCGAGCCCGACCACGGCGTGGTGTTCGATCCCGCCTGCGGCTCCGCCGGCATGTTCGTGCAGTCCAGCCACTTCATCGAGCACGAAGGGCTGGACACCATGCAGCGCGTCACCTTCTACGGCCAGGAAAAAACCGGCACCACGATCCGGCTCGCCAGGATGAACCTCGCCGTGCATGGGCTGGAGGGCGACATCCGCGAAGCCAATTCCTTCTACGACGACGTGCACCGTTTGCAGGATGGCCGCGCGCTGTGGGGCAACTGCGATTTCGTCATGGCCAATCCGCCGTTCAACGTGGACATGGTCGATGCCGAGCGCGTCAAGGACGACCGCCGCCTGCCCTTCGGCCTGCCCGGCGTGAACAAGGACAAGCGCGTCTCCAACGGCAACTACCTGTGGATTTCCTACTTCCACAGCTACCTGTCGGCCAGGGGCCGCGCCGGCTTCGTCATGTCATCCCAGGCCAGCAGCGCCGGCCATGGCGAAAAGGAAGTCCGGCGCAAGCTGGTGGAAACCGGCGACGTCGATGTGATGATCGCCATCCGCTCCAACTTCTTCTACACCCGCACCGTCCCCTGCGAACTGTGGTTCTTCGACAGGAACAAGAAACCCACTCCCTCTCCCCTGGTGGGAGAGGGCCGGGGAGAGGGGGCCAGAACGCGACCCAGCGTCGACACAGTCCTGATGCTCGACGCCCGCAACATCTACCGCAAAGTCACGCGCAAGATTTACGACTTCAGCCCCGAGCAGCAGGCCAACCTCACCGCCATCGTCTGGCTGTATCGCGGGCCAGCGCGAACGCTTTCTCGGGCTGGTGCAGGACTACTGCACCAGACTCGCAGCAGAGAGCACCGCCATCGCCCCAGCGCTCACGGCTTTTGAAACCCAACTCACCTCCAGCCGTGCCCCCCTGACCGAGTTCGCCGCCAGCGTGGCCGATCTGGACGGCGTCCCGGTGGAGAAGCGGCAGCCCTTCACCGATGCCATGGCCGAATGGACGGACGCCACCAAGGCCTACCTCACCGACCGTGCTGCCCTAGTCGCCGGGCTCGCCGCCTACCTCAAGAAGTTCGCCGTCCCGCCAGCACCGACTTTTGATCTTCAGCGCGCCGCCCGGCAAGCCTTCGACCCGCTGGCCGCAGCCGAGCGCGGGCTCGTCAAGCAGATAGACCTGCTCTACAAGCTCGCCGCCCGTGCCGCGCAATTGGCGCAGGAACTGGTGACGGATGAAGCTGCCGCCGAATTCTTCGACCGCCGCGCCACCAGCAAACTCGTCAAACAACTCGACGAAGAGCGCAAGGCCGCCGTCGAACAACTCAAGGCCGCGACCTACCTCCACCGCCAGATCGCCTGGCTGCAAGACCGCTTCCCCAAGGCCGAAATGCAGGACGTGCCCGGCCTGTGCAAGGTCGTCAGCCGCGCCGAGATCGAAGCCGCCGACTGGAGCCTCACCCCCGGCCGCTACGTCGGCGTCGCCCCGGCCGAGGTTGATGAGGACTTCGACTTCGAGCAGACCCTGCGCGACATCCATGTCGAGCTGGCCGACCTGAACCGGGAGGCGGTGGAACTGGCCGCGAAGATTCAGGAGAATTTCGAGGAGCTGGGGGTATGAGTTGGCGGGCCGACTGGACGTTGGCGCTGCGTGGTCGAGCCCCTCGGCAGGACGGCGATATGCCCGTTGTTTCGTCTAGGAGTCGGGAAAGTCAGATCACAAGGCCCCTGGTGTCGTCAGCCATCGGAACCTTGGCGATGTTCACCGAAGACTGCCTCTTTGAATTTTGCGTGGGTAATCGCCAGGTAGCAGGCCAGGGTCAGGCGCTGCGGCGTCTTTTCGCAGCCCGGCGACGCGCACCCCTGCCCCCGGGAATCGGGCGATATCAGTCTATGGCTGGATGCGGGATTGTGCATCAGCCAATTGGCAGAAAGCAGTTGTCCTTTACACCTCCGCCGCACTATGGGGACCCCTATGGGCGTGCGACTTATGACGGCAGCTCCCCTTAAGATTCAAGAGAGCCAGAAGACTTCTGGCCGTTAAATACCGCCCTCTACGTTATTGACTTCGGAAACACCGCGATCGCTACTTCTGCGGAATATCCTGTAGGGCTACCAAAGTGAAAAGCCCCGTTTATCCGATCGCAAAGTTCTTCGCGGATAAAGCCGCGCCCGACTACGCAACACAGCGACACATCAGCGACATCCTTTCCGCCTACGACGACCTGATCGAAAACAACCGGCGGCGGATGGCGTTGCTGGAGGAGTCGGCGCGGCTGCTCTACCGGGAGTGGTTCGTCCACCTCCGCTTCCCCGGCCACGAACACACCGCATTACCGATGGCGTGCCGGAGGGTTGGGAGCGGAAGACTCTTGGGCGATATTGCACAAATTCGCGAGACCGTGTCGCCCGGCTTGTGAGACCGGATCGAATCACATCGGGCATCGAACGTTACGCCGCGCCGCTCATTTCGCTAAACCATGTGGCAAGATTTCAGGGTAACGAGCAGCCGGCATCGATTCAGGGTCGTGAAGTTCACGGGGAAAATTTGGCCTTGCTTCCGCCCGGGGTCGGTCGTCGCTATCGCGTCGGCAGCCGCCATCGTGATCGCCCGGTGGATGAAAAGCTACATGGCTTCGCGGTGATTACTGTGTCGCGCGATGAGTTTGTCGCCGTGCTTCTCAGACCAGGAAAGGAACGCTCGACGATTCTGCCGAACTTTGGAAGCAGATGCAGTCTTATTCCGTGCCCCTGCCGCCATCCGGGTTTGCTCCAGTTCTTTCGACGGCGCGATTCAACGAGTCATGCTGACGAAGACGTTAAGCGTCGCCAAACCAAAAGCTTCGTGCCGCCCGCGACCTGCTGCTGCCGCGCCTGATGAGCGGAGAAATCACCGTATGATCTTATGGACAAAAATGTCTTTGTGGAGTGACCCATGATTACCGAATTGCAGCTCGAAAATTGGAAAAGTTACGAGAAGGCGTCACTCCACATCGACCCTCTTTCCGTTCTTGTCGGAACCAATGCCAGTGGGAAGTCCAATGCGCTGGACGCATTGCTTCTGTTGAACCGCCTTGCGTCAGGTGCAATGCTTACCTCGGCCCTGAAAGGGGAGGGTACGCAAGCGCCAGTGCGCGGCGGTGTTGAGTGGGCAGCTCGACAGCCAGGTTCGGTGTTTGCGCTGGGTGTCGTGTGTCGCGCCGACGAACTCACGGACTATGAATACCGCCTGGAGGGAAAAATTTCCGAAAATCGCTGCGATCTGCATTCGGAGCAACTTACCCGAGTCAAGTATCGTCCAAGTAAGGACGGGAAAAGGAAGTCAGTGGCTGGCAATATCAAGCTGCTGCGCACCGACGCTTGTCTTGAAAATTCGCCGACGATTATTGCCCGTTTGTACAACGAAAAGCAGGGTACGCCGCGCCAGTTGAGCCGCACACACGCGGTGCTTTTCCAACTCGTTGGTCATAAATTGCGGCAAGAAATCCAGGATGGCGTTACCGAAGTCATCTCGACTATTCGAGACATCTTCATTCTCGACCCCATTCCATCCCATATGCGCAAGTTTTCGCCGCTGGCGGATCGGCTTGAGTCCGATGCGTGGAACATTGCAGGCGTTCTGGCGGCGTTGCCAACAGAGAAGCAGAAGGAAATCGAGGATGTCCTTACCAAGTACGCCAGCCAGTTGCCCGAACGGGACATTCGACGTGTTTACGCGGAGACCGTCGGCAAGTTCAACTCCGATGCCATGTTGTATTGTGAGGAGCATTGGCTTGATCAGGGGGCTCCCCTACGGTAGATGCTCGTGGAATGTCGGATGGCACGTTGCGTTTCCTTGCGATCTTGACGGCCCTGCTCACGCGCCCCAAAGCAAGTCTTCTGGTGATCGAAGAAGTGGACAACGGTTTACACCCATCGCGGGCGCGTTTGCTGCTGGATATGTTGAGAGCCGTGGGCACGCAGCGTGGTGTGGACGTACTTGTGACAACGCATAATCCGGCCTTGCTGGATGCTATGGGCACTGACATGGTTCCTTTTATAACTGTTGCGAACCGCGACCCATCCACCGGGCACAGCGTCCTGACCTTGCTGGAAGATATCGAACAGTTGCCTAAACTTCTGGCGCAAGGACCCATCGGCCGTCTGTCCAGCCAAGGGCTGATTGAACAAAGCTTGGCGACCGAGCAAGCCACCAGCAAGGAAGTGGAGATTGAGCATGAGTAGGCGGGTTCTCATATTGGATACCTCTGTCTTGTGCTGCTGGCTGAAAGTGCCTGGCAAGGAAGAGGCCGGGCCAGTCGATGATCGCTGGAACCACGATCGAATCGACGCCTTGCTGAAGCAGGAACGAGCAAAGAACAGCACGTTTGTCTTGCCGATTGCTACGCTGATCGAAACTGGGAACCACATTGCGCAAGCCCCCAGCCACCGGTTTGAGCGAGCATCCGATTTGGCGATTTATTTGTGCGAGGCTGCGGATGCCAAGTCGCCTTGGGCCGCGTTCACCGATCAGTCGCCACTTTGGCAAGCTGAAAATTTACGCACGTTGGCAGCGAGTTGGCCCGAGCTTGCCAAAAGTGGTACTTCGATCGGCGATGCCACCATCAAGGACGTAGCCGAGTATTACGCCAAGGCAGGATATCTCGTCGAGATCCTGACAGGGGATGCGGGATTGAAAGCCTACGAACCGGCCCGGCCCGTAGCTATTCCGAGAAGGCGGCGGTGATGTCATCAGGCGATGAGCGGCGGAGACATTTCGTATGACTCTCGAAGACCAGCACACCGACCGCAAATCCCTACGCACCATCACCGGCAAGACAGCCGATTGGGATTCCTTGGCGAAAGACTGCGTGTGCTTCGCCAACGGTGCAGGCGGCCGCTTGCTGATCGGCATCGAGGATGGCGAAGCATTGCCGCCTGCCGGGCAGACGGTGCCACCGGAACTGCTGGATCGCCTGCGCAAGCGCATCGGCGAGCTGACGGTGAATGTGCAGGCACTGCCGAGCTTGCAGCGCGCGGCCAACGGCGGTGAGTTCATCGAGCTGGCGATTGATCGCTCCCCCGGCGTGGCATCGACACGCGACGGGCGTTATTTCCTTCGGGTGAGCGACCCCTGCCAGCCGGTGCTCGGCGACGACGTGCTGCGTCTGGCCAACGAGCGGCCGGGGCGGCCATGGGAGGCGATGGACAGTAGCGTGCCGCGCGGCGCGACTGACGCCGACAAGCTCGCGCACTTCGTCCAAGCTATCCGCAGCTCCGACCGAGTGAAGGATTCGGTGAAGGAGAAGGGCGCCGATGAGTTGCTGACCCATTACGGTTTGGCAGTCGGGGAATACGCTGACGCGCCTGGGCGTGCTGCTGCCGGCACCACCGCTGACCGGCGGGCGCTGGGCACGGCGCCGCTGGTCCAGGCGATCAAATACGACGAGCACGGGCAGAAGATCAACAAGTGGGTGTGGGACGACTGCGAGCTTTCGCCGGTCGAACTGGTGGACGCGATCTGGCGCGAGGTGCCGGATTTTCGCGAAAGCTATGAAGTGGCCGAGGGCTTGTATCGGCGCAGCGTGCCGGCCTATGACGAGAAGGTGGTGCGCGAGCTGCTGGTCAATGCGCTGGTGCATCGGCCCTATACGCAGCAGGGCGACATTTACCTCAATCTGCATCCCGAGCGTCTGGAGGTGGTCAACCCTGGCCGCTTGCCGCTGGGGGTGACGCCGCGCAACATGCTGCACGCCAGCCGGCGTCGCAATGAGGGGCTGGCGCGGGTGTTCCACGATCTGGGCCTGATGGAACGCGAGGGCAGCGGCTTCGACCTGATCTATGACCGGCTGCTGTCGCAGGGCCGCCCGGCGCCTGTGCCGGAGGAGGGGGCGGATTGGGTCAAGGTGACGATCCAGCGGCGCATCGTCAAGCCTGAAGTCATGCGGCTGATGACCGAGGCAGATGAACGCTTTCAATTGACGCAGCGGGAGCGGATCACGATGGGGGTGCTGGCGCAGTCGGAGGAGATGACAGCGAGGGAACTCGCGGTGCGGCTGGAAACTGAAGGTGCGGAAGAGCTTGTGCCCTGGCTGGGGCGGTTGGTGGAGTTCGGCTTGGTTCGGCGTGTTGGGCGGACCAGGGGCACGCGCTACTTTGTTACGCCTGACCTGCTCCATGACTCAGGGATCAATCTGCCCACAACCCTGCGTCGAATCGAACCGCATCGGCTTCTGGAATTGGTGCGAGAGGACTTGCGCCGCTATCCGCGCTCCAAGATCAGTGAAATCAGCGACAGGGTAGGGGCGGAAGTGAGTCGCTCGCAACTGAAGCGCGCCTTGGCGGAGTTGGTGCGGCTTGGGGTGGTGGTAAGGGAAGGCACCCGAAGCAGCGCACGCTACCGTTTGGGCACCGATTCTTGACCCGCTCGGTTTGGACCAAAAACGCGCAAATCAGGGCCGAATGTCCATGAGAGTGAGCCAAGAAGGTCCGAGTGAAGAACATAACTCAATGTTTATAAAAGTATTGATGTGGCGATCTCGGTATTTGAATGAGCCAAACCTGAGCCAAACCTGAGCCAAGAAAAGCAAGTAAACATGGCCTACACCGACATCAACAGCGAAGACCGTCTGGTTCAGGCGACCTTTGCCGAACATCTGAAAAAGGTGCTGGGTTGGGACAGCGTTTACGCCTGGAACCAGGAAAGCTTTGGCCCGGCCGGTACGCTGGGGCGCGCCAGCGAACGCGAGGTGGTGCTGATGCGCGACTTGCGGGCGGCGCTGGCGAGGCTCAACCCCGCTTTACCGGAGGCGGCGATCAACGAGGCGGTGGTCAAGCTTACCCATTATGACTATTCGCGTTCGCTGCTCCAGCACAATCAGGCGTTCTACAAGCTGATTCGCGACGGGGTGCTGGTGAGCTACCGCGACGCGCAAGGAGCTTTGCGGCACGCGCAGGCCAGGGTGATCGACTTTCGTGAGCCCGCAAGCAATCATTTTCTGGTGGTGCGCGAACTCAAGATCACCGGACTGCGCACACCCAACTACAACCGTCGCGCCGACCTGGTCTGCTTCGTCAATGGTCTGCCGCTGGTGTTCATCGAACTGAAGGCGGTCTACAAGAATGTTCGCGCCGGGTTCGACGGCAATCTGAGTGATTATCTGGACGAGAACGTCATCGCCCATGCCTTTCACCACAACGTCTTGCTGATTGTCAGCAATGGCGACAACGCCCGCTATGGCTCGATCACCAGCGCCTGGGAGCATTTCGGCGAATGGAAGCGCCTGGACGAGCGGGACAAGGGCAGCGTCGCGGCCGAGGTGCTGCTCAACGGCATGCTGGCCAAGGAGCGACTGCTGGACATCGTCGAGAACTTCATTCTGTTCGACGCCAGCAAAGCCGGGGCGGTGCGCAAAGTGGTGGCGCGTAACCATCAGTTGCTCGGCGTGAATCAGGCGGTGGCGGCGGTCGTGCGACAAGAAGCGATCAAGCGACAATTCCCGCCGGGCGAGCGGCTGAAGCATCGCGTTATCGAGTTGCCTCTACCGAATGTTGAACGTGCGGCCAATGAACCGATGGCCGCTTATCCCAGGGCAGCAGAGCCTGTTGCACCAGCCTACCTTGATGAGGGTTCTACCGAGCCGGAACCCCGTACCTTGCAGATCATCGAGCGGGCGCACCCCGATCTTGGGCGCCTGGGCGTGGTATGGCACACCCAGGGCAGCGGCAAGTCATATTCCATGGCCTTTTTCGCCGAGAAAGTGCGGCGCACGGTGGAGGGTAATTTCACCTTTGTGCTGATGACCGACCGGGATGATCTGGACAGCCAGATCTACAAGACTTTCGTCGGCTGCGGTGTGGCGGACGACCAGACGCCGCGCGCGGGTTCGGGCAGGGAACTGGAGCAACTGCTGAAGCAAAACCACCGCTATCTGTTCAGCCTGATTCACAAGTTTAACCAGGACGTGAAACCGGGCGAGCCCTACAGCGACCGCGACGACATCATCGTGATCTCGGACGAGGCGCACCGCACCCAGGCCGGCAAGCTGGCGCGCAACATGCGCCTGGCGCTGCCCAATGCGGCATTCATTGGCTTCACTGGCACGCCCCTGTTCAAGCACGACGAGCTGACCAAGCGCATCTTTGGCGATTACGTTTCCCGCTACGACTTCAAGCGCAGCGAGGAAGACGGCGCCACGGTAAAGCTGGTCTACGAGAACCGGGGCGAGAAGCTGGGCCTGGCGCGGCTGGATTTGAACGAGAAGATTGCCAATGCTGTCGCCGCCGCCGATCTCGACCCTGACCAGGCTGCCCTATTGGAAAGATTGCTCGGCAAGGACTACGAGGTCATCACCGCCGACGAGCGGCTGGAGAAAATCGCGACGGATTTTGTCGAGCATTGCAGCACGCGCTGGGAAGCGGGCAAGACCATGCTGGTGTGCATCGACAAGGTTACCTGCGCCCGCATGCTGACGTTGATCGAGCCGAAGTGGAAGGCGAAGGCTATGGCTGTTCGCGTGCAAGCCGAGGGCAAGTTCGCCGAGATTACGGCCGCCGCAGATGACGAGGCCCGGCAGCGTCTGAATGCCCAGCGCGACCGCTTGCTGGCGAAGGCCGCCTGGCTTGATCAGACGATCATCGAGATCATCATCAGCGAGGCTCAGAACGAAGTCGCCGACTTCAAGAAGTGGGGCTTCGACATCATTCCGCACCGCGCCCGCATGAAGCTGGGTTTTGAGACGCCGGATGGCAAACGCGTGGATGTGGAGTCGGCCTTCAAGAATCCGCAGCACCCTTTCCGCGTGGCGATTGTCTGTGCCATGTGGCTGACGGGCTTCGATGTCGAATGCCTGGCAACGCTTTACATCGACAAGCCGATGCGGGCGCACACCCTCATGCAGGCCATCGCCCGCGCCAACCGGCGTTATCCCGGCAAGGATTTCGGCTTGATCGTTGATTACAACGGCATGCTCAAGAGCTTGCGCGAAGCCCTCGCCCAATATGCACTGGGCGACGACGCCGGCGACGAGGAAATCGTGGCGCCGCTGGAAGAACGCGTAACGGCATTGCTGGATGCCATCGAGGCGACCGAGCTCCATCTGCGCGGCCTGGGAGTCGAGCCGGCAGGCTTGATCGGGGCAAAGGGTTTCGCACGCATTCAGGGGCTGGCGGATGCGGTTGATGCGGTCTATACCAATGACGAATCCAAGCGTCGCTTCGAGATTCTGGCGCGAGTCATATTCAGCCGTTTCAAGGCGCTGCTGGTCGAGCCATCGGCGCTGACCTATGCCGAACGCCACGACAACATCGAGGCAATCTACAAGAAGCTTGCCGAACGCCGCGACACCGCCGACGTGAGCGCGCTGCTCAAGCTGCTGCACCGGATCGTCAATCAGGCGATTACCGCCCAGGCCCCAGGCGAGGATCAGGCAAAGGGTCTGACCGTTGATCTCTCACAGATCAACATGGAAAAGCTGCGAGACGAATTCAGCAGGAAAGTGAAACGCAAGGCGACCGTGATCGAGGACATTCGCGAGCTCGTGGAGAAGAAACTGGCGCAGATGCTGGCCAACAATCCGTTGCGCATGAACTATGAGAAAAAGTATCAGGAAGTCATCGCGGCCTATAACGCCGACAAGGACCGGGCTACCGTCGAGGAAACCTTCGCCGCGCTGCTGGACTTGGCGAACAGCCTGGATGCAGAGCAACAGCGCGCCGTTGAATTGGGCCTGACCGAAGAGCAGTTGGCGCTGTTCGATCTGCTCAGGAAGGAATCACTGAGCGGACCCGAGCGCGAGAAGATCAAACAGGAGAGCCGCGACCTGCTGGCGGAATTGCAGCGCTTGATTGCGCCGCTGGAACAGTGGACCGAAAAGGAACAAACACAGGCGGAAGTCGAGGTATTTATCCTCGATCACGTCTATCAGGCGCTACCCGAGCCGCCCTACACGGCGGAGGACAAGAAAGAGGTCGCGGAGCTTGTCTATCGCCACATCTGGCAGCAAAGCGCGAGCGGCTTATTCGGCTCGCCGCGCGAAAGCGTCTAGTCGCCGTGTCACCAGCGCCGACTTTTGTCAGGAGCAATTCATGAGCGATACCCAACAGTTCAGCTTCACCCTCGAACAGCAGGAAGACTTCGCCTTCCTGATCCGCTTCGACAAGGACATCCCGCCCTTGCTGGCAGACGAGCCGCCGCCGCTGGGCAAGGACGCCGGGCCCAATCCCTCGCGCCTGCTGGTGGCCAGCGTCGCCAACTGCCTTTCGGCCAGCCTGCTGTTCGCGCTGCGCAAGTTCAAGAACAATCCCGGCCCGATTACCACGGTGGTCACCGCGCACATGGAGCACAACGAGGAAAAGCGCCTGCGCGTCGGCAGCGTCGATGTCATGATCCAGGTCGATTCGCCGGCCGACAGCCTCGAACATCTCGATCGCGTGCTCGCCCAGTTCGAGGATTTCTGCGTCGTCACCCAGAGCGTCAGGAACGGCTTTACGGTCAATGTCACGGTGCGCGACGGTGCCGGCCGGGTCATCAAGAGTTAGTATCGCAGCGACGTTTTGAAAGGATTGCAATGAGCAAAATTTTTGGTTTTGGCGAAACCGTCGAAGGCTACGACGTGCCGGTATTGAACGAGCGCGAAGTGCGGGCCGCCGCCGGCATCCTTTTGGTTTTCTCCATGATGACCTTCGCCAACGCGTGGTTCCTGGGCAATTTTCGACCGACCAAGATTTTCGTGCTCGCCTTCCTTGTCGATTTCACGATCCGCATCTTCATCAACCCGAAATACTCGCCGAGCATGATCCTCGGCCGCTTCGCGGTGCGGAATCAGGTGCCGGAATGGGCCGGCGCGCCGCAGAAGCGCTTCGCCTGGGCCATCGGCTGGGGGCTGGCGGTGACCATGCTCTGGCTGATCGTGATCCGGGACGTGATCGGGCCGGTCAACTTGCTGGTCTGCGCGACCTGCCTGACGCTGATGTTTTTCGAAAGCGCCTTCGGCATCTGCATTGGCTGCAAGATCTACAACCTGTTCAACAAGCAGCAGGTTCAGCTTTGTCCGGGCGGTGTCTGCGAAGTCGTTACGCCCCATGCCAGCCAGGGAGTCGGCGCCGGTGGCACGGCGATCGTGGCGGTGTTCCTCGCGCTGATCGGCATCATCGCCCGGCAGGGCTTCCCCGCCACGGACGCGGCGGCCACGGTGGCCCCGACAGGCGCCGCGCCCAGCGGCGACGATCGCTGCACGCCGCCTGCTTTTGCCGTCGCCATCGGCCACGCCGAGAAATGGAAGCTGCACAACCACTGCAAATAATGGACTGCCGACATGAGCCTCGTCACCGCAACACGTCTCGCCAAGACCTGTCGCGTTGGCGACATCGACGTGCCACTTTACTTGTAGCATCGTATGCGACACCATATTCCTCATGGTCGCCTACGAGAAACTCCTTACCCGGATGCGCAACAACCCGCGTGACAGGCGAATCGACGATTTGAAGTCGGTGGCAAACCGCCTCGGTGTCGAATGGCGCAACGAAGGCGGAAGTCACCACGTTTTTTGGTTACGGCCGCTGCGCTCAACGCCGATAAAGCCGGCGTCAGCCTTCACTGAAACTCCGCTTCGCTCCGTTTTCGTATCCCGGCATCGAGAAAGATGTCTGCGCTCCGGCGTACCGACCCATCAAGCCGGTGTATTTGCGCCAGTTCGTCGCGTTGGCCGATAAGGCAAAGGAGTTGCAATCATGAGCGAAATCACTGTTCCGCACGTCGAGGCGCCGTATCCGTTCGAGGCTTACGCCCATGTGGTCGAGCCGCTGACCGAGGGCGACGGAGGGGGCTATCTGATCAAAGCTACCGGACGAGAAACTCATGAACGGCTACCAGATCACGTTCTTTACCCAGCAGGACAGACGCCACCATGGCAAGCCCCTGGCCGATTGGCTGGTGCATCTGTCCCGTGAAATGGGCCTGCGCGGCGCCACGATCATTCCCGCCAGCGAAGGCTTCGGCCATCATCGCCGCATCCATTCCGCCCACTTCTTCGAACTCGCTGACCAGCCTCTCGAAGTGCTGATGGCCGTGACCGAAGAGGAATCCGGGCAACTGTTCGATCGGCTAAAGGCGGAAGGCGTGCATCTGTTTTACGTCAGGACGGCGGTCGAGTTCGGCTCCCTGGGAGAGCCCGGCGCATGATCCAAAGCCGGCGCCGGGCCGCGCCGGCACAAGCGCGGCCCGGCGCATGCGGCGCGCGATCTGGGTGCTGGGTTCTGTCAGCCTGCTGATGGACGTTTCTTCGGAGCTGATCCACAGCCTGCTGCGCATCCGGGATGTTCCCGGTTTCGAGTTCATTCTGATTCACTGCGGAAACACCCAGGCCGATACCTCCGGCTGTCTTTTGGTCGGCACCGGCGCGGTCACCGGCGAGGGCAACATGTCGATATCGGGCAGCAGGTTTGCCACCCGCCGTTTGTATGCCCAGGTCGTAGACGCTGCGGAGAGTGGCTCGCTTGAGATCGAGTTCATGGACAACGACAGATGAACCCGCCCACTCCGCAACGCGGGCCTGATCCCTTGGTCGCGGCGAGGCGCGGCGCCGATTTTCGGCCAGCGTTGACCCGCCTTGCGTCGTAGTCCGAGAAACTCGGCGCCTGACCTGAAGTCGCCCATCCAGTCACTTGACCGCCGAATCATTCTTCAAAAGGAGCCATACCATGCAAAAGTTTTTCCGCCACGTCCTGGTCCTCGCGGCCGCCGCCCTCATGGGCTTGGCGCCTCTCGCCCAGGCCGAAGCCCCCAAGGTGGCAACCCAGGTGCCCGGCTATTACCGCACCCAGCTTGGCCAGTTTGAAATCACCGCTCTTTACGACGGCGCGATCGAAATCGACACCAAGCTTCTGCGGAACGCCAGCGCCACCGATCTGCAACGTCTGCTGTCGCGCATGTTCGTCGGCAATCCCAAGATGCAGACGGCGGTCAACGCCTATCTGATCAACACGGGAAGCCACCTCGTACTGGTGGATGCCGGCGCCGCCAAGCTGTTCGGCCCCTCGCTGGGCTACGTGCTGCAGAACATGAAGGCGGCCGGTTATGAACCGGCCCAAGTGGATACGGTCGTCATCACCCACCTGCACGGCGACCATATCGGCGGGCTGAACGACGCCAGCGGCCAGCCGTTGTTCACCAAGGCGAAAATCTTCGTCGCCCAGGCCGATAGCGATTTCTGGTTGTCGCAGAAAATCGCCGACGCCGCGCCGGCCGAAGTCCAGCCGTTTTTCAAGATGGCTCGCGACAGCGCCGCGCCTTATCTGGCCGCCGGGCAGTGGAAGACCTTCAGCGAGGGCAGCGTGCTGGTGCCGGGTATCCAGGCGGTCAAGGCCAACGGCCATACGCCGGGGCATACCGCTTATGCGGTCGAGTCAGAAGGCCAAAAGCTGCTGATCTGGGGCGACCTGGTGCATGCGCACGCCGTGCAGTTTGCCAGGCCGGGCGTTTCCATCGAGTTCGACATCGACCAGAAACAGGCCATCGCCACCCGCCGCGGCATCCTGAAAGCCATGGCGGCCAGCAAATCCCTGGTCGCCGGCATGCACCTGCCATTCCCCGGCATCGGCCATGTCCGCGCGGATGGCAGCGACCGCTACAGTTGGGTGCCGATCGAGTTCGCGCCGCTACCCACGGCGGCCGGCCAGTGAGCTGAATCCAAAGGCCTCATTTGACATGGAGAACGCGGAGAGTTACCGGCCCACGGTATAGGTCCGTCACACCGGCGAAGGCCGGTGTCCAGATGCTTGCAAACACTGGATTCCGGGTCAAGCCCGGAATGACGGGGCGGTTGGACGGCGTTGGCTTCACGTTGACTCGGCACTGGGTTGCATTGAGGACTCACCCGTCGGCCAGCCCAACGCGTATTCCCTGTGTGCTCTGTGGCTCTGTGCTCTCTGTGTTTGAAGCGGTTGCAATTGCGGTTTCCTGCGCCGCAAAGGGCAGCACGGTCAGCTTGAGAATCGCTATTGAGGACAAGGCACCGTCCGGCGGCACTCCCCAATCGATCAGCTTGCTGGCGACTTCGGCGATGCTGACCGGACTGGCGCGGGCAATGGCGTTGAGGATGCCGCGTTCCACGGTCTGCCAGCCCGGTTCGTTGTGCAAGCAGGCCAGGATCGCCGACGCATCGAGAATGACCACTAAGCAGCGTCCTCTCTGGCTTGATCAATGCGGCGTTCCGCAATGAGTTCGTCGGCTAGTGAGACGCTCTCGGGGACGTACCGATGAATCAAGGCCTGCGCCCGGCGCAACTGGGCTACACGGGTGGTGACGAGGAGTTCGCCATCGCGGACTTCCCAGATGAGCTGTTCACGCAGTGCGGCGGGGATGACGGTTCTGCCGTGAGAGAGGCTGGAAGTGGCAGTCATGGCAAATTGCTGAAAGTTGATTGGCTTTGGCAATCTGGCATCATCAGACTGAAAATGCCAATCAACGGAGAATAGTGCAGGAACTGAAAGTGCTGCTGAAAACCTTCTGGATTCCGGGTTCCGCTTCGCGGCCCCGGAATGACGGGCTGAGCCTCCTTGCTAATCAGGAACCACGTTACGACTGCGTACGGACGTACCATTCACGTAGCCGTCGTGACAGCCTGGCGGCGCAAGGCGTTGATCCACGACTTCTGGCACAGGCCGCGCCGCTGCTGTTCCAGGCGCTCGCGGATGTTGTTGCGGGCCTCCTCGAACGTTATCGGTCGTGCGGGATCGATCTTCTCGCAGTACAGCAGGTGGAAGCCGAGTTCGGTTTCTACCGGCTCCGACAGCGATGACTCGGCGAGGGCGAAGGCGACGGCCTCGAGTTCCGGATAGAGCTGGCCGCGCGGAACCTTGCCGAGCAGGCCGCCATTCATCGCGGTGGGACATTCGGAATGCTTCAACGCTTGCTCGCCGAAGCGCTCGGGTTTCTTGAGGAGTCTGGCCCGGATGGCGTCAATCCTGTCGCGGGCGGCCGAACGCTCGCCGCCAGCCAGTCGCTCGTCGATGGTGACCAGGATGTGACGCAGCACGCGCGTCTCGGCGCGGCGGAAACGGTCCTTGTGGATCAACCAGAAGATCTCGACCTCGGTCTCGCTGACCGCCGCCGAGCGCGCCGCGATTCGTTCCAGCACCGCTTCGACCACCATGTCGCGTTCGACCGCACGCCGCAACGATTCGGCGTCGAGGCCCGTTCGCTCAAGGTCGGCTTCATAGTCCTCGTCGCTGCCGTAGCGCCCGCGAATTTCGCCGAGGCTGGCCTCGACAGAAGTCGCCGGCAGCACCACGCTGGCCGCCTCCGGGGTCGTCAGGATCAGGGTCTCGATTTCCTGCTGCTTCGCCGCCACGGTCCTGACGCGGCGCAGTTCGTCGGCCGCCAGGGCTTCAAGCGGCTTCTCGAACAGCTTGGCCGCCAGCTTGAGGGTCAGATAGACGCTGCCCGCATCAGCCATCGTCGGCCGTCCATTCGATCAATGCGGCCTCGGGGACTTGCAGCGGATTGCCCGGCAGGCAGTCGAAATGCACGTGATAGAGCACGCGCAGCGGCGCGGAGCGCTCGATGTTCAGGATTTCGCCGCGACTGCCCGGCGGCACCCGGACTTCGCCGCGAATCGCCAGGGCGCGCGCCGCGCGAACCTTCTGCCGCACCTCGAAACGGCTGTCGACCCAAGGCTCGTCGATGCCGATCAGCTCTTCCTCGCGGCAACCGATCAGGCGTCCCTCGTCAAGAAAATGCACCGAATAGATGATCTGGTCCTGGAGAAAGGTGCCGACATTGCGCACATGGCCGATGCGACCGCGCCGCACCAGGAGGTCGCCGGTATTCACGCCGGGGTAGGTGCCGTCGTTGCGCACGTTGCGGATCACCCGTACGGCATCGCCCTGGTCCCAGCGCGGCAACATGGTCGGGGAGATCTCAGTCGCCGAGCGAAGACAGCGGCATGAACGACGAGCCGTCAGCCTTGTGGAAGACCGCGAACACCTTCTCCTGCTGCGCGCTGGAGCCGACGAAGTCCTCGTAGGCGCGCAGCAGCCAGCCCCGCCAGGCGGCGTACTCGGGCGTCTTGCCGGCTTCCTGCTTGGCCAGATAGTCGTGGAAGCGTTGCAGGATGTGCAGGCGGTTGACCTGCACGATGCGGACATCGAAGGGAATGCCGAAGTAGTCGAGAAACTCCTCGGCGGAGCCGAGTTCGGCAAGATCTTCCTGAAAACCATCGGGTTCGCTTCGCATGATGCGCTCCAGTATCAAGGTGAGACTTCTTCGGCACGCGCTGCCTGGCGCGCCGCGATGATTTCCAGCAGCGGCGCGATGCCCAGCACATCTCGCTCATCGACTTCGGCAATCTTGGCCAGCCTGAGACCGGCTTCGTCAAGACGCTTCAGGCGCAACAGGACCACCGCCGAGGCCTTGAGCGCCAGCAGATGGAAGCGCAGCAGGCCCATCGACAGCATTGCCGCCTCGCCCAGGGCAAAGTGCCCGATGCAGCTCCAGCCGCCGACCAGGTGCAGGCGTCGCGCGGTGACATCAAGCGCGCGCTCGGCCACGAGCAGCGCATCTTCCATGCGATGCTGATAAAAGTAGTAGCGGTAGAGCGCCACCAGCACCGACAACTGTTCCGGCGCCAGGAAGTAGGCGCGCAACAGGCAGTTCTCGGCCGCCGCTTCGCCGTAGAGGCGCGCAGCCTGCACAATCAGCGACTCCACCTGCGGCGCGCAAGGCTCGTCGAAATACAAGCCCTCGTCGCCCAGCTTCAACAGATCGACGCCCTCAGCCACGCCCATGCTCCTCGCAGCACAACTCGCCGGCGCTGCAGGCGATGCAGCCGGCGACCTTGACCGGCGCCGGGAGGCCGTGCAGATCACGCACCTGCGTCTCCAGCGTATCGATGCGGTCCAGCAGGCATTGAATGGCCTTGCCGACCGGATCGGGGATCAGGTGATGGTCGAGATTGATCGGCATGCGCGCCGCGGCGCCGGCGCTGTGCGTGCCATCCGAAACGCCCGGCCTCGGCGCAAGCGCCTGCTCGCCGACCAGGCGCGCGGGAATGCCGATGGCGGTGCGCCCGGCCGGCACTTCCCTGATGACAACGGAATTGGCGCCGATGCGCGCGCCGTCGCCGACGCGAATCGCGCCGAGAATCTTGGCCCCGGCGCCGACCACGACGCCCTTGCCCAGGGTGGGGTGGCGCTTGCCCTTGTTCCAGGTCGTGCCGCCCAGCGTGACGCCGTGATACAGCGTGCAGTCATCGCCGACTTCAGCCGTCTCGCCGATCACCACGCCAGCGCCGTGATCGATGAAAAAGCGGCGCCCGATCGTCGCTCCCGGATGGATCTCGACATTGGTCAGGAAGCGCGCCACAGGCCAGCCAGCGCCCCAGGAAGCGCCAGCCACTCTGCCACAGCGCATGGGTCAGGCGATGCAAGAGGATCGCATGCAGACCCGGATACGTCAGCAGGACTTCGAGTCGCGAACGTGCCGCCGGATCGCGGCCGAAAACGCAATCCAGGATCCTCCCGCATCATGATCCGCAGACCCGGTCCAGGCTCGGGCTCTGCTTCCTCCAAAGCCAGGTTCAGTGCGGCAAGCAGGTCGCGGCTCATGATTTGGCTTCCAACAATGCCAGGAGATCGGCATCCGAGGGCGAATGCTTGGCGATCGCGACGAAACTCCGCACCCGGCGCAACAATTCTCGGGCGGCCGCATCCGCCAGCGGATGGCCGAGTTCGGCCATCACGCGCTGCACCGCCCTCGGGCCCGAATGCTTGCCGAGCACCAGGCGATGCCGGCGCCCTACCAGGCCGGGGTCGAAACCCTGATAGTTGGCGGGATCCTTCAGCAGGCCATCGACGTGAATGCCGGCCTCGTGGGTAAACGCGCCCTCGCCGACGATGCTCTTCTGCCAGGGCAGCGGACGTCCCGAGGCGAGGGCGACGCGCCGTGAAATCTCCGGGAAGCCTTTCAGGTCGATCCCCGTGCCAATGCCGTGGCAGACGTGCAAGCCGAGCACGACTTCCTCCAGCGGCGCATTGCCGGAACGCTCGCCGAGGCCGTTGACGGTGGTATTCAGATGCGTCGCGCCGGCCTTCGCCGCGGCCAGCGTATTGGCCGTGGCCATGCCCAGATCGTCATGGGCATGCATTTCGATTTCGAGGTCGCAGTGTGCACGCAAGTCGGCAATCCGCTCGTAAGTCGTGAAGGGGTCGAGCACGCCCAGCGTGTCGGCAAAGCGAATGCGCCGGGCGCCTGCCGCCTGCGCCGCCTCGGCAATCGCGACCAGCAGGTCGGGGCTTCCGCGCGAGGCGTCTTCGGCGCCGACGCCGACCTCGAAGCCAAGATCGCGCGCCAGGCGCACATGCTCGCCAATCGCGCGCAGCAGCCACGGCCTGTCCTTTTGCAGCTTGGAGCGCAGGTGCTGGTCCGACGCCGGCACCGAGATGTCGATCAGGTGCGCACCGAGGTTCGCCGCCAGGGCGATATCGTCGTGGTGCATGCGGCTCCACACCATCAGGCGCGCATTCAGGCCAAGCGAGGCGACGCCGCGAATCCCTTCGCGTTCAACCTCGCCCATGGCCGGGATGCCGATCTCCAGTTCCGGCACGCCCAGCGCATCCAGCGCGCGCGCGATGTCCAGTTTCTCGGCAAGACTGAAGGCCACCCCCGCCGACTGCTCGCCGTCGCGCAGGGTGGTGTCGTTGATGACGATGTGGGGACGGAGTGTCGTAGTCATGGCAGCCAAACCATGGCTAGCAAGTCCGGGGCCTGCTACAACATTACGCTAAAACAACAGCTTGCAAATCGCCTCGATGCCAAATGTCGGGTTTGCGACCTGGCATCTTCTCAACGACGCGTGCACGACTGGCGGGGCCGTCTTTCACCCGCGAAACTGGTGAAACGAGTCAGTCGCGCAGCATGTATTGTGGCAGGCAAGCCGCCGTCGGGCGCCTGTACGCCGCGATGGGCAAAGAGGCCCTGTTCCTGCTCTCAGCCGACCTCGACGATTGCTTGTCCGGCAGCCAATGGGGGGGGGGGCCCCCCGCCCCCCCCCGGTGTTCCCGCGGGCGGCGGCCCCCCCGGGGCCCCCCGGGGGGGGGGCGGGGGGGGGCGGGGGGGGGCCCCGGGGGGGGGCCGCCGCCCCCCCCGCCGCCCCCGGCCCGGCGCCCGGGGCCCCCCCCCGGGAGGCCCCCGGCGGCGGCCCCCCCCCGGGGGCCCCGGGGGGGCGGGGGGGCCCTCGACAACCACTCCGCCAACTTCGGCGGCAACTGGGCGTCGACCCAGAGTTTCACGCGGCCAGACGAACGATGTCGCTACGACGAGCCGCAAATTGCAGACTCGCAAGAATATCTTCCCTCTCAAGATCGGGGAAGTCCTCCAGGATTTGTTCCATGCTGACACCTTCGCCCATCATTTCGAGGATGTCGCTGACCCGGATACGCATGCCTCGAATGCACGGCTTCCCACCACACTTTCCGGCTTCGATGGTGATGCGACTGAGGAGGCTGGTGTTCATTGATGCTGCTCCTTGATACGTTGCAGGAATCATAGATCAAAACCACACCGTCCCGTTGGGTCGCAATCAACAAATGCGGCTACCGGTTGTCGAATCAATTGCGACCACTGCCACCAAAATCACCAGTACCACTTGTCGGTCTGAGGCGGAGCCTCGTTAGTTGTTCTCAAGGCGCGGGTTCGCCCTATGGCGAGTGAAGGCCAGACGACGCGAATGAGTCCTCGAGAAATCCGGGGCGAAGAGTACGGGCGTTTGACTGGGCGCAGGCCGTGCCGAAGCCGATGGCTTTTTCAAGAACCTGCAGCGGCATCCTGTCCCAGGCGGACATGCGGTCCGTCAACAGTTGCGCCAGCATCCCGGCAAGGAATGCGTCTCCGGAGCCGATCGGGTTGATGATTTGCTCCGCGGCAAGAGCCGGCACCGGTATAACCCGTACATCCCCGTCCCGTACCAGCAGAATGCTGCTGGCGCCACGGGTAAGAACGAAGCTGGTCACGTGATTGCGCGATACGTCGGCAACGGCATTCAGGATCTCGGGGGAAACCAGCGCTTGAGCCAGGACGCCGCCATGCTCGCCTCCGCCGAAACGCTGCGGAAAAAATGTCGCGGCGAATTCGGCGAGATTGATCTTGACCACGACGGGTCTGGCAGCGAGGGTATCAAGGAGATCGGCCCCCTGCATGTCAACAAGTACAGGTACCCCGGACTCCCGAGCCATGCCGGCCAGGCGGGCCGGGTATCCAGCCGGATAGCCAGGCGCCATGGATCCGGCGATTACCAGGGCGCTGGCAGTCGGCAACAGCGCCGCCAGCGTTTCGCTCAAGGCATTGACACAGGATTCATCGACCGCAGATGAGGGTTCAACCATCTCGGTCACCCGTCGTCCAGCGGTCAAGGAGGTTTCCACGATGGAAGTACAGGTGCGCAGGCGGCCGGATGCAGGTATCAGCCGAAGATCCAGCTCTTCCCGTCTGGCAAGCGCCATCAGCTCGTCCGCGTTGCTGCCGCCTTGGGCCAGGCAGAAAGCGTCGATGCCCAGCCGCTGCAGCACCCGGCAGACATTCACCCCCTTGCCTGCGACATCGACAATCACGCTCTTCAACCGGTTGACTTCTCCCGGTATCAGGGAATCGATGACCACCGAGCGCTGGAACCCGGGGCTCAGGCAAATGGATATAACGGGCATCGCGGGTTCGCCTATGGCGGTTTCAGGAAGAACCGACGGTTGTCGCGTCGGCGCATTCGTCGGAGCAGCAATGCCGGAAGAACATAGAAACAGCGCCGACCAAGCGGGCAGCCCGATGATTTGAAGAGCGCCTACTGTACCAGCAGCGTTGAACATCGCGATCAGCCCTCGACCGACCTGACGCAGAGAACACGGAGAAAGCCCAGGGAACAGCTAGCAATTTCCTGAAACGTTGCGTCGCTACATATATTCGTCGTTCCCGCGAAGGAACGTCACCCCGGACGCCGATCCGGGGCGGGAACCCAGAAAAGCGAACAAACTGGATGCCCGCCTTCGCGGGCATGACGAGTTTCATCATCAGGGGTGGCGCCTGTCGCCATGATCGTTCGATCGGATTTCCTCTGTGCCCTCTGGGACTCCGTGTCCTCTGTGTTTGAAGCGGTGGCAATTGCCGTTTCCGGATTCATCATCGAATTGCCAGCGGCCTGCGTGACCGGGATACGCCGCGCACCCGCGCACCCCTTGTGTGCAGCCGCGCAGCCGACTGCACCATCACGGCGCAGTCGAAGCGCGCCCTCCCTCGTGGCAAGGGCCTCGGCGCAGTGGTACGCGAATTGCTAAAACTCGCCACCGCCGACAACCGAACAACGACACCATGCGACTGCCGCTACAGGACTACCTCGATTCGTTGCACGCCAGCCTGCTTTGCCTGCGCGAGGGCAGTGTCGCAACTTATATTCCGGAGCTGGCCAAGGCCGATCCGGAGAGTTTCGGCATTTGCCTGGTGACGAGCGACGGCTATGTCTATGCCGCGGGCGATGTGAACCTGCCCTTCACGATTCAGTCCATCTCGAAGCCGCTGGTCTACGCCGCAGCCCTCAACGCGCAAGGACGCGACGCGGTTCTCGAGCGGGTCGGCGTCGAGCCCAGCGGCGACGCCTTCAATTCGATCAGTCTGAATCCGCTGACCGGCGCGCCGCTGAATCCGATGATCAATGCCGGCGCCATCGCTACCACCGGCCTGGTGGAGGGCCGCACTGCGGAAGAACAATGGAAGAACATCGTCGCCGTGATGGAGGCCTTCGCCGGCCGGCCGCTGGCAATCGACGAGGCCGTCTATCGTTCCGAGAGCGAGACGGGTTTTCGCAACCGGGCGATCGGCTGGATGTTGCGCAACTTCGGCATTCTCGAACAGGACCCGACACCGGTGCTGGAAAACTACTTTCGGCAGTGCTCGATGCAAGTCACCTGCCGCGATCTCGGGATCATGGCGGCAACGCTGGCCAACAACGGCGTGCATCCGCTCACGGGAAAGTCCGTGCTGCCCGCCGAGCACGTAGCCTCGGTGCTCAGCGTGATGAGCACCTGCGGCATGTACGACTACGCCGGAAGCTGGCTGTACGAGATCGGGATGCCTGCCAAGAGCGGCGTCGCCGGCGGTATCCTGGCGGTCCTCCCAGGGCGTTTTGGCATCGGCGTCTTCTCTCCCCGCCTCGATGACAAAGGCAACAGCGTGCGCGGCATCGCGGCTTGCCGGCGGCTCTCCGACGACTTCGGCCTGCACATGTTCCGCAACGTGCGGACGCCCGTTCTGGTTCTCAGGCGTGAGTATTCCGGCGCCGATGCGACCTCCCGCCGGATGCGCTCGCCCGAAGCCGTCGCCCTCCTGCGCGAACGTGGCGGCCGCATTCGCCTGCTCGGGCTGCAAGGCGAGATCGCGCTTGCCGGCGCCGAGTACGTCGGGCGGCGAATCGCCCGGCTGTGCGAGGAGGCAGACAGCGTGATCCTTGACATGCATCGCGTCAGTCGCATCGACGCGAGCGCCGCCCAGGTATTGCAGGAAACGCGACGCCAGCTCGGACTGCGGGGGCTGGCGATGGTGTACTCGCGTATCCGGGCGCGTCCCGAGCTGGAAAGGCCGCTCAAGCGCGCATTGCGTCCGGACGACACTGGCTACCTGAGTTTCGAGGACAATGACCTGGCGCTGGAGTGGTGCGAGAACCGCCTGCTGGCCGGCGTCACGCTCGCCGCGCGGGTCGACGAACTGGGCAGATTTCCACTGTTCGCGCGCCTTGCGGCGCCGGACCTGGACCGCGTGCGCAAGCTGTTGGTGAAAGAGCACTACCATCGTGGCGACAGCATCATCGTCAGCGGCCAGCAGACCGACTACCGGATCTTCCTGTTGCTGTCGGGCGAGGTCAGCGTGATCCTGCCGCTGTCCGACGGGACGCATCAGCGCGTCGCGACGCTTTCGGCCGGGATGACCTTCGGCGAAATGGCCTTGCTCGGCCACACGCGGCGTACCGCCACGGTCCATGCCGATACCGACGCCGAATGCTGGGTGCTCGAAGCACGGGCCTTCGACACGCTGGCAGTGGATTTCCCGCGCCTGAAAATTGTGCTGCTGGAAAACCTCTCCGAGAATCTGGCCTGGCGCCTGCATCAGGCCAACCAGCTTATCGGCACGCTGGCCTCCTGAATGCCCGCCCGAAGCCCGTGAAAAACTGCTGGCGCCCCAAGGGCGCCGTCATTCCCGCGAAAGCGGGAATCCAGCGGTGTTCGGGGACAAAGACACTGGGTTCCCGCCTTCGCGGGAACAGCCTGCCCCGGACCTGATCCGGGGACGAAACCGTGGCTCGTAAGTCGCGCTTGGCTGGCAACACACCACTAGCCGATCAATGCCACGGCCTTGATCTGGGCCCAGACGCGGCGGCCGGGAGCGAGATCGAGGCGTTGCGCCGAGCGGCGCGTCAGGCGCGCCAGCAGGGCCGTGCCGCCGACGTGCAACTGCACCAGCACCAGCGCCGGGTGGTCTTCACCGACATGCGCGGTGACGGTGGCCGGCAGCATGTTCATGATGCTGACGTCGTCGTGGCGGCTGGCGGCGATGGAAACGTCGCGGGCGAGGATGCGCAGGCGCACGCGGCTGCCCAGGGCCGCGCCGCTGTCGCGCACCCACAGATCGCCGCCGTCGAACTCGACGCGGGCCAGGTGCCACTCGGCATCGCGCTCGGCCACCGTGGCCGCGAACACGGCGCCGGCGTCCTCGCCGAGGCGGATCGGCAGGTCGAGCCGCGCCAGGGTTTCCGCCAGCGGACCCTGCGCGACGACGCGGCCGGCATCCATGACGACAATGTGGTCGGCGAGCCGCGCCACTTCATCGGCGGCGTGGCTGACATAGAGCACGGGCATTTCCAGTTCATCGCGCAGGCGTTCGAGGTAGGGCAGGATTTCCTGGTCGCCACGAAATTATCGGCGTCCTGCCAGGTTTCGCCATTCACTTCGAGGCGGCCGCCACCGCGCTCCAGCCCCGCGATACAGCGCAGCAGCGTGGTCTTGCCGCAGCCGGATTGACCGAACAAGGCAGTGACGCCACGTCCCGGCAGGTCCAGCTCAGCATCCAGCGTGAAGCTCGGCCAGGCCAGCCGGAATTGCGCCCGGATGCTCACTTGCGCCGTCCCGTCGGGTTCAGCGTGTACAGCGCCAGCAGCACGAGGAAGGAAAACACCACCATGCCGCCGGCCAGCCAGTGCGCCTGGCGGTATTCGAGCGCTTCGACGTGGTCGTAGATCAGTACCGAGACCACGCGGGTCTTGTCGGGGATGTTGCCGCCGATCATCAGCACCACGCCGAACTCGCCGACGGTGTGGGCAAAGCCGAGAATTGCGGCAGTGACGAAACCGGGTTTCGCCAACGGCACGGCGACGCTGAAAAAGGCATCGAGCGGCGCGGCGCGCAAGGTGGCCGCCGCTTCCAGCGGCCGTTCGCCGATGGCCTCGAAGGCGTTCTGGATCGGCTGCACGACGAAGGGCATGGAGTAGAACACCGAGGCCACCACCAGGCCCCAGAAGGTGAAGGGCAGCAGGCCGATGCCGGCCCATTCGGTGAAGCGGCCGACCACGCCCTCCGGCCCCATCAGCAGCAGCAGGTAGAAGCCGAGCACCGTCGGCGGCAGCACGATCGGCAGCGCCACCACGGCGCCGACCGGGCCCTTCCACCACGAGCGCGTGCGCGCCAGCCACCATGCGATGGGCGTGCCGATCAGCAGCAGCAGCAGCGTGGTGATCGTGGCCAGCTTGGCGGTGAGCCAGATCGCGGCGAGGTCGGCGGGGTTCATAACAACTCGCTGATGGCGTCCCATTGCCGGTTCGTCACCATGACGAAGCGGCAGCGCCCGCCAGAGAGTTCGGCCCAGAGCCCGCCTATCAATCGGTCATCCTCGGCTTCCTTCCAGCGATCCGCGCCCTTGTATTCGACGGCCAGAATCTTCCCGCCGGGCAACTGGCAGAGAAAATCGGGGTAAAAGCGGCCGTCGGCCTTTTGCAGGAAAAAGGAGCAGGCTTCCTTGCGCACCAGATTGCGCACCCAGAACTCGATCCTGCCTTGCTGCGCCTGCATGTCGAGCCAGACCGCGCATTCCCACTCTTCCTTGCTGTCGAAATCCCCGATGCGGCCGTAGTAGTGCTTGCGGAACGCGAAATGTCCAAACGGCGATGTGCGCCCGTCGTAATCCCGGCTCGGCGCGTAGGCCTGTGGATGGAATTCGAAGCGATGGCCGTCGTCCACCTTGACCCGCGACTCGCGACCTTCATCGAAGAGCGTCTTCTGATAGGCCTGTTTCACCGCCATCAGGCGCAGCTCGCGCATGCGTTGTTCCAACAGGTTGCGGACCAGAAATTTCTGCCGGTTGGTCCGCGCCAGGTCGTAGGCCGGCTGCGCCAGCAATTCCCGCAGCCACTTGGCGACGAAGGCCAGCTTGCTGGCATGGGTCACCGAAGCCTCGGGAAGGTTGCGGCACAGCCAGGCGGAAAGTTTCACTTCGTCCCAATGCTCGGGGCGGTAGGCGAGCCCAAGGTCGCGCTGAAGATCGGCGATGAAGCGCGTGGTGACCTTGCCGGACTCGCCATCGATGTCGATTTCGCCGCCCTCGGAAACCTTGAGCGCGGCATTCAGCGCGGCCAGCGCCGTGTTCGTGGGGTTGGCGTCGTACAGCGACAGGTCCCACGGGTAATCGAGCACCTCCGGATCGTCGAACAGCACCAGTTCGCCTTGCAGCTTCAGCGCCATCTGCGGCACGGCAAAGCGGATTCCCTGCTCGGCCGGCGTCTGGAAGAACTCGATGGCCTTGCTGCGTGAAGCGATAGCAGCCTGTTCGATGGCCTGCTTCGCCGGTTCGCTGTGAACCGCCTGCTTTACCGCGACTTCTTCCTCCGCAGTCAGCGGTTTGGAAATGGTCAGCGTCTTGGCCTTGTCGTCCCACGCCAGCTTTTCCCTCGTTTCCCTGGGCACGGCCTTCATGTCCGGCTTTTCCGCCAGGGGCACCACGACGGGGTGAATCACGATGCGATCCGGGTGCGCGTCCAGGTCGAGGCGGCCCTGGTCTTGCTTGCTGGCCGTGACGAAGTCCGCCACTTCGCGCCGCTCGAATCCGGCGCCCTGCACCAGGCGGTCGCGCAAGGCTCCGGCCGTCGCAGCGAAGTCCCGCGACACGACGAAAGCATAAGACTGGTTCAGCGCGGCGGCCTCCCGATGCCGCGCCTCGGGCTGTCGCAGAATGCGGCCCAGGAGTTGTTCCACCGCCGTGGCGGAGTGAAGCTCGGCCATGCTCACCAGGATGTAGGCGAAGGGGCAATCCCAGCCTTCCGCCAGGGCCTGTTGGGTGATGACATAGCGCACGGCACAGGCTTCGTCGGCGATGCCTCGCGGGAACTCGGCCTCGATCCTTTCCAGGCCGCGTTCCTCGCCCGTGGCCACGACGATTTCCTCGGCGGGGACGCGATGATTTTCCAGCAACTCCTTGCGCACCCGATCGACATCCAGCGTGTCCACGCCCTGCCGCCGCTTTTCGGCCTGGATCAGGATGATAGGCCGCAGATAGGCCGCGCAGCGGCGTCCCTCCGCTTCCGCCAGCGCGTGCAGTTCGCCGCGCCGGGCAATGGCGTCGGCCAGGCATTGCTGCCAGTTCGGCTCGGTTTCCAGCACGATGGGCAGCTTGATCATTTCCTCGCCCTTCAACTCGGCGGCGGAAACGCTGTGCAGCACGTTGCTCGGCGTCCTGACCGTATCCGGCGTCGCGGTCAGTTCCATGATGCCGCTCGGCCGGAAGCGGGCCAGCGTGTCGAAGGAAAGTTCCGTGCGGCTGTTGTGGGCCTCGTCCACGATGACGAACGGCCGCCGCAGACGCAAGACATTGGCCAGCGAACAGGGGATGGTCTGGTCGTTGCCGTCGCTGGCGGTCAGCAACCCGGCGCGCTGCTCGCTGCTCAAATTGTCGAAATGGTGCATCAAAGCCCCGTTCGACTCATAGACCTTGAGAAACTCGGTGTCCTCGCGGCGAAAGGCCTGCACCGTGGCCACGATCACGGTGGTGGACGTATCCAGCGTCGCGCGGCTGACCGCCTTGGCCTCGGCCAGGTCGATCACCGTCACCGGGCCGGCCTCGCGCAGGGCCGCGTGGTACGGGTGGCTGCGCTCGCGCAGGGCCTTGATGGTCTGTTCGCGGATCGCGTTGGACGGCGTCAGCCACAGGATCAGGCTGTGCTCGCTGCGCAGCAGATGGGTGTTGACCACGGCCACCGACTTGGCCGCCAGCCAGGTCTTGCCGCCACCGGTGGGCACGCGCAGGCAGAAGTAGGGCATGTCGTCGGCAAAGCCGGCGATGGGGTGGTAGGCCAGGCCCGCGCCCCACAGGCGTTCCGTCACGTCATAGAAAGCCAGTCGCGGGTTCGGCAATTGGTAACAGGCGCGGAAGTAGGTCTCCACGCTTTCCAGCACGCTGTTCTGATAGGTCTTGGGTTGGAAGGCGCTCACTTGCCACCGCCTGTTTTGTCCACCGTGTAGGCGGCCGTGGCTTCGCCCGCCAGATAGGCCGGCGTCCTCCGCTCCGCTTCGATGCGGTCCAGGTCTTCCGGTGAAATACGCAGCACGCGACCGAGTTCGCCGACAATGACAAAAGTATTGGTTTGGCGGGCAATCTCGCGCGCCCGATGTGCCGCTCGCCGCATCGCCGGCAGGGACAAACGAAGATCGGGATCGTCCGACATTTCCAGGGGCCGTGGGCTCATGACTTTTCGCTCCAATCCAGCACAAGCGGTTCGCTGAGGGTGTTGTCGTACCAGACCCAGGCATCGACCAGCGGCGCATACAAGGCGTGGAAGTTGGCGATGCCGGCTTGGAATCGCCGCCGGATGGTTTCCTCCGGCACGTCGTGGCCGCCTTGCCGCACCCGCTCGGCGACACGTGCAATGGCCTCTTCCGGATATTGCAGCGACAGGAACAGCAGCTTCACCCGATAGCCGGCGGCTTGCCAGCGCCTGATCGAGCGCAGGTAGCCGCGTCCCGCCAGGGTCGTCTCGAAGGCGAAACTGTCGCGTGCCGCGAAATGCCGCCCGATTTCCGCCAGCATCAGCCGCCCCGCCCGAATTGCCTCGCTCTCGGGAGCGAAGGGCGCCAGCCCGGCGGCGATCAGGTCGGCGTTGACGAAGATTGGACAACTCGCCTCCTGCGGCAGAAATTCACGGGCGAACGTGGTCTTGCCCGCACCGTTCGGTCCAGCAATCATCAATATGCGCGGCGCTTTGCTCATCGATCAAAGCTCCAGCGCGTAAGGCGTCTGCTTGAACACGATGCGCTCGCGCGCCAGGCGGGGGGCGCCCAGACGGGAGGCCGCGGCATAGACCACTTTCGGCCCGTCGTGCCGGGGCAGCAGTTCGTAGACCGGCCCCGTCAGCACATTGCCGCCCGCCAGCGAGTGGTCCTTGAGGATGCCGTTGTAGAGCAGGTAGATGGCGCGTCCCTCGAAGACGCCCAGCAGCGGCGAATCGAATTTCGCGGTGTCGCCAGCGCCCAGTCTCTTTCCCGCTACCGGTTTCGATGAACCAGACGAACTCGGCGAGTTGGGCGAAGCTCACATCGGGGCGAATCTGGCCTTCTGGTGTGAAGAGCGGTTCTGGCGAGAGGGTGCAGAACTGGAAGCCGCCGCCGAGTCCTGCGACCACGTTTTCCTTGGCGCTGGTGTATCCCTTGGCGACCCGTCGCACGCGCTCTGCGGTGACGTTGGCGGCGATCTTCTCGTCCATTTCGACGAGGATGAAACGGCGCTTGCCGCCGTCCTCGGCGTTCTGCTTCAGTACCGCATGGCCGCTGGTGCCGCTTCCTGCAAAGCTATCGAGAATCAGGGAGTCCTGTCGGTGGCGATTTGCAGGATGCGCTGGAGAAGGCGTCGGTTTGGGAGTATCGAAAGGACGATTCCTCCACCAAGCAATTCTTTCATTTCGGCGGTTGGCTTCGGGGTGATGCCCAAATCTTCGTAAGGCCACCATGTTTGATTGACGACGCCTTCCTTCACCTCCGAAAGAAACTTCTTCTCCATTGGAAATGTCCTTTGCCGTCCTTCCCCACCAGATTCGATTCTCCTCAATTGAATGTCAAGAATAACTCGCTGGCCTCGCCAACGTGCCTTTGGAACGGCCGGACCTCGGCAACTTCAGTGTTGCCATCGGAGTAAGTCGCGTTCTCTGAACTCACCCCGCGTCCTGGGGCGCTGCCCTGTTTCCACGGGCCGCCGCTCGTCTCCATCGGGATTCTTGTTGAACTGGCGCCGCTTTGGTTTCAAATCGAAGAAGTTTTGGCGAACTGCGTTGATTTCCATAAGCAAGGACGTGGTCGTGATCCGGCAATCCCGCTTGCTTATTCGGGGCTGTGTAGGCCTTCTGCCACCAAAGTGCGCCAGAAAGTTTGCGTTGCCCCAAAATCTCGTCCATCAACAGCCGCAGCGTCGCCACTTCGTTATCATCAATCGACACGAAGATCGCCCCATCGTCGCGCAGAAACTGCCTCAACAACACCAGCCGCGGATACATCATGCACAGCCAGCGGTCATGCCGATCCAGGGTTTCGCCTTCCTTGCCGACCACTTCGCCCAGCCACTTGCGTATCTTCGGGCTGTTGACGTTGTCGTTGTAGGCCCAGCCTTCGTTTCCGGTGTTGTAGGGCGGGTCGATGTAGATGCACTTCACCTGTCCGGCGTAGCGCGGCAGCAGGGCCTTGAGGGCGTGCAGGTTGTCGCCCTGGACGATGAGATTGCCGCTGTTCGACTCGCCGCATGAGAGCTCCGGCACCGGTTCGAGCAGGCGGTAGGGCACGTCCTTGTGGTGCTTGACGACGGCGTCCTTGCCTATCCAGTTCAACGTCGGCATGGGTCAATACTTTCCGGAGGAATCAGGCTACGGTGGTCAGGTGAGTTGCTGGCCGGTATGGGGATCGACCAGCACCGCGTCGAGTTGTGCATCGTCCCGCAGAGGGCGAAAGTCCCGGTTGTTGGTGGTGATCAGTGTGGCACTCGTCACTCGGGCCGCGGCGGCAATCCAGAGATCGTTCTTGCCCTGGAATATCGACCAGCCTTTGGTCCTTGCCAGCGAGCTGATATCGGCGTAGGCGTCGATCACCCGCGCGTCGGAGATATCGACGGTCACCAGTTCCTTCTTAAGGTTCTTCAGGGTGTCGCGCTTTCCCTGGCCCCAATTCCTGTTGCGGGCAAAGGCTTCGATTTCACCCAGGCTGACGACGCAGATCAACGGACGAAAGGAAGATTCCCGCAGATGAAATTGGGCGTCGATGGCTTCGGCCGCCTTGCTGGCGCGAATCCAGTGCAACAGTATTCCGGTATCGAGCAGCCAGGTCTTCGCGGGCTGCATCAGCACATGGCTTCTACGGCGGCGGTGAATTCCTCGTCCGATTCGTCGGCGGGGATCAGGCCATAAATTGCGGCATAGGGCTTGTGGCCCAGACGAACGGCGGCCGCCGCTTGCTGGTAGCTGCGCTGAATTTCCGGCATCGGCAAAGTGGCGAATGCCGAGTCCCCCGCACCGGCCGTCCGGATGGCATCCGCGTCGATACGCAGCAAGCTTCCCGAGGGCCGGAACTCGGCCAAGCCTTCGATGACCACTTGCTGGTCGAGGAAGTTGGCCAGATCGACGATGCCATCCAGCGTCCAGAGCGCGGTGACATTGGTGGCATCCTCCAGCACCAGGCCCAGGAGTTTCCGGCTGACGCCAAGCGCATCCAGCCTGCCGCAAATCCGTACGCGTCGTGTCGGCGGCGTCGCGCGGAACAGCGCGCTGGCGGCGGCGCTGAGCGGTTCGTCGATCGCTTCGGTCTCCTGCGTTCGCGGATCGGGCAGGACTATGGAATTCAGGCCATCGCGCAGCAGTCGGCGGTAACCGGCAAACTGGCCGAGCATCGCGTGATCGTATCGCCCGCTGTCCTTGGCCATCAGCCTGATGTCATGCAAGGACTCCGACAGCAGGTCGAAGGCGGTTTGCTCGGGTTTTGGGCCGATATCCCAAAGCTGGCCCTGGGCAAACAACTCCTCGGCAACGCTGCCGAATTGCGGTACTTCGAAGTGCAGGACGGTCGAGTCGTCCGCGCCGCCCTCATGGCCCAGATAACGCACCTCGGCGGCACGACGCAGAATACCGGGCACCCTGCCACGGGTTCGGCTCGAATGCAGAAAGCCCATGCGAACGGAAGCCAGCAGGGTCTCATGTACCTTGCCCAGCACAGGCCCGATAAGCTCCGGACGCGGTTTGGCGCCCAAGCCTTCAGTCCCTCTCAGTTCAAATGTGCGTTCGACCAGGTTCAGGGCCGTCTCCTTCGGATGCATGCTTCAGGTGCGGGCGAGAGTTTGCCACTTCTTGGCTGCATTTAGAAATCGGCGCATTCATGGGCCGCTCGCTCATGAAATCGTCCGGTAGATCGAGCGAGTGGACCAGTTCGAAGAATTCGCTCCAGTTGGGGTGCCGAGCCGAGAGCCGCACATCGCCCGTCGCCTCATCGCGGCTGATGAAGACCTTGGCATCTTCGAAACGAAACTCGGTGGGCAGGCGAACCGCCTGGCCGGCTCCTTTGTTGAACAGTTTTGCGGTACGGGTTTCTGTCATGGCCAGCCTCCTGACAGCAGTATATCCATCAGTACATACCTGGCCGGTTTCATTCGCGGGCGAACAGGTCTCACCACCTGTATGGCGGGGTGACGATGGCGATCTTCGCCTCAGACCTCGTAGCCGAAGGACTTGATGACCGCCTTCGCCTTGTCGCTCTTGAGATACCTTAGCCAGGCCTCGGCGGCGGGCTTGCTGCGACCCTTCTCCAGCAGTACTGCGTCCTGCCTGATCGGCTGGTGCAGCGTGGCGGGAACGATCCACGCCGAACCTTCGGCGATCCTGCCGTCCTTGAAGACCTGGGAGAGGGCTACGAAGCCCAGTTCGGCATTGCCGGTTGCGACGAACTGATACGCCTGCGCGATGTTCTCTGCCTGGACGAATTTCGGCTGCACAAGATCGATCAGCTTCATCGCGGTAAGCACCTCGACGGCCGCGGCGCCGTAAGGCGCCAGCTTCGGGCTGGCGATGGAAAGGTGCCTGAACTCGCCCTTCGCCAGGACCTCACCCTTGTTGTCGACATAGCCGGGTTTGGCCGACCAAAGCACCAGGCGGCCGGTGGCATAGGTGAAGCGCGTACCGGCGACAGCGGCGCCTTCGGTTTCGAGCTTTGCGGGCGTCGTGTCGTCGGCCGAAAGCAGGACCTCGAAGGGCGCTCCGTTCTTGATCTGCGCGTAAAACTTGCCGGTGGCGCCGAACGAAAGCGCAACTTTGTGCCCGGTATCTTTCTCGAAATCGGCGGCGATTTGCTTGGCCGGCGTGGTGAAGTTGGCGGCGACGGCGACCTGGACTTCGTCGGCGAGGGCGGCGGTGGAAACGGCGAGGGCAGTGAGGAGCAGCCGCATTTTCATGATGGAATCGCCTTCAGGAGTTGACGGCCAGGATGATGTGGGAAGCCTTGATCAGTGCGCAGGCGCGGACGCCCTGCTTGAGGCCGAGGCTTTGCATGCTGTCATTGGTGATGATCGCAGCAATGGACTTGCCTCCGGGCAGGTCGATGATCACCTCGCCATTCACCGCGCCTTCGACGTAGCGCGAGACCACGCCGCAAAGCCGGTTGCGGGCGCTGGTCTTGATGTTTTCGTCGGTGGTGACGATCACCCACGAGGCCTTGATCAGGGCGTAGGCTTCGACACCCGGCGCGAGGCCCAGGTTGTCGAGGCTGGTGTTGGTGATAATGCAGGCGAGGCTGTCGCCGCCGCCGATGTCGAGAATGACCTCGCTATTGAGGGCACCGCGGGTTGTCTTCGTCACCGTGCCGAGAAACTGATTGCGCGCACTGGTCTTCATATTCCATCTCCGCATGAGTTGAAAATAATTGTAGCACCGGTCGAAGCGGCCGCGGCCGCCACCGATGGCGGCGAGGAATCCCTGGAAGTCGGTGTCGAGGTCGCGCAGCAGCGCGACAGCACCTTTTCGCCATGCTTCGTCAGTCGTGTACCGCCGCCGCCGGTGCCGCCGACCGTGCGTTCCACCAACGGAGCGTCCGAGAGGTTGTTGAGGGCCTCGATCGCTTCCCAAGCGCCCTTGTAGGAAACACCCAATGCCTTGGCCGCGGCCGTGATCGAGCCCCGCTCCGCCAACTTTTCCAGCAGCGCGACGCGGTCGACCTTGTGATTGCCGCACAGCGATCGGCTGCTTCCATTCGTTTCTGTCCCTTTCATCGTTGTAACCTTTACGACATAACGCGGGCTATAAGTGCTCTCTTACGGGCATTCAGCAAATAGCAGGCCAGAGTTTCCACTGCTGTCTTTTGGAGGTTTCTTGAGGGGGGCTTCGCTATAAGCCCATACCAATAGCGCTGTCCGTCGACAACTTCGGCGGAAGTGGTGGTCAGACTCTTTCTAGCCCGTTTCCGGGCCGAAGCATACGTCGTAATCGCAACACGCCGCGCAACTCGGAGACTTGCAGATCAGCACCTCGGCCTGCTCGCACAGCTGGCGGTAGAAGAATTTCTTCCACTTCATGTCGCCGGCGTTATTCAGTTTCAGGGCGGTGAAGCGGGTATGCATCAGGGCGTTGAGCTCGACGCGGCTGGGCAGGCCGAGATCCTGCCAGAGATGGTGGTCGGCCATGCTGGCGGTGGCGATGGCATGGGCCAGCCAGCGCGAATCGGGCGCGGTGGTGGTCTGGTGCGCGAGCAGCAGCGCGACCAGGTCGTCGAACTCGTCGATGCCGTCACGGGCTGCGGCCTCGGCTTCCTCGCGCCAGACATGCAGGAGCGGACGCAGCGGTTCGGCTGCCGGGAAATAGGTTACGAGCAGGCCATCCAGTTCGTTGCGGCCGAGCCCGGCCACCGGCGCGCGCCACGGTCCCCGGCGGTGCGGCGCAAGGGCAATGGTGCCGGCCAGCGCCAGGGTTTCAGGCAGATGCGGATAGCGGGCGAAGCTGAGCAGGTGCGGGCGCAGGTCGGTGGCGTTCATGGTGACGGACGATGCACGAAGGGTGCCAGCGTGGCACACCGCGCAACAGCGCGGGTTCTCAAGCGGTCCTGTCGCAAACCGCACAAAACAATGTGCGGGCTGCCGCATCGCCGTCCCGCCGGCGCCGACTCCTGTGTGCAGTCAATGACTTGCGTTCTGGCATGGGGTTTGCGGGTATCTCTGCAATTCCCTGGGGCCCACCATGATAGCCGCCGAAATCGCCGAACTGCTGAACGAGCCCGCCTGCGCCCACAACACGAAGGAGAAATCCGGCTGCGCCAAGACCAAGCCCGGCGCCACGGCCGGCGGCTGCTCTTTCGACGGCGCGCAGATTGCCCTGCTGCCGATCGCCGACGTCGCGCACATCGTGCACGGCCCCAGCGCCTGTGCCGGATCGAGCTGGGACAACCGTGGCACGCGATCCTCGGGCCCGCTGCTGTATCGCATCGGCATGACCACCGACCTCACCGAGCAGGATGTGATCATGGGTCGCGGCGAGAAGCGGCTGTTCCACGCGATCAAGCAGGCCATCGACGACTATCGGCCGGCGGCCGTGTTCCTCTATTCGACCTGCGTCACGGCGCTGATCGGCGACGACATCGCAGCCGTCGCCAAGGCCGCCACCGAGTTGTGGGGCGTGCCCGTGGTGCCGGTCGACTGCGCCGGCTTCTACGGCACCAAGAATCTCGGCAACCGGATCGCCGGCGAAGCCATGTTCCGCCACGTGATCGGCACCCGCGAGCCGGACCCGGTGCCGGAGTCGACCATCGCCAAACTCGGGCCCGGCATCAAGGTGCATGACGTCAACCTGATCGGCGAGTACAACATCGCCGGCGAGTTCTGGCATGTGGCGCCGCTGTTCGACGAACTGGGCCTGCGCATCATCGGCAGCCTGTCGGGCGATGCGCGCTTCGCCGAGGTGCAGACCATGCACCGTGCGCAAGCCTCGATGGTGGTCTGTGCCAAGGCGCTGCTGAACGTGGCGCGCAAGCTCGAGGACGATTACGGTGTGCCCTTCTTCGAGGGCAGCTTCTACGGCATCACCGATACCTCGCAGGCCTTCCGAGATTTCGCCCGCCTGTTCGGCGACGCCGACCTGACGCGGCGCACCGAAGCCATGATCGCCCGCGAGGAAGCCAGGATTCGCGCGGCGCTGGCGCCCTGGGCCGAGCGACTGAAGGACAAGCGCGTGCTGCTGTACACCGGCGGCGTCAAGTCGTGGTCGGTGGTCTCGGCCTTGCAGGATCTGGGCATGACGGTGGTGGCGACCGGCACCAAAAAGTCCACCGAGGAAGACAAGGCGCGCATCCGCGAGATCATGGGCGAGGACGCCAGGATGATCACCGAAGGCAGCCCCCAGGCGCTGCTCGATGCGTTCAAGGAATATCGGGCGGACATCCTGATCGCCGGCGGGCGCAATCTCTACACGGCGCTCAAGGCGCGCATTCCCTTCCTCGACATCAATCAGGAGCGCGAGTTCGGCTACGCTGGTTACGAGGGCATGCTGGAACTGGTGCGCCAGCTCGCGCTGACGCTCGAAGCGCCGGTGTGGGACAAGGTGCGGGCGCCTGCCCCGTGGGCGGTCCGGAAAGCCGTGCGCAAGCCCTTGGTAGCTTGAGACTGCCTGCCGATGCTGATCCCGCTCCTGGCACCCCCCCTTGGGCTCCTCGGAGGGTGGGTCCTTTTCCGGGAATAATCCCTTCCCTTCTATACTCTTTCCTCTTTGTCCCTGGCAATAGCCAGGCCGTCCGGCTGCCCAAGGAGTTTCGTCTGAATGTGGAGCAGGTGGAGATCTTCCGTCGTGGCAACGAACTTGTCCTGCGCGAGTATCCGGCGGATGGTGCCGAGATTTTCGATGCTCTCGCCAGTCTGCCCGAAGACTTCATGGCCCAAGGTCGTGAAGATGCGCCGCCCCAGGAGCGCGAGAGCATTTGATGGGACCGCGTTACCTGCTGGACACCAACATTTGCATCTACATCGCCAAGCACAATCCACCCGCCGCGCGGGAGCGGTTCGCGCGCCATGCCGCGTCTGAGCTGGCAATGTCGGTAGTTACCCTTGGCGAACTGCGTTTTGGCGCGGAAAAGAGCCATTCGCGGGAAAAGGCTCTCGCCACTATCGGCCGACTGGCGTCAGTTATCCAGGTTGCCGCTCTGCCAGTGTCCGCGGGAGAGCACTATGGCCAGATTCGCGCCCAGCTCCAGCGACTTGGACAAGCCATAGGCAATAATGACTTGTGGCTTTCCGCCCACGCCCGCGCCGAGGGCTGGATCCTCGTCACCGACAACGAGCGCGAATTCGCACGGGTTGATGGCTTGCAAGCGGAGAACTGGGTCGCATAGGACCGGCTTTCAATCCAGCCGCACCGGCGGATTCCACAAGCGTTATGCTGTCGACCCGTGTCCAACCCATTGCCTGCGCCAGTCCGACCATGGCCCATCAAGCCTTCCTCGAAATTCGCACCCAGCCACGCGGCATGAGCAACATCACCCGTCAGGTGGCCGATGTTGTCGCCAGCGCCGGCATCGCCACCGGTCTTGCCCATGTGTTCGTGCGCCCACACCAGTTGCGCGCTTACCATCACCGAAAACGCCGACCCGGATGTGCGCCGCGATCTGGAAACCCTTGCCCAACGCTGGGCGCCCGACGGCGACCCGGCCTACGGCCACGACCTCGAAGGCGACGACGACATGGCCGCCCACGCCCGCAGCGTGCTGACGGACAGTTCCGTCACCGTTCCCGTGGGCAACGGCCGCCTGTTGCTGGGCACCTGGCAAGGAATCTACGTTTGGGAGCACCGCGCGCATGGCCACCTGCGTGAAGTGGTGGTAACGGTGACGGGGTAGAGCATCACATGCGTTTTTCCTTGAAGCTGTTTGTGGTCATCCTGGTGCTGCTGACGCTCGGCCTGCCCGTTGTCCTGGTCGGCGCCGCCTTCCTGGCGGTCGATCGCCAGCCACTGCTGACACGCACGGCCGAGATCAAACCGGAGAACATCGCGCGCGCCAGGCGCATTGTCGATCGCAACGACCCGCGGCGCATGCGGCCCGGAGCGCTGCGCAGCATCCTGATCGGCAACGAGGACCTCGATCTGGCCGCCAACTATCTGGCCAATCGCTACGGCGGCAGCGCCAGCGTGGTGTTGCAGGAAGGCGGAGCGAGCGTGCGGGCGAGCCTCACCCTGCCGGCGAACCCGCTCGGCGGTTTCTTGAACATCGATGCCGCGCTGGTCGAAACAGCGGGTCTGCCACGGGTTGAAAGCCTCAGGCTGGGCCGGCTGCCGGTGCCCGGTTTCGTCGCCGAATACCTGATGCGCCGGGCCCTCGAAAATGCCCAGGCCGAGACCGTGGCCGGCGCGGCGGCCGATGCGATCAAGCGTGTATCCATGCGCGGCGGCGCATTGCTGGTCGAGTACGAATGGAGCGAGCACCTGCCTGAAGCGATCAAGGGTGTGCTGGTGTCGAACGAGGACGAAAATCGGCTCAAGGCCTACCAGTCGCGCATCGCTGAGGTGGCCGCGGCGGGCCGCAAGGCCGGGTTGCCGATGGACGAGGTGCTGCGCGTGCTGATGCGGTTGGCGGCGGAGCGTGGCGGCGATGCGGCGGCCGAGAATCGTGCCGCAATCATCGCCCTGGCGTTCTTCGTCAACGGCAAGGGACTGGGCGCGGTGATCCCGGCGGCCAGGGACTGGCCCCGGCCCGCGCCGCGCAACGTCACGCTGGCGGGGCGGCACGACTTCGCGCAGCACTACTCGATCTCGGCCGCCATCGCCGCCAGCGCCGGCAGCCCGCTGGCGGACGCCGTCGGCCTGTACAAGGAAGTCGAGGATTCGCAGGGCGGCAGCGGCTTTTCCTTCAACGACATTGCCGCCGATCGCGCCGGCGTCCGCTTCGGTGAACTCGCCACGACGAATCCGGCCGGCGCGCAAAAAGTCCAGCGCGCAGCCGCCGGGCACTTCAGCGCGTCCGAGATCTTTCCCGAAGTCAAGGACCTGCCCGAGTTCATGCAGGACACTGAGTTCAAGCGCCGCTATGGCGGCATCGGCGGCGCGGAGTACAGGAAGATGATGGCCGAGATCGAGCGGCGGATCGCGGCTCTGGCGGTGTTTCGCTGAGCAGGCCTGAGCCAATGCTTTGCATAGGCAGCGTTACCGACACGGTGGCATTCCATGCCTTGGAAATGTAGTTCGTGCAACGCTGAGGAAGCACCGAATAAGCCGTCACACCGGCGCAGGCCGGTGTCCAGCGCCGTGATTGTTCTGGATTCCGGCATTCGCCGGAATGACGATTTAACACTTGATCAGCGCTTTTCCTAAGATTAGTTTCGCATTGAACATCGGGAATCGTCATGCGCGTATTGCTGGCTGAAGACGACAAGCAACTGGCCGGCCGGCTACGCGAGGATCTGTTACAGCGCGGTTACGCCGTCGATCTGGCCGGAGATGGCGTCGATGCCGAGCACCTTGGCAACGAGGAGGATTACGATTGTGTGATCCTCGATCTCGGCCTGCCCAAACGCCCCGGTCTGGAGGTCCTGAGGAACTGGCGAGAACGTCGCAAGCTGATGCCGGTACTGATCCTTACTGGCCGCGACGCGTGGCACGAGAAAGTCGAAGGATTCCGGACCGGCGCCGACGACTATCTGGCCAAACCCTTCCACTTCGAGGAACTGCTGGTTCGCCTGCAGGCATTGATTCGCCGCAGCCACGGACAGGTGCTGCCGATCCTGGGCGCCGACGGACTGAGCCTCGACGAGGACCGCCAGGCGGTCATTCGCGATGGCGTTCCGTGCGCGCTCAGCGGCGTCGAATTCCGCTTGCTGCGCTACATGATGCTGCACCCCGGCAAGGTCCTTTCCAAGACCGAACTCAGTGACCACGTTCACGCCAACGATGCGGACAAGGACAGCAATGTCATCGAGGTCCATGTCAATCACCTGCGCAACAAGATCGGCAAGCATCGCATCGGCACCCGTCGCGGGCAGGGCTATGTGTTTGGTGAGACGGATTGATGATGTCGATCCTGAAAGCACTGACGATCGGACTCACCCTCAGCCTGGCGGCCGTCTTCGCGGCGCAGTGGTCGGCCGGCAGCATAGCCATCGAAACCATGATGGAAGACTACGTTGCCGCGAATCTGCACCAGGAGGCCCAAGAGTTGTCAACGGCGCTTGTGGTCAACGCCAGCGCGGAATCCATTCTCGGTATTTCGCACTTTGATCCGGCCTTCCTTCAACCGGCCTCGGGCCACTATTTTCAGATCAGTAGCGACGGCGTTGGCACGATGCGTTCGCCTTCCCTCGGCAACTTCACTATCGAAGTCGGCGCGATCGCACCGGGCCGCACGGAGACCGGTCATCGCCTTGGGCCCGACCGGCAGCGGTTGCTGGTCAGCGCCATTGGTGTCGAGCTTGGCGGTCGCCAGTTCACCATCGCCGTTGCCGCCGACATGCTGCCGATCCGCGAGCGGATCGATGCCTTTCTGATGCACTACACGTTAGTGACGCTGACCATGTTCGCCGTACTGCTCGCGCTTCAGATCTGGATCGTCCGCCGTGCCCTGGCTCCGCTACGCCGGGCGCAAGCCGACGTCGTGCGCCTGGAACACGGCGAAATCACCCAACTTGGCGAGAGCGTACCGAGCGAAGTCCTGCCCCTGATCCGCAATATCAATCACCTTCTGGACGTGCTCGGCGAACGCCTGCGGCGCTCGCGCGAGTCGCTCGGCAATCTGTCGCACGCGCTCAAGACACCGCTGACGCTGCTCACCCAGATGTCCGACCACGAATCGATCCGTGCCGACCCCGCGCTGCGGACGCAGATCCAGGAGCAGCTACAAGCTCTGGGCGGCAGCATCGACCGCGAGCTGCGCCGCGCTCGCGTCGCCGGCCAGAGCAGCAGCGGCCCGGAAGTCGATCTGGTGGCCGAAACCGATCTGCTGGTCATGACCATGCGCAAACTCCACCGCGACCGTGATCTCGACATTGCCACCACGATTTCACCAGCCGCACGATTTCGTGGCGACCGCGAAGACCTCATCGAGCTTGCCGGAAACCTGCTGGACAACGCCTGCAAATGGGCGCATCACCAGGTCGGCTTGAGTATCGGCAAGGATGCGGACGGATTCCTGCTCACCATCGAAGACGACGGTCCGGGATGTGCGGACGCAGATCTGGAGCGGATTGCCGAACGCGGTGTGCGCCTTGACGAGGCGACGGCCGGTCACGGGCTCGGTCTGGCCATCGTCCGTGACATTGTTTCGAGCTACGGCGGCGAACTGCTTTTCGGCCGCTCAAGCCGTCTTGGCGGCATGCTCGTTTCGGTCTCGATCCCCGTCGGCGGAGGCTACCGCTGGCGACCGGCAGACCCGGGCACCGCCGCGTCCACCCGTTCAGGACGCCGGACGCGGCCCGATCAATTCGGGTAGTGCGGCTCAACCAACGCGCACAACCCCGACCACGGCAGCAGCGTCTCCATCGTCGCCAGAAACTCCGCCTTCCGCGTCCGGAGTGCATGCAGCTCAACTCCCGTTCCGGTCGCCAGTGTCATCTGCTTGATCTTTTCCGTCCCTGCCTTCGCTATCCCTGGTCAGGGATCATCACAAGGAAATCCTTCACACTGGCTGCAACTTATTCAGTGCTTTCTTCAGGTTGAGTTAAGCATGGCCTGATAGCTTGAGATTCCGACAATCTCAAGGAAACCTTCAACCATGAAAAGAATCGCGCTTTCAGCCCTTTCGGTGGCCGTATCTCTGGCAGTGACGCCAGCGACCGCCTCTGCATCCGTCATCGGCTTTCTCGGCAATTTCGACGTAATCAATGACACCGGGAGCACCGCGCACGGCTTCGAGATCGAGCTCGAAGGCCTGCACATCTCTGACATTACGGACACCGTTCGGCGGCCTGGCCGTGGCTTCCCGATCGGTCGCGGCTTTGATCCGGCGACGAGGTCCAGCTCCGGCAGGGTCCCGACCATTGCCGAATACACCGATGGAGCGCTCTTCGGCACCAGAGTGACCTTATGGGCCTGTTCAACAACGGCGCGTGGGATTACGGCACGCCGAGCGGAAGCTTCATCACGCCGGGCGACAACTGCTGGTCAGGCGGCGGTGTCGGCTATAGCGCAAGCACCCCTTGTGATCATTTCGGTGTCGGCACGATCAAGAATCCGACCAATACGAAGTATAGCTGGTTGGTCGAGACGGCAACTCCTGGCTCACTGAGCAACGGCATCGTCAATCTCCCCTCGGCCGGAAGTGTTGCCGCCAGCCTCCGGCGGAAGGTCAGCTACCGGCGCCACCGCAGGTTGTGGCGCAGATCAACGCACCCGCGCCCGAGATTGAGGGCCAGTTCGGCGAGGCGATCTGGGTCAAGGTGTTTACCACCGAGCTGATTGGCAAGGAACCTGCCAAGCTTGAAGACCTGATTGGCGGCAACCCGAAAGTTGAGCAAGCGGAGGTTGAAACAGAGTGGCAGCTATTACAGACCGACCCGGGCAATCCTAACGCCGGCCAACTGGAGAGTGGCTATGGCGTGCCGGTCGGGCCCAACGCTGCATCGATACTTCGTCGTTATGAGTTTTACAAGTACGCAGGCGACTATGACCCGGATAATAATGAGGCCCTGGTCGGCAGCGACTCCAATCCTGCCGATTTTGAGATCGGCACCTACCTTGGCGCCCAGAACGGGGCTGCCAACTTCAATGTTGCAGCTATACCGGAACCCGAGACCTACGCCATGATGCTTGCCGGACTCGGCCTGGTCATCTCGATTGCACGCCGCCGCAACAATCCACGGCTGCTATAGCGTCATAGCCGAACCCACCTTATTCTTGGAGACTACAGCATGCCATTTCCACGTACGACAATTTCGCTCATCGCTCTCTCGATCGGCGCTCTCCTGGGCTCGACGCCCGCCGCTGCCCAGGTTCCGCCGGGCCGTCTACTCGCCTCGCAATGCGCACAGTGCCATGGCACCGACGGACAGGGACCGGGTTTCGACGAGCTTGCGGGCAAATCCGCGAACGATCTGTACAACGACCTGCGCGAAATGAAGCTGCGACCGGTGGAAGGCATCATGGACCGCCAGGCGCGCGGTTACACGGATCAGCAGTTGCGGCTGATCGCCGAGTACTTGTCCACCATCAGCCCGTCGGGCAATGCCGACTGATCGGCAGGGAGAATACGAATGAACAACTTCAGCAGAAGGCAATTCCTGCAGGCCGCCGGCGCCGCGACCGCATGCGCCGTACTTCCCCGCGCAGCCAGCCGCGACCGCCAGCGGCCGCGTGGTTGTCGTCGGCGGCGGCTTCGGTGGCGCCACCGTCGCCAAGTACCTTCGCCTCTGGGGCGGCGACGTCCAGGTGACACTGGTCGAACCAAACCCCACCCATATCGCCTGCATCCTGTCCAACCTCGTGCTCACCGGCGCGCTGTCGATGAATCGAATAACACTGGGCTACAGCGCCTTGCAGACCAATCACGGCGTGTCGGTGATACAGGGGCACGCAATCGCCATCGATCCGCCGGGCCAGCGGCTCACCGTGCAGACCGCTACCGGCCAGGAATGGCTCGACTATGACCATCTGGTGCTGGCTCCCGGCATCGATTTCCAACCTGCGCCCGGATTCTGGGATCCCAAGCTCACGCCGCACGCGTGGCAAGCCGGTGAACAGACCACGCGCCTGAAGAATCAGATTGCCGCGATGCGCAACGGCGATCACTTCGTGATGACCGTGCCCAAGTCGCCCTATCGCTGTCCGCCCGGACCCTACGAGAGCTTGCGTGGTTGCCGACTACCTCAAGGCCAAGCGCCGGACCGGAGCCAAAGTCATCGTGCTCGACGCCAACCCTTCCATCCAGGCCGAGCCGGAAGCCTTCGGCCAAGCTTTTTCGGTTACGCACCGCAGCGTAATCCAGTATGTTCCCAACGCACAGGTGCAGTCGATCGATTCGGCGTCGCGCAGCATCGTCACCTCGGCCGGGACCATCAGCAACGCTACGGTGCTCAACTACATCCCCAATCAGAGGGCGGGCGCAATCGCTGCGGCGCTGGGCGTGAATTCGACAGGATTCGTGCCGGTCAACCCGCTCACCTATGCGACGGCGATCCCGACCATCCACGTCATCGGCGATTCCTGCGTCGTGCCGGCCAGCGACGGCAAGGCGGTGCCCAAGTCCGGACACATGGCCAACTCCGAAGCCAAGGTTTGTGCCGACGCGATCCTGCGGGCGTTGAACGGTGAGGTCGCAGACCAAAACATCGCGACAAGTTCGGCCTGCTACAGCCCGATTACCGCGCGCACCGCGTCGTGGCTTTCTGCCAACTTCATCTACGGCGACATCTACGATGCCAATGGGGCGGTCAAGGGAAAGGGCATGCATCGCCTTGATATCGGCGAGGCGCCGAGGCAGCGTGTGAACAACGACAGCTACCACGAAATGTTCACCTGGGCCGACAGCTTGTTCGCCGACAGCTTCGTTTGAGGCGGGCCGGTTTCGGCTGGGAACACCTCTTCCTCCCTTTGGGGCGCCTCGCGGCGCTTTTTTTTCGGATCCAGCGTCGCGGCGCAGCCCAAACGGCAGGACGCTCTTGGCCGACCCAGTTCAAGTGAGACATCGCGGGGCCTCCTGCCCTCCGGCTTTCGGCGGAAAACTGCAACCTGGCATGGTCAAGCGGGGTTTGGCCGAACCGTCAATCTCATCGATCACGGTTTCCGACCCACGCCGGTGCGCCGTGATGACTTGGGCGAATACCCGGTACTCCGATTCAGCCGACGGTCGCGGGCGAGCCTCGACGGTTTTCCTAAGTCCGCTCACCGGACGTCCAATCCGGTGGTCGCATTCGACCCACAAGAGCCGTTTAGCGTTTTCGACGCAATCACGGTAACGCGGCGGGAGCGGCCATTCACGATGCCGTAAGCATGAGTTTCAAATGACCGGTGTCAGGGTCAAGCAGCCGCTCCAACAGGGAGAACTCGACGCAGATGGCAGACCGGACCCTGCCAGTCCCAAAACGCACATTCGGCGTAACATGTACATGTACACGTGCGTCACGAGGTCGGCAAGCTGCGTTCCCGTGCCCGATCGACCCCATCGCGTCGAAATGCGCGCAAATGCCAGGAGAAAGCATGATCTTCAAACCCTCTCGCATCGCCTTGATTGTCGCCATTTGCGCCACCGCACCAGGAGTCGCGGTAGCGCAGACCGTCAACCTCTTGACCGAGGATGCTTATCCCTTCCAGTACATGGAAAACAAGCAACTTGCCGGCATGGCGGTCGAAGTGGTGAATGAAGTCTTCAAGCGCGCCGGCGTGGCCCACAAGGATGAACTGATGGTATGGAAGGACGCCTACGACCGCGTTCAGATGTATCCCAATACCTGCATCTACAGCACCGCGCGCACCGAGAACCGCGAGAAGCTCTTTAAATGGATCGGGCCGATCGTCGATAACAAGTGGGCGGCGTTTGCCAAGAAGGGTTTCAAGGATCATTGTCCCGCGCCGAGGACTTCAATCAGTACCGCGTGGGCGTACTGAAGGGCGATGCCAAGGAACGCTACCTGAAGGATCTCGCGGTCACCTTCCGCGTACCGGAGGCTGACGATGCCGCGAATCCACCGAAACTCACGCTCAATCGGACGGCGCCGGACAAGATCGACCTGTGGGTCACCGGCTATTACACCGGCGCGCATGTTGCGGCCAAGAGCGGAGTGACAGACATTTTTCCGGTCTGGGTGTTCAAGACCTCGGAAAATTACCTGGCCTGCAAGCCCAGCCTGCCGCAAGCGACTTTGGATAAGCTGCAACAGGCCTTGGATGCGATGAAGCGCGACGGCACCCATGCGGCGATCGTCGCCCGTTATGAGGCGATGACCAGGGCGCAATAGCCGCCGTCCAAGGGCGTTCGAACCATCACGACTTGGGCGACACCGTCGCTTCGCAATAGCGATACGCACCGGTCGGCACCCCATGACAACAGCCCGTGGCATTTGCATGGAGCCTGGGCTCCGGGGGCACGCTGCAGGCGCGCACTGGAGCGTCCGCATCGCGCAACTGGAAGGTGCTCGAGTCGGCCGCGACTGGCGCAGATCACATCGGGCTGATGTGGGCTCGCGGCGGGTTGCCCGGTGCTTGCGCCAGCGCCGGGCGGCTGCTAGGATGTGTATCAACCAGTATGCGGATACACACCATGCGAACCAATATCGTGATTGACGACAAGCTGATGCAAGACACGCTTCGGGCGACCGGACTCAAGACCAAGCGCGAAGCGGTGGAGTTGGGGCTGCGCACCCTGTTGCGCTTGCGTCAGCAGGCGGAGATCCGGCGCTTTCGCGGCAAGCTCGACTGGCGGGGCGACCTTGATGCAATGAGGACGAACCATTGATTCTGGTCGATTCCAGTGTCTGGATCGACTACTTCCGCGGAGCGCTCACGCCTCAGTCCGACACGCTGGACGCCATGCTTGGCAGCGAGCCCCTGGCAATCGGCGACCTGATCCTTGCAGAAGTACTGCGGGGCTTTGACAACGACCGTGATTTCAACCAGGCCAGGAAGCTGCTCGGCTCCTTGATGGTGATCGACATCGGCGGCCCGGACATCGCCATTCAGGCGGCGAGGAACCACCGGGTGCTGCGGTCGATTGGCGTCACGGTTCGCAAGACCATCGATACGCTGATCGCCACCCGCTGCATCGCAAGCGGCCACAAACTGCTTTACAGCGACCGGGATTTCGACCCCTTCGTCCTGCATCTGGGCCTGCGTCCGGTGCTTTCGGGGCTTGAGGCCGTGGCACCAAAACCCGTGAAATCCTGATGCCGCCCTGGCTCGCCGCGCTGTTCACCCGGCGCATGCTGATCTGCGTGTTCACCGGCTTTTCCTCGGGATTGCCGTTGTACCTGCTGCTCAATCTGGTGCCGGCCTGGTTGCGCTCGGAAGGCGTCGACCTGAAGACCATCGGCCTGTTCGCCCTGATCCAGTTTCCCTACACCTGGAAGTTCCTTTGGTCGCCGCTGCTCGACCGTTACGCGCCGCCCCTGGGCCGGCGTCGTGGCTGGATGCTGATTACGCAGATCGGCCTGCTGGCAGCGATCGCCTCACTCGGCCTGTTCGCGCCGGGCAGCGAGATCGTGCCGATCCTCTGGTTGACTGCCGGCGTCGCATTGCTTTCGGCAACGCAGGACATCGCGCTCGATGCCTACCGGCGCGAGATCCTTTCCGAGGCCGAGCTGGGCCTGGGCAACTCGGTGCATGTCAATGCCTACCGCATCGCCGGGCTGGTGCCGGGTTCGCTCTCGCTGATCCTGGCCGACCGGCTGCCGTGGTTTCAGGTGTTCGTCGTCACCGCGCTGTTCATGCTGCCGGGCATGGCGCTGGCGCTGCTGGCGCGCGAGCCCGCCGTGGCCGGGGCGGCGCCGAAGACCCTGCGTGACGCGGTGGTCGAGCCTTTCCACGAGTTCATCAACCGTGCCGGGTTGAAGGAAGCCCTGCTGATCCTGGCCTTCATCTTCCTCTACAAGCTCGGCGATTCGATGTGCACGGCGCTGGCCACGCCTTTCTACCTCGACATGGGTTTTGCGAAGTCGCAGATCGGCCTGGTGGCGAAGAATGCCGGCTTGTGGCCGGCGGTGTTCGGCGGCCTGGTCGGTGGGCTGTGGATGGTCAGGCTGGGAATCAACCGGGCGCTGTGGCTGTTCGGCGTGGTGCAACTGGTGTCGATCTTCGGTTTCGCCTGGCTGGCGTGGCTGGGGCGGCACGAGATGGTCGGCGCGGCGCAACTGGCGCAACTCGCGCTGGTGATCGGCTTCGAGGCGCTCGGTGTGGGGCTCGGCACCGCGGCCTTTGTCGCCTTCATCGCCCGCGCCACGCATCCGCTGTATACGGCCACGCAGTTCGCGCTGTTCACCAGCCTGGCGGCCGTGCCGCGCCCCTTCATCAATGCCACGACTGGCTTCCTGGTCGAGCAGATGGGCTGGCTTGGTTTCTTCCTGCTGTGCGCGGCGCTCGCGGTGCCCGGCATGGTGTTGCTGGTTCGGGTGGCGCCGTGGCGGGGAACAAGCACGCCTTCATGAATTGACACTTCACCCCACTTTTCCGCGGAAGCGGCGTCATATCCTCGAAGGTGCACGGTTCCACTAAGCGAGACAACGATGTTGATGGTGATGGATATGAGCACAGGCAAACCTGTCGAGGACGAATTCGGCGCGGTGACGAACATCGGGGCGATCGGGGTTCCCTGGCTGACGCCTGTTGGTATCATCCGGCGCTTCGATCTCCGGAAAGCGCACGATGACATCCCTTGCTACAGCCGCCTCGTCTCCTGCCCCTCCCTGCCGCGCCGATTACCCGCATTTTCTGGCGATCCCCACGCGCTGGATGGACAACGACGTCTACGGCCACGTCAATAACGTCGTCTATTACAGCTACTTCGACACCGTCATCAACGAGCACCTGATCCGCGAAGGCGGGCTCGACATCCATGCCGGCGCGGCGATCGGCTATTGCGTCGAATCGCAGTGTCGCTATCTGGCGCCGCTGGCCTTTCCCGATACCCTCGACGCCGGCCTGCGCGTCGGGCACCTGGGCAAGTCTTCGGTGCGCTACGAGATCGCGCTGTTCCGCCAGGGCGACGAGGCGCCTGCCGCGCACGGCCACTTCGTGCATGTCTTCGTCGCCCGCGACGAGAACAAGCCGACCGCGATTCCGCCGCGCATCCGTGCCTGCCTCGAAGGCCTGATGGTGCGATAAGCCAGGCAGGTCGCCGTCGGCTCGACAAGACGATTGCGTCAGACGACCAGCCGCATCCTACTGGGCTGCAGAGCCTGCACTACCGCCCGGTCGCCGCGCCGGACGGCGAAGCTCTGGCCGGGGCTGAGGAGATAATCCTCGATGTCGCCATTCCGCGTCAGCCAGAGCTCGCCGGCCAGGCAGAGCAGCGTGGCGTCACCGTCCGGCAGGGCGAGCAGTTGATCCTCCGCCAGCGCCTGGTCGAGACCCGTCTCACGACCGACGTTGATTCCTTCGAGGAATTCTGTAGCATCCGCGGCAAGCGCCTTCGCGGGCGTCCTGGCGAACAGCGCCCGGTGCTTCTCCCGCGGCTGGCAGATGATCGATGAGGCAAGGTACGCTGGGGCATTCATGATGTTTTCCTCGGGCTGTTGCGATGCCCCGATTATTGGTTTTCCGGCGCCGTCCGACGAGCGATTTCGAGGCCTGACATCCATGAGCAAAATGAATGCGTAAGAATGGTCTGCCGCCACTCGAAGCCTTGCGCGCTTTCGACGCAGCGGCACGGCATCTGAGCTTCACCCGTGCGGCCGAGGAGCTTTTCGTCACGCAGTCTGCGGTGAGCAAACAGGTCATCGGGCTGGAGTCGGCGTTGGCTACACGCCTCTTCGAGCGCAAGACGCGTGCGCTTGGCCTGACAGCCGCGGGCGAACGGCTCCGTCGCGCCACCGAGCTCGCCTTTGCCGAGTTGCGCCGGGCCGCCGAGGAGTTGCGCGGCGGCGATGAGCCGACCGTCACGCTGGCGACCACCCAGAGTTTTGCCAGTTTCTGGCTGATTCCGCGTCTGGCGGACTTCCGGCGCAGCCATCCCGGCATCGACATTCGCATTTCCATTGACACGCGGCTGGTCGACCTCGAGCGCGGGCGTTTCGATGGGGCAGTGCGCTACCTGCAGGACCGCAACGCCCCGGCGACGGCTTTGCGCTTGTTCGGCGACACGGTGTTGCCGGTGGCCAGCCCCGAATACCTGAAGAAGTCGGCACGGCCCCTCGTCAAGCCGCCTGATCTGGTGCATCACATCTTGCTGGCGTACGAAGACGAGGACCAGCGCCGGCCCTGGCTGTCCTGGCCGACATGGCTGGAAATGGCCGGGGTTGCCGATCTGCGTCCGGCAGGCAGCATCGCCTTCAACCAGTACGAACCGGCGATTCGCGCCGCTGTCGATGGACAGGGCGTCGCACTTGCCTCGCTGGCTCTGGTGGCCGACCTGCTGAAACAAGGCAAGCTGGTCGCCCCGCTGCCGCAGCGTTTCTCGAATCCGCGTTCCTATTACCTGATGCTGGCCGACAACTCGGGGGCGAATCCGGCAGTGGAGCCATTTCGCCGGTGGCTGATGGATCAGGTGCAGTAGCCAGGTCTGCCGCACGAATTCAGCCGACCCCAAAGTGCGACGTGGTATCAAAATTGCTTGAAAAATAGTGACGAAGCAGCGTTCAACTTCGAACGTGCTGCAGACGTTAACTGCCATACAGGAGGGCGCCGCCATGTCTCAAGCCGATATACAGATTTCCCTCGCCGATGTGCGTGAGATCTATCGCGTCACGGATATCGAACGCGCGCAGGATGACGCGGCGGGCCGTTGCGAGGCCCTCTCAGCGATTTACGAGAAAATGAAAAAGCTTGGTGGCGAGCGCTACCTGGTCAAGCCATCCTCCACGGAGGCGCTCGACAGCCTTTGCGACGAGTGTCCGAACTTTTCCGAAGTCATCGACGATCTGAAGAAGTATCTGGCGCTCGCGGTGTCCGGCAACGAGCCGGTGCATTTCACGCCCATCCTGTTGCTGGGCGAGCCCGGCATCGGCAAGACGCATTTCACCAAGCGTCTGTCCAATGCCTTGGGCACCGGCTTCGAATTCGTGCCGATGAGTTCGCTTACGGCCGGCTGGATACTCTCCGGTGCATCGAGCCAGTGGACCAATGCCAAGCCGGGCAAGGTCGCGACGGCGCTGATTCACGGTGAATACGCCAACCCCCTGATGGTGCTGGACGAGGTGGACAAGGCCGGCGGCGATTCGCGCTACGACCCGATGGGCCCGCTCTACGGCTTGCTGGAGCGCGACACGGCGAGAAAGTTCAAGGACGAGTTTGTCGAAGTGGATATCGACGCCAGCCACATCCTCTGGGTGTCGACGGCCAACGACGAGCGCACGCTGTCCGAACCGATCCTCAACCGCATGAATGTGTACAGCGTGCCGCGACCGAATGCCGAGCAGGCTTTTGGCATCGCCTGTCACCTTTATTCGGAGATTCTTGCCGATCATCAGTGGGGATTTCCGCCGCAGCCGCCGGAGGATGTCATGGAAGCGTTGGCCGCCGTGCCGCCGCGTGACATGCGCAAGCGCCTGATGGTGGCCTTCGGCAATGCCAAGCTGGACGGCCGTGATGAATTGCAGCAGAAGGATCTCGACGCGTCGCGCATCCAGCGCGGCAAGGCCAGGATCGGGTTCTGATTCCTCGCGCGACTTGGTGGAACCTGATTAGCCATGACGTTCAGCCGGCATGCCAAGGCACGAACTGACCTCGCTCTCCCTCTTTCAAGGCATAACGTATGCAAACAAGATTCCTCTCCCATTGCGGGAGATCTGTTTAAAATCAAGCGTGTGCGAGGTTGTGTGCATACGGTAGCCCTTTCAAGGGGGATTGGAGGGGACGGGCTTGACCCGGAATCCAGAAGTGCGCACTGGATTTCCGCCTTCGCGGGAATGACGGGTCAGCCTGTAAGCTAGTTGCTTGCCATCCCGCAACCCGACAACGAGATCGCCGCGCCATCCTTGAGCGATGCTTCATTGCCGTTGATCTCCAGCACCGCGATGCCGTTGCCGTAGCGCAAGCCGGAGTCCGCCGCGAGCTTGTCCAGTCTAAGCTCGCGCTCGGGCAGGATCAGCCATACCGCAGCGCCGCCCTCCAGCGTGCGTACGAAGAAGCGTTTGCCGCCGGCGCACTGGTACTCGGTCGCATTGGCCGGCGTGCGTGAACGCTCCTGTACCGTGTCGCTGCCGAAGGGCCAGATCTTGGCTCCGCCGCACCCCGGCAACACTAGCGAGACAAGAATCAGGCTCGCGCCCGCAATACCCATCAGTCTTCTTTGCATCTTGTTCTCCGTTTGGTCAGTTCGTATCCAATCACAGGGCATGCACCCGGTCGCCGCGGCTGAAGCCGACCAGCGGGCCCGGCACGCCTCGCCCCAGGGCGATCACCTTGAACAGCTCGCCCATTTCGTTGGGCGAAATCAGCACATTGACGGCGCCGCGCGCCAGCAGCCTGGTGGTCCCCGTCGCGTCCCCGGCGCCGAGTCCCGGCAAAATGCCTAGCGTATCCCTCTCTTCCAGCAGCAATTCGGCGATCCCGCAGTTGATCAGGAAGTTGGCCTGGGTGGTGTAGCCCAGCACATCGAGTCCGACATCGAACCCGGCCTCGGCCAGCGCGGTGAAGTCGACATGCGAAGTGATGTCCGACAGGCCGGGGAACCAGAACGGATCTTCATGCACCCGGTGACGGTAATGGCAGCGCAGCGTGCCGCCGTCGCGTTGCGGGTGGTAAAGCTCATGGCGCGGCAGGCCGTAGTCGATCAGCAGCAGCGCGCCTTTTTCCAGGCGTCGCGCCAGCTCCGCAACCCAACTGCGGACGGCGAGGCTGACCTCGCCGCGATACGGCGCGACCACCGGCAGCGCGTTGGCGGCAGCCAGCAGCGCGCCAAAGGCCGGGCGTTCGGCCACTACCAGCCGCTCGTCCGCCAGTCCGACACCGCGTTCCATGACGGCGTGCTCCGGCGCCTCGTCGGTCCAGCGCACGGCATGGGTCGGCATGGCGTCGAGCACTTCGTTGCCCACCAGGCAGCCCGAAAAGCGCTCCGGGAGCTCTTCCAGCCACTCGACGCGGCCGGCGAAGCCCGGCGCGTGCTCACTTAGCGTCGCCTGCTGGCGCGCGCGCAACTCGCCGGAAAGTTCGAGTATCTGGTAGCGCTCGGGAGCGCAACCCCGTGCGTCGAGCGCCGCCAGCAGGTCCGCCGCCAGCCTTCCGCTGCCGGCGCCGGCTTCGATCACCAGCGGGCTGGAGGCGGCGAGGACCTGCGCCACCTGCCGCGCCAGCGCCTGGCCATATAGCGGCGTCAGCTCTGGCGCCGTGAGGAAGTCGCCCTCCACGCCGAATTTGCGCGAGCCGCCGCTGTAATAGCCCAGGCCGGGTGCATACAGCGCCAGTTCCATGTAGCGGGCGAAGGATATCCAGCCGCCGCGAGCGGCGATTTCGGCGGCGATGATGCGTGTCAACGCCTCGCTGGCGGCCCGCGCATCGGCGGACGGCTCGGGCAGATCGGCTGGCTTGAGCTTCAAGGCTTCAAGGTGTCGGCGACCAGCGCGGCCATCCGCATGGCATCGGCTGTCCCCTGCTGGTGCAGACCGGCCACCACCCCGGCCCGATTGGCCTGCGGCTGGTTCTGGCTGATCTTCCACTTGCCTCTGAGCCTGGTGATGGCGATCTCGATGCCGACGATGGCCACCAGCATCCTGTCGATGTAATCGGGCGGCGCGTCGGCGATCCGCCAGGGTTCGGCAAAGTCGGCCTCGTGACGGGTGACGAGGGTTTCCAGTTGCCCGCGCAACCAGGCCGGATCATCGAGCGTGCGCAGCCGGCCGTGCGCGTGCACCACCGCATAGTTCCAGGTTGGCACGGCCTTGCCATGCTCGCGTTTGGTGGCGTACCAGGATGGCGTGACATAGGCCTGCGGGCCGTGGAAGATCACCAGCACCTCTGCATTCGCCGATTCCCGCCACAATGGGTTGGCGCGGGCGACATGGCCTTGCAGCGCCCCCATCGGGGCGACCTTGGGAGCGAAATGCAGCGGCAGATGATGCGCGGCCAGGCCATCGGCGCCGTGCGCGATCAGCGTGGCGAAGGGATGGTCACGCATCAGCGCGTGCAGCACCTCGCTGCGGGTTTCTTCGAAATGTGCGGGCAGGTACATCGGGATCAGTACGCCGGCCGTTTCGCCGCGCTTCCAGGCCCGGCGGGCGCGAGCTTGCCTTGCCCGCTATTGGTTTTCGGGGTTCTTGCCGCCACTTGGATCTCCTGATGCAAATCTCGTCATTCCGGCGAAAGCCGGAATCCAGCGTGTTGCGGTTCCGGGTTCCCGCTCTCGCGGGAACGACGAATGAGAGGCTATTCGATATTTCACGTTAGTGAGGGAACTACTCCCGACTGCCCTCGAGCAGTTCGTGAATCGCCAGCCAGCGCGATTCCGCCGCTTCGATATTCTGCGCCAACTGGCCTTGGCGCAGGCTGAGCTCGTCCAGCAGGCGGCTGTCCGCGCTGGCATAAAGCGCCTGGTCGGCGAGCCGGGTTTCCAGCAATTTGAGCTCGTCCTGCCAAATGGCGAGCTGCTGTTCTAGCTTTCCGCTCTCCTTGAGCAGCGGCCGCCGTTGCCCCCCAGCCGAGCGCGAATCCGGGGATGCAGAACGTGCCGGCGCGGACTCCGTGGCTGGCTTTGGCACCGGCGCTTTGCGTGCATCGCCGGCTTCGCCGTTCCTGCACCGTTGGCTTTTCTCGCGCTCGGCAGATTTCTCGGCGGCGCGCGACTGGTTGAGCCAGTCGGCATAGTCGTCGAGGTCGCCGTCGAAGGGCGTCACCTTGCCGTTCGCCACCAGCCAGAGCTCGTCGCAGGTGGCGCGCAGCAGATGGCGATCGTGCGAGACCAGCACCATGCCGGCCTCGGTCTCCTGCAGGGCGATGGTCAGCGCCTCGCGCATTTCGAGGTCGAGGTGGTTGGTCGGCTCGTCCAGCAGCAGCAGGTTCGGTGCCGTACGGATCATCAGCGCCAGCGCCAGGCGCGACTTTTCACCGCCGGAGAAGCGCCCGCAGGGGGCGTCCACCATGTTGCCGCGAAAATCGAAGCCGCCGAGGTAGCCGCGCAGGTCCTGCTCGCGGGTCCGCGGCTCCAGCTTGATCATGTGCCACAGCGGCGATTCGGCCGGGCGCAGTTGTTCGAGCTGGTGCTGGGCGAAGTAGCCGAGCTTCAGGTTGCGCCCTTCTTCGCGCACGCCGGCTTGCGGACGCAGCTCCCCGGCCAGCAACTTCATCAGTGTCGACTTGCCGGCGCCATTTCGCCCGAGCAGGCCGACGCGGCTGTCAGGGCGCAGGGTGAAGGTGAGCTTGTCGAAGATTGGCGCCGCCGCTGCGTCATAGCCGACTCTTGCGCTATCGACCAGCAGCAGAGGATCGGAGAAGGCAGCCGGTTCCGGAAAGCTGAAACTGAATGGCGTGTCGACGTGGGCGGCGGCGATTTCGCCCATGCGCGCCAGCATCTTGATCCGGCTTTGCGCCTGGCGCGCCTTTGAAGCCTTGGCGCGGAAGCGGTCGATGTAGCTTTGCAGATGCGCCGCTTCCCGGCGCTGCTTGGCCGCCAGCGCCAGGTCGTTGGCCAGGCGCTCGGCGCGGGCGCGTTCGCAGGCCGAGTAGTTGCCCGTGAACAACTGCATCTTGCCGGCTTCGATGGCCAGGATGTGGCTGGTGATGACATCGAGGAAATCGCGGTCGTGCGAAATCAGGATCAGCGTGCCAGGGTAGCCCTTCAGCCATTCTTCGAGCCAGATGATCGCGTCGAGGTCGAGATGGTTGGTCGGCTCGTCGAGCAGCAGCAGGTCGGAGCGGCACATCAGCGCGCGGGCCAGGTTCAGGCGCACGCGCCAGCCGCCGGAGAACTCCGCCACCGGACGCGCGGAATCCGCGTCCGCGAAGCCGAGACCATGCATCAGCGCAGCGGCGCGCGCCGGCGCCGCGTAACCATCGATCTCGGAAAGCCGCGAGTGCAGCAGGCCGATCTGTTCGCCGGCATGGTGGTCGTCGTGATGCGCTTCCGCGGCGGCAAGGTCGCGCTCGATCTGGCGCAGTTCGACATCGCCGTCGAGCACGAAGTCGAGCGCCGCATCGGGCAGCGCCGGCGTTTCCTGGGCGACGTGCGCCAGCACCCAGCCATTCGGCCGTTCCAGATCGCCGCGATCGGCGTGCAGCTCGCCGCGCAAAAGGCCAAGGAAGGAGGATTTGCCGCAGCCGTTGGCGCCCGTCAGGCCGACTTTCCAGCCCGGATGCAGTTGCAGCGACGCGCCGGTGACCAACGCCTCGCCATTGCGGGAAAAACCCAGATCGCGCAACAGGATCATGAAAGCCTTCGGGTGGGGTCGGCGAACACTTCAGCGCAAGACGCAGAGCGCGCTTTTCCAGCGATCCCATTCTTCACGACAGGCATCGGGCACCGGAATCGTCGTCGGCACCGCAATGCAGTCGAAGGGTGCCAGCGACTGCGCCACGCGCATCGCCTGGGCCAGGCAGTCATACCAGCGGCGATCCCCGTCGGTATGGCCGGCAATGGCCTGCAGCACGGTCCTGGGGAAGCAGTAGCGTTCGAGATATCGTTCGGACACGCTGCGGATTGCGCAGGGGAAGATCTCCCGCTGCGCTCGAGACTTGGTAATAGGGTCGGCGCCACGGCAGCGTGCCACATAAGCCGTCATCAATCCGGGAAAGGTCTCGGCGATGGCCAGCCAGCCGATCCCGGCCACCAGGCCGATGGTAAAGGCATCGTCGGCAAATTTCTCGGGTATCTCGTAGCTCGGCATCAAGGCTTTCATCGATGCACCGGATGCAATCGAATTCATCCAGAACTGGCGATAGTCAAACGTCGGGCAGGCCCCCTGCTGATACCGCTCCATCATCTCGGCGACGAACACGACACGGCGCACGAAACCGGTACCGAGACGGATTACGGCTTGGGGTACCGAGGCGGTCTTGCCGGCTGCCGCAAAGCGCGCCGCGTTGGCGGAACTGATCAGCGCCATTGACAGCGCGGGATCGGGCTGGATTGCGCTGGCGATCAAACGCGCGTCGCCATCAGCGACCGCTGCGTCGACCTTCTGGAAGATGGACCCCGGCGCGGGCAGATTGCCATGCACTTCCACTGCTTCGAGAAACTCGCGTTCACTGGGCGTCTGATCCGACGTGCGGGGGGTCTCGACCATGGCCGACAGCATTTCCATGGCCGCCTCGCCCCCGGCGCCGGTCGCGCTGAAGAAGGCGTCGATCGTCAATCCGCGGGGAAAGCGCTCGAAAGCTACGTCGGGATGGGCGCCGGTGCGCCATTTGGGCACGGCTTGGTTGAATCGGCCTATCGAATCGATTATCGTCCAGCGCCAGTGGGGGGAATCCTCTTCAACCCGTGCCCGTATATGGGCCATCACCGCCGGCGCCAGCTCGTTGATCGACTTGCCCGGCTCGTGCCGCGGATCGCAGGCCAGCAGGCTTACCGGCGGACTGTGGTCGGAGGCGGGAACATAGGCCGCCAGTACTCCTTGGCCGGCGCTGGCATTGCCATCACTGTCGACAGTCAATTCAAAGGTTCTCGGTTCCATCATCCAATTCTCGGCATCGGGCGGCGGCTATTCCTGCTCAAAGCAGCCGGATCGGCGACGCGTTCTCGTGATGATCGGACTCATCGCGAATTCGCCTCTAGCCGGAAGCATCGTTTCATCCCAATCCCTGGCTGGCCAGGTATTCCTCGTAGCTGCCGCGGTAATCGATGATGGTCCGGTTCGGCTTGATGTCGATGATGCGGGTCGCGAGCGACGAAACGAACTCGCGGTCATGCGAGACGAAAATCAGGGTGCCGTTGTATTTTTCCAGCGCAGTGTTGAGCGATTCGATGGACTCCATGTCGAGGTGGTTGGTCGGCTCATCCATCAGCAGCACGTTGTTCCGCAGCAGCATCAGCTTGCCGAACAGCATGCGTCCCTGTTCGCCGCCGGAAATCACGTTCACCGGCTTCTTCGCCTCGTCGCCGGAGAACAGCAGCCGGCCCAGCGTGCCGCGCACCAGGGTTTCGACATCGCCACCCTCATAGCCGCCGGCGCGCACCCACTGCACGATCCATTCAGTGAGCGGCGTCTTGTCGGCGAAATCGGCGGCGTGGTCCTGGTGGAAAACGCCGGGCCGGGCCTTCTCCGCCCACTTCACCTTGCCGCCCAGCGGCGTCAGACCACCCAGCTTCTCGCCGGCCAGCAGGCGCAGCAAGGTCGTCTTGCCGACGCCGTTCTCACCGATGATGGCGAGCTTGTCGCCGGCCTCGATGCTCATCGACAACGACTTGATGATCGGCACCTTGGGCTCGTAGCCGAAGCCGAGGTTCTCGATCTCGCAGGCCAGGCGATGCAGCTTTTCCTTCTCGTCGTAGTCGAAGCGGATCCACGGATACTGGCGCGACGAGGGCTTGATGTCTTCCGGCCGGATCTTCTCGATCAGTTTCAACCGGCTGGTGGCCTGGCGCGCCTTCGACTTGTTGGCCGAGAAGCGGCGCACGAAGCCTTGCAAGTCGGCGACGCGTTCCTTCGCCTTGGCGTTGGCCGAGACCTGGCGTTCGCGCGCCATGGTCGAGGCCTCCATGAAGTCGTCGTAATTGCCTCCGTAGACCTTGATCGTGCCGTAGTCCAGGTCAGCCATGTGGGTGCAGACCTGGTTGAGGAAATGGCGATCATGCGAGATGATGATCATGGTGCTCTCGCGTTCGTTGAGGATGTCCTCCAGCCACCTGATGGTGTTGATGTCGAGGTTGTTGGTCGGCTCGTCGAGCAGCAGGATGTCCGGGTTGGCGAACAGCGCCTGCACCAGCAGCACGCGCAGTTTCCAGCCCGGCGCCACTTCGCTCATCGGGCCAAAGTGCTTTTCGATGGGAATTCCGGCGCCCAGCAGCAGCTCGCCCGCGCGCGATTCGGCGGTGTAACCGTCGTACTCGGCGAAATGCGATTCCAGGTTCGCCGCGCGCATGTAGTCGTCTTCGCTCGCGTCGGGGTTGGCGTAGATCGCGTCGCGCTCCGACATGCAGGCCCACATTTCGGCATGGCCCATCATCACCACGTCGAGCACGCGCAGATTCTCGTAACCGAACTGGTCCTGCTTCAGGTAGGCCATGCGTTCGCCGGTGTCGAGCGCAACATTGCCGGCGGACGGCTCCAGCACGCCGGCAAGGATCTTCATGAAGGTGGTCTTGCCCGAGCCGTTGGCGCCGATCAGGCCGTAGCGGTTGCCTTCGCCGAATTTGACCGAGACGTTTTCAAAAAGCGGTTTGGCGCCGAACTGAATGGTGACGTTTGATGCGACGAGCATGGAAGGGCAACCGGTGGATGAGCCGGGCGAATCCGGCGAGGGCCACATTCTACTTGGAGCGGTCCGGCCCGAGGCCCCGGTTGCGCGCCTGGCATCGGCTACGATCATGAATGCTGCCCGAATCAAGGGACGTGTTCAATTTCGATATTGCCGGACCTTTCGCGCCGGTGTTCGGTGAAGGCTTCGTGCCGGGATCGATACACGTACCCTTTCCGGCCGGTACTGCATTCAGGGGCCATCGGCATGTTTGAACTGAAAACCGTCCTGCTGTTCCTCATCACGGCTGTGGCGGAAATCGTCGGCTGTTACCTTCCGTACCTTTGGCTCAAGGAGGGCAAAAGCATTTGGCTGCTTGTTCCGGCCGCTCTGAGCCTCGCGCTTTTCGCGTGGCTGCTCTCACTTCATCCCGCAGCGGCGGGGCGGGTATATGCGGCCTACGGCGGCGCGTACATTTTCGTCGCGATTCTGTGGCTGTGGGCCGTTGACGGGATCAAGCCCACCGCCTGGGACATTGCCGGGTCTTTGGTCGCATTGGTGGGGATGGCAATCATCATGTTCGCGCCAAGGAATGTGTAGTCCTCTGCGGTTGTCGCTTGGCGGCTTCCGCCGTCGTACTCTCGGTAGCGGGCGAGCATGACGTGGGCGGCGGCCGCGCTGGGCAAGCCGATGGACATGGGCGTCATCCTCGGCGTGCTCATCGGGTGTCCCGCCCAGCAGAAGCAGCACCAGCAGCATGAGATGGAATGTGATTTCACGGTTTTTCATGATGACGAGTCCAGCAAGCTGGCAGCCCCTGGAGGAATCAATGCCGGCGAGTTTCAGGACGGGGTGTGCAGTGTTACGGACGAGCACTTGTGGCTTTTCCGACAATCGCGCTCTCCGGTAGTGATGAATCAATGAGTTAGCGCCTGGCACAGGCGTTGCTGGAAGGAAGCTGACCCTTCCCGCGGAGATACCTCGTGGACCTTCCAGTGATCGCACCTCCAGCGCCGCAAGCCAGCGGCTGCAGCGCCGGCAGTTGCGGCTCGACCAGCGACCAGATGGCCGGCATGGCGGACGCCCTTCGCGCCAGGGTGCAGGACCACCCGTGCTATTCGGAGGACGCCCACCATTACTTTGCCCGCATGCATGTGGCGGTGGCGCCGGCCTGCAATATCCAGTGCCACTACTGCAACCGCAAGTACGACTGCGCCAACGAATCGCGCCCCGGTGTCGTTTCCGAGGTGCTGACGCCCGACCAGGCGGTGAAGAAGACCCTCGCGGTTGCCGCGACGATTCCGCAGATGACGGTGCTCGGCATCGCCGGGCCCGGCGATCCGCTGGCAAATCCCGAGCGCACCTTCGAAACCTTCCGCCAGTTGTCGGCCAAGGCGCCCGACATCAAGCTCTGCGTTTCCACCAACGGCCTGAGCTTGCCCGAACACGTCGAGGAACTCGCCCGGCACAACATCGACCACGTCACCATCACCATCAACTGCGTGGACCCGGACGTGGGCGCCAAGATCTATCCGTGGATTTTCTGGAACAACAAGCGCATCCATGGCCGCGACGCCGCCGCGATACTGATCGGGCAGCAACAGAAGGGCCTGGAGATGCTGGTGGCGCGAGGCATCCTGGTCAAGGTGAACTCGGTGCTGATCCCCGGCGTCAATGACGAACACCTCAAGGAAGTGTCGCGGATCGTCAAGGCCAAGGGCGCCTTTCTGCACAACGTCATGCCGCTGATCGCCGAGCCCGAACACGGCACCTTCTACGGCGTGATGGGACAGCGCAGCCCGAGTCCCGCCGAACTCAAGGCCCTGCAGGATGCCTGCGAGGGCGACATGAACATGATGCGCCACTGCCGCCAGTGCCGCGCCGACGCGGTCGGCCTGCTCGGCGAGGATCGCGGCGACGAGTTTACGATGGACAAGATCGAGGCCATGGAAATCGACTACGAAGCGGCGATGCTGGTGCGCGCGGCGTTTCGTGAAAAGGTAAGCGCCGAGTTGCAGGCGAAGCGGGCCAGGGCTCATGCGCCCCTGTCGCCGGCCTTGCCCGTGGCGCCCCAGATCATCCGGTTCATTCCCCGTGCCGATGAGCAGAAGCCCCTCGGGCGCCCGGTTCTGATGGCGGTGGCGGCGAAAAACGGAATGGTGGCGATCCACTTCGGCCACGCCAGGGAGTTCCTTGTCTATGAGGCTTCGGCCGGTGGCGCCCGCCTGGTCGGCCACCGCAAGGCCGATGCCTACTGTTCGGGCGACGAAACCTGTGGCGACGGCGAGTTCACACTCGACCGGACCATAAAGGTTCTCGCAGGCTGCGAAGTGGTGCTCTGTTCGAGGATCGGCTATGAACCCTGGGGCAAGCTGGAAGCCGCCGGCATCCAGCCCAACGGCGAGCATGCCATGCAGCCGATCGAAGAGGCCGCGATGGCGGTGTGGCACGAGATGCTGGCGGCCGGCAAGCTCGACGCCAAGGCAAGCGCGGCGAAATGCGCGTGAGGACAAATATGGCCCCCACGCTCACTGCGTTCGCTGCCCCCACAGGGGGCTCCCGCCTCCCTTGGGGCGGCCCTGCGGGAGGCATGATGGCCCTCGAAATCATCGAAAGCTGCGTGAACTGCTGGGCCTGCCTGCCCCTCTGTCCGAGTCGGGCGATCCACGAAGCCAGGCCACCGCAGTTTCCACATTTCCTGATCGACGCGGACAAGTGCACCGAATGCGTCGGGGATTTTGCCGACCCGCAGTGCGTGGCGATCTGCCCGATCGAGGGTGCGATCGTCGACGAACTCGGTGTCGCGATGAATCCGCCGGGTTCGCTGACCGGCATCCCGCCCGAACGCTGGGCGGCGGCGCAGGCCGAGATCGCCGCGCGATGATTCCAGCCCAAATGTCCGGCAGATCGACGATGAGCTTAAGCCCGTCCAGGCGCCCTGTCCGGCGTTCGTCCCGTCATTCCGGCGAAAGAACGTCACCCCGGACGCCGATCCGGGGCCGGAATCCAGTAGGTTTCCTGCCGAGTCTTCTGGATTCCGGCCTGCGCCGGAATGACGAATGGAATGGCGCCGAAGCATGCCATTTGTGCGAACGCGCGGTTCTACATCCGCATTCACTAACCCGGAAGCTCATCGCCAACAGGAGGCCAAAATGTCCGTGATCACCTTTTACGAAAAAACCGGCTGTGCGGGCAACGCGCTGCAAAAGGCGCTGCTGATCGCTTCCGGGCACGACGTGAAGGCGCGCGACTTGCGCGACACTCACTGGAGCAGCATGGCCCTGCTGGATTTTCTTGCGGGCGTGCCGGTGGCCCGCTGGTTCAACCGCCGTGCGCCCGCCGTCGTCTCGGGCGAGATCGTGCCGGAGGAACTCGACGAGCCCACGGCCCTGGCGCTGATGCGCGACAACCCGCTGCTGATCCGGCGGCCGTTGCTGAAGGTCGGTGACGAAAGCCGGGTTGGTTTCGACGCGGCGGCGATCAACGCCTGGATCGGGCTGCGCGAAGTGCCGGGCAAGGACCTCGAAGCCTGCCAGCGGACGGCTGCTCCCGCGCTGGGGCCCGTGTTCTACGTACAGACCGCCGGCGGTGGCGCCTATCCCTGTCAGTTCGCCGCCGTTACCTCCGATGCGGACCGCTGCAAGTCCGGATAGGGCGATGCCGGTGGCGCCTGGCGTGCACTGGATCGGCGCCTTCGACCCCGATCTGCGCAGCTTCGACATCATCCTGCGCACCGCCAATGGCACCAGCTACAACGCCTACGCGGTGCGCGGCAGCGGTGGCGTGGCGATCGTCGATACGGTGAAGGCAAACTTCGCCGACGGCTTTTTTCGTCGCCTGGAATCGGTCGCCGATTACCGCGAGATCACTACCATCGTGCTCAACCATCTGGAGCCCGACCACTCCGGCGCGCTTCCGGAACTGCTGCGCCGCGCGCCGCAAGCGATGCTTTACATTTCGCACCAGGCGCGCCTGATGCTGAAGGGCCTGTTCGATACCACCGGCTTCGAGCATCGTATCCAGACAGTCGGCACCGGCGACACGGTGGCGCTGGGCGATCGGCAACTCGAATTCTTCAACACGCCCTATTTGCACTGGCCGGATACCCAATGCACCTGGCTGGCGGCAGAAGGCTTGCTGTTCTCCGGCGATTTCCTCGGCTGCCACTATTGCGACTCGCGGCTGTTCAACGATGCCGTCGGCGATTTCCGGTTTTCCTTCGATTACTACTACGCGCACATCATGCGGCCGTTCCGTACCCACGTGCGCCACGCTCTGGACTTGATCGAACCCTTGCCGCTGAGGACCATCGCACCGGGACACGGTCCGATTCTGCGCGACGATCCGCGCGATTACGTGCGGCGCTACCGCGCGCTCTCCGACAGCGGCCTGCATGGCGCCACGGCAAAAACCCTTCTGGTGTTCTACATCTCGGCCTACGGCGCGACGCGGCGCATGGCCGAGGAGGTGGCGGCGGGGGCCGAAGCCGCGTCCGCGGAGAGGGGCGGACCCGGAGATGTGCGGGTCTCGCTCTACGACATCGAGGGCAGCGAAGCGCAGCCCTTCGTCGACCTGATCGAGGAGGCCGATGCGCTGATTTTCGGAAGTCCAACGATCAACGGCGACGCGGTGAAGCCGGTGTGGGACTTGCTCTCTTCGCTGACCATGGTCGACGTCAAGGGCAAGCTCGGCGCCGCATTCGGCTCCTACGGCTGGAGCGGCGAGGCCGTGCCGATGATCGAGGATCGCCTGCGCCGCCTCAAGCTGCGCGTGCCGGTGCCCGGCATCAAGGCCCGCCTGGCGCCCACCGACGAAGAATTTGCCGCCTGCCGCGAACTTGGACGCCAGACCGCGCTGCATCTGCTGGGCCGCGCCGAGACGCGCGCCATCGACATGGCCAGCCTGGTTTGATTTCATCATTGTTGGAGAATCTTCATGCCCAGATCCAGCGTCACATTTCAGGACATCGGCGTCACGGTGAACGTGCCGGCCGGTACCCGACTCATCGAGGTGTCGGAGAAGTCGGAGCCGGCATCACCTACGGTTGCCGCGAAGGCGAATGCTGCACCTGCCTGACCCGGATTGTTTCCGGTCATGAACACCTCGCCGCCCCTCGGTGCTCGAAGCCCAGGTGCTGAAGGACAACCTCGCCCCCGCCACCACCGCCTGGCCTGCCAGGCCCAGGTGCTCGGCGGTGCGATTGTCGTCAAGCCTGCCTAAGCGATTGCAATTCCCTTTTTTCAACGACTCGAACGGAGTACATCATGGCCAACATCACCTTCTCCAGCAAACTGCACAAAGACAAGACCGTTTACGCCATCGCCGGCAGCCACCGGCAGACCATTCTCGAACTGGCCAAGGAAAACCACATCCCGATCGACTTCTCCTGCGGCGACGGTGAATGCGGCACTTGTCTGGTCAAGGTCGCCAGCATCGACCCCGCCAGCAACAACCGCTACGGCCACATGGGTGGCGCGCTCAATCATCGGGAAGTCGCCGTGCTGAAGGAAATGGGCAAGATCACCCAGGACCAGATCGACCAGATGTATGTGGACGACATGCCGCCCACCAAATGGCGCCTGGCGTGCCAATATGTGATGCGCGACGAGGATATCCTGGTCGAATATCCGAGCCGGTGATTGCCGACGCGGTCGCGGTTCCCGCTGGCGTTTCCGCGGCAGTCCTGGCGCGGGCCGAGGCCGCCTATCTTGGACTGGCGCTCGGCGATGCGCTGGGCGCCACGGTCGAGTTCATGACGCCGCGCGAAATCGCGCATCATTACGGCGTGCACCGGGAGATCGTCGGCGGCGGCTGGCTCAAGCTGCGCCCCGGCCACATTACCGACGACACCGGCATGGCGTTGGCGCTGGGCGCGGCGATCCTTGCCAGCCGCGGCAAGGTAGAGCCGCTCGCCTGTGCGCAGGCCTTCGATGCCTGGATGCGCAGCAAGCCGCCCGATATCGGTAACACCGTGCGGCGCAACCTGGTGTTGTTTCGCCGCACCGCCTGCCCCGAGGCGCCACCATCCGAACACGACGCCGGCAACGGCGCCGCGATGCGCGTGCTGCCCGTGGCGCTGGCGACCCTGGGCCAAGCCGAAACCGCGGTGCGCGGCGCCTGCCGCGCCCAGGCCCACGTCACGCACCATAACGCGTTGTCCGACGCCGCCTGCGAATTCCTCGTGCTGGCGGTGCAGGACTTCCTGCTTGGCAAATCACTGCGGGAGGTGTTCCGCCAGCGCATCCAGCCGCTGGTCCAGGCGAATCCGGCCTTTGCCTTTCGCGGGCGGTCGCGGCGCGAGAATCCCAGCGGCTGGGTGGTGGAAACCCTGCAAGCTGTGCTGCAAGGCCTGGTCGACACCGGCGCCTTCGAGTCCTGTCTGATTGACGTGGTCAATCGCGGCGGCGACGCCGACACCACCGGCGCCATCGCGGGGATGCTGGGCGGGGCGCTGTACGGCCGGGAAGCACTGCCGGCGCGCTGGATCAAGGCGCTTGATCCAGCGGTGCGCGACGCCTGCATCGCCCAGGCGCGGGCGCTTGTGTTCGCGAGCCGTCCTTCAGCCAGGTAGGGCGGCTTGTTGAATCGGCCGGAACAGATGTGAAGGCTTCGTTCAGTCTCGGGGCGAACGATCAAGGACATTGCAGCCACTCAATAGCAGCTCTGTTCGTCGGCTTTCATGATTGTCTGCAGGAGTATGCTTGTCAGGCTCGCCTTCGGCGGATTCGGCGGAACCCGCCGGCGATGCGACGGTCTCTATTCGTTGAGCGGCCATACCGGGCCCAACCGCAAGCAGCCAGCCAAACCCGCGGGAGTCAATCTGGAACCGATCAAGAGCAAGAGGGTTGCGCCAAGGAAAGCCAAACCGGCGCGTGCCGTTGCGGCCGATGCGCCGATCTCCGGGAACAAGCCGGACGAACGTCCGTTCATAGTCGGCATCGGCGCCTCCGCCGGGGGCCTGGAGGCGCTGAGCCAACTGCTGCCGAACCTGCCGAAGCATCTCGGCCTTTGTTACGTCGTCGTCCAGCACCTCTCGCCGACCTACCGCAGCATGATGGCGCAGTTGCTCGGCCGCGAGACGACGATGCCGGTCAGGGACATCGAGGACGGCGTCCTGCCCGAACCCAATACCGTCTACATCACGCCGCCGAATCGTAACGTGACGCTGCATGCGGGGGCTTTCCGGCTGGTCGAGCCGGCAAAGGAGTCGATGCCGAAACCCTCGGTGAACCTGTTCTTTGCCTCGCTCGCCGAAGAGGCCGCCGAGTCGTGCATCGGCATCATCCTTTCCGGCACCGGCTCGGATGGCGCCCATGGCATTCACGCCATCAAGGCAGCCGGTGGCTTCACCTTCTCGCAGGATCCGAGCACTGCCAAGTACAACGGCATGCCGCAGTCGGCGATCGACACCGGCAGCGTCGACTGGATCCTGCCGCCGGAAAACATGGGCGCGGAAATCGCCCTGATCGTGCAGAACCGCGGGCGCATTCCGATGGCCACCCAGGCCGCCGATGCCCCGGCGACGCTGAAGACGCTGCTCGCCAAGGTGCGGGCGCGGACCAAGGTCGACTTTTCGCAGTACAAGGAACCGACGCTGTGGCGGCGCATCGAGCGCCGCATGGCCGCCAATCACGTCAGCACGCTGGGCGCGTATCTGGCGCTGGCCGACGAGACGCCGGTCGAACTTGAGAAACTCTGCAAGGACATCCTGATCTCGGTCACCTCCTTCTTTCGCGACACCGAGGCGTTTGCCGGCCTTGAAAAGGTCGTCGCGCGGATTCTCGCCGACAAGCAACCCGGCGAAGACATCCGGGTCTGGGTGGCCGGTTGCGCCACCGGCGAGGAGGCCTATTCGCTGGCGATCCTGTTTGCCGAGCATCTCGGTAACAGCTTCGATCAGTACCGCATCCAGATTTTTGCCACCGACATCGACCTGGAGGCGATGGGCCGCGCGCGTCGCGGGGTTTTCGCCGCGACCAGCCTGGCACACATGGACCGCAAGCGGCTGAAGGCGCACTTCACGCCGCACGGCGATCGCTACGAAATCAACAAGAACCTGCGCGATGTCGTGATCTTCGCCCGACAGGACCTGGTCCAGGATCCGCCCTTCCTGCGCCTCGACCTGGTCACCTGCCGCAATGTGCTGATCTACTTCCAGAGCGAACTGCAGGCGCGTCTGCTGTCGGTGTTCCATTACGCGCTGGTTCCGGGCGGCCACATGTTTCTCGGCAAGTCCGAAAGCATCTTCCAGCAGGAAGGCCTGTTCGATGTCATCGACAAGGACGCGCGGCTGTTCCGGCGCAGCGGCGCGGTCTCCCGCCTGCCCGTGTTCAGACCCGATGCCCAGTTCCCGGCCGCCAGGTTCAAGCAAAAGCCGGAAGCCAACCTGGCGACGGGCTCCGGCTTCGAACATGTGCTGCTTGAAGCCGCCGGCCGCCATTACATCCCGCTCAGCATCCTGATCAACGGCAAGTTCGAGATTCGCCACATCCACGGCGACGCCAGCCGCTTCCTCAACATCGCACCGGGCAAGCCGGCGTTCGACCTGATTTCACTGATCCGCAGAGAGTTTCGAACCGAAATTCAGATCCTGCTACGACAGGCCCAGGTCAAGCACCTGGTGGCGTTTGGCCGTCCGCGCCACATCAAGGCGGTCGATGCCGTCCGGGGCGTGCGTGTTTCCGTTCATCCCCTGCCGGATTCGGGGCACGATTCCCTGTTCATGGTCTGCATCGAGTGGATCCAGCCGCGCCGCGCCCGCGGCATCACCGACGACGACGGCGCCGTCACCGACAAGGAGCTCGAAGACGAACTGGCGGCAACGCGCGAGCACTTGCAGTCGCTGGTGGAAGAACTGGAAACCTCGAACGAGGAGATGCAGGCGCTGAACGAGGAGATTCAGGCCTCCAACGAGGAAATGCAGGCCTCCAACGAGGAACTGGAAGCCTCCAACGAAGAACTGCAATCGACCAACGAAGAACTGGCCACGGTCAATGAAGAACTCCAGATCAAGACCGCCGAAACGCAGAAACTCAATATCGATCTGGAGAGCGTGCAGAACAGCTTCGACTATCCGCTGCTGGTTCTTGACCAGAACCAGGGCCTGCTGCGCTTCAACCACGCCGCGGCGCAGTTGTTCAGGCTGGGCCAGCCGCAAGTCGGGCGCAGCATTCGCAACCTGTCCTTGCCCTCCGACATGCCCGATCTCGGCGACGACATTCAGAAGGTCATTGAAACGCAGGTGGCGCTCGATCGTCAGATCGTCGATGTCAACAAGCGGCACTATGCACTGCACATCACGCCCCTGCTGGGCGAGCAGCATCGGGTCGCCGGCGCCATCCTGCTGTTCGCCGACAACACCACCCTGTATGAGACCGAGAAGGCCGCGCGCGAAAACCAGGAACGCCTGCTGGCGGTAATGAACAACTCGGTTTCGCTGATGGCGGTCAAGGACGCCAGCGGGCGCTACCAGTATGTCAATCCGAAGTTCGAACGCAGCTTTGGGTTTCACCCCGGGCAAGTCGTCGGCAAGACCGACTTCCAGATCTTCCCGCCGGCGGTGTCCGATCTGTTTCGCGAAAGCGAACTTGAAGCAATGCGTCTGCGCAAGGATATCGAGCGCGAGGAGACACTTCACCTGGGCGGCGCGGACCGGCATTTCCTGGTCGTTCGCTTTCCGCTGTTCGATGACGATGGAGCGATTACCGGGGTCTGCTTCCAGGCCACCGACATTACCGAGCGCAAGCACGCCGAGGAGCAATTGCGGCTGGCGGCACGCGTCTTCGATCGTGCCGCCGAAGGCGTCATGATCACCGACATCGACCAGCGCATCCTGACCGTCAATGATGCATTCACGACCATCAGCGGCTACACCCGCGATGAGGTGGTGGGCCAGACCCCGCGCATCCTGAACTCCGGCAAGCACGGGGCCGGCTTCTATGCCGAGATGTGGGAGAGGCTCAAGGCGCAAGGCTGGTGGCAGGGCGAGCTCTGGAACCGCAGGAAGAACGGCGAGATCTACCTCGAGTGGCTGTCGATCAATACCGTCAAGGACCAGGCTGGCCGGGTCGTCAATTTTGTGGCGATGATCAGCGACATCACGCTCGCCAGGGAGTCACAGCAGCGCATCGAGTTTCTCGCCACCCACGACGACCTGACCGGCCTGCCGAATCGCACCTTGTTCAATGACCGGCTGCGCCTGGCGCTGGCCCGTGCCTCGCGCTCGCGCGAAAACCTTGCGGTGGTGTTCCTCGACCTGGACAACTTCAAGATCATCAACGACACCCTCGGCCATGACATGGGTGATGATCTGCTGAAACAGGTCTCGGCCCGGCTGCTCGAATGCGTGCGCACCGAAGACACCGTGGCGCGCCTTGGCGGCGACGAGTTCGTCATCCTGCTCGAAGCCGCCGAACGCCATCAGGCGGCGATGACGGCGGAACGCCTGATCCGGACGCTGTCCATGAGTTATCTGCTCGGCGCGCAGGAGTGCTTCGTCAGCGCCAGCATCGGCATCAGCATGTACCCCGACGATGCCACCGACCCCAACGGGCTGATGCGCAACGCCGATGCGGCGATGTATCGCGCCAAGGATCATGGCAAGAACGCCTTCCAGTTCTTCACCGCCGAGCTGGCGGAGCAGGCCAACCAGCGGCTGGAGATGGAAACCGGCTTGCGTCGCGCCATCGAACGCCGCGAACTGATCCTCGAGTATCAGCCGCAGGTCAATCTTGCGGACAACGCCGTGGTCGGCGCCGAAGCCCTGCTGCGCTGGAAACGCAACGGCGAAATCGTCTCGCCGGCAAGCTTCATCCCGATTGCCGAGGAGAGCCATCTCATTGTCGCCATCGACGAATGGGTGCTCGGAAAGGTCTGCCGGCAGATTGTCGCCTGGGACAAGGCCGGCGTTCCCCCAGTCAGGGTCGCCATCAACATCTCGGCGCGACATTTTCGCAAGCCGGACATGGTGGCCGACATCCTTGCCATCATCCGCGAGCACGACGTGGCCCCGCAGCGCCTCTGCATCGAGATCACCGAGGGCGTGCTGATGGACACCGAGCAAGCCCTGAGCATGCTGCAGGCCCTGGTCGACTTCGGCCTGCGCATCAGCATCGACGATTTCGGCACCGGCTTCAGCTCGCTTTCCTACCTCAAGCGCTTTCCGATCCACGAGTTGAAGATCGACCGCAGCTTCGTCGACGGAATCGCCAGCGATGCCGACGACCGGGCAATCTCTTCTGCAATCATCGCGCTGGCGCGCAACCTGGGCATGATCGTGGTCGCCGAAGGCGTCGAAGCCGGCGAACAGAACACCGAGCTGAGCGGTCTCGGTTGCGGCCACGGCCAGGGTTATTTCTACGCCCGTCCGATGTCTGCGCAAGCCTTGGCGCGTTGGCTGCTGCAGCGGCCCGCGGATCAGTCGGCGCTAGAGTCATCGATCCGGGAAACCCGGCGGCGCTCTGACGGGGTCAGCCCCCGGCCGACCTGAACAAGTTCCTTGCACCCATTGTGTGCATCAGCGACGCCGCCCGCACCATCACGGCGCTGTCGAGACCCCGCCTGCCTCTTGGGAAGGGGACTGGGTGCCCGCAAAAACCAAAAAACCTCATTTGAGACAGAGAGCACGGAGAAAAGCACAGGGAACACAGAGAGTTAGATTCCATTGAGGACTCACCTATCGGGTGGGCCAAGGATTTCTCTCTGTGTCCTCTGTGGCCCTGTGTTTGAGGCGGTTACAACTGCGGTTTCCAGGTTTATTACAAGCTCTCAGGCAGCCAGCGCCTCGGCGCTCCACTCCCGTAGCAGCTCGTCTATCGTCGCGTCGACGAGTTCGATGCCCTGCCGTTTGCAGAAGCGTCTTTCCTTGTCGGTAGGTTCCGCGATCAGGGCCCAGCCGGCGGGTTCCGCGGCCGCGTCGTAGATCAGGTCGGAAAACACCATGCGCTCCGAATCGCGGTTGAGCCGCATGCCCAGCAGCAGGTAGCGCTTGCCGCGGCGCATGGCCTTGACGAAGGATGGCACGGCGAAGCCGCCCATCAGCTCGGTGATGTAGTCGACATAGTCGGCGTCCGAGGCGATGTAGCTCGACCTGGGGCTGGGTGCGCCCATCGGCTTGAACAGCACGGGCAGCCCGGCCGGGGCCTGTGCCGGGTCGATTGCGCGATAGTCGTCGCCATCGCGGACGTAGAGCTTGAATCGGTAGTCGCTGCCGCCGATGCGCGCGCAGCCGAGGATCAGCAGATGCGGCCGGTGGGCGTAGCCATCCTGCAGTTGGGTGTCGCGATTGATGTCGATCACGTAGGGCGGGGCAATCGCGGCCAGCCAGTCGTGCAGGGCCGAGCGCGTCCAGTGTGTTGCCCCGTAGGTCGCGTCGAGGAAGCGGGTCACGGCGCTGCGGCCGCGCTTGAGTTCCACGTTCATGGCCGCACGCGGGAATTCGTACATCAGTTTCGGCGCCATCGGCTGGCCGTGGTTCATGGCCAGGATCAATTGCTCGCAGATGGCCGGCATCGGACGCCCATCGACCCTCGAGGTCACGTCGGCCAGTGCACCGGGCCCGAGGTAGGGAACGATGCTGCCGTCAGCCAGACCCGCCTGCCATTGTTCAAGGAGCTGGGTGAGCTTCGTAGCGGTTTGCTCCGGGTGAGATACTCCGCATTCAGCAAGAAACGCACCCGGTGTGCGCGAAGCCTGCAGCCTGTAGGCCCGGCGCCTGCTCGCCTCGCCGCGGCCTGTACCAGTCCGAGGTCCCAGGCGCTGGAGGTGATGTCGTAGATCTGCCAGCCCAGCGCCACCATCAGCATCTGGTTGGCCGTGGTCCCGCTCAGGCGCGCGAGCCAGAAGCGCACGAACCGGCGCTGCGCGCGGAGGTCGGAAATGCTGCCGGTCAACATCGCCCGAGTTTAGCAGCGCGTTCCGGCTGTCAGGCGCTCATGGATCGGCCAGCCTGCTTCCCGGCTCAGCGTAGGTCTTGAGGGCAATTCCATGGCGCCCCCTGTCAACGCTCTGATTCGCGCCACCAGCGGCGGCTACGCAGCAGGAGCGGCCGGCGGCACCGAATTCCTGGCTAACGGCAGCCGGCCAACTACAGCCAATCGATTATTCCGGAAAGCGGACATCCGAACGACTGCTGTACCTTGGAACCTGCCGGAATGTCAAGTCACACAGCTCGGCCACTGCTGCCGTTGGACGTGCGGCTTTTGACCGTCGGCAATTCGCCGGTCAACGGCCGTTCAGCTCGATTTCACTTCGAACGGTAGCTTCTCGTGCCGGCGACCTCAAACAATCGACCCGTTGCTGTCAGTCAGCCTTTCTCAGCCAACGTCAGTAATTCAGCGTTTGCTGACATTGGGCCGAATTCATCGAATTTTATTTTCGTTTGGCATGAGGAAATATTTGGCTCCGGAGGTAATTGCTCGGCTAGCACGAGCAGTTTCGGGTGCTTGCGCGTCCCGCGTGTCCTCGTCTTTATTGCACCAGCGACGCCAACATTTGATCTAACGCCACATGCCAACCGTGGGGGAATCCCATCTTGGCGTGATCTTCGCAAGTAGCGCTGTCGGCATGCATCACGCGTGCAGTCAAGCGCGTTTCAGTTTCGCTTACCGCTTGCAACTCCACCGCGCAGGTGCACCAAGGTTTGGAGGCGGGAGCATAGCCGGGCTGCAGGGCATTGGTCCATATCAGGCGGCGCTCGGGCTCTACTACCAGGTAGCAGCTCATGAGGTCGTGGATTTCGCCGTTGGGGCCATGCATCAGAGTGCGAAAAGCGCCGCCGGGGCGTAGATCGATCTCGCATTCGGTTACTTGCCAAGGTTTGGGGCAATACCAGGGCATGAGTTGCTCGCGCACTGTCCAGGCCGCCCAAACCCTGGCCACGGGCGCTTGCAGCACCCGCGTGAAAGACAACTCGTGGTGCGGATGGCGCAAATAGGCTTCGAGCTTGCCCATAGTGGATTCGTGGCCCGGCACAGCATAGGTGGCCTTGGCGTCGCGCGCAGCCTGGCTAGGCAGGCGCATCGTAGTCTCGAGACGGGTGCCGTCACCTTCGGCTTTGAAGGTGGTGGTGACGTGGAACATTACCTCTTCAAAATTGCCGTGCGACCACACCAGCTTTGCCTCGGGCACCACCTCTTCGTACTGAATGAGGTTGGGGTAGTCTGTGGGCGGGCCACCAAATGGCGAGTTGGGGTCGGTGCTCACGCCAGGACCGTGCATGATGAATTTCCAACGTCCGCCAAGACGTACATCCATTTCCTGCGTGGTGATTGAAAAGCCCTCAGGTCCCCACCACCGCTCCAATTGACCTTGCTCGGTGTGGGCGCGCCACACCAAGGTCAGTGGGGCGGCAATGAAGCGCGAAAAATGCATTTCGGTGGGCGAGGGATAAGTCACGATGTCGCTCATGTGTTGTCCTCCTGAAGTTCAATCTGGTGTCAGGGCAAAGCTGGGCTGCGCGGGCGAGAGGGGCTCAGCCTTGGAGTTTGACCAAGTACGCATCAAGCTTTGCGAAGGTACCCGCAAAGCCTGCGTTCATTCCCTCGCGTGCGCCGTCGAAGGTGGCGATCCCGACGTCGTCGCTCTCGTGAGGTTGCCAAGAGATGGTGTGGATCGTGCCGCCGTTGGCACTGTCTTCCCAGGTGGCTGTCACATGCATATAGGCTGGCCATGTAGGCGCCATGGGGTGGCGACCAAGCCCACCCTCGGGGGTAGAGAAGCTTTGCAGGTGCACGATTTTTCGCTCGGGCACGATTTCCAAAAACTGCTGCAAGCCCCACATTTGCAGGCCATTCGGCCCTTCAAGTCCATAGTGGTAGCGCCCACCCACTCGGAAGTCCATGTCCGCATGAATGGTGTGAAAACCCTCAGGGCTGAGCCAGTGCTGCAAGTGCTGGGCTTGCGTTTGTACTTGCCAAAGCAAAGCGCGCGGCGCGCGAAATTCGCGAGAAATGACGAACGGAGAGAGGGCGGTATTGCTCATGGGGCTTTCCTTTCCGGTGTTGACTTGGAAGTTGTGTGTTGTTGGCTGCGCGTTTTTTTGGCCGCGCTCTTGAAAGTGGGACTGTCAGTGATGTCGGTAGCAGGGTTCAAATTCACTGAGGGTTTTACCGTCAGAGCTTGCACGTCACTGTCCTGGGACTTTTCCGCCGCTTGCAGTTGCTGCAAATAGGCGTCCAGCCTGTCTAAGCTGCCTTCCCAAAATTGACGGTATTGAGCCATCCAGTCGGTGGCTTGTTTGAGCGGCTCAGCGTTAATACGGCAAGGGCGGCGCTGTGCGTCTCGGCTCTTTTGCACCAAGCCTGCGTGCTCCAGTACGCGCAGGTGTTTGGTGGCAGCGGGCAAACTCATTTGAAAGGGCTCGGCCAGGGCGGACACACTGATCTCGCCCTGAGATAAGCGCAACAACATTGCCCGCCGCGTGGGATCGGCCAAAGCGGCGAAGGTTACGCTGAGCGCATCGGAATGCCTGTTCATGTTTATCCAATTGGTTAATTAACCAATTGGATAATAATCAAGATTATGGACTTGTCAAGCATCGATGTTGGAACGCTGAGCCAAACGCCCCTGGTTTCCTAGACGATTCATGACGGGTATCGAGAGCACAGAGAGTCTGATGACAGCCTGTTGTGTGAATTCGCCGGATCGGTAAGCCGCCCGTCATCGTGATTCTCAGCCGAACGACAGGTGACCGGCGCATAGCCGCCCGAATCTGGCACGGTCATAGGGCCAGAGGCTTTCGGGGGGCAGGCGCCCTGCTTGGCCAGGGTCTTGATGCCGTCGCGGATCTGGGCGCCGGCGTCTTCGCGCACCCTGCCTTTCATGGCGCGTTCGTTGTAGTAGATGAACAGGCGCGAGGGCAGGAAATGCTCGGCGCTGCCCTGCTTCATCCGGTCGAAGCGGTGGGCGCTGGGACAGGGCGTGGGGCTTGCTCCTGAGCTGGAATCTGCGTTTCTAGGCCGCGACGGATTCTTCGAGCAGGGCGCTGGCGTCGGCTTCGACCAACTCCAGCCCCTGCTTGCGGCAAAAGCGCCGCTCCTTGTCGGTGGGTTCGGCGATCAGGGCCCAGCCGGCGGGTTCCTGCGCGGCGTCGTAGATCAGGTCGGAGAGCACCATGCGTTCCGAATCGCGGTTGAGGCGCATGCCGAGCAGCAGGTAGCGCTTGCCCTTGCGTCGTGCTTTGACGAATGAGGGCACGGCAAAGCCGCCCATCAGCTCGGTGATGTAATCGACATAGTCGGCATCCGAGGCGATGTAGTTCGATTGCGGCCTGGGCGAGCCCATCGGCTTGAACAGCACGGGCAGGCCCGGTTCGGCGTCCTCCGGGCGGATCGCCGTGTAGGCGGTGCCGTCGGAGGCGAAGAGCTTGAAGCGGTAGTCGGTGCCGCCGATCCTGGCGCAGCCGAGCACCAGCAGGTGCGGCCGGGCGGCGTAGCTGTCCTGCAACTGCGTGTCGCGGTTGATGTCGATCACGTAGGGCGGGACAATGGCGGCCAGCCAGTCGTGCAAGGCGGCGCGCGTCCAGTGCGGGTCGCCGTAGGTGGCGTCGAGGAAGCGCGTGACGGTGCTGCGGCCGCGCTTGAGTTCGATGTTCATGGCGGCGAGCGCAAATTCGTACATCAACTTGGGCGCCATCGGCTGGCCCTTGTTCATGGCGAGGATCAACTGGTCGCTGGTCGCCGGCATGGCGCGGCCGTCGGCGGTCGAGCGCACGTCGGCGAGGACGCCGGGGCCGAGATAGGGGACGATGCTGCCGTCGGCAAGGCCGGCCTGCCATTGGTTCAGGAGTTCGGTGAGGATCATTGCGCGCTGCTCCGGAGGGGATAGTCCTGTCCGTGCAAGAAGCGCACCCGACTGCAAACCCATGGCTGGCGGGGCATGCGAAGGCGATTGTCGGACTTGCTACGGAACACAAGTCAGCACTGGCACACCCCTTTCCCCAGCCCCTCCGCAAGGGTAGAGGGGCGTGACGTCTTACACTACATCGTCGCCAGGCGCACCCGATAGAGTCCGCCGATCACCACGTACTCGTCTTCGGCCTTCAGCATGCCGGGCAGCAGCTCGCTGAAGAAGGCCAGCTTGGACAGCGGCACGTCGACGCTGAGTATGGTGTCGCCGAACTCACCGGCCCGCTCGCGCGAGCGGGAAAACGAACTGACGTTGTTGAGCAGGACCGTCCTGGCAGCCGGATTGGTAACCGAGTGGGCTCCCGGGATTGGCTGGGGCTCTCCATGCGGGTCATCGTCGGCAATGATCTCGTGGTCACTCAGGCGATTGACGCCGCGATACAGGCGCAGGTGGGTACGCCGCGGGAACTGCCGTGCCAGTTCGTATTGGCTGTAGGCGTACAGCAGATCGAGCTGGGCCTCCAGCGCGTTGGTGCCATACAGCCCGGCGGCGCGCATTGCGACATAGAGTTGCCACGCCGGGCTGCCGGGTTCGCGCAGCGAAGCACCGTGATGGCGCGGCAGCAGGCCGAAACGCGATTCGACCCAGCCCTTGAGAACCGCTGCTTCGCGCCCGTCCGGGTCGAAGGCCCAGCCGCGCACGACACGCAGGTAGCTGGCCTTGGTCCGGGATTTTCGCTGACCGGAGCAGAGCCCGGCCTCGTCCGGCTGCGCCAGACGGAAGTGGCCCTTCATGTAGCCGACAAAGCGAGCGGCTCGTTCCTCGGGCTCCGCGATGTGGTCGAGCAGGTCGAAGAGCGGGCGGTGCAGCGCCCCGACGCCATCGATGGCGAGCGCTGTCGGCGCGCGCTGGAAGGTAAGCCCGCCGAGGATCGAGGCCGGCAGGTTGCAGCGGTTGATGGGCAGGCGCGCGTGGCGCGGCAGCAAGGGTAAACCAGCCAGCGAAGGGAGCTTGTTCTTGTCGGGAGCCCGACAAAATGCCTCCTCGATGTCGCACGGCGAGCTTGCCGCGAGATCCTCGGAGATGTCGGAAAGGCTTGCCACGTCAGGGTTTCCGAGAAATCCAGGTGTCTGGCACGCTCCATGCAGCAGCATGAGCGGGAGCGCGGGAATGCCCGACGCCTCGGAAGATTTCAATGCAGGACTTCAACAAGGAGCGCATCATGGCAAAACTTCGTCAGGCCGCCATTTACGGCAAAGGCGGAATCGGCAAGTCTACCACCACGCAGAACCTCGTCGCCGCGCTGGCCGAGTCCGGCAAGAAGGTAATGATCGTCGGCTGCGACCCCAAGGCCGACTCCACGCGTCTGATCCTGCATGCCAAGGCGCAGAACTCGGAATGGAACTGGCGGCGGAAGCCGGCAGTGTCGAGGACCTCGAACTCGAGGACGTGCTCTCGGTCGGCTACGGCGGCATCAAGTGCGTCGAGTCCGGCGGCCCGGAACCCGGCGTCGGCTGTGCCGGCCGCGGCGTGATCACCGCCATCAACTTCCTTGAGGAAGAAGGCGCCTACGAGGACGATCTCGATTTCGTGTTCTATGACGTGCTCGGCGACGTGGTCTGCGGCGGCTTCGCCATGCCCATCCGCGAGAACAAGGCGCAGGAAATCTACATCGTCTGCTCCGGTGAAATGATGGCGATGTATGCCGCCAACAACATTGCCAAGGGCATCGTCAAGTATGCCAATTCGGGCGGCGTGCGCCTGGCCGGCCTGATCTGCAACTCGCGCAATACCGACCGCGAGGACGAACTGATCGAGGCGCTTGCGGCAAAGCTCGGCACCCAGATGATCCACTTCATCCCGCGCGACAACGCCGTGCAGCACGCCGAGATCCGCCGCATGACCGTGATCGAGTACGACCCCACGCACAAGCAGGCCGACGAGTACCGCGCCCTGGCGAAGAAGATCGTCGATAACAAGAAGTTCGTGATTCCGACGCCGATCACCATGGACGAACTCGAAGCCCTGTTGATGGAGTTCGGCATCATGGAAGTGGAAAACACCGCGATCATCGGCAAGACCGCCGCACAACTGGCCGCCGAAGCGGTTGCCGCCTGAAATGAATAAAACCTCTTTCGACGCAGAGAGCGCAGAGGCGCACAGGGCGCAGGGAAAACCCTATTGGTCTGGAATTCCTCTGTGTTCTTCCCGCCGCTGCGTCCTCTGCGTCGAGAGCGGTTTCCCCAACTGATTTCAAGGAGTATCAAAATGGCTGCGCTCACCCGCGAAGAAACCCAGGCACTGGTTCAGGAGGTGCTGGAGGTATATCCCGAAAAGGCGAAGAAGGACCGCGCCAAGCACCTGATGATCAACGACAAGGAACTCGAGTCGTCGAAGAAGTGCATCACCTCCAACCGCAAGTCGCTGCCGGGCGTGATGACCATGCGCGGCTGCGCCTACGCCGGCTCCAAGGGCGTGGTCTGGGGTCCGATCAAGGACATCATCTCGATCTCCCACGGCCCCATCGGCTGCGGCCAGTACGCCCGCGCCGGCCGCCGCAACTACTACGTCGGTACCAGCGGCATCGACTCCTTCTGCGAGATGAACTTCACTTCCGACTTCCAGGAGAAGGACATCGTCTTCGGCGGCGACAAGAAGCTGGCCAAGCTGATCAACGAAATCGAGGGACTGTTCCCGCTCAACAAGGGCATTTCGATCCAGTCCGAGTGTCCGGTCGGCCTGATCGGCGACGACATCGAGGCGGTGGCCAAGAAGGCCGCCAAGGAACTCAACAAGCCGGTGGTGCCGGTGCGCTGCGAAGGCTTCCGCGGCGTCTCGCAGTCGCTCGGCCACCACATCGCCAACGACTCGGTGCGCGACTGGATCATCTCCAATCGCGACGGCCAGGCTTTCGAAAAGACGCCCTATGACGTAGCCATCCTCGGCGACTACAACGTGGGCGGCGACGCCTGGGCCTCGCGCATCCTGCTCGAAGAAATGGGCCTGCGCGTGGTGGCACAGTGGTCTGGCGACGGCACCCTGGCGGAGATGGAGAACACGCCCTTCGTCAAGCTCAACCTGCTGCACTGCTATCGCTCGATGAACTACATCAGTCGGCACATGGAAGAGAAGTACGGCATCCCCTGGCTTGAATACAACTTTTTCGGCCCGACCAAGATCAAGGCCTCGCTGCGCAAGATTGCTTCCTTGTTCGACGAATCGATCCAGGCCGGCGCGGAGCGCGTGATCGAGAAGTACACGCCGATGATGGACGCGGTGATCGCCAAGTACAAGCCGCGCCTGCAAGGCAAGAAAGTGATGCTGTATGTCGGCGGCCTGCGTCCGCGGCATGTCGTCGGCGCCTACGAGGATCTGGGCATGGAAGTGGTCGGCGCCGGCTACGAGTTCGCCCACAACGACGACTACGACCGCACCATCAAGGAAATGGGCGACGCCACCCTGATCTACGACGATGTCACCGGCTTCGAGTTCGAGGAATTCGTCAAGGCCATGAAGCCCGACCTGATCGGCTCCGGGATCAAGGAAAAGTACGTGTTCCACAAGATGGGCGTGCCGTTCCGCCAGTTGCACTCCTGGGACTACTCCGGCCCGTACCACGGCTGCGACGGCTTCGCCATCTTCGCCAAGGACATGGACCTGACGCTGAACAACCCCTGCTGGAACATGATGCAGGCGCCCTGGCAGGAGAAGCCGGCCAAGTCGCTGCTCAAGGATCCCCTGCTGAAGGCTGCATAGCGTTCATGGGGATAGACAGCACTCCCGACAATGAAACCCGTGATGCCGGCGAAGGAACGTCACCCCGGACCCCGATCCGGGGCGGGCATCCAGTTCGTCGCTCTTCTGGGTTCCCGCGTTCGCGGGAACGACGAATGGGAGGCGTCCCTGATCCTTCACGAAATTCAGTGTCAAGACCCGCAGCGGAAGCCCGCTAAAGAATCCCTCCCTCAACTTGTGCCCGCGTCCACGGATTAGTGGCGGGGCAAAGGAGATCAAGATGCAAACGTTGGACGATATCAAGCCGTGTTTCCCGCTGTTCGAAGAACCGGAGTACAAACAGACGCTCGCCAACAAGCGCGTGTCCTACGAGGAAAGCCACGGCAAGGAGAAGGTCGACGCGACCTTCGAGTGGACCACCACCAAGGAATACCAGGAACTCAACTTCAAGCGCGAGGCCCTGACCGTCAATCCGGCCAAGGCCTGCCAGCCGCTCGGCTCCTCGCTGTGCGGGCTGGGTTTCCACAAGACCCTGGTTTACGTCCACGGCTCGCAGGGCTGCATCGCCTACTTCCGTACCTACTTCAATCGCCACTTCAAGGAGCCCATCGCCATCATCGCCGACTCGATGACGGAAGATGCGGCGGTGTTCGGCGGGCAGAAGAACGTGCATGAGGGACTGGCCAACGCCGCCAAGCTCTACGACGCCGAGATGATCGTGATGTCCACCACCTGCATCGCCGAGGTGATCGGCGACGACCTGAACGCTTTCATCGGCAACGCCCGCAAGGAAGGCCATGTACCGCAGGACTTCCCGGTCCCCTTCGCGCACACACCGTCCTTCGTCGGTTCCCACATTACCGGCTGGGACAACATGGAAGAGGGCATCCTGCGCTACTTCACCCTCAACACCATGGAAGACAAGGTGCCGGGCAAGAACGGCAAGATCAACATCGTGCCGGGCTTCGAGACCTATCTGGGCAACTACCGTGTCATCAAGCGGATGCTCAAGGAAATGGATGTCGACTTCACCATGCTCTCCGATCCCGAGGAAGTGCTCGACACTCCCGCCGACGGCACCTTCACGATGTATGCCGGCGGCACCACCCAGGATGAAGTCAAGGACGCGCCCAACGCTCATACCACCTTCCTGCTGCAGCCGCTGCAACTCGAAAAGACGAAGAAGTTCGTCGAGGGTACCTGGAACCACGCCGTGCCCAAGCTCAACATCCCGATGGGGGTCGAGTGGACCGATGCCTGGCTGATGAAGGTTTCCGAGGTCACGGGCAAGCCGATTCCGGCCACCCTGACCCGTGAGCGCGGCCGCCTGCTGGACATGATGACCGACTCCCACGCCTGGCTGCATGGCAAGAAGATGGCGCTCTACGGCGACCCGGATTTCGTCATGGGCATGACCAAGGTGCTGATGGAATTCGGCGTCGAGCCGACCCACATCGTCTGCAACAACGGCAGCAAGAAGTGGAAGAAGGCCATGGAAGCGATGCTGGCGGAGTCGCCCTACGGCGCCGGCGCCAAGGTCTACCCCGGCGCCGACCTGTGGCACCTGCGCAGCCTGTGCTTCACCGACAAGCCGGATTTCCTGATCGGCAACAGCTATGGCAAGTTCATCCAGCGCGATACCCTGCACAAGGGCGAGGACGCAGAGGTACCGCTGATTCGCCTCGGCTTCCCGATCTTCGACCGTCACCACCTGCACCGCGACACCACGCTGGGTTACGAAGGCGCCATGCATATCCTGACGACGCTGACCAACGAAGTGCTGTCCAGGCTGGACGACAAGACCCGCGGCATGGGGACTACCGACTACAACCACGATCTCGTGAGGTAAGCGCTTTCCTTCCCCCACCCGTTCCCTCCCCCGCAATGGGGGGAGGCAACGGGCACCCCGCTCCCCTCGTGGGAGAGGGGCGGGGGAGAGGGGGCAACGGGAGAAAGGAAACCATGGCCAACATCATGATCCGCAAGAGCGAGAAGGGCTACGTGTTCTACATGCCCAAGCGCGACATCGAGGACAGCATCGTCTCGATGGAGTTCGATACCCCAGGGAAATGGGGCGGAGAAATCAAGCTCGGCAACGGCGGGGCGTATTTCATCGAGCCCCAGGTTGCGCCGGAACGCCTGCCCTACTCCGTGCGCGCCCGACGGATCGACGGGGTCGAGTAATGCAAGATGCAAGCTCTTTCGACCCAAAGAACACGCAGGCACAGAGAGCGGAATGCTGACCCTAACCGGGGTCTTCTCTGCGAACTCTGCGAACTCTGCGCCCTCTGCGTTGAAAGCGGTTTAGTTCCAAAATTCAAGGAGATTCACCATGGCAATGAAGATTGTTCAAGCCGAATGCACGTCCTGTGGCGATTGCGTGCCGGTCTGTCCCACCAAGTCGATTACCGAGAAGGGCGGCATTTTCAAGATCAACAAGGACACCTGCAACGAATGCGAAGGCGAGGCCGATTCGCCCAAGTGCGTCGACGCCTGTCCGGCCGGCGATGCCTGCATCGTGTATCTCTGATACACGATGCACATTGACGCCCACCCCCTCCGTCCTCCCCCTTCAGGGGGAGGCGACTGGTCGGCTCGCTACGCTCGAAAGGAGCAACCACATGTCAGAGTCGATGACGCGCGAGGCCGCCTTGCGCATCGCCCTTGCCGCTCGGGCGCTGCCCGGCATCGAGACGCGGGCGCTGGTCCTGGCGCTGGCGGAAAGGCTCGAACTGCCGCTGACCGAAACCAAGCTGGCAACCGTCACTGTTGAAGACCTTTGCGAAATACTCGCCGGCGACCATGCCGAGGAATCCTGCGTGGTCGGCTTCGACAACGAGCACCTCAAGGCCGCCGTGCGGTCGCTGTGGGGCATCGGCGTCGCCGGCAGCGAACTGCCTGCGCTGGAACCCTACGCCGAGGGCGACCTGCCCGGCTCGATCCGCGTCGCCATTTGTTCCAACAGCGGCGAGAATCTCGACGGCCACTTCGGCTCCTGCGAACGTTTCCTGGTCTACCAGGTCAGCCCTGACGCGCTGCGCCTGATCGACCAGCGGCCGACTCTGGCTGCCGACAAGGCAGAAGACCGCAACGTCGCGCGCTCCGCCCTGATCAAGGATTGCCACCTCGTCTATGTGCAGTCGATCGGCGGTCCGGCCGCGGCCAAGGTCGTGCGCGCCGGAGCCCATCCGGTGAAGATCGCCAAGGCGGCCCCGGCCCGCGACATCCTGGCGCAACTACAGCAGAGCCTGCAGAAGCCGCCGCCCTGGCTGGCCAAGGCGATGGGCGTGCCAGCGGCCTCGCTGGCTCAGTTCGTGGCAGCAGCCGAGGCGGAACAAGCATGAGCATCGGCGCCGACATCCTCGCCCGGGTCGTCGCCGCGGTGACGCCAACCGCGGAACAGGCCGAACTGCGCCGGCAGTTTCCCGGTGTGCCCATTACAGTTTGCAGTGACGACGACATTCCGGCGCTGCTGACGGCGGTGCACGAGACGCCGGTGGCGCGCTTCTACTACGTCGAGGCCAGCAGCGAGCACTGCGTCAGGCTGAGCACCGACGCCGAAACCGCCAGCGGCATCGTCGTCGGCCTGATCGGCGAAGACTGAATCCACGGTGGAGCATGTCGATGAACCAATGGGATGATCTGGCCCGCCAGGCGGCCGAACTTTGCGTCCGTGTTTCCGCCGCCGCCGGCCCCGGATCATTGGCGCGCGAGTTGGCGCGGATCGCGCCGCAACTCGCCTTCCGCGAAGTGCTGGGGCGCGGCGGCTGGTACCGCCTAGGCGGAATCGTCGACGCCAGCGGGGAGCATGTCGCCGACGATCTGGAAAAGTGGGCCGAAACCGAGCTTGCCGCCCGCGACGATGACCTCGGCGCGCTGTGCGACGACTACGCCGACAGCGGCTTCACGGCGACGCGCCTGAGCGGCAGGACCCACTATCTGGTCGCTTCCACCGGTCCCGCTGCGAGCGACTTCGTCCAGCTCGAAATCGAGGAATTGCAGGAGATGTCCTGCCATCTCATGTTCGCCGCCGACACTCCGCCCGGCAGCATCGAAGAGCTGGTGGATCCGCGCGAGGACGACGGCCAGTGCGCCGGCGGCGGCGTACCGCTGGGCGCCCCCTTTCTTGCCTTGCGGCGATTGACGCCGGTGGCCGAGTTGCTCGCCCGCATGCGCGCGCAAAAGCCCGAGCCGCAGCCCATCCATCGTTTCTTCGAGGCATGGGAAAGCAGCAGCGCCGGGCCGGCGGCCCAGTTCTGCAACCACTGGGTGCTCGGCGTGCGCGAGCATCTCGACCGCTACCGCCAGACCATTGTCCATGCCACGCCTGTCGCCGCCGTGACCGGCGCGCCGCCGCGCTTCGACGGCGCCTTCGGCGCCCAGGGCCTCTCGCTGCACCACGCGCTGACGCGCTATGACAAGGCGGCCGGCTATCCGATGGCCTGGTTCTTCAACATGATCACCACCCGCAGCGTGCCCCACGCCCTGTCTGCCGCCGTCATGGAAGACACGCAGGCGGGATTTCACTACCTGCCCGACCGGGATGCCGAGGTGGTCAAGCAGTGGCTGTACCGACCCTACGGATTTTGAGGTCGGACTTTCGGCGCTCATCAGGAGAGACACATGGCAACCAAACGCGAGTCGAAATGCCCGCTATGCGGCGCGAAGCTTACGGCGGCAGAACTGCTGGATACCGGCACGGAACTCATCGACCCGCGGCTTGGTGTCGTCGAGGCGCATTGCCCCCATTGCCAGGGACGCCTCGAAATGATCCCGGTGGCGGGCCGGGTGGACGTCGGCTACCTGATCGGCCCCGGCAAGGAGCGCTTCGACGTGGCGCTTTCGCTGCCCTTCGAGAATCTCGATGTCGACCACGCGGAAAACGCGACGCGCATGACGCTCAAGGCGCCGGGACGCTCATGGGAGTTCCGCGAATGAGCCAGAGCAATCGGGATTGACAGGACTTCGGCGCACGCATGGGTGTAACCGATAGCGAACCGCACGGGCTGGATGCCTGACCCAGGCAGTGCCGCTCGTCGTCCGATTGGCGCCGCGAAGAAAGTTCGCGCGCGCGGCCCGCCGACGGGCTTGGCTGGAGTAGCATCGGCAGCCTGTCTGGAGACGCGGGCGGCAGGTGGCGCGCACTGCCGAGCGGAGCCGAGTTGTGAAGGACCGGAATGAAGCTCAATCTGCAACGTGCGATCAGCTCGCTCACCGACGCCCCTGGATTTTGTCGGCACCGACGAATTTCACCACGGCAAGCGCGTGGCCTTGATGGCAGCGGCGATCGCCGGTGAAATGGACTGGCCGCGCTCGCGCTGCGAAGCGATGCTCTACGCCGGGATGATTCACGACTGCGGCGTCTCGCGGGCCAAGGAACACCGGGCCCTCACGGAAACGCTCGAATGGCCGGATGCGCAGCAGCACTGCCTGCGCGGCGCGGCCTATCTGGCGGCTTGCCCGCCCCTGGCGCACTTCTCGACCCTGGTGCGCTGGCACCACACGCGCTGGGAAGCGCTGCTGCATGAAGATCTCGCGGACGACTTTCGCCTGGATACGAATCTGATCTTTCTCGCTGACCGCACCGACGTTCTCCTTGCGCCCTATCTCAGCGGTTCGTCGCTGAAGAACGACATCCTCTGGGAATTCCCCAAGATCGTGGAGCGCATCACGAATCTGGGCGGTACGCTGTTTGCTCCCCAGCTCGTCACGGCGTTTCGCCGTGCCGCCGGTCGCGAATCGTTCTGGCTGGCGATGGATCCGGCCTACATCGAGGACCAGATCGAGGACCATCTGCGCCTCGTTCAGCCAGTCGAGCTGAACATCGCCGGCGCCCTTGCCGTCGCCCGACTCTTCGCCCAAACCGTCGATGCCAAGAGCGTTTACACGCTGGAGCATTCCACCCGTGTCGCGAGTATCGCGCGCCAACTGGCCGGGGCGTGCGGCATTCACGGCGCAGATCTCGACAAGGTCGAGATCGCCGGCCTGTTGCACGACATCGGCAAGCTGCGCGTGCCGGAAGAAATCCTCGACAAACCGGGCCCGCTTACACGCGAGGAGCGGGCCTTCGTGATGCGTCACAGCTATGACACCGGACACATTCTGGGCAAGGTGTTTCCCGATCAGCCGATTGCCCAGTGGGCCGCAATGCATCACGAGAACCTGCTGGGTACCGGCTATCCGTCCCATGAAAAGGCCACGGCCATCCCGCGCGAGGCTCGCCTGGTGGCAGTTGCCGACATCTTTCAGGCACTGGCGCAGGAGCGGCCCTACCGCGGGCACATGGCCAAGGCCGAGGTGATGTCGCGCATGGAACACCTGAGTTCGGAAGGGCGCATCGATCCGGAAATCGTCCAACTGCTCCACGCGCAGCTTGATCGCTGCTACTCGCTGGCCGTGGACTGAGAGCTACAGAGGCGATCGGGAGGCATTTGTATCGGCCTTGCGGCTTCTGCCGCGGCGCATCGCGATGGCCGACTTCTCGAAGCCGGATCGCGTCGATAACTACTTCTCGTTCTGTCGATGTACCAGGGTAGCCAGGCGCAGCATGTCCTCGCGTCCGGTATTGCCCGAGAGTGCGTAGCCGAAGGCCCCGTCGATCCAGTAGAAGACATCGATGCCGTCCTCGCTGGTGTAGCGAAAGCCGGTCTCGGTGGCCTTCGGCGCATCGGGGCGCACATACAGCGTCAGGCGCTTGCGGGCGGCATCCTCGTACATGAACTGCGCGACCGCGCGCTTGTCGCCGGGCAGCAGGCGGCCGCCGATCAGCCGGTAGCCGGCGTCGTCCAGTTTCGGCGGCTTCAGCTCGGCGCCAAGGCGCTTGGAAAGCCAGGCGACAAGGTGCGCTTCCTGGTCCGCGCCGACCTCGACGGGATGGCGAACTTCCGGAACAAACACCGCATGGGCGACAGCGGCCTGACGGGGCAGGGAATTCGACGCCGTTAACGCGGCGGGATCGCCCGCGGATTGTCCGCGCAGGAAAAATCCCGCGACGCCGCCGACCACCAGCCATGCCACCGCGGCGGCCTTGCGTCCGTCCAGCCAGCGTGCGGGCCTGGCGGGCGGCAACAGTCGCGTCGGAATCGGCTCGTCGAGCACGCGATCGAAGGTCTGATGGAGACTGGCCGTCTGCGCCCGCCACTGATCTACCTCGGCCCGCCGCTCGGGATGGGATGCCAGCCAGGCTTCCACCTGAACCAGCCGCGCCGAGTCGAGCTGACCGTCGGCAAAAGCGTGCAGATCGTCTTCCGATATCGGCGCGTTCATTTCTTGACCACTCTCAGTTGCGGAATCGTCGCCCCCAGCAGAAGCGCCCTGAAGCGCTTGCGCCCCCTCGACAGACGGGACATCACGGTGCCTTGCGGGAGTTTCAGGACGCGCGCCACATCCGCGTAACTGAGTTCTTCCAGACCGACGAGCAGCAGGATCTCCCGTTGCTCAAGCGGCAGCAAGCCCAGCGCGCGTTCGATATCGCGCAGCTCCCGCGCATCGTCCTGGGCCGCACGCTGCACTTGCACGGGCAGATCGTCGTCGTCGCGGAAATCGAGGCGTCCTTCACGGCGCTGGCCATCGACATGCAGGTTGTGCATGATCGAAAACAGCCAGGGCCGCAAGGCGCGCCCCTGCTGCCAAAGGCGCCATTTCACCAGCGCGCGTTCCAGCGTGTCCTGCACCAGGTCGTCGGCCGTATCGGAACGCCCCGTCAGCGCACGTGCATAGCGGCGCAGACGGGGAATCTCGGCAACGATCGCGGCCTGGCTGCTCACCTACGGGCGATTACGGCTTGGCGACGCGCCAGGCGCCGGCAACTCCTTCGCCGGTCTTGTCGCCGGGCTTCTGGTCCTTGACCCAGTAGTACAGGGGCTTGCCCTTGACTGCCCACTGCTTGGCGCCGTCATCGCGGGTGACGATGCTGTAATCGCCGCTGGCGGTGTCGCTGGCGGCGGCACCCAGGGCCGGCCAGTTGGCGGCGCAGGGTCCGTTGCACACACTCTTGCCGCTGCCCGCGGCATCCTTGTCGAAGGTGTAGAGCGTCATGCCGTTGGGACCGACCAGCACGCCGTCGGCGACCTTGACCGGAGCGTCGGCCGCCCAGGCGTTGCCGAGGGCGAGGATGGCGAAACAAGATGCTGCAATGATCTGACTGATTTTCATGCTGTTCTCCATTGGAATTGAGGGTACTGCAAGGGATCTACGAATGGCGCGGCGGGTTTATTCCCGAGCCCTGAACGAAAAAGAGCGTATTCGGATCAAATGGTGGAGGGACGGTTTTTGTGATGGTCGCCACCCTTCCTGGATCGTTGTGCAGCGCTCGTCTTCCGGGCCATGGCTGCCTTGGGAGTCCGTCGAACAGACTGGGGCGGGGCAGCGAGGGTCCGGGGGTTCCCCTCCAGGGAGTCGGTGTCGTCCGCCTCTGTTCAACGGGCCAAGCAACTCTACTTCACCAACTCCATCAATTTTCCATAGCTATCGACCACGTCGTACTTCACCTGATCCGACGCGATCTTGGCGAAGAACTTGCGGGCGCAGGCGATCTTGGATTTTTCAATGGCGCGTAGATCCAGGGTGGACATTGAACCCTTCGTCTCGGCGATGAAGTAGATGTGTTTGACCTTGCCTTCATGGAAGGCGATGGCCCAGTCGGGATTGTAGTTGCCGACCGGAGTGGGGATATAGAAGCTCTTCGGCAGCTTGGCATAAACGACGACCTCGGTGCTGGCATCCAGCTTCTCGACAAATGGTCGTTCATTACCCGAGTCGGTGAACACGTAGTCATAGATGTGGTGTTTGGCCTCGAATGCCTTGCTGAAATCGGCCCTGGGCTTTTCGGCGGGGAAAATGTTCGAACCGTAACTCTGGTCGACCGGGTCATAGGCGATGTCTCGACGATGGCGGTGGCCTTTTTGCTCGTTGATCAGCGTGCCGGCCTTGGCGATGAAGTCCTCCGGTTGACCTTATACTGGCTGAATACCGCGACGTTGATGCCCTTGAGGATGGCGGCGATGGTATGGCGCGTCAGTTGGGTGGCTTCGGCCAAATTGCCGATCAGGTCGTACTTCACCGCCGAATGAATCGAGTCGGTGTAGTTTTCCGTCTCGCTCGCCGTGAGCTTGAACGCGGTACCCGCTTTGAGATCGTCAAAGCTGCTATCGACAACCTGAACACCGCGTTCGATCACATATTGCATCGGCTTGACGCGCAATTCTGCGTCCAGGGTCGCCACGCACTTGCCCACCAACTCGGCGGTTTCAGAGAACCGTGTAGGCCGCTTTGCGGTTGGTCTTGTGCCACAGCGCCTGGAATTCCTTCTTCTCGAAGTTTGCATTCAGTGGGTTGAGCTTGGCCTTGCGACCATCGCCAATCTGCGGCAACTGCGCTTCGCTGAACACGCTGTCGATCAACTGGAAGATCTGTTCGGCATGAGGCTGCAATTCGGGCGGCAATGCGGCCAACTGCTCTTCGCGCTTGGCCTCGTGGTAAGCCGGAGTGATCTGATCGTTGTCGTCGGTGTAATCGTTTTTCGCCAGGTAGCGGTAAATCTGCTTGGCCAGTTGCGGGGTGACTTCCACTTCTCCGCTTGGCGGTTTGCAGCACCTTGCCGGTGAAGTATTTTTCGTCGGCCACGCGCGGCCGGGCCGACAGCGACTCGCTGATGTCTTTCTGCAGCGCACTGACGAAATCCTTGTAGCTTTCGCTGGCCACCACCGTCAGTTCGTTGATCTGGTGCACCGTGGCCGGGTTGTCCATGCGATCGCCCAACTGATTCACCGCCAGGCGCAAACCACGACCGACCTCCTGCCGGCGCGAGACGGTGTTGTCGCTGTGCTTGAGCGCGCAGATGACGAAGACATTGGGGTTGTCCCAGCCTTCGCGCAGCGCCGAGTGGCTGAAGACGAAGCGCACTGGTTCGGCAAAGGACAGCAGGCGTTCCTTGTCCTTGAGGATCAGGTCATAGGCATCCACGTCATCGGTTTCCGTGGACTTCTTGCCCGTTTCCGGATCGACCAGATGCCTGGTTTTCTTGTCGATGGAGAAGTAGCCGTTGTGGGTCTGGCGGGCCGGGATGCCCTTCAGGTGGCGGTTGTAGAGCGTGTCTTCGAGCGTCAGGACCTCGTTGAGCTGGGCGTCGTATTCCTCCTCGAAGACTTTTGCATACTCGCCGGGCACTTCGCCGTTGGCATCGTACTGGCGATACTTGGCCACCTCGTCGATGAAGAAGAGCGTCAGCACCTTCACGCCCTGCCGGAACAGCGCCTGCTCCTTGTCGAAGTGGGCCTTGATGGCCTCGCGGATCTGGATGCGGCGCAGGCATCACGCGCTTGATGCCGTTGCCCTGCTTGATCTCCAGCTCGACCCGCGCCACCGGCGGCTTGCTGCAGAGACTTCGATGTCCTGCAAATAGAGGTAGGCATGGGTACCGGTCAAACCCTTGACCGTGATGCCGCGCACGGCAATCTTCTTCACCAGCTTCTGGTTGTAGGCGTCCAGCGCATCCAGGCGGTGGATCTTGTTGTATTCGGTCTTGTGGGTGGCCGAGTAACGCGCAATCAGCAGCGGGTTGAACTCGCTGAACGAATCGAGGGTCTTGGCGCCTTCCATTTTTTGCGGCTCGTCGAGGATCAGGATCGGCCGGTTGGCCTTGATGACGTCGATGGGCCGGCGCGACTGGAAGTCATCGAGCTCCTCGTAAATCCGCCGGTTGTCGGCGCCACGCGCGGCAAAAGCCTGCACGTTGATGACCATGATATTGATGCCGGCGTCCGAGGAAAAACTCTCCAGGTTGTGCAAAGCTTTGGAGTTGTAAATGAAGAAGCGGGCCTTCTTGCCGTAGCTTTCCAGAAAATGCTCGGCGGTGATTTCCAGCGACTTGTACACGCCCTCGCGGATGGCGATGCTTGGCACCACGACGATGAACTTGCTCCAGCCATGGCGCTTGTTCATCTCGAACATGCTCTTGATGTAGCAGTAGGTCTTGCCGGTGCCGGTTTCCATCTCGATGTCGAGGTTGATCGGGCAGCCGGTCTTCTTGTCGCCGGCCAGCGTTGGGGAAAACGGCAGGTTCTGGCGGCGCTGCACCGCTTGGAGGTTTTCCAGAAGCTGTGCCGAGCTGAGAGCCAGATCGGCATTCCTGGAAGCCTGCGTCGCTGGCCCCGGTGTCGGGGCAGGCTCCATGCCCGCCAATGGCGCCTGCTGGGGAATAGTCGGCGCTGGCGACACGGCGCCCGGATCGATGCGATAGCTCACCCCTGAAGCTTTTGGCTGGCCGGCAAAACAGTCGGCCAGCGCATCCACCGCGTGGGTCTGGTAGGGCTGGACTTTGAACTTCAGTTTCATGGGCGATTCTGTGCCGTTGGTGCGGGTGGAATGTTCTAGCGCAAGCACCCAAACCCGAGGTACCCAGCATTGGCAAAACTCATAATGTGCAAAATCATGGTAATTGGCATTTTAATCAATCTCTGCATCGATCTTCTTTGAAATTCTTTTTTCTTTGAAATTTCCCAATGGGGCGTCTTGTCCGACCCGGTGTTGAAAATTTGTCCACCGCGCCGCATTTTTGGTGAGAAGGTAGCTGATCTTGTTGACCTTCTGTGTCTCAGTCAGGGCCATGTGAGCATGGGAAGCAGCAAGAGTCGTCGACTTCCTTCCGGAAGCTTCCCTGAACTTTTCCAGATAGTCGATGAGCAGCTTGCCGTAAAAGGCGTCCCCTTGGGCGCGGGTGCGGATGTACTCGGCCTTGCTCCCGGTGGCCTTGGCCACCGTGGCGGAGACGTGGAAGTTCGGCTTGCGTCCCTCGATCAGCCCCGCCTTGCGCAGATGCCTCAGCACTCCCTCGTCGTTCAGCGGCAGCTTCTTCTGTACCCGGTCCAGGGCCAGAATGTCCTCCAGCGGCAAATCCGTTTTCTGGATCAGCAGGCGGCTGTAGGCCGGGTCCACCACCCGGCCGTGGATGGTCATCTTCACCGCCTGCGGCTCGGTGAGATCGTAGTCCGGCATCGGAAAATAACGCCGGGCCTGGCCGACGTGCATCTCGTGAATGCCGTAACCCATGGTGTCGATCATGTTCAGTTCCGCCATGGCCTGCGCAAGGAAAGGGTTGCGGTAGCGGCGAGGCGTCCGGGCACCGGCGATATAGTCCTCCGGCTGCCCATCGAAGAACGAGCCTTCGTTCTCCAGCACCAGCCGGTCGGGGAACTCCGTCACGATGATGCGCCCGCTGCGGGCGTAGTCCTGATGGGCAATGCAGTTGTGCAGGGCCTCCAGCACGATCTTGCGGTCGTACTTGGCCATCTCCACCGCGACCAACTGGTCCTCCGGCAGGATGCGCACCTGGATATTGCGAACCTTGCGGTACAGCGCGCTGCTGGTCCAGCAGAAACGGCAGTCCGAAATGCTCATAGGCACGTTCCGGGCCTTCGAGTTTCCAGGTTATCTGTGCCGGATGCGGCGAGAGCAGGTGCGCGGCTTCCGCCTTGCCGAGCAACAGCAAGGTGGCGCGCACGATTTGGCCATCGCGGGTCAGTCGGGCGCGGTCGAGAAAGACGCCGTCCGACCAGCGCCTGACCTCTTCCGCGGCGAAGCGATTGGCGTATTTCTTGGCAAAGGACTCGCGCGCCTGGGCCAGCGCTCTATCGTCCAGATGGGCCAGAGTTGCGCCCGCCACGACCTGCGCCGACCAGTCGGAAGTGCCTGTCTGACCGCGAATCTCGTCAAACTTGTCCAGACCGAGGCTCGTCAGGCTTTCGCCCGCTCGCGCGTAGTAGTGCCCTTTCCAGGCCACCGGCATCCCCAGTGGCGCCGCCGGAATTTCCAGCAGCAGCACCCGTCCGTCCGGGTGCGCCAGTTCATGGATGTTGCGCAGGGTGATGGCTGCTCGGTGCTGCGGCGATCTGCATCTTGAGGCCTTGCAGGCGGCCCGGCTCGGGGCGGTAGTCGGTGCCGACCACCTTGCGGCGCCGATTCTCCACGCCGAACACCAGCCATGCCCGGTCCTGGTTGCGCAGATTGGCCTCGTTGGCCAGGGCCGAAAAGTATTTGCCGATGTCGTCGGTGGAATAACCATCGCTGGCGCGCTTGAACTCCACCACCTCGTTTTCCCAACGCTCGATCAGCGTCGCCAGAAGCGTCTGCAAGGCTTTGCTGTCCATTCGTACCGCCTCAGAGCGTCTTTATTTCGGTGGCGGGCGAAAGCAGCTTGAATACCTGCTCGACGTTGATTTTCACGCTGTCGCTGATGAAGCCGGAATCGCGGAACACCACGCGCAGCGGCTTGTGCGCGGCGAGCTGCTTGACGAAGTCCTCGTCGATGCCGGTGTCGAAGCAGGCGGCCAGGGCATTGCCATCCACGAAGAACACCGTCTTGCCGGCGATGACTTGCTGGCTGATCGGCAAGGCCAGATCGACGCCCCAGTCTAGCAGCACCTGGAACAGCAGGTCTTCGGCACTACGGTCGGCGCGGATGTTGTCGACCAGGCCGGGGAGCGCTTCCTGGGTGACGGCATCCGGGGTGTAGTAGACCTCCTTCATGTTGGAGCTATCGATTTTCAGTACGCGAAAGCCGATGTCGAGGTTGGTCCAGTGTCCTTCTTGCCTTAATTTTAGTCCGGCGGCATAGTTCCTAACCCGTATTCGCCCCATCTCGAAGATCGAATGCCGAAGCCGCCGGTTCCGCTCTCGGCAAGGGCCTCGGGAATCTGAACCGCGATGTAACGTCGCGGTTGCCGCCATCCTCGAAGTTTGGCTTAGTACCGCATGGGCCGTGGTGCCGCTCCCAGCTAAAAAATCGAGAAGATAATGTCATCGGGTTTTGCCGGCCAAGTTGAAGGATTCGTTGTAGAGTTGTACCGGCTTGACGGAGTCAAAGACATTGATCCGGACCATCAATTGGATGCTTTAACTTCAGCAGTCGTCTCTTGCGTCCTGAGTGAGCCGACCTCATTTAGAACCAGAGCGTTTGGGAATGAGGCCTTGTTGGACTTCCGACAAGAATCTCTTTAGGCGTGGCATGTTGTTGCCGTTTGCGCCCCAACAGATCTATTGTCCTGCGTCAAGCTTTCTGGCTTTCTTCGCTGACCGCCATAGGCAATCCCTTGGAGGGCCATCTATTACGCGGCCTGTTGGGCATGACAGGATGGTAAATGCCCGTTCGCATAGATCCGTTGCGTGGCGGTTGGCAGCCTTCCAAGGGCCACGTGGATCGTTGTCGGGATTCTTATACTGCGCCACTTTCGTCACGTTGGTGTCCAGCGTTCAGGAGCCACAAGCGCCCTGCTTTGCATACACCAAACTCAGCGTAGTCGTGATCTGGAAAACCATCATGCCGCGTTCTTCGGAGAATACACCTTTTGCCAAATAATCTGTGCCACGAAATTCCCGCCCCCGAAAATCTCGTCCAGATTTTTGTGAGGTTGTCGACCTCGTTATCGTCAATTGAGATGAACAGCACCCCATCATCCCGCAACAAATTGCTTGCCAAGCCTCAGTCGCGGATACATCATGCTTAGCCAGTCCGAATGGAAGCGCCCATTGGCCGCCTGGGTTGGCTACCATGCGATAGCCAGTCTCGTCTTTCTGATTGAGCGCTGAAGGTAGCTCCGGAGCCATCAGCAAAATCGTCCTTGTAGATGAAGTCATTCCCCGTGTTGTACGGTGGATCGATGTAAATCAGCTTCACCTTGTTCAGGTAGGTCTCCTGCAGCAGCTTGAGCGCATCCAGGTTGTCGCCTTCGATGAACAGGTTTTGCGTGGTGTCGAAATCCACGCTCTCTTCCCGGCAGGGGCGCAGGGTCTTGGCTATCGGCGCATTGGCCGTCAGCAGCGCCTCGCGCTTGCCCGGCCAGTTGAGCTGGTAGCGCTCCTGCGGCCCCTCGACGATGCTGGATGCCAGTTCCTGCCGCAGCAGGTCGAAGTCGATGGCCTGCTTCAGTTCGCCCTTGGCGTCCCGCGCTTCGGTGACGCAATTGGGGAACAGTTCGGCCAGCTTGGCGATATTGGCTTCGGTCAGGTCGGGCGAGTGCATTTTCAGCTTGTCCATGGGGCGGTCCTGTATCTCGTGAATGCTTGCGCGCTCAGTGGGTCGCGAGTTGATCAATTGCGGTCTTGAGTTCGCGCAATTGTGCATTTAGCGCCACCTTGCGGTTGAACTGCTTTTCCTTGTGCAGACGGGCTTCCATCTTGCTGTACTCATTCTGCCGGCTGCGCAACCGGGTCAGCCGTTCCACTTGTTCGGGGAGGCTTTCACCCGGCCGTGCCGCTTGCGGCAGCAGGCTGCGCAGCAGTTGTTCGTAGAGGCTGTGCAGATCGAGGGCGATGGGCAGCGGTCGGCGCTCCGCAGTAGTCGGCTGCCATGCACTGGCAAAGTAGCTGTCGATCACCCACTTGCCGGCTTCCGCTGCGCTGGGCCGCTTGTAGGCGGCCGCCATGCGGGTGCGCTGCCCGTGCTGCAACTGGAAGACGATAGGCAGCGGAATGGCGCGGTCGATGGCGCGCAGCACGTCTTCATCCAGCGCATCGGTTTTCAGGGCAATGTCGAAGATTTGGATTTCCGCGATGCCTCCCCGCGCCAGCAGGTTGATGGTTTCCGGGGCCAGCTTGTATTGCCAGGTGATCTGCTCCACCTGCCTGACAAAGCGCTCGCGCAAGGCAACGCTGACCCGACCGTGCTGGTAGATCTTGCTTTTCGGCAACACGCGGCCCACTTTGGCCTGTGGCGGAAAATCAAACAGCGCGGGGATTGTCAACTGCGTCATGCCGCGCCTTGAATGACTATGAAGGTAATCAGCTCGAAGTCGTCCAGCCCGGCGATGCTGTCCACCAGTGCAGTCGTCTTGCCGCCGCTGAACAGGCTGTCAATGTCCTTTTCTTCCTTGCGGTCGATCATGGAGCGGATGGCCTGGTCGAGCAGGCTGGAATAGGCCTGCATGTTGCGCCCGTCGTCCGTGGCCCGGTTGAACGGCTCGTAGGCTTCGCGCATCGGCTGGCCGTGCGCCTTGCAGGCGCTGCGGGCGAGGTCGAGCAGGCGCTTGGCTTCGGTGTGGTCGCTGATGATGCGGCCGTCGTTGCCGATGTAGATCAGGGAATAGGGGTAAAGGCGGTTTTGCTGCTGGTGTTGCGCCCCTGGCTTGCGGCTGCGCAGGGTGAAGATCACGCCGGGCAGCAGGCCCGCCTCGGGCTGGGCCGGTACCACGGCATGCATGCCGTTGGGGACATGGCTCAACTCGCCATTGGTCTTGATGTAGTTGAGCAGGTCCATGCGGAAATCGTTGAGGCCGAGGTCAGTAATGGAGACGCCGGTCTTGAGGTCTTCCATTTCGATCACTTCGTCCTGCAGGCGGCGCAACTGCTCCTTGCGATAGGCGAGGTCGTTGGCCTGGGCGTTGAGGACGTTGTCGTCGCCGGTGGCGGTGACGTCGGCGATCATCATGCGGTTTTCGACCCGCTCCTTGAGCCGGATGTATTCGTCGAGGCTGATGTCCGGCCAGTAGTTGACCAACTGGATGCTGGCGTTTTGCGAGCCGATGCGATCCACGCGGCCGAAGCGCTGGATGATGCGCACGGGGTTCCAGTGGATGTCGTAGTTGATGACGTAATCGCAATCCTGCAGGTTCTGGCCTTCGGAGATGCAGTCGGTACCGATGAGGATGTCGATCTCACGCGGCTCGTCCGGGTAGATGACGGCCTTTTCCTTGGAACGCGGCGAGAACAGGGTGAGCAGGCCCTGGAAGTCGTAGCTTTGGCGGCTGCCCGGAATGGTGCCCAGCGTGGATTTCGGCGCGTCGCTGCCGGTGACTTTGGCGCAGTGCACCTTGTGGTGGTGCAGCAGGTGCTTGGCCAGATTGTCGTAGAGGTAGTTGGCGGTGTCGGCGAAGGCGGTGAAGATCAGCACCTTGCGGTTGCCGGGGTTGATCGGTGAGGTGAGCTTGCTGGTGATCTGGGTCTTCAGGTGTTGCAGCTTGGCGTCGTCGCTCGGGGTGACCTTGGCCATTTCGGCCAGCAGGTCGTCGATGAAGAACAGGTCGGCTTGCAGGTCGTGCTCCCAGGACGGCAAGTCCATGTCTTCCAGGTTGATCTGGATCTTCTTGCCTATGGTGGCGTCGCCGGGCAGCGGAAATTCGTCATCGTCGAAATCTGCTTCGGCGTCGGCAAAGGCCGCGGCGACATCGGCAAAGGCACTGGCCGCGCCGGTTTGCTTGAAGGTGGCGATCTTCTCCAGCGCGTCGCGGTGGCTTTTTTGCAGGCTCTTGAGGGTCAGGCGGAAGGATTCGACCGAGCTTTCCAGGCGCTTGAGCAGGTTGGTGGTCATCAGCGCTTGCAGGCTTTTCTCTCGGTCGGCCTGCTTGAGCTTGCCGCCGCCGCCCTCCACCTGGGTGTCGTACAGCGCTTCGTACTTTTTCAGGCGACTGGACAGGATGTAGCTGACAGGCGCATACACGGCCAGCTTGAGTTGCGACAGCCGGTTGAAGATTTCATTGAAGCCGATGACGTCGGCACGATGCGTCAGCGGGCAGTGGAATGACTGCGGTTTGCGACGCTCGGGAAAGCTGCCGATTTCGGCGGTGTTGTAGAAGGTCTCGATGTGCCGGCGCGAACGGGCGATGGTGACGCTGTCCAGCAGCTCGAAAAAGTCGAAATCCAGGCTGCCGAGAATCGCGGCGGCGGTGCGCTGTTCCGGCGGCAGGGTGGACCAGACATTGAATGCTGCCTGGGCGCGGCGGAAGATGCCGTCGATGTCCTTTCCCGTGCGCAGCTTGTTGTTGAGCGTGTCACTGTCGCCTTCGTAGGCCAGCGCCAACTGGTTTTTCAAGTCGTTGAAGCGATTATTGACCGGGGTCGCCGAGAGCATCAGCACCTTGGTTTTGACGCCTTGGCGGATCACCTGGTTCATCAGCCGTTGATAGCGGGTTTCCTTGTCCTTGTAGACGTCGTTGTTGCGGAAGTTGTGCGACTCGTCGATCACCACCAGGTCGTAGTTGCCCCAATTGACGCGATCCAGCGGAATGCCCAGTGATTCGCCGCGGGTGCGGCTCAGGTCGGTGTGGCAGAGCACGTCGTAGTTGAAGCGATCCCTGGCGAAGAGGTTGGTCTTGAGGTTGCGGTTGTAGTTCAGCCAGTTGTCGGCAAGCTTCTTCGGGCAGAGCACCAGGACGGACTTGTTGCGCAGCTCGTAATACTTGATCACGGCCAGCGCGGTGAAGGTCTTGCCCAGGCCGACGCTGTCGGCGAGGATGCAGCCGTTATAGGTCTCCAGCTTGTTGATCAGGCCAGTGGCGGCATCGCGCTGGAAGTTGAACAGCTTCTGCCAGACCAGGCTGTCCAGATAGCCGGTGCGGTCGTTGGGGAGAACATCCTCGTTCACGTCTTCGAGGAATTCCTTGAATATGTTGTAGAGCATCAGGAAGTAGATGCGCTCTGGCGAATTCTCCTGATAGACCGAGGCGATGTGCTCGCACAGGCGCGCGGTCACGTCTTCCAGCTTGTCGGGGTCATTCCATATTTGATCGAAGAGGCTGAGGAACATGCCAGTATGCGTCGGCTCGTCGAAGCGGGTGACGATGTTCGAGAGCGCATTGCCTTTCTGGTGGCCCAGATCGACGGCGGTGAAGCCCTGCAAGGGCATATAGACGGCGTCGCCGGCGGTGGACTGAACCCCGGCAAAGGGCTGCATCGGCGCCTGACCACGGTTGGAGCGGAAGATGGCCTTGCGACGTATCCAGTCGGCGCACTCCCGCGAGATTGCTTTCTGGGTGAGCTGATTCTTCAACTGAATCTCGAACTCGCTGCCGGTGAGGCTGCGCTCGCGCTCGGCCTTGGGGATATGGAACTCGCGCTGCTCCTTCTTCATCGTGTCGCTCGCCTCGTTGGGTACGAAGGTCGGCGAGGTGAAGATGAACTCCAGGGACGCGATGTTCTCCAGTTCCTTCTTCAGCGCCACATAGGCGTAGATCGAGAAGCACGAGGCCGCAATCTTCAGCTTCGAGCCCGGTTTGAGGGTGCCTTTGAGGTCTTCACCCAGCAAGCTGTTGATGTTGTCGATCAGGCGCATTTGTCATTTTGGAAACCCAATTGCGATGATTATCGCGGATTTGTCCCGATCCGATGCGAACCACGTGGCCCGCCAGGGCGACCGGAAGTGATAGCACACTTGTGCATGAACGTCGGCTGTCGACCATGGTCCAGCCACCCCGGGCCGCAATTCCCTTGCCGCGTCAGCGCCTCCTGATGGGCGTTAAGCAGAGTCCCGCATAACGGTCAATTGGCGTCGGGCACCACCCGAGCGTGATGCCGCCGCAATCAAGGCGGGGGGCATTCGCCCCGGTGATTCGGCGGCGCCGTACCACCATCGCCGACTCCCCGAAGCCGAGCCGTTGGTAGAAAGCCAGCGCGGCCGCATTGTCCCTGTCGGCCAGCAGCGTGACGCGGCTCATGCCCTCGCTCGCGGCCCAGCGCAGTGCGTGCTCGACCAACTGCCGGCCATGGCCATTGCCGCGATGGCCGGCAGCGAGGATCACGTCTTCGAGGATCAGCACCGGGCCGCCCTCGGCGGTACTGATGCCGATCAGCGCATTGGCCATGCCCACCACGCGGCCGGCAACGCGGCAGTGTTTCCACTCTGCCATTGCGACGTGCTTTGTAGGCTTCCTGACACAACAACAGACCCTAAGCATCTGAATCATTGCGAGATGCATCTTGGCACGCGCCTTGCGGAATACTGACCATACAAGTCCTTCTCGACAGTCTGGTCATGGCTGAAATCCTCAAACGCACGAAACCCCTGGCGGTGAATCCGCTGAAGGCCAGCCAGCCCATCGGCGCGGCGCTGGCCTTCCTCGGCCTGAACAACAGCATACCCATGCTGCATGGCTCGCAGGGTTGCACGGCCTTCGGCAAGGTGTTCTTCGTGCGCCATTTCCGCGAGCCGATTCCGCTGCAAACCACCGCCATGGACCAGATGTCGTCGATCATGAGCGCCGATGAAAATGTGATCGAAGGCCTGCGGGTGATTTGCGAGAAGAACCACCCGGACGTGATCGGCCTGCCCACCACGGGACTTTCGGAAACCCAGGGCGTGGATATCAAACGTCTGGTGCGGGAATTCCGCGCAGAGTATCCGCAGTTCGCCGCGACCGCCGTGGTGCCGGTGAATACGCCGGACTTTTCGGGCTGCCTCGAATCCGGCTTTGCGCTGGCGCTGGAGGCGATCATCGATGTGATGGTGCAGGAGTCGGCCAGCCCTCATCCCGACCTTCTCCCAGGGGGAGAAGGAGCAATCAGCTTCCCTCTCCCTGCGGGGGAGGGAGCGAGGGTGGGGGTGGTGGGACGGCGCAAAGGGCAGGTCAACGTGCTCTGCGGCTCGATGCTGACCCCGGGGGATACCGAGGCGATCCGGGAATGGATCGAAGCCTTTGGCTTGCATCCGGTGATGCTGCCCGACATCGGCGATTCGCTCGACGGTCATCTGGTCGAAGCCGAGAACACGCCCCTGACACTGGGTGGCACGCCGAAGAATGAAATCGCCAGCATGGGCAAAGCGGCGGCGACCCTGGTCATCGGCCGTTCCCTGCACAAGGCGGCCGACTTGCTGAAGCAACGCACTGGCGTTCCGGATTTCCGCTTCGACCACCTGCTGGGAATCGATGCCTGCGACGCCTTCACGATGGTGCTGACGCAGATTTCCGGCCAACCGGTGCCGGCGAAGATCGACCGGCAGCGCGCGCAACTGCAGGACGCGATGGTGGATACCCACTTCATGACCGGCTTCCTGCGCGTCGGTCTCGCCGCCGACCCCGATCTGCTGGTCGCGCTCGGCCAGTTTCTCGTCGGCGTCGGCGCCGAGGTCGTGGTCGCCGTTGCCCCGGCGCGTGCCGAGGTACTCAAGGACATGCCCGCCGAATCCGTGCGCATCGGCGATCTGGAAGACCTCGAACGCGGCGCGCTGGCGCATCGCCCACAGCTCATTGTCTGCAACTCCCACGCCGCGCCGGCGGCCGAGCGTCTGCAAATCCCGCTGCTGCGAGCGGGCTTTCCGCAGTACGACTGGGTCGGCGGCTATGCGCGAACCTGGGTCGGCTATCGCGGCGCGCGCCAGGCCTTGTTCGATGTCGCCAATCTTTTCCAGGGGAACCACCATGACATCCCTGTCCATCGATCGATTTTCCGCGCCGGCAGCACCCGGGATGCGGAAAACGGGCCGGCGTCTGGCGCTGGTCTGGTCCGCCACTAGGAATGCGCCGAACATGCTCAGGGTAGCCTTCGCCAGCGACGACCGCGCCACGGTCAACCAGCACTTCGGCGCCGCGGAAGGATTCGCGATTTTCGCCCTCGACGGCGAACGCGCCCAGTTGGTCGAAGTGGCCGAGTTCCCGCCGGAGGCCATGGACGGCAACGAGACCAGGCTGCCCGCCAGGATCGCCACGCTCGACGGCTGCGCCGCCGTGTATTGCCTTGCCGTGGGCGCCTCCGCGGTGAAGCAGTTGCTGGCCGCCGGGATTCAGCCGATCCGCCTCGATGACGGTGGCGCGATCGAACCCCTGTTGAAGCAGATCAGCCGCGCCATCCGGGAAGGCGGCATCCCTTGGGTCGACAAGGCGCTGCGCAAGCAGGACGACGCCTCGCGTTTCGAGCGCATGGCCGCCGACGGCTGGGAAGAATGATGGCGCGCATGCTGCATGCCACTGCCAGTGTGCTGTCCCTGCACGACGGCATCGCCGAACTGCGCATCGAAGCGCCTGCCGCCTGCGGCAGTTGCGGTGCGCAGGCGGCCTGCGGCGGCGCACCTGCGCGCCTGATCCGTGTCGCCGCGCCAACGGATGTCAGGGCCGGTGACATGGTTTCGCTGCAATTGCCCGAATCGGATCTGAATCGCGGCGCCCTGCTGGCCTATCTGCTGCCGGCGCTAAGCACGCTGCTCGGATCCGTGCTGCTGGCCGCTGGCGGCGATGCCCTGGCGGCGCTCGGTGCGGCGCTCGGACTGGCCTTTGGCCTGGTCTGCCTGCGCATTTCGACGCGCCACGCCTCCGGCTTCGGCATCAGCGCCTGTCAAACCCGATCATCTCAAGGAGCATCCCTATGACCGCTGTCGCCATCCTCGCCGCCGAAACCGCCGACGATCCGATTTACCAGACCGATTTCATCAAGGAAATGCTGCGCCAGACACGCGCGCTGGACAGCTACGGCCAATGGGATGGCAAGCCGCTGCCGCAGATACTCGACGGCTACGTGCTGACCAAAGAGAGAAAGCGCGAGATCCCGGTCATCGGCGATCCGGACGAGCAGATCATTGCGCGAGTCAAGGCCTTCCATAACGCGATCGCGGTGCTGATCGAAAAGGAGTGCGGCCTGATGGCTGCGCCCTTCGTGCAACTGACCCACGAAGGCTTCGGTCGCGCCCTGATCGTGGTGGGCAAGCTGGTGGTCATGGATCGCACCCTGCGCGATGTGCATCGCTTCGGCTTCGACAGCCTGTCGAAGATGAAGACCGAGGCCGACAAGTTCCTTTCGGTGGCCCTGGAACTCGTCGGCAAGCATCCCGACGTGGCTGGACTCTAGGAGCTTCGCTCCCAGAGTCCAGCCACGTCGGGCCCAATGAAATAGCCATCCCCCCGACCCCCTTCCCGAGGAAGGGGGTGACTGAGATGAGCGGGCTTGCCCGCCCGGATTGACTGGAGGCAAGGATGACCGACGAAGAACTGAAGAATCTGGACAAGGAAGTGAAGAGGCTGAAACGCATCGCCGGCGAACGGGCGGCGCAGCTTCACGATCTGGTCGAGGAGCGGCTGCCGGCCGGCTACGAAGAAATACCCGGCATCGCCCAGTCTGCCTATGCCGCCTGCAAGGCCTGGGCCGACGCCACTGCCAAACTGAATTCAATGCACTTATCATAGAAAGGATGCAGCATGAGCGCTATAGTCGTCACCCGCGACGGAACCCCCTACACGCCCACTTACGCCGATTCGATCGACTCCAAGAAATGCATCGGTTGCGGCCGCTGCTACAAGGTTTGCGTGCGCGACGTGCTGACCCTGATCGATCGTGGCGAGGATGACGAGGTCGATGAGGACGATTGGGACGACGAGGATGCCAAGGCGATGATGATCGTCAAGAACCCCGGCGACTGTACCGGCTGCGGCGCGTGCGGCCGTACCTGCCCGAAGGGATGCTTCACCTTCGTCGCGGCCTGAGAGCTTGTGAAAAATTCGTCACGACTCGATTTCTGCGCTCGTCACCCCGGCGAAGGCCGGGGTCCAGTTCGTCTATCCGATTGTTTTCATGGATATCAGCGGTACGCACTGGATTCCGGCTTGCGCCGGAATGACGGCTGGAGTGGCTGGTGCCAATTGTTTCACAGCCTCTGAACTTCCCGTATGCCGGGACCGCAGAAACATGTCTTCGTCTGCTCGCCGTAGCGGCCGCTGTCGCCTTTGCGACAAGCGTGGCGCGCGGTCTGTTCCGAATGTCGAAGATTCAAGCACTTGGAATCATGGCACGGGGCTTGCGGAGAAGGGCCTGTAGCGGTTCATCTCACCGCCCCGTTCGTCCCCTAACTTTTATGCGGATCTCTGTTCCCCTCATGATGAAACACGCGAAAGGCGAATTGAAGGCCCGCCCCTCCCATCCTCCCCTCGCGGGGAGGCTTCTAGTCAGCTCGCTTCGCTCGATAGTCCCCAGTGACTTCGTAGCCGGCTGATTTTTGCCCTCCCAGGAGATTGCCATGATTAACCTGACTCCCGCTGCAAGCAAAGCCATCAGCCGTTTCATCAAGGGTGCCGCAAACCCGGTCGTCGGGCTGCGCATCTTCGTTTCCGGTGGCGGCTGCGCGGGTTTGCAGTACGGCCTGCGCCTGGAACAGGACAAGGGCGAGGACGACTTCGAGTTCGAGATCGGCGCCGGCGCCACGCTGCTGGTGGATCCGATGAGCCGCCCGATGCTGGAGGGATTGACGGTCGACTTCGTCGATAGCCTGACCCAGACCGGCTTCAAGTTCAACAATCCGAATGCCTCGGGCGCCTGCGCCTGCGGCCAGTCGTTTTCAGCATAGGGTACGAGGCCATGTGGGATTACTCCGAAAAAGTCCGCGAGCACTTCTTCAACCCGCGCAACTCCGGGCCGCTGGAAAACGCCAATGGGATCGGCGACGTCGGCTCGATCAAATGCGGCGATGCCTTGCGCCTGATGCTGAAGGTGCAACCGGAGACCGGGATCATCGAGGACGCGCATTTCCAGACCTTCGGCTGCGGCTCGGCCATTGCGTCGAGTTCCGCCCTGACCGAGATCATCAAGGGCAAGACCGTGGACGAGGCGCTGCTGGTCAGCAACCAGGACATCGCCGATTACCTCGACGGCCTGCCGCCGGAAAAAATGCACTGCTCGGTGATGGGTCGCGAGGCATTGCAGGCAGCCGTGGCCAACTACCGCGGCGAGGCCTGGAGCGACGAGCACGAAGAAGGCGACCTGGTCTGCAAGTGCTTCGCCATCGATGCCGTGATGATCGAGCAGACCATCCGCGGCAACGGCCTGAAGACCATGCAAGACGTCACCAACTACACCAAGGCCGGCGGCGGCTGCTCGGCCTGCCACGAGAAGATCGAGGACATCCTGATCGCCGTGAATGGCCGCCTGTACTCGAACGAGGCCAAGGCAAATCCATCGTTGAAGTCCACGCCGGCGCCATCGGCATCTCCGGTAAAGCCGAAGCTGACCAACTACCAGCGCATTCGCAAGATCGAAGACACGCTGGAAGCCATCCGTCCGATGCTGCAGCGCGACCATGGCGATGTCGCGCTGGTCGAGGTCGATGGCAAGAAGATCTATGTGGCGCTGTCCGGCGCCTGCCAGGGATGCTCTATGGAAGCGGCCACCCTTGCCGGTGTTCAGCAGAAGCTGATCGAGGCCCTCGGCGAACTGGTGCAGGTGCTGCCGGTCGGCGCGATGGCGAACCATTAGAGCGCCGCTGATTCCGTCATCCCCGCGCAGGCGGGGATCCAGCATTCGCCCGCACGAGGAGCCGCAAATGAAGCCGATCTACATGGACAACAACGCGACGACCGCCTGCGATCCTGCCGTCGTCGAAGCCATGCTGCCCTTCTTCACCGAGCAGTTCGGCAATGCCTCGTCCATCCACAGCTTCGGCGCACAGGTGGGCAAGGCGCTCAAGGAGGCGCGGGTCAAGGTGCAGACGCTGCTCGGCGCCGCCCACGATTCGGAAATCGTGTTCACTTCCTGCGGCACCGAGTCCGACTCGACGGCGATCCTGTCGGCCCTGAAGGCGTCCCCGGAGCGCCGCACCATCATCACCACGGTGGTTGAACATCCGGCCATTCTGACGCTGTGCGAGCACCTGGAGAAAGACGGTTGCGTGCTGCACAAACTGCCGGTGAACAAAAAGGGCAGGGTCGACCTCGACGAGTACAAGTCGCTGCTCAATGACCGCGTCGCCATCGTCTCCGCGATGTGGGCCAACAACGAAACCGGCACCCTGTTCCCGGTCGAGGAAATGGCCGCGCTGGCGCATGAGAAAGGCATCATGTTCCATACCGACGCGGTGCAGGCGGTGGGCAAGCTGCCGATCGATCTGAAGACCACGAAAATCGACATGCTCTCGCTCTCCGGCCACAAACTGCACGCGCCGAAAGGCATCGGTGTGCTGTATGTCCGGCGCAATACCCGCTTCCGCCCGCTGTTGCGCGGCGGCCACCAGGAGCGCGGCCGGCGTGCCGGCACCGAGAATTCGGCCTCGATTGTCGGTCTTGGTGTTGCCTGCGATCTGGCCCGGAAACACATCGAGGAAGAGAGCACCGTGGTCAAGCGCCTGCGCGACCGGCTGGAGCGCGGCATCCTGGCCAAAGTGCCCAACGCCTTCGTCAATGGCGACACGCTCTACCGCCTGCCGAACACCGCCAGCATCGCCTTCGAATACGTCGAGGGCGAAGGCATCCTGCTGCTGCTCAACAGGGAAGGCATTGCTGCCTCGAGCGGCTCGGCCTGTACTTCGGGTTCGCTCGAACCCTCGCACGTCATGCGTGCCATGGGCATTCCCTACACGGCCGCGCACGGCACGATCCGCTTTTCGCTGTCGCGCTACAACACGCAAGAGGAAGTCGACCGGGTTATCGCCGCGGTGCCGCCGATCATTGCGCAACTGAGGAAGTTGTCGCCGTACTGGAGCGGGAACAAACCCGTGTCGAATCCGGAACAGGCGTTCCAGCCCGAGTACACCTGAGGCACGGGCGCCAGGACGGTACGCCACCTTTCGCGCTCCGTGGTTCCGTATCGGTTGGCCGAAATCACCGGATAACAACTGGTCGCTGTAATCCTGCTGGCATTCCTTGGCGGATTGTTGACGCCAGGATTCCCGCTGACGCCCCAGCGCGTGGCGAGCAAGTTGTTCCAGTTACCGCATCTATGAGCTTCCGGATTCCCTGATTGATTTTGGCCGGTGCCGTGCTACGGCCGTAGCTGCTGTGATGCGGTGAAGGTTCTGGCTGGCTCCTTGCCGCCAGACGCCCGGCAATCGAGTGCGCGGAGTCCAATGGCGGCAAGAGACTGTGAAGGGCCTGATGACTCTTGTACGGCCAATGGCCGGTCCATCCAGAAAGCCGGCTGATGACCTATGCATTGCCTATTTCTGCTTCGTGCCCTTATCAGTCCATTAAATTGGACTTCCAGTGAATGGGGAGAGTTTTACAGACTGGACTTCAACAGTGAATCTGGGCGGGGTGGGTTTTGAATTGTAGCCATAATCTCAGTGATAGATAGAAAGTCCGTTCTTTTCTACTGGAGACTTTATGGACCTCTTATTAACCCCTCCTCCCTCACAGTGCGTGGCTCCTCAAAAAGCGCGTGGCGCATCTGTCCGGTAGTTTTTCGAATCATCTGATGGAAGCCTAGTAATGGCGCGAGTCTTGACGTGATCCAAGATTCCGACGATTTGAAATCGCGAGCCGATTTTCGACCGTATCTTTGCCAGTTTTCTTGGCAAAGGACGCAACGTCATGAATCGTGGCCGGTCGGTATTCGCGCAGTTGCTGGACTTCGTTCCCTTCAGTCATTTCGAGCATCTCATCGATCGATACGCATCGAATCATGGGATCCGACACTTCTCGGCCTGGACTCAATTTCTTTGCATCGCGTATTCCCAACTGACTCGCCGAGAAGGCTTGCGAGATCTGGTCGCTTGTCTCAATTCGCAACGCGCCAAGCTCTACCACATTGGGATTCGCGGCAAGATATCCCGCTCCACTCTGGCCGACGCCAACGAGCGACGCGATTGGCGATTGTTCGAAGCGCTCGGTCATCGACTGATTGCGACGGCGGTCGAACTCTATCAGGGCGACGACATTGGATTGGGAATCAAGGAACCGCTCTATGCCATGGACTCCACCACCATCGACCTGTGTCTGAGTTTGTTTCCCTGGGCAGACTTCCGCTCTACCAAGGCGGCGGTCAAGGCCCACACGATTATCGATCTGCGTGGCTCCATCCCGGTTTTCGTCCATATCACCACCGGCAAGGTGCACGACGTCAAGATTCTCGACATGATTCATTGGCCTGCGGGCGCCATCGTGGTCGTCGACCGCGGCTATCTGGATTTCACCAGACTGCAAGCGCTGCATCAACGACAGGTCTCCTTCGTCATCCGGGCCAAGGACAATATGCGCTACACACGGGTTGCTTGGCGCGATGTCGACAAATCGACCGGGTTGCGCAGCGACCAGAGCATCCTGCTGGCCACGCCCAAGTCGAGGCTTGCCTACCCGGATCGCCTGCGTCGCGTTTCTTACCGCGATCCCGAAACCGACAAGTTCCTGGTGTTCCTGACCAATCGATTCGATCTGCCCGCGCTGACCATTGCCGAGATCTACCGCAACCGGTGGGCGGTCGAGACCTTTTTCAAATGGATCAAGCAAAACTTGTCGATCAAACATTTTTTCGGCAACTCCATCAATGCCGTCAAGTCGCAGATTTGGATCGCCGTCTGCGTCTATCTTATTGTCATCATCGCGCGCAAACGCCTGAATCTGCCGGCATCTCCGCAACTCTTGCTCAACATTATCGAGGTCAATATGTTTGAAAAAGTCCAACTGGATAAGCTGGTTTTCGATGCCGTATCGCACTTTCCGGACGACCCAGCCGATAACCAGATGATTTTGCTATGAAATCAACCGGACAGATGTGGAACTGCGGACTATGCATAATGCAGAGGGTTTTTAGCCTGGCGGGCGCGGCGTGATGAGGTTGGTGAGAAGCGTGGCGCCACCACCGCGACCGGTAGGCTAAAAATCCTGTTGGACTGAACCGCCGCGCAGGCGGTGACGCTATGGGGATTGAATCAGAACGGTGCGGGCAAAGCGCGAGGCTGCCGGCGGAGAAAGGCGTGAAGCGGCAGCACGAGACATGATTTCGTGCTCAGGCGTCGGATCTTGGAGGGTCGCGGCGCGCGCATGGATGGGTAATTCCGGCAATGCGACAGTCCATTTCGTCGGTGCGCGCCCCATCTGACAATAGGACGCCCGACGATTCGCGATGACCTCGGCGAAGCGTTCAGCGGGGTTCGAATAATCCGTGCCCATCAGTGATCGCCCGGTGGCCCACGTGGTCTGTTTGCCGGAAAGAAAGTTTCGATGCAAAGCATGTGACCATGACCGCACTTGGGGCAGTCACGCAGCGACGTACCGGTGAGCAACTGGTAGCGGTCACGGTAGTCCAGCGGCACCTTGGCAAGCTCGACCACGGGAGCGGGCTCGGCAAGCAACTGACGGCACTGGGCCAACTTGGCAGCGCGATGGCAGTTGGCCAAGAGGCCGTAATGCCGAATCCGCTGAAACCCGTTCGGTAGGACATGCAGCAGGAACCGGCGGATGAACTCCGATGCGTCCAGGCACATCACTTTCTGCCGCGACTCGTGGCGATAATCCTTCCACCGGAAGCTGACCTGGCCATCGGCGAAGTTGATCAGCCGGTTGTTTGAGATGGCCACTCGATGCGTGTAGCGACCCAGGTACTCGAGAACATGCTTGGGACCACCGAACGGCGGCTTGGCGTAGACCACCCACTCGGCCCGTCGTACAGGCGCAAGATACTTGGCAAAAGCGCGAGGAACCTGAAGCGCTTCAAGCGCGTTGAAGAAGCGCAACTGGCCGGCGTCGAAAGCCACCTGCAACTGCGCCAGAAACAATCGGCGAAACAGCCGCGACAGTACGCGTACCGGCAGAAAGAACCCCGGACGGCAGGAGACCCAGCGCTCGCCGTCGGCGCTCAGCCCGCCGCCCGGAACCACACAATGCAGATGCGGGTGATGCAGGAGATTCTGCCCCCACGTGTGAAGGATGGCGATGAAGCCGATCTCGGCGCCCAGGTGCTTGGGGTCAGCAGCGATCGTGCGCAAGGTCTCGGCGGTGGCGCGGAACAGGATGTCGTAGACGACGGCCTTGTTCTGGTAGGCAATCGCCGCGATCTCCTCGGGCAGCGTAAACACCACATGGAAGTAATCGACGGGCAAGAGGTCGGCGTGACGATCGTCCAGCCATTCGGCGCGCACCAGGGACTGACACTTCGGGCAGTGCCGATTTCTGCAACTGTTGAACGCCACGCGCAGGTGGCCGCATGAATCACACTGCTCGACGTGTCCGCCCAGCGCGGCGGTCCGGCAACGCTCGATGGCACTCATGACGCAACGCTGCCCGCGGCTCAGCGCGTCAGCGTGGTGCTCGCGATACTGGGGCCCGGTTTGGCGAAAGATGTCCGCCAGTTCGAGCCCGATGGGACGCAACGCCCCCTCAGAACTGGACGGCAGGCGTCGGTGTCGGCGGGGGCGGCCCCACCTTGGGCAGCAAGTCGAAGGGACTGGCGGTGGCGCACACGGTGCTGCTGGCAACCTTCAGGTAGCGCGAGGTGGTGGCCAGACTGCGATGCCCGAGCAGGAGCTGAATGGTGCGCACGTCGGTGCCGGATTCCAGCAGGTGGGTGGCGAACGCGTGCCTCAGCGAGTGGGGGGTGATCGGCTTGGCAATGCCCGATGCGCGATGCGCCTTCTGGCACGCCTGGCCGACGGCATCACGGGTGATCGGTTGATCGGGCAGGTCGCCCGGGAACAGCCACAGCGTCGGATGGAAGGCTTTCCAGTAGGCGCGCAACACGTCAAGCAAGCGCGGCGAGAGCATCACGTAGCGGTCTTTCCGGCCTTTGCCTTGATCGACCCGGAGCATCATCCGCTGGCTGTCGATGTCCGTCACCTTGAGGTGGGTAGCTTCGGAGATGCGCAGGCCCGCCGCATAGGCCACCGTCAGAATCGCCTGATGCTTGAGGTTGCCGATCGAATCGAGAAAGTGCATCACTTCCTCGCGGCTCAGAATCACCGGCAATCGGAAGGGCCGCTTGGGCATCGGAATCTCTTCGACCGCCCACGCGCGTTTGAGCGTTACCTTGTACAGGAAGCGCAGCGCACCGGTCGCGACGCTGACGCTGCTGGCCGACAGCATTCGCGTCTGCGTCAAATGGATCTGGTAGGCGCGGATATCCTCCGGACCAAGCTCTTCCGGCGCGCGGCGAAAGTGCCGCGCGTAAGCGATCACCTGTTGGATGTAAGCCGATTGCGTGTTCTGGGCGAGGTTGCGGACTGCCATGTCTTCGAGCATCCGCTGGCGTAGTGGCGTCATGTTCAAGCTCCTTATCTGGATTGAGTGAAGTGCTGCAAGCAGCCACTTCATCGTTCTCCGTTCGGAGCTTTTTGTAAAACCGACCCACAGATCCCGGCCGTCGAGCCGGGACTACCGCGTCAGCGGTTTAGGCCCAACGGCCGTCTATTATGGAGTAGTAAAGTGAGCATAGCCACCACTTGGCGTAGTCTGGCGGCCCCTGTCAACGCTGGCGGTTCAATATGCGCGACGTCAAAAAACTATACATAAGTTCAGCAACAATCTGGAGCGGGATTTGGCTACCGGAGGTCCTGATGTTTCGAGTGGTTTCGGGTCATGCCTCCCGCACGGGGTTTGGGGCCCCACAAAGGCGTTCGCTCGGAACTGGGACCGGTCTGACTTCCGAAAGGCCGCCGAATTTTTTAGAGCTGAGCCACCCCATAAGGCAGCCAGGCTCGCTGCCACACCGCTATACATAATTGAGTACTCTACATAATGGCCGACAGCCGCCCGCCATCAGTTTCCACCCACCGACCGCAACCGCTGGTTTGCAGCCGGTCACGCATTGGTGCGTGACGGTTCTCGGAGGGGCGGCCTCCTGCAACAGATCTCGCTGATGTTTCCGCGCTGCCCCTTGCCGACAGAGCCGATACGCCGCCTACCCTTTCGAAGCCGAACAGTGCATGCCCATCGCCCGGTCACAATGGAGAAAAACGAAGAGTCGGCGCTGTCAGCACGGCAGCGCAAGCTACCCGAAAAAAGCGCGCCATCCATGATCGCCGCTGTGACAACCGCGCCAAACACGGCACACGCCGCAGATTCATGCACAAGCTCTCAGCGCATCATCAGCCTTGCCACGCCCCACAGCGCCCCGAGCCAGAGCCCGGCAAACGCAAGGAATGACAGGCCGAAGCCGGCGCCCCTTCTGGCGGGATCCTTCAGGTAGGCCAGCGCATACCAGACCCGCGCCGCCAGCCAGATCGCCCCCATCAACCCGGCGCCGCGGTCGTCGATCAATCCCGCATACAGCCACAGGGCCGGCAGCATCACCACGGCGGCCTCCATGGTGTTCATCTGCACGCGGAAGGCGCGGTCGAACATTTCATGCCCCGAGGTTGCGGGCGCCTTGATGCCGTAAAGGCCCCGCGCGCGGCCGACGTTCATCGCCGTCGCGACCATCAGCATGAGCACCAGCAGGGTGACGAGGGAAGCCAGGGGAAGGGAAGTCATGGAGCGCTCCTTGGGCAATGAATGAGTCCTTTACTATAGCCTGCCGGGTTCGCAGCCTACAATGCTCCCCGCCCGCCAACCTCGCTAACGTGCATGCAGCAGTGGCGCGGCACCGCGGATGATGAAACTCGCGAAAGGCGAATTGAAGGCCCGCCCCTCCCATCGTCCCCTCACGGGAAGGCTTCTGATCAGTTCGCATCGCTCGACTATCACCGGTCGCTCCGAACAGCTTATTTCACGTTAACTTCACCATGAAACAGGATCTGAAAACTCCGGCCCGAGTCGTCGTCGACTTGCTCAAACCCTACCGCGGCCGCGTGATCCTCGCCGCCATCGCGCTGGTGGTGGCAGCGCTGGCCATGCTCGGCGTCGGTCAGGGACTGCGCGCGGTGATCGACCGCGGCTTTTCGGCCGGCGACCCGGCCTGGCTGGACCGTGCGCTGCTGGCGATGTTCGGCGTCATCGCGCTGCTGGCGGCGGCCACCTACACGCGCTTCTACAACGTCTCCTGGCTCGGCGAGCGCGTCACCGCCGACCTGCGTCGGCGCGTCTTCGACCACTTGCTGTCGCTGCCGCCCTCGTATTTCGAGCAGGGCCGCACCGGCGCGGTGATTTCGCGCCTGACTTCCGACACGACGCTGATCGAAAACGCCATCGGCTCCAGCCTGTCCATCGCGCTGCGCAACATCCTGATCCTGATCGGCGGGCTGGCCATGCTATTCACTACCAACCTGAAACTGACCCTGATGGTGCTGGCGGGCGTGCCGCTGGTGGTGACACCCATCGTGCTGTTCGGCCGCCGTGTGCGACGCTTCGCGCGCATCAGCCAGGACCGCGTGGCGGATCTGGGCAACCGCATCGACGAGACCATCCACGAAATTCGCATCGTCCAGGCCTATGGCCACGAGGACGCCGACCGCCGCGACTTCGCCACCCTGATCGAGCGCGGCTTCGCCACGGCGCTGGCCCGCATCCGCAATCGCGCGACGCTGGTGGCGGCCGTGATGGTGCTGGTGTTCGGCGCCGTCTCGCTGATCCTGTGGGTCGGCGGCCACGACGTACTTGCGGGCCGCATCAGCCCCGGACAACTCTCCGCCTTCGTCTTCTATGCGGCGCTGGTGGCCGGCTCCGTCGGCGCGCTGTCGGAATCCTGGGGCGACCTGCAGCGCCGCGGGCGCCACCGAGCGCCTGCTGGAACTGCTCGCGGCGCATCCCGAAGTAGGAATGCCGCAGCATCCCGTGCCGCTGCCCGTGCGAGCGCGCGGCGAGATCGATTTCGAGGCCGTGAACTTCCGCTACCCGTCGCGACCCGACACGCCGGCCCTGGAAGATTTCAGCCTCGCCGTATCGCCGGGTGAGAGCGTGGCCCTGGTCGGCCCCTCGGGCGCCGGCAAGACCACGGTGTTCCAGTTGCTGCGCTTTTACGATCCCCAGTCGGGACGACTCTGCCTCGATGGCGTGCCGCTCTCGGCCGCCGACCCGCTGGCGGTGCGCCGCTGCATCGCCCTGGTGCCGCAGGAGGCGGTGATTTTCGCCACCAGCGTGCTGGAAAACGTGCGCTATGCCCGCCCCGACGCCACCCCCGAAGACGTGCGCGCGGCCTGCGTCGCGGCCTATGCCGACGAGTTCGTCAGCCGCCTGCCGCAAGCCTATGACACCGACCTGGGCGAGCGCGGCGTGCGCCTTTCCGGCGGCCAGCGCCAGCGCATCGCCATCGCCCGCGCCCTGCTCGCCGACAGGCCGATCCTGCTGCTCGACGAAGCCACCTCGGCGCTCGACGCCGAAAGCGAACGCCTGGTGCAGGCCGCGCTCGAAAAGCTGATGAAGAACCGCACCACGCTGGTCATTGCCCATCGGCTCGCCACGGTGCAACAGGCCGACCGCATCGTGGTGATGGACCAGGGCCGTATCGTCGAGACCGGCAGCCACGCGGAACTCGTGCGGCAGGATGGGCTCTACGCGCATCTGGCGCGCCTGCAATTCTCCTCTTGAGCAACCGCCGCAAGTGGCGGTTGAAGCCGGAGAAAATCCTGCCGATCCGCATTCGGCGTCAAGCCGAAAGAGTCAAAGGCAAAATTAAGCAATTGACCGGGTTGCGGAGATCAAGAATACTTCCGCCCTTGGAATTGGAATGCCTGCAACGGTGAAACACGCAATCCGCAACAGCATGACATCAGCTCCTCCCGATTTCCAGGGGGATCCTACCGGCGCCTGGCGGCCCGGGATTTCGCTTGCGGCCCATCGAATCGGGCGGCGAATCACCTATGGACGTGTCAACAGTGACGGAACTTAACGCTGAAACGAATCAATTGAACTCCGATCTTTCCTTGAAAGTGCAGCCGGGAAGTCCTTGGCCCCTGGGCGCACACTGGGATGGCGCCGGGGTCAATTTTGCGCTGTTCTCGGAGAATGCCAAGAGTGTGGAATTGTGCCTGTTCGATGGCGGCGGCAAGCGCGAAACAGCCCGCATCAGAATTCCGCACTGGACTGACCAGGTGTGGCACGCCTACCTGCCCGGGCTTGCTCCGGGGCAGCTCTACGGCTACCGGGTGGACGGCTTGTACGATCCGGAAAAAGGCCAGCTCTTCAACCCCAACAAGCTGTTGCTCGACCCATATGCGCGCGCGATCGTCGGTGAGCTTGCCAGGGAAGAAATGCAGTTCGACGACGAGCTCTACTACAGCCAGCGCGATACCCGCGACAACGCCGCGGCCGTGCCCAAGTCAGCCGTGGTGGACGACAGCTTCGATTGGGGTAATGACCGCCCGCCGCGTACGGCGTGGGCCGAAACCGTGCTCTATGAAGTGCATGTCAAGGGCTTTACCCAGACGCATCCGCAGGTCCCGGCGGCATTGCGCGGCAGCTATGCGGGAATGGCCTCGCCGGCGGCGCTGGCGCATTTCGCCCGACTTGGAATCACCGCGGTCAACCTGCTGCCGGTGCACTACCACTTCGATGAACGCCACTTGCTGCAGATGGACCTGAAGAACTACTGGGGCTACAACACGATCGGCTTTTTGCCGCGCACCCCTACTGCCAGGCGGCTGGCGGCGAGCTGTCGGCCGTCGACGAATTCAAGACCATGGTCAGGACGCTCCATGCCGAAGGCATCGAAGTGATCCTTGACGTGGTGTACAACCACACCGCCGAGTCCGATCACCATGGACCGACGCTGTGCTTTCGCGGCATTGACAACAGCATCTACTACCGCCTGCAGCCAGGGCAGCCGCGCTATCCGGAGAACGTCACGGGTTGCGGCAACACCTTCAACCTGAGCCATCCGCGCGTATTGCAACTGGTCATGGACTCGTTGCGCTACTGGGTAACGGAAATGCACGTCGATGGCTTTCGCTTCGACCTTGCGGTGACGCTGGCGCGCGAAGACCGCGGCTTCGATTCGCAGTGCAGTTTCCTCAACGCGGTTCGCCAGGACCCGGTGCTGGCCGGCGTCAAGCTGATCGCCGAACCCTGGGACATCGGTCCGGACGGCTACCAGCTGGGTCGCTTCCCGTCCGGCTGGAGCGAATGGAACGACCGGTACCGCGATACGGTGCGAGATTTCTGGCTGCGCGGGCATGCGACGATGGGCGAAGTCGCCGGCCGCCTGTGCGCCTCCAGCGACCTGTTTCGCCATCAGGGCCGCAAGCCGCGCGCCAGCATCAATTTCATCACGGCGCACGATGGCTTCACCCTGCATGACCTCACGACCTTCGACAACAAGCACAACGAGGCCAATGGCGAAGACAATCGCGACGGTCACGGCCACAACCTGAGCTGGAACTGCGGCTTCGAGGGCGAATGCGAGGCGACCCAGGTGCTGCGGCTGCGCCACCGCCTGCAGCGGGCGCTGCTGGCCACCCTGCTGTGCTCGCAGGGGATACCGATGCTGCTCGGCGGCGACGAACTGGGACGCACCCAGCGCGGCAACAACAATGCCTACTGCCAGGACAACGAGATCAACTGGTTCGACTGGGAGAACGCCGACCAGGCGCTGATCGACTTCGTCGCCCGCTTGATCAGATTGCGCCGCGAATTCCCGCAACTGCGCCGCGCCGACTGGCTTGCCGGCAAGGTCGTGCATGGACGCCATGCCGATGTCGTCTGGTTGCTGCCTGACGGCAACCCGCTGACCGCCGCGCAATGGATTGATCCATCCCATCGCGCCTTCGGCTTCATCCTGAGCCCGGAGCAGCCTGCCGGTCCGCTGCTGCTCTGCCTGATCAACGCCGGGGTCAGCGTGATCCGTTTCAAACTGCCGCCCGGCCCCTGGTCGGTGCTGCTGGACACCAGCGCCGAACCGGCCGGCCAGCCGACAATAGTCAGCCTTGAAGGCACTGTCGACGTCGCTGCGCACAGCATCGCCCTGATCACGCAGTCGTCCGAGGCGCTCGAAGCGAATGGGCGCCAGCCTGCGCCAGCCGGATAGCCACATCGCGCCATGCCATCCACTGTACGATTGACTGCGCTTTTTTCTGAATAAGGATCGAATCCGCCATGACCATCAGCTTCCAAGACATCACCGAAAACCTTCGCCGGATATCGATTTCCGGGCGTCTGGACATTGCCGGTACCGACGAAATCGCAACGACATTTGCCGCGCTGGCCGCGTCGGCCAAGCGCCGAGTGGTCGTCGACCTTAGCGCCGTCAGTTTTCTCGCCTCGATCGGCATTCGTGCCCTGATCGCCAATGCCAAGGCACTGCAGAATCGCGGCGGGAAAATGGTGCTGTTCATCGGCGACAACCCACCGGTCAGGATGACCCTGGAGATCACCGGTATCGATGCCCTGATCCCGATGTTCAGCGATGCCGCCGAGGCGGAAAGGCCGCCTGCGCCTGATGTGGGGACCAGCAAGCCCGCCGTCGATTTGGTCGCCGAACTCTGGATCAGCGTCCTCCATCCGGGCGAGGTTCGGCGCCTCTACCTGGCTGGGGAAAGCCTGCCTCGAACGCAAGGTTCCGCCGATCAGTTCGCGCGTCTTGAGTCCTGCCTCAACGAGGTGCTGGCGAACATCATCGATTACGGTGGCGCGACGGCGCTTGAGTTCCCGATCGGTCTGCGCCTTGAGGTTCGCCGCGACGAGGGTGGCAGTGAAGCCACGCTGACGGTCTGTGATTCAGGCGCGGCGTTTGATCCGCTGGCCTCCTTGCTGAAGCCGAGACCGCCATCGCTGGCCGATGCCGAACCCGGTGGACTCGGGCTGCTGATGATCCGCAGCCTCGCGGACAAGCTGAGCTACGGCCACAGCGAGGGGCGCAACGGCTTGAGCATGGGCGTGGGCTGGACTGAGCCCTAGCAATGGCGATCGAATCCCTTCAGCGCGTCAGTTTCCGCCGTGGGCCGGAACGAAGGACGGCGCAACGTGCCCTGGAAGCCCGACAAAGAGGGACTGACCAGCGTCGCCTGAGCATCGGCTGGATCCCGCTGTTTCGCAATGCCGACGAAGCGGCCATTGCCGAGATCCTGGCGGATTGCGAAGTGCTGCTGTTGCCTGCCGGCACGCCCTTGCTCAGGCCCGGAGAGACCAACCACAACGTCTATACCCTGCTGTCGGGACAGATTGCCGCCCATCTGGACGCCAACCTGAGCCCCGACGCCGCCATCGCGATTTCTTCCGGTGAATGCGTCGGCGAGCTTTCGGCGATCGACGGCAAACCGGTGTCGGCGCTGGTACTGGCACTGACCGATGCCCGCGTGCTGGAGCTGTCACGAGAAGTGTTCTGGTATCGCCTGATGGCACTGCCCGGGTCGCCAGCAATCTGATGATCTCCCTTGTCGAGCGCATGCGCAGAACCAACGACGTGGCTCTGAAGGCCCAGCGGCAGCAACTCGAACTGATTCACCTCAGGAAAGAACTGGATGTCGCCCGACAATTGCAGGCCAGCATGCTGCCGCTGCAACGCCCGATGTTCCCCGAGCGCAATGATATCGAGGTATGCGGCTTGATGGAGCCGGCGTCCGTTATCGGCGGCGATTTCTTCGACGGCTTCTTCGTCGATGATCACAAACTGTTTTTTTGCATCGGCGATGTCTCCGGTCACGGCATCGTCGCCGCGCTGTTCATGGCGCGCACCATCGGCTTGCTGCGAATCCTGGCAATGACTATCCTGCGCCCGGACAAACTGCTGGAAACTCTCAACGAGCGTTTGTGCATCGGCAATGACGCCAATATTTTCGTTACGCTGTTCTGCGGCTTCCTCGATGTCGACAGCGGCAGCTTGCATTACTCCAATGGCGGGCATTGCGCCCCACTGCTGTCCGCCGGCGGACAAGCCCGGCCCCTGACCATTCCGAAGGGCGCCCTGATAGGCGCATATCCGGGCCTGGCCTACGCTTCGATGGAGCATGAACTCAAGCCGGGCGAAGTCCTGTTTTGTTACACCGACGGGGTCACCGAAGCGCACAACAGCATGGGTGGCGAATTCACCGAAAGCCGCTGCCTGGGTATTCTCGGCCAGGCAGGTTCATGTCCCCTGTCAACGCTGCTTGACGAGGTGCGTGGGGAAGTGGCCAGGTTTGCCGGTTCCGACCTGCTTGACGACGACTGTACGATGCTTGCCGTGCGCCGCCCGCTGGTGGCAGCGGGCGGCGAACCGACAGCCACGCCTTGACTTTCATGCAGCAGGCACGGCAGCCTGCGGTACCTATCGGCGATCCCTGACGACGAACGGCTCCACCAGGGCTTCCTGCACCGAATCGGCCATGTTGAGCGCCTTGTCGAAGCTGGCGTTCCAGACATCGGCATTGGCCAGGTCGGCATCCTTCATGTCGGCCTTGAAAAATATCGCCTGGCGCAGGGTAGCGCCCGTCAGCCGTGTCGCCTTGAGCTTCGCATTGGTGAAATCGACCTGCTCCATCGCCGCACCGGTGAGGTCGGCGCCGGACAGGTTCGCCCCGGTGAAATTGGCCCATTTGGCATTGCTGCCGCGCAAATCCGCGCCGGACAGATTGGCCTTGCTGAAATCCGTGCTCTCCATCTTCGCGCCTGCCAGCCGCGCACCGCGCAAGTCCCTGCCCGCCAGTTTTTTGCGCGAGAAATCGCACTGTGAAAGATCCATCGCCGCCTGTGGCGCGGCGCAGTTGCCCGCCGGCAGATCGGCTGCCGCCGAATCCAGAGCGATGACCAGGGACAGCAGCAGGGGCACGCTTGCGTATGACCTCACCTTGTTCTCCCTCACCTTCCAACAGTTGCGTCTGCCGACGTCCTGATGCAGGGAACCGGGAACAGCCCACGGCTTTCCCAGGATGGCCGGCAACGCGTCAAGGATGATCGCCGGCGCGCGCCTCGAGCTTTTCGATGATCATCGCCGCCGTCTGCTCGATCGAGCGATTTGTCACGTCGATGATCGGCCAGCCGTGCAGGACGAACAGGCGGCGCGCGGCCAGCATCTCCTGGCGCAGGGCATCGATGTCGGCGTAGCTGGTGTCCGCATCCTGGTTCAGCGACTTCAGACGGGCGGAGCGGATCATCGCCAGCCGCCCCGGATCGACTATCAGTCCGACGACAAGCGGCGCCTGCGGGCTCACCAGCGCGGCGGGGATCGGCGCGCCCGGCACCAGCGGCACGTTGGCGGCCTTGATTCCGCGCGAGGCCAGATACATGCAGGTTGGCGTCTTGGTCGCTCGCGACACCCCGACAAGAATAACGTCGGCATTTTCGAGATCGTCGCTCGCCACGCCGTCGTCATGGGCCAGCGTGTACTTCATGGCCTCGACACGCAGGTAATAGTCCTCGTCGTAGGCCTCGCCTGAACTGGCATGAAACAGCACGGAGGCGTTGCAGTGCTTGGCGAGCCGGCTGATCAGCTGCTCGAGCGCGAACTGGCACGGAACGCCCAGCCGCCTGCAACCCTCCTCCAGGGCTTCGCGAATATCAGTGTCGCTGATGCTGTGCAGGACATAGCCCGGCGAGTCCGCCACCGCAGCGAGGATCTCCGGGACCTGGCCCATGCGGCGCACCATCTTCCACAAGCGGCGCCGGAGCTTGACCCCTTCGAGCTGGGCGACGGCATTGCGCGCCAGCATCTCGACCATTTCGCCCGAGGCACGCGAGACGAGGTACAACGTCAGGGTCTTGCTCACGGGCGTCCCTTGCGTTCGGTCGCGCGGCTTGCTCAGCGGTGGTAGCCGCCGTCGAGGCGCAGCACGGTACCGTTGATCATGACGTTGTTCAGGACATGAATCACCAGCATCGCGAACTCGGCGGCATCGCCGAAGCGGTGCGGAAACGGGATGTGGTGCGCGAGCCGCGAATCGAGGTTCTTTTCCATGTTGAACAGCGTCTGTGTGCCGAACAGGCCTGGCGCGATGCCGACCACGCGAATGCCCAGCGGCCCGAGTTCGCGGGCTGCGGGCAGGATCATGCTGACGACACCGCCCTTGGAGCCGGAATAGGCGGCCTCGCCGCTCTGCCCCTCGTAAGCCGAAACCGACGCCGTCGACAGGATCACGCCGCGCTCGCCGTTCTCCAGCGGTTCCAGTTTCGCCATGTCGGCGGCGGCAAGTCGCATCATGTTGAAAGTCGAGATCAGGTTGACCTCGACGAGCTGGCGAAAGTCCTCAAGCAGCATCGGTCCGTCGGCGCCGACGATCGGCGCCGAGTGGCCGCGGCCGACGCAGTGCACCAGCACGCGGGCCGCGCCATGTGCCTGGCGCGCCTTCGCCAGGGCACTTTCGAGCGACAGCGAGTCAGCCACGTCACAGGGGATCCCAAGACCGCTGATCTCGTCGGCGACTTTCTGCACGCCGGCGCCATCGATATCGATCACCGTCACCTTCGCGCCCGCCTCGGCGAGGTAGCGCGCCGTCTCCGCACCGAGACCCGATGCCGCCCCGGTGACCACCGCCGAACACCCCCAAAGATCCATTCTCCCCCTCCCCGCGTGCGGCCGGAACATGGGCCCGGTCACTAGGCGGATTATGGCCGCTCGCGCGCTCGCGCGCAAACTACTACGGCCTGTTGACGCCCGCCGATGAGGACAAAAACGCAGCCCGATCATCAACCAGAGGCGCCAGTGCGCCACCGGTGGCCCGCACCAGTGCCCTGCCGATGATCTCGACATGGCTGTCCAAGCCACCGTGCGAGGCGCTTCCGCTCTTTTCCGGCAACTCGGACTCGCCGTCCCGGAACATTGTCGCGTCGCACCTCCGGCTGAACAACGCGACGATGCCAGAGCGCTTTGACGCGTCGCTGTGCATGTCGTCAGGACCGACCGGCATGTTGCTCTGTTGCACCGACGACCATCGGCGGCCCGGCAACCATCCGCAGCAGAGGCTCGATAACCCGCGACAGCGCCTCGCCCAGCGCCAGGTGCTGCTCCGCATCGAGATGCACACCATCCACCTTGCTGGATCCAACCACGTCGCCGGCATCGAAGAAATGACATCCGATATCTGTGCAGACCTGCCGGTAGGCGTCGGCGAGGCCCGCGCACTTTGTCTCGCCACCCTCGAATTTCGCTGCAATCGGCCCCTTGGGCGTCTGGATCGCCGGCGGTGCAACCACCAAAACCTGCGGCACGGGCATGCCAGGCTCGATCGGCGCGGCGCGAATGGCCGACACCAGAGCAAGGATGCCCTGCGATGAATGCCATGCGTTGTGCTGGTGCATGGATTGGAAATCGTTTGTGCCGAGCATCAGAACAACCAGCTCGAGCGGAGAATCGATCTCGATCCGTTGAGCCAGGCCGACGAGTCCGTTTCGGCCAGGTTTGAACGGATCATCCCAAACCGTGCGGCGGCCGTTGAGGCAATCCTCCATGACGCGGACCTTCCTGCCGGAGGCACAGAGCGTCAGCTCCATCACCCCCGGCCAGCGCTGGTCGAAAGGCAAGCGCTGACGTGTCAGGGGAATGATGCCCCACGACAGCGAGTCGGAGTAGACCAGGATGCGCTGCATGAAGACTCTCCCGGATCCGTCTTAACCGCGCCTTGCGATGGCGCCCACCAGCGAAGCACCCGGCCTGTCGGACGGACAGGCGGAAACCGGATCGAAACGCATCGGATGCAAGCCGGCCATTCTGACCTCGTGCCCCGCACTAGCAAGCGTCGCGCGCGCGGTGTCGAACATCGCCGGGTCAGAGTTTCGCGGCTCGGGATGCCAATACGCCACAAATACTTTCATGAACCGATTCCTCGTTGCCCGGAGCATTGGGCTCGCGCACTTGCCGTTGCCGCGGGGCACCTTGCGTACCTTGATTGCATGTCCCGCCAATTCGCGCAAATTGTACAGGTCGACACAGGCGACAATCGGAGCAGAATCGGCAAGCCAACCCACCAAACCGGCATTGGCGGCCGACAAACCGGGCATGTTCGCGCACTGACTGCAACAGGTCCGCAGCATGGTCGCGTTTGGCTTCATGGGCTGCCAATTTGGACTTGGTGAGGGGCTTACTCTTCGAGGACGCGGCGAATCTCCTTCAAGAATGCGCCGCGCTCCTCTTCGGTCCAATAGAGCGGCCACTTGGCGCTGGAACAGGAACGTTTCAACAATGGACTCGCCGAATGCTATACCGCAGTTCCTTGACAAGCGACTTCTCCTCTCCTTCAATCCCCTCGCGGGGACCGGCGCTGCGCGGCTTCATCGCGCAGCGTCCCCTCGAACGACGGGTTCGACCCCATGTGTAAATAGGGCAATGGCTTACGCCGGAGAATGATTCTTGAGCCACTCCCGCAAGGCGGCATCCACACGAGATTGCCAACCCTCGCCACTTTCGCGGAATTGCTCCACCACCTCTCGCGACAACCGGATGGTGATGCGCTCTTTTGTCGGGGTCCTCTGTGGCCCGCGCACGCCGAGCTTCTTTCTAAGTGATGATGGCAACACCTTAACGGCAGGCTTGAATTTCGCCATATCGTCTGCGGTCAGTTCGCGGACCTCGCCGTCGGCGTCACTCAATGGTTTGCGCCTTGCCATGTCTATTTGCCTCTCTCGTATTGGCCTTACGGAAGCTGATTACCCGAATGCCCGTCCCGGTCTCGGTAAAGCACAGCACGTGCAGTCGCCGATCCAGGTAGCACATTGCAATGTAACGAGTTTCGCCATATGCCTTTCGGGTGTCAGGAAACACCAGTGCAGTATTGAAATCGACTTCTGCCACTCGTTCGAACGCGAGTTTGCGCTCCTTGATGTTCCTCGCGTTCTTGATCGGGTCGAAGTCGACTTTCATACGCCAGAGTGTATGCACAAATAGATGACGGGTCAAGGTTTATTGTATGCACAACAAAGACCTGTGCTTTCGCGTGAAAGTGGAGTCGAAAGTCGTAGCTGAGGGGCCGCCCGACCACGGGGGGGGGGGGGGGGGGGGGGGGGGGCGCGAAGCGAACGGGGTCGACCGCCGGGTTGGGCATCACCGGTCGAAGTGACAACGGCGTGCTACTTCCTATGCGCCCAGTAACCAGGGCGCCGTCTGTGATGTGCGACCGCAAGGACTCGAAGCTCCTCTGTGGTGACTTGATAAATGATGCTGTATGGGAATCGACGGAGGAGATAACGCCGACGAGTGCCACGAAATACAGCGCCGAGCAGAGGGTTGGCAAAGACAACATTGGCCGTTCGTTCAAACTCAGCCACAAATGCGAGACCAAGCTCAACATTGGCCTTCAACGTATAGAACGCGGCCGCATCGTGCAGTTCGGCGAGCGCCAGTGGAGCAACGACAAGCTTCACCGCAGCGACGCACGCACCTGTGCAAGCGCATCAGCAATTGGAATGGTTTGTACCACTCCACTCTCGATATCGGAAATTCTGCGCTCGGTTTCGGCAGCCCATGCTTCCTCAATCTCAGCATCTTCGTCGAGACTGGCAAGCAATACCTGGGCGAACGCCGCCCGTTCGCCGGCTGTAAGCTGCAGGGCTTCGGCTTCGAGCAATTCGAGTTTACTTCCCATGGCGAGTGCCTCCGTATAGAGAAGTCATTGTACTGCGGGCCTGGTGCCGAGTGATGGTGGCGCCCAATCGGGATAGGGGAAAGCCTCACGGCTCCCCCCTCCCACACCACCGGACGTACGGGTCACGTATCCGGCGGTTCGGCAGATTAAGTCGTTCGGCATGACGGAAAGCATATCATCATCCCATTCAACCGGAGCTTCATCTCCTGTCGCGCCAACCCCGGTTTCATTCCAGGCCACGAAGCTTGCGCCCAATGGACTCGCCGAATGCAATACCGCTGTTCCTTGACAAGCGACTTCTCCTCTCTTTCAATCCCCTCGCGGGAAGCCGCGCTTGCTCGACCGCCATTCGCCCGAGGGCGCCAGCGCCCCGCCGGCCACCAGTGCATGGACATGCACATGCCGTCCCAGATCCTGCTTCCAGGTGTGCAGCACCAGGGAGAACGCCGGCGTCCCGCCCAGCCAGCGCGGGTTGGCGGCGAACTCGGTGAGGGTGGCCGATACGGCGCCAAACAGCCTCTCGTAGAGCGCCCTCGGGGCGATGCCAATCAGGCCGTTCAGATCATGCGGCAGGGTGAACACCAAGTGGAAGTACGGCACCGGCAACAGCTCGCGGTGGCGCTGGGCCAGCCAGGCTTCCTTGGCACGGGTCTGGCATTGCGGGCAGTGCCGGTTGCGGCAGGAGTGATAGACGTGACGCGTCGTGCCGCAGGCGTCGCAGGTCTCGACATGGCCGCCCAATGCCGCGGTGCGGCAGGCGACGATGGCGCGCCAGACCTTGGCCTTCGCCCACGACAAGAGATGGCTGGCGAGATAGCTCGGGCCGTGGCGACGCAGCACCTCGGCCAAACCGACGCGGCGGTCCACGGCCGCTCAGGTGGGCAGGGGATCGAGCAGTTCGAGCGGCGAGGTGGTGCCGGTCAGACGGTTCCGCGCCAGATGCAGGTAGCGCATGGTGGTGCTGATGTGGCCGTGCCCCAGCAGGCGCTGGATGGTGTGCAGATCCACCCCGGCCTCGAGCAGGTGCGTGGCGAAGCTGTGTCTCCTATGCCGTGATCGGCATTGGCGCCATTCCTTCGCCACCCACCTGCTGGAAAGCGGCTACGACATCCGCACGGTGCAGGAATTGCTCGGGCACTCGGACGTGTCGACCACCATGATTTACACCCACGTGCTGAACAAAGGCGGCCGCGGCGTGGTCAGTCCCCTCGACGGGCTGGAGCGCAATCAGGCGCGCGAGCCGCAGGCCGCCTACCGGGTCGCCGCGCGCAAGCGCGTCCGCCGTTACCTGCCCGCGCAGCGGAATACCAGGTACGCAAACCGAGCCGGCGCCGAGTGTTGGCGCGGAGCGCATCAGCGTACCTTGATCTCGGTCCACATCCGCGACAGGGTGCGCCGCAGTTTCGGGTCGAAGTCGCGCAGCATTTCCAGCCGCTTGAGTTCCGCCGGCGGCGGGAAGATGCCGGGGTTGGCGGCGATCTCTGGCAGGATGTAGGGCGTAGCGGCGGCATTGGGATTGCCGGCGCCGATCAGGTTGGAAACGTCGGCGGCATTCTCGCCCGCCAGCATGAAGTCGATGAACCGGTGCGCCAGGTCGGGCCGCCGTCCCGACTTGTGCAGCACCAGGCTGTCCACCGCCAGCACCGCGCCCTCCTTCGGTGTGGCGAAGCCGATGCTGAACGGGCGCTGCGCCGCGGCGGCGTCCTGTTGCGCCCGGAACATGTCGTTCGAGTAGCCGTGGGCGACCCAGACGGTGCCGATGGCCAGGTCCTTGATGTAGGTGCTGTTGGAAAATGCCGCCCAGTAGGGCTTGGCGCGCAAGATCAGGCGCTTGGCCTCATCCCAGCGCGCCGGGTCGTGCTCCTGCACCGAATGGCCGAGGTATTTCATCGCCGCCGCCATCAGTTCGCGCTGGCTGTTGAGCACCGTGACGCGGCCCTTGAGCTTCTCCAGGTATTTCGGCTCGAAGATCAGCGCCCAGGTGTCGGTGGGCAGGCCCAGCTCCTGAATCTTGCCGACGTTGTAGCCGATCAGCGTCACCGACGTGGCATAGGGCACGGAATGGCGGTTGCCCGGATCGAACCAGGCATCGAGGAATTCCCGTTTGACGTTGCGCAGGTTCGGCAGCTTCGACTTGTCCAGCTCGCGCAGGGCCTGGCGCCGGATCAGCGATTCCACCGCGTTGCCGGTCGGTACCAGCAGGTCATAGCCGACCGCGCCGGCCTCCAGCTTGGCCAGCATTTCCTCGTTGTCCGAGTAGTAGTCCTGATTGAGCCGGCAGCCGCAGTGCGCCTCGAAACGCCGCACCGTATCCTCGGAAATGTAGTTGTTCCAGTTGTAGAGGTAGAGCGTATCGGCGGCAGATGCCGGCAGGTTTGCCAGCAGCAGCACCGCGGGAACGCCGAAGGCCAGGAGTCGGCGCTGCGCCGACGGCGATTTCACGACCGTCCCTTCAGCACGTCCGGCGCGAAGCGCGCGGCGATCAGGATCAGCGTCAGGGTCAGTGCCATCAGCAGCGTGGAGATGGCATTCACCTCGGGCGTCACCGCCACCTTGATCATCGAGTAGATCTGTAGCGGCAGGGTATTCACGCCGACGCCGGCGACGAAGAAGGTGATCACGAAATCGTCGATCGATAGCGTGAAGGCCATCAGGAACCCTGCCAGCAGCGCCGGCATGATCAGCGGCAGCGTGATCCGCCGAAAGGTGGCCCAGGGCGTCGCGCCGAGGTCGCGCGCCGCCTCGAAGATGCTCTCGTCCATTCCTGCCAGCCGGCCGCGCACGATGACCGCGACGAAGCCGATGCTGAAGGTGATGTGCGCAACCAGGATCGAGAACAGACCCAGCGAGAGGTCGAGCACCTGCCGGAAGAACAGCAGCAGCGAGACGCCGAGCAGGATTTCCGGCATCGCCACCGGCGTCAGCACCAGCAGCGGCATCCAGGGCGGGCGGTAGCGATGCATCGCCAGACCCGCCATGGCGCCCAGCACGGTGGCAATGCTGCTGGAAACCAGGGCAATCAGCAGCGAGTTGGCGGCGGCCTGCAACATGTCTTCGTCGTGGAGCAGCTTGCCGTACCAGCGCGTGGTGAAGCCGACCCACTCGGCGTTGAGCATCGAGTCGTTGAAGGAGAACAGCACCACCACCGCCAGCGGCAGGTAGAGAAAGGCGTAGACGGCCAGCGAGGCGGCCCAGAGCCAGGGACGTTTCATGGCGCGCTTCCGCCGGGCCGTCCCAAGGAAGCGCCAGCCAACACCCCGGAGCCGCCCCTGAGCGGCGAACCGTTGTCACCCCCTTCCACGGGAAGGGGGCTGGGGGGTAGGTTGTTCACGTGATTGCCTCGGTGCCGTGCATCCCGCGCTTTGCAGCCCATGCAGACAGTCCCGCCAGCGCCAGCACGCAGGCCGTCAGCATGATCGCCAGTGCCGAGCCCAGCGGCCAGTCGCGGTTGTCGAGAAACTGCTCCTTGATCAGGTTGCCGATCAGGATGTCGCCGGTGCCGCCGAGCAGTTCAGGCGCCGCGAACATGCCCAGCACCGGGATGAAGACCAGCGCCGAACCGGAAAAGATACCTGGCAGCGAGAGCGGGAAGGTCACGCGCCAGAAGCGGGTCCAGGCATTCGCACCCAGGTCCTGCGCGGCTTCTAGCAGCGCGGGGTCATGCTTTTCCAGGTTGGTGTAGAGCGGCAGCACCATGAAGGGCAGGTGCGCATAGACCATGCCGACGATCACCGCGAGGGGCGTGTAGAGCAGGTTGGCCGGCCCCAGCAGCATGATCCATGCATAGATGCGGACCAGGAAATTGCTGGCGAAGGGCAGGATCACCAGCAGCACCAGGACATCGCGCCGCTGCTTCGGACTGCGCGCGATCAGCCAGGCCAGCGGGTAGGCCAGCACGATGCAGATCAGCGTGGTCAGCGCGGCCACCAGGAAGGAGCGGGCGAAGACTTCCAGGTAGATGACGTCGCCGAGCAGGAAGCGCCAGGCATCCAGCGACACCTGCGGCCAGGGCGCGAGGCCGCCGAATTCGCCGGTTTCGCGGAAGCCGGCAACCACGACGATCAGCGCCGGGACGAGGAAGAAGGCCAGCAGGAACAGTGTCGGCGGCAGCGTCACCGCCCATTTCGTCAGGCCCGCGGGCTGGGTTCTTGGTGCGGACATGGGGCGCGCCTGCGCACTCAGCTTCGCACTCAGTTACGCAAATACACGCCGGCGTCATGCCGCCAGCAGACGGTGACCACGTCGCCGACCTCGTGAAACTTGGCGCGGCCGGGAGCGGCGTTGGGCATCATCGCCTCGATCACGCAGCCGTCGGCCAGTTCCACCTTGTACAGCGTCACGTCGCCGAGATACAGCAATTCGCGCACAGTGCCCTCGAAGCGGTTCTTCAGGTCGGCGGATTCGCGGCGGCCGAAGACGCGAACCAGTTCCGGCCGCAGCGCGAAGGCGCCGCGTTCGCCCACCGTAATCGGTCGCGGATCGGTGGCGGCGATTTCGCCCAGGCCCGCCGCACGCAGGCCGAGCCGCGCCTTGCTCGACGCAACCACTTCCACGTCGAGCAGGTTGATCTTGCCGATGAAGTCGGCGACGAAACGGTTGGCGGGCGCCGAGTAGAGCGTGTCCGGCTCATCCAGTTGCTCGACGCGCCCATCCCTCATCACCGCGATGCGGTGCGACAGGGCCAGGGCTTCCTGCTGCGAATGCGTGACGAATATGAAGGTGATGCCGACTTCGCGCTGCAACGCGATCAATTCGCTCTGCATTTCCACGCGCAGCTTGGCGTCGAGCGCGCCGAGCGGCTCGTCGAGCAGCAGCAGGCGCGGCTGATTCACCAGGCCGCGGGCCAGCGCCACGCGCTGCTTCTGCCCGCCGGACAGTTCGTGGGGAAAGCTCTCGGTCTTTTCCTCCAGGTGCACCAGCGCCAGCGTCTCCTTGACCCGGCGGCGGATTTCGTCCTTCGGTTTGCCGGCCATCTCCAGCGGAAAAGCGATATTGCCGGCGACGCTCATGTGCGGGAACAGCGCGTAGCTCTGGAACACCGTGTGCAGCGGCCGCCGCTCGGGCGGCACGCCGGCAAGCGACACGCCGTCGAGCAGGATCTCGCCTTCGTCCGGCGCATCGAAGCCGGCGATCATGCGCAGGATGGTGGTCTTGCCGCAGCCCGACGGCCCCAGCAGCGTGAAGAATTCCCCCGCCTCGATCGCCAGCGAAACATCCTTGACCGCCTCGAGCGCGCCGAAGCGGCGGGTCAGCTTGCGGATTTCGAGCAATGCCATGTCATGTCCGCGAGCCGCCTGAACGCAACCGCAGCGGGAAAGACCTCAGCGCATCTCAGCCGTCGGCGTTGATTCTGGTGATCAACTCCTGCAGCACGGTAGCGGCCTTGTCGTTGTCGATCTGGCAGGTGCCGGCATTCTCGTGCCCGCCGCCGTCGTAGGACAGCATCAGTTCGCCGATGTTGGTGTTCGAGCTGCGATTGATGATCGACTTGCCGGTCGCGAACACCGTGTTCTGCTTCTGCACGCCCCACATCACGTGGATGGAGATGTTGGTCTGCGGGAACAGCGCGTAGATCATGAAGCGGTTGACGGCGAAAATCGTCTCCTCGTTGCGCAGGTCGAGCACCGCGAGATTCTTGTACACCGTGGTGCAGCGCCTGATCTGCTGCTTGGCCTTGTCGGCGTGCTCGAAGTAGAGGTCAACGCGCTCCTTGACGTCCGGCAGGGCCAGGATCTCGTTGATATCGTGATCGTGGCAGTAGTCGATCAGGTCCATCATCAACTGGTAGTTGCTGACGCGGAACTCGCGGAAGCGGCCAAGGCCGGTGCGCGAATCCATCAGGTAGTTGAGCAGCACCCAGTCCTTCGGCTCAAGGATCTCGTCGCGCGTGAATTGCGCGGAGTCGCCCTTGTCGACGGCAACCATCATGTCGTTGAATGTCGCCGGAAAACGGGCCTTGCCGCCGTAATGCTCGTACACCACGCGCGCGGCGGAGGGCGCGTCGGGGTAGATGATGTGATTGGGCCGCTCGCCGGGGTTGCGGAAGGTCTCCGAAACATGGTGATCGAAGGCCAGGTGAACGCCGGGAACGAAGGGCAGATTGGTGCTGATGTCGCGCTCGGAAATCTCGATCTTGCCGTCCTGCATGTCTTTCGGATGGACGAACTTGATCTCGTCGATCAGCTCAAGCTCGTTGAGCAGCACGGCGCAGGCCAAACCATCGAAATCACTGCGCGTCACGAGGCGATACTTCTTGTCCGGCATGGCTTTCTCCCTTGGGCTCAATCTGAAGCGCGATTGTATTCCAGACTCACCGGCATGCCATGCGCGACGTAGAACACCGCCAAAGCGTGTCACGCGGCATTTTCGACAGTGCCACAGTCGCTGCGGCCGGCAGTGAACAATCCGGCGCAGCCCGGAACCGATTCGATCAATGCCGGACATTGCGCAAGGCGTGGCAAGGTCCCATAATCCGCGACGATTCCGTGGAGGCCAAGGCGGCACGGGGCTTCCCGGAACGCGGGGACGGGTCCCTTCCTGTTCCGTGTCGGGCCCGCCGCTGTATCCGGGGACGAGGCTAGCACGATGCCACTGAAAGGATGAATCGGATGTATTCCCCATCAGCATTTCCCCGCGCATTTCGCAAGTTCTCGTTGTCCCCGCTGGATCGCTCGCTTGCCGCGCAGTTGCAGCAGAAGATCGACAGGAAGACCAAGCCTCTCGGCGCGCTCGGCCGCCTGGAAGCACTGGCGCTGCAACTCGGCCTGATCCAGCAGTCCCTCTCGCCGCGAATCGCCAATCCGCACATGCTGGTCTGCGCCGGCGACCACGGCGCAGCCAGGGCCGGGGTCTCGGCTTTTCCGCAGGAAGTCACCTGGCAGATGGTGGAAAACTTTCTCGCCGGCGGCGCCGCGATCAACGTGCTGGCGAAGCAGGCAGGGATGAAGCTGGTGGTGGCGGATGCGGGCGTGGCTCACGATTTCGGCCACCGCGTCGGGTTGGTCAGCGCAAGAGTCGGCGCCGGCGGTACGGCGAACTACCTCGAGGGCGCGGCGATGAGCGAAGCCGAGTGCGCCGAGGCGATGGACAACGGCGCCAGGCTGGCCCGCGAATTCGCCGCCAGCGGCTGCAACCTGGTCGGCTTCGGCGAAATGGGCATCGGCAACACCGCCTCGGCGTCGCTGATCACCCACTGCATTACCGGACTGCCGCTGGCCGATTGTGTCGGGCGCGGCACCGGGCTCGATGACGCCGGGCTGGAACGCAAGCGCGCACTGCTGGCGCGGGCGCTCTCGGCGTGGCCGGAACGACCCCTGATCAATCGTCTCCCCCTCGGCAGGGGGAATGCCGGGAAGGAGAGTCCAGGATTGCGTCCAGCGGGCGACGATGCGCTGCGCGTCCTCGCCCGCTTCGGCGGGTTCGAGATCGCGATGCTGGCCGGCGCCATGCTGGCGGGCGCGAAAGCGCGCATGACACTGCTGATCGACGGCTTCATCGTCACCGGCGCGCTGTTGGTTGCGGCGCAGTTATCCCCGGCGATTCTCGACTACTGCGTGTATGCGCACTGCTCGAACGAGACCGGCCACCGATTGCAGCTCGACTGGCTCGGCGGCAAGCCGCTGCTCGACCTCGGCCTGCGCCTGGGCGAAGGCACCGGCGCGGCGCTGGCGCTGCCCCTGCTCACTGCCGCCTGCGCCATCATGAACGAGATGGCCAGCTTCGAGTCGGCCGGCGTCAGCGGCAAGGCATGATGAAACGCGAACTCGAATACTTCTTTGCCGCGCTGCGCTTCTTCACGCGCCTGCCGGTGCCGGCCTGGGTCGGCCACACGCAGGACCAGCTCGACCATGCGGCGCGCTACTTCCCGCTGGTCGGCATCCTGATCGGCGGCATCGGCGCCGCAGTGATGGAACTGGCGGCCCTGGCGCTGCCGGTTGGCGTCGCGGTGCTGCTTGGCATGGCGGCGACGATCCTCGCCACCGGCGCCTTCCACGAGGACGGCTTCGCCGACTCCTGCGACGGTTTCGGCGGCGGCTGGGAGAAAGCGCAGGTACTGGCGATCATGAAGGACTCGCGCGTCGGCAGCTATGCGGCGCTCGGCGTCGGCCTGATCCTGCTCACCAAGTGGAACGTACTGGTGGAACTCGATGCCGCCTTCGATCCACCCCTGCTGGCGCTGGCGCTGATCGCCGGACACGCGGCCTCGCGCCTGGCCTCGACGCTGCTGATCTTCGCCCTCGACTATGTGCGCGACGACGACAGCTCCAGGTCGAAGCCGCTGGCGCAACGCATGTCGACCGATGAGCTTGTCATCGCGGCGATTTTCGGCCTGGCGCCCTGCCTGCTGCTGCCGCCACTCGACGCGCTGGTGGCGCTGGCCGCCGCGGCGCTGGCCACGCTGCTCGCCGCGCGCTACTTCGTGCGCCGCATCGGCGGCTATACCGGCGACTGCCTCGGCGCCACGCAGCAGGTCAGCGAACTGGCCTTCTACCTGGGCCTGCTGTGCAGCTTTACCTGATTCGCCACCCGGCGCCGCGCGTGGCTGCTGGTGTCTGCTACGGCCGCACCGACCTGCCGCTGGCCGCGGACGTTGCGCTCGCCGCGGCGCGCATCCAGCCGCAACTGCCGCAAATGTCACCCATGCTGCCGGCCTACACCAGCCCGCTGCAACGCTGTCGGCAACTGGCCGACGCCCTGCATCCGGTGCCGAACAGCGATCCGCGCCTGCAGGAGATGGATTTCGGCGCCTGGGAAATGCGCCCGTGGGATTCGATCCAGCGCGCGGCGCTGGATGGCTGGGCCGCCGATCCGCTCGGCTATGCGCCGCCCGAGGGCGAATCGGTACATCAGTTGCAGCAGCGAGTCCAGGACTTTGTCGGTGGTGTGCAGCGCGCCGGATTGCCGCGCGCCGTGCTGGTAACCCACGCCGGCGTCATGAAGGTGCTGGTCGGCCAGACGCAGGCGCTGCCGGCAAAGCAATGGATGGCGCTCGACTTCGAGTATGAAAGCGTGATCTGCGTGACGATCTAGCCTTTATCTGGCCGCCTTTTGTACCAGGATCTGCACCACTTCACCCAGTCCGTTATGCAGGCTGCCCTCGAGCACGTCGCGCAGGCCGGCAAAGCGATGCAGCGTCGTGCAACCTGGGAACTCCTGCGCCAGGTCTTCCAGCGCGACCAGCAGCTCAGGCTCTTTGGGACCGCCGGTGCCGCGCTGCGGCTGGCCGGGACCGTAGGCTTCGAACGCCATGAATCCACCCGGACGCAGCGCCGCCACGCAGCGCCGATGCAGGTCGCGGCGCACCTTCGACGGCAAATGCAGGAACACCGACACGATCGCGTCCCATGCCTCGCTGCCAAGTTCGCAGCTTCCCAGGTCGGCGACGCGGGTCTCGATCGAGACGCCGTGACGCGCCGCCAGGCCTAGCGCCTTGTTGAGGCCGCGGTCGGCAATGTCGACCGAGGTAACGGCAAAACCCTGGCGTGCCAGCCAGACGCCGTTGCGCCCTTCGCCATCGGCCAGGCAAAGCACCGCACCGCCCGGCGCGAAACGCGGCGTGACGCCGGTCAGGAAGTCGTTCGGCTCGGTGCCGTAGGCGAAGTCCTGGTCGGCATAGCGCTGGTTCCAGAAGGCGCGCAGCTTGTCCAGCGGGCTCGCATCCATGGCTATCCCGCCTGGCGCGCCGCGGCCTCGCGCAGGATCGTCGCGGCGCGCAGCACCACCGGCTTGTCCACCATCTTGCCATCGACCGCGACCACGGCGCCGCCCGCGCGCGCATCGGCCTCGATCACACGCTGCGCCCAGGCCACTTCTTCGGCGCTCGGGGTGAAGGCGCGGTTGACCACCGCCACCTGTTTCGGATGAATGCACAACTTGCCGCCAAAGCCCAGGCGGCGCGCGCGCCGCGATTCCTTGTCGAGCAGATCGGCATCCTCGATCGCGGTACACACGCCATCGATCGGCGGGGCAATGCCGGCAAGCCGCGACGCCAGAACCAGCGCGGTGCGAAACGGCAGCAGTTCGTCTTCGCTGCAGCGCATGTTCATGTCGGCCTGGAAATCGATGGTGCCGAAAATCAGCCGCTCGACATTGGCGCTGCGGGCCAGCACATGGCGTTGCGCAAAGCCGCGCGCGGATTCGACCAGCGGCAGTACCGCCAGGCCCTGCCCTGCCTGGCTCGCCGCCGCCACATCCTCGGGTCGCTCGGCCTTGGGCAGCACCACCGCGGCGATGCCGGCATGCGCGAGCAGCGCCAGGTCGGCCGCGAACCATGGCGTCTCGGCGGAATTGATGCGCACCATCACCGGATGCGCGGGATCGAGCCAGGCCGCCAGCGCGGCGCGCGCACTGTCCTTGTCGGCGGGGCCCACCGCGTCTTCGAGGTCGATGACCACGACATCGGCGCCGGCCTGGAGCGCCTTGGCGAAGCGCTCGGGACGGCTGCCGGGCACGAAGAGCAGGGAATTTGCATTGTTCATGACGGTCTCACTTGGTCAGTTTTGCTGCGGGAAAGGAAGGATATCTCCGACTTGGGGAACAGTCTCCATGGCCCAGAACAGCGCAATCACGCTGCGCAGCTCGGCGGCAAAGCGGGCCGGGGCCTGGCCAGAGGATTCATTAGTCATCGACTGCTTTCAACAGAAACCTCATTTGCCGCCGAGAGCACAGAGAGTTGAATCGCATTGAGGACGCACCTATCGGATAAATCAACGATTTTTCTCTGTGCCCTCTGTGCCCTCTGTGCCCTCTGTGCCTCTGTGCCTCTGTGTTCTCTATGTTCTCTATGTTCGAAGCGGTTGCAATTGCCTCTTCCCGGTTCACACCGCATGGGTGGCTTCGAGGCGGGCGATCTCGCACGGCGCATAGCCCAGTTCGGCCAGGATGCTGCGCGTGTGCTGCCCGAGGGCCGGCACCGCGTCCATCCGCGGCAGCACGTTGCTCGGCAGTCCGGGCGGCAGCAGCGCCGCCAACGGGCCGGCCGGGCTGCCGACCTCGACCCAGCGCCGGCGCGCGCGCAGTTGCGGATGCAGCCACAGCTCGTGCATGTCATTGACGCGCGCATTGGCAATGCCTGCAGCATCGAGCCGAGCCGTCACCTGCTCGATGTCGAGCCCGCCAAAAGCCTGCTCGACCAGCGCCCGGATCTCTTCGCGCGCCGCGGTGCGCCGCGAATTCGAGGCATAGCGCGGATCGCTCGCGAGTTCCGCCCGAAGCAGGACCTTCTCGCAGAAGGTCGCCCATTCGCGCTCGTTCTGCAAGCCGAGCATCACCACCTTGCCATCGCCGGCGGCGAATGGCCCGTAGGGGTAGATCGTGGCGTGGGCGGCGCCGGAGCGCGGCGGTGGCGACGCGTCGTCGAAGGCGTAATACAGCGGATAGCCCATCCACTCGGCCATGGTCTCGAGCATCGAGACTTCGACGCGCGAGCCAGCGCCGGTCTTGCCACGCTGGATCAGGGCGGCGAGGATATTGCTGTAGGCATACATGCCGGCCGAGATGTCGGCAATCGAGCAGCCGGCCTTGGAGGGCTCGTCGCGCGTGCCGGTCACGGACAGAAAGCCGGATTCGCTCTGGATCAGCAGGTCGTAGGCCTTCTTGTCGCGGTATGGGCCGGAATCGCCATAGCCAGAAATGTCGCAGACGATCAGGCGCGGGTACTCTTCATGCAGGACCTCGAAGGACAGCCCGAGGCGCGCCGCCGCGCCGGGCGCGAGATTCTGCACCAGGATGTCGGCCTGCCGCAGCAGGCGGACGAGCACCGTCGGCGCCTCCGCGTGCTTGACATCGAGCGTCAGGCTCTCCTTGGAACGATTGGTCCATACGAAGTGCGAGGAAAGACCCTTGACCCGTCCGTCATAGCCGCGGGCGAAGTCGCCGGTGCCCGGACGCTCGATCTTGATCACGCGGGCGCCGAGGTCCGCCAACTGGCGCGTGCAGAACGGCGCGGCAATCGCGTGCTCCAGCGAGAGCACGGTGATGCCGTCAAGCGGACGACTTGCCGCAGTCATCCTTGGCTCCCTCCCGTCATGGCGCTTGCCTCCACCGCGAATCAAGAAAGCCGTCACACCGGCGAAGGAAGGTCACCCCGGACCCCGATCCGGGGCCGGGGCCGGTGTCCAGAGCGGCGTCCCACTGGATTCCGGTGTGCGCCGGAATGATGACGTCAGGCAGCAGAAATGTTTCGCGAAGCGTTTTCATGTCGCGCGCTAGAAGGAGCGTGGCAGCCCAAGCACATGCTCGGCCACGTGCGCCAGGATCAGGTTGGTGGAAATCGGCGCCACCTGGTAGAGCCGCGTCTCGCGGAACTTGCGCTCGACGTCGTATTCGCAGGCGAAGCCGAAGCCGCCATGGGACTGGAGGCAGGCGTTGGCGGCCTCCCAAGAGGCCCTGGCGGCCAGGTACTTGGCCATGTTGGCTTGCGCCCCGCAGGGCTGGCCGGCATCGAACAGACGGCAGGCCTCAAAGCGCATCAGGTTGGCCGCTTCGAGCTCGATGTATGCCTCGGCAATCGGGAACTGCACGCCCTGGTTCTGGCCGATGGGGCGGCCGAACACCACGCGCTCCCTGACGTAGGCGCTGGCCTTGTCGATGAACCAGTAGCCGTCGCCGATGCACTCGGCGGCGATCAGCGCACGTTCGGCATTCAGCCCGTCGAGGATGTACTTGAAGCCCTTCCCTTCCTCGCCGATCAGGTTCTCCGCCGGGATTTCCATGTTGTCGAAAAACAGTTCGTTGGTTTCATGATTCACCATGTTGGGAATCGGGCGAACCGTCAATCCCTTGCCGATCGACTGGCGCAGATCGACGAGGAAAATCGACATGCCTTCGGATTTCTTCTTGACCTCGGCCAGCGGCGTGGTGCGCGCCAGCAGGATCATCAGGTCGGAATGCTGGATGCGCGAGATCCAGACTTTCTGACCATTGACCAGGTAGCGGTCGCCCTGTCTGACGGCGCTGGTCTTGATCTTCGTCGTGTCGGTGCCGGTACTCGGCTCGGTGACCGCCATCGACTGCAACCGCAGTGCGCCGGCCGCAATCTGCGGCAGGTACTGCTGCTTCTGCGCTGCCGAGCCGTGGCGCAGCAGGGTGCCCATGTTGTACATCTGGCCGTGGCAGGCGCCGGAGTTGCCGCCGCAGCGATTGATTTCCTCCATGATCACCGAAGCCTCGGCCAGGCCGAGGCCGGAACCGCCATATTCCTGCGGGATCAGCGCCGCCAGCCAGCCGGCGCGGGTCAGGGCCTCGACGAAGGCTTCCGGGTAGCCGCGTTCCGCATCGACGTTGCGGAAGTACTCGGCGGGAAACTGTGCGCACAGATCGCGCACGGCATCGCGGATGTCCTGATACGACTGACTTTCCTTTTGCATGCTGATTCTCGAATGGATGAACGTTCAGGCCGGAGGGTCGCCGACTGGCGCGCCAGGACATGGCTATTGCTCGACTTGCCGCGAAGTCTAGCAGCCTGTCGGACTGGAGTTGGACCTGCGAACCGGTTTCACGATCCGCGACGAAGCGGCTGCCATGAACTCCGCCACTGCCGGCCCCCGGCTTGCAGGAGGCCCAGCCGCGAGGCAGCAGTTCAACCGCACGACAGCGCGGCAGCGGGAATGGTCGATGCGGCTTGACCATGGCCGGAACATGCCGGCACCACTGCACCGATATCCAGAAAATGGAACGCCGCCAGGGGATATCGTCCCGGCGAGGCACGGAGAGATAACAAAAACGGGTGCGCGAAATCCGGCACCCGTTTTGTTTGAAGCTGGCGACCCCACCGGGATTCGAACCCGGGTTCATACCGTGAAAGGGTATTGTCCTAGGCCTCTAGACGATAGGGTCAATACTTGGTGGAGGTACGCGGGATCGAACCGCGGACCTCTTGCATGCCATGCAAGCGCTCTCCCAGCTGAGCTATACCCCCACAAGAGATCGCGCATTATAGGTAGGCGGGGTCTGGGTGTAAAGCCCCGGCCGCGGTTATTTCTCTACAGCAGCTTGCCCGGATTCATCAAGCCGCGCGGGTCGAGGGCCTGCTTGACCGCGCGCATCAGATCCATCTCGGTCGCGCTCTTGTAGCGCAGCACTTCCTCCCGCTTCAACTGCCCCAGCCCGTGCTCGGCCGAAATCGAACCACCGAGTTGATGCACCAGATCATGCACGAGTCGATTGACGGCGCCGGTTCGCGCGATGAATTCAGCATTCGATTGAGTATTCGGCCGCGACTGGTTGTAATGCAGGTTGCCGTCGCCGATGTGGCCGAAGCAGACAATGCGCACCTCCGGAAACGCGGCAAGCAGGGCGGCGTCGGCGCGCGCGATGAACTCGGCAATGCACGATACCGGCACCGCAATGTCATGCTTGATCGACACCCCCTCGATCTTCTGCGCCTCCGATACGTTTTCGCGCAGCGCCCACAGCGCTTTGGTCTGCGCTTCGCTCGCGGCCACCACCGCATCAGCGACCAGACCGTCTCCGGTGGCCTGTTGCAGAACCTGCTCCAGGACTGCTGCCAGTTCGCCGCGGGCGCCGCTGAGTTCGATCAGCACCTGCCACGCCGGCTTGCCGGCGAGCGGATCGCGCGCGCCTGGAATGTGCCTGAGCACCAGGTCAAGCGCCGCGCGGCCGACGATTTCGAAAGCCGTCACGTTGTCGCCCGCCGCATCGCGCAAGCGTCCGAGCAATCGCACCGCCGCGGCCGGACCGGGCACCGCAACCCAGGCCGTGGCATGTGTCCGCGGCAGCGGAAACAGCTTCAGGGTCGCCGCGGTAATCAGCCCCAGCGTGCCTTCCGCGCCGATGAACAGGTGCTTGAGGTCATAGCCGGTATTGTCCTTGCGCAGGGCGCGCAGACCGTCCCAGATGCGCCCGTCGGCGAGCACCACCTCGAGTCCCAGTGTCAAGTCGCGGGCATTGCCGTAGCGCAGCACCTGTACCCCGCCGGCATTGGTGGACAGGTTGCCGCCCAGCGTGGCGCTGCCCTCCGCCGCCAGCGACAGCGGGAACAGGCGGTCGGCGGTCGCCGCGGCTTCCTGCACCGCCTGCAGCGTGCAGCCGGCTTCCACGGTGATCGAGTTGTTGTCGGCGTCGATGGTGCGGATACGGTTCATGCGCCGCAAGCTGACCAGCACTTCACCGCACACTGGCGTCGCCCCGCCGCACAGCCCGGTGTTGCCGCCCTGCGGCACCATAGGCACCCCTGCCACGCCGGCGCCGACGCAGGCGCGCACCACGGCCGCCACCTCGGCGGTGGTGCCCGGTAGCGCCACGCAAAGCGCGCTGCCCGAATAGCGCCCGCGCCAATCGGTGCAATACGATGCCATGTCTTCGGCCGCGCTGAGCACATGGCGCTCGCCCAGCAGGCGACGCAATTCGGCGATCAGCGGATTCATCCCGACAGGGCGTGCTCGATCACCGGCAGCATGCGGACCACGGCGGCCCGCCCTTCCTCGATGGCTTCGATGCCGCGATGGTAGTCCATCAACGCCAGGTGCCCGAGACGCGGCGCCAGCAATACATCGGCCGGCTCGCCGGCCAGGCGGCTCCTGGCAATGTGCATCTGCATGATGTGGATGCTGGTCGACAGCACGGCGGCCATAGACGGCAGCAGCGCACCGTTGTTCTGGCGCGGCCTGCTGAAGCTCTTGCGCAAGCGCGCCGCCCAGCCCGGCTCGCGATCGTCGGCGACACGCTCCGCGGCCGCCGCAGGGTCCAGCTTTTTATGCAAGCTGCCGCCCATCCGGTCCGAGCCAAGATCCACCGCGATCACGATGTCGGCGCCCATCGCCCGGCACAGGGAAACCGGGACAGGGTTGACCAGGCCGCCATCGACCAGCAGGCGATCGTCACGCACCACCGGCGTGAACAGGCCGGGCACCGCGATCGACGCACGCACCGCGCTGGCTACCGAACCCTCGCGCAGCCAAATCTCGCGGCCGCTTGCCAGGTCGGTGGCGACACAGGCAAAGGGCATCGCCAGGCTGGCAAAATCATGATCGACAAAATGCCGCTGAAAGAAACCGAACAGCTTTTCGCCCTTGATCAGGCCACCCGAGAAACTGACGTCGAGCAGGCTCAGCACTTCCTTCCACGCCAATCCCCTGACCCACAGTTCCAGCTTGTCGAGATCGCCGTCGGCGTACGCGGCGCCGACGAAGGCGCCGATCGAGCAGCCGGCAACGATATCCGGCACATGGCCCGCATCAGCCAGCGCGCGGATCACGCCGATATGCGCCCAGCCGCGCGCCGAACCGCTGCCGAGGGCAAGACCCAACTTCGGTTTGACGGCCACGACGGGTCAATCTGTGGCAACCGCGAGGGTCGCGTAGAGATCATGCACATCGCAGTCGATGACGCTGACTTCGGCAAGCTCGCCGATCTCCAGGGCGTGGCCATCGGTGATGTAGACCAGGCCATCGATATCCGGTGCATCGCCTTCCGAGCGGGCGACGGCGCCGTCTTCATCGATGTCGTCGACCAGCACCGTGATGCGACGACCTATCTTTCGTTCGAGCCGCTGCGTCGAAATATCCTCCTGATGGCGCAGCAAGCGCGCCTTGCGTTCTTCCCGAACGCTCTCTGGCAGCGCGCCTGGCAGCTTGTTGGCGCTGGCACCATCCACCGGCGAATAGGAAAACGCGCCAACGCGGTCGAGCCGGGCCTCGTCGAGGAAGTCGAGCAGCTCGTTGAACTCCGCTTCGGTCTCGCCGGGAAAGCCGGTGATGAAGGTGCTGCGGATGGTCAGCTCGGGTACCGCCTTGCGCCAGGCGGCGATGCGGTCGAGCACCTTCTCCGCCGAGGCGGGCCGCTTCATCAGCTTGAGGATGCGCTGGCTGGCATGCTGAAAGGGTACATCGAGATAGGGCAGGATCTTGCCTTCTGCCATCAGCGGCATCAAGTCATCGACACTGGGATAGGGATAGACATAGTGCAGGCGCACCCATAACCCAAGCTTGCCGAGTTCGTCGCACAACTCGTAAAGCCGTGTCTTCACCGGCCTGCCGCCCCAGAAGCCGGTCCGGTACTTCACATCCACGCCATAGGCGCTGGTGTCCTGCGAAATCACCAGCAGTTCGCGCACCCCGGCATCCGCCAGAATTTCCGCCTCGCGCAGCACCTCGCCGATCGGGCGCGAAACCAGATCGCCGCGCAGCGAGGGAATGATGCAAAAGCTGCAACGGTGGTTGCAGCCTTCGGATATCTTGAGATAGGCATAGTGGTCAGGCGTCAGGCGGATGCCCTGCGCCGGCACCAGGTCGACGAAGGGGTCATGCAGCGGGGGAAGATGCAGATGCACGGCATCCATGACTTCCTGCAAGGCATGCGGCCCGGTGACCGCCAACACTTTCGGGTGCGCGACGCGAACCACGTCATTGCCCGCCGCATCCTTCTTGGCGCCGAGACAGCCGGTGACGATGACCTTGCCATTCTCGGCGAGCGCCTCGGCAATTGCGTCGAGCGATTCCTCGACCGCGGCATCGATGAAGCCGCAGGTGTTGACCACCACGAGGTCGGCGCCGGCATGACTGCCGGAGATTTCGTAACCCTCGGCGCGCAGCCGGGTCAGGATCTGTTCCGCGTCGGACGCGGCCTTGGGGCAGCCCAGCGACACGAAGCCGACTGTCGGCGTTCTGCTTCCGCGTCGCGTCACGACACCCTAACGTGAAACGACACGTTCGGAGCGACCGGCGATTGTCGAGCGCAGCGAGCCAATCAATAGCCTCCCCGCGAGGGGAGGATGGGAGGGGCGGGCCTTCAATTCGCCTTTCGCGTGTTTCATCATCAGCGGGTGTCTCTCGCTGGCACGCGCGTTACTGCTGCTTCTCGCCTTGCTCTTCCGGCTTGCCATATATTCCCGGGAACATCTTGCGACTCTGCTGTTGCAGGTTTTCCTGCATCTGCTGGAACATCTTCCGGCTTTGTTCGACGTAGCTGCCCATCATCTGTTGCAGCACCGGCCCCTGGAACTTGAGGAACTGCGCCCAGAGTTCATGGCTGTCCGGCGCGCTTTCGCCATACAGCATCGCCTTGGTCTGCTCCTTGAGCCTGGCCTGCGCCTCGGTGAAGGACTTGATGGTGTTCTCGACATAGCGACCCATCATGCCCTGCATGGCATTGCCATAAAAACGGATCATGTTGGCCAGCAGGTCGGCGGAGAACATCGGCGCGCCGCCGGCTTCCTCTTCGAGGATCACCTGCAACAGGATGGCACGCGTAAGGTCTTCGCCGGACTTGGCGTCCACCACCTGGAAGCTCTCGAACGCCAGCACCAATTGTTTGACGTCGGCCAGCGTGATGTAGGTGCTGGTGCGCGTGTCATACAAACGGCGATTGGGGTACTTCTTTATCAGTCGGCTCTGTTCGGCCATCTAACCTCCCTCCTATGCCAGTTCCGTACCATGGCTGCAAATACCGCCCCCGCCGCAGCGGGGCCGGCATTTCGCCGAACCGGAGCCGGATCAGGCGTGAACGCTCCGCCGTTGATGTTCATCGTGGCGCCGGTCATGTAGGCGGCCAGGTCGGACGCCAGATAGGAGCAGATGCCGCCGATTTCCTCCGGCTTGCACAGCCGCTTCATCGGAATCGCGTCGATGATGCCCTTCAGCACGTCCTCGCGGATCGCCATGACCATCTTGGTGCCGACATAGCCGGGAGCAATGGCATTGACGGTGACGCCCTTGTTCGCCAGTTCTTGCGCCAGCGACTTGGTGAAGCCGATGACACCGGCTTTGGCCGCGGCGTAATTGGACTGGCCGGCCTGGCCCTTGACGCCGTTCATCGACGACATGTTGATGATGCGGCCCCAGCCGCGCTCGGCCATTTTCGCCGAGACCTGCTTGGTCATGTTGAACAGGCTGGTCAGGTTCGTGACCATTACCGCATCCCACTGATCCTTTTCCATCTTGGCGAACATGCGGTCGCGGGTGATGCCGGCGTTGTTCACCAGGATGTCGATCGGACCGCCGGCCTTCGCCTCAGCCTCGGCAACCATGGTCTGGCATTCCTCCAGCTTGGAAATATCGCCAGCGACGCAGATGAAATCCTTGTATCCGGCGGCTTCCATTTCCGCAACCCACTCATCCTTCTTGTCCAGTGTCGGATGATAGGCGGCGACAACCTTGTGGCCGTCCTTGGCGAAGGCCTGGCAGATTGCCGTGCCCAGACCACCCATTGCACCAGTAACCAATGCGATACGTTGTGCCATTTTTCTGAATCTCCAAATTAAATGAACCAGCTACGAGAAAAGCGGTGGCTCAGACCCTTGGTACCTGTGCCGCCCACCGTTGATTGAAACATTGGCGCCGGTCAGGAACGCCAATCTTGCGCAAGCCAGCAGCCCACCTGTCGACAGTGCCACGCGCAACATTGTCCGTCTCTCTGTTGGGACCGCGCCATTGCCTTGCCGCCCCGAAAGCCGCGCCGCTCGCCGACGTCCGGACTACACATTATGCCTTTTCCTTGACATAGCGTCCGGGAGCGGGCTCGCCGGGCGGATAGGCCTTGCTGCCGAGACGCCCGCGCGCCGGAATCTCCTTGCCGCCGTGACCCTTGAGCCACTCCGCCCAAACCGGCCACCAACTCCCCTGGACTTCCGTCGCCCCGGCAAACCATGCATCGGCATCGTCGGTCTTGCTGTCGTTCAGCCAGTGACTGCGCTTGTTCTTCACGGGCGGATTGATGACGCCGGCAATGTGCCCCGAAGCGCCGAGGACAAAGGTGGTTTCGCCGCCAAGCAGGCTGCGTCCCAGATAGGAGGCCTTCCACGGCACGATGTGGTCTTCGCGACTGGCGTAGATGAAGGTCGGCATGTCCACGCGGCCGAGATCGGCCTTGACGCCGCAGGTTTCCAGCTTGCCGGGAACCCGCAGGCTGTTTTCCAGATACATGTTGCGCAGGTACCAGGCCAGGAAGGGTCCGGGCAGATTGGTCGCGTCGGAATTCCAGTAAAGCAGATCGAAAGCCGGCGGCTTGGTGCCCTTCAGGTAATTGCCAACCACGTACTGCCAGATCAGGTCGTTGGCGCGCAGCGCCGAAAACACCGTCGACAGCTCGCTGCCGCGCAGCAGGCCGCCCTTGCCGATGGTTTCCTCGCGCGCCTTGACCGCCGCCTCGTCGACGAAGAGACCGATCTCGCCAGGGTCGGAAAAATCCAGCAGGGTGGTAAACAGCGTCAGCGAGGCGACCGGATCGTCGCCGCGAATGCGCGCCACCGAAAGCGCGGAACTCAGCAGCGTGCCGCCAACGCAGAAACCCAGCACATTGATCTGCTTGATCTTGCAGATTTCCTGCACCACCTTGATTGCGGTCAGCGGCCCTTTCTCGACGTAGTCATCCCAGGTCAGGTGCCCCTGATCAGCCTGCACATTGCGCCAGGAGACAAGGAACACGGTGTTGCCCTGCTCGACCGCATAGCGCACCACGGAATTCTCCGGCTGCAGATCGAGGATGTAGTACTTGTTGATGCAGGGCGGCACCATCAGGAACGGCCGCTGCGCCACCGTGTCGGTCAGCGGTGAATACTGGATGAGCTGCATCAGCTCGTTTTCGAACACCACCGCGCCGGACGTGATCGCCAGATTGCGACCGACCTCGAAAGCGCTATCGTCGGTCATAGAAATGCGACCCTTGTTCAGGTCCGCAAGCAGGTTCTGGATCCCTTTCCGGATGCTCTCGCCCTGGGTGTCGATGGCCTTCTTGATGAACTCGGGATTGGTGGCGAGGAAGTTCGACGGCGCCATCGCATCGACCATCTGCCGCGTCACGAAGCGCATGCGATCCTTGGCCTGCCCATCCGGCACCGGCGCCGCGTCGGCCACCCGTTTCATGTAATCGGCATTGATCAGGTAGGACTGGCGCAGGTAGTCGAACATCGGGCTTTCGCCCCAGGCCGGATCAGCGAAGCGCCTGTCGCCCGGTTCAGGCTTCGCCACTTGCGGCCCGGGCTCGCCGGCAGGCTTTTTGAGCATGCCTTGCCAGAGTTCCGCGTGGCGCTCCATCCATTCCTGCTGCAGCGCCTTGAGTTCGTCCGACCCGGCACTCCATGCGGCGGGAATCAAGCCGTCGGGCGCCGCGGGCCAGTTCTCCTGCTGTCGGAAAAGAAACTGGCTGAAGCCTTCAACCATGGCGCTGCCGGCCTGAAATATGGCTTGCATGGCGGGATTCTGATCGGGGGGGGTGGACATCCGCTACTCCTTGCAACAAGTGGCGATTTTGCATTGCAGCAGAAACCGTGTCAAGCCAGCTTCCGTCTGTCCGCAAAGCCCTGGCTCTGATTATCCGTAGAATCGGCGCATGTATGTAATCGCGATCGGGTGGCTGTATGTGACTCTGCTGATGGAGGCCACCGAGCCGAGCATCACGGCGGGGGGTACTGACCTTCGTGTTCTATGGCGCCGCGCCGCTGGCGCTGCTGCTGTGGCTGTTGGGGACACCGCAGCGAAACAGGAACCGCTTATCCCGCGAAGCGATCGACGATGCGGTCGGCAAGGACGATGGTGCCGATACCCGCCGCGATCAGTAGCACCTGCACGGTGGCGCGAATCCCGGCGAGCTTGTGCGAGCCCGGGATCAGGTCGGCCACCGCGACAGGGATCATGCTCGCCGCCGCCAGGCCCGGCAGCGTCGGCACCGCGCCCTGCAACTGGCCCAACGCGGCGTATGGCAGCAGCGCTCTGACCAGCGTCGCCAGGCTGGAGAGCAGCTTGAAGGCCAGCGCACACGCCTTGCTGTAGCCCGAGTGCAGCAGGATCACGAAGTCGCCACCCCCCTGCGGAATCTCATGGGCGATCATCGCCAGCACGTTGACAATGCCCAGGCGCACATCCTCCATGAAAGCCGCCGCGATCAGAACGCCATCGACGGAATCCAGTGGTTTCAAAGACCTGAATACCGGCCCCGGATCGGGGTCCGGGGTGACGTTCTTTCGCCCTGGTGACGGGCATATTCAGCGGATCCATAGGCGCTATTCCAGCCAGATCAGGCTGGCCATGCGGCCGCTGACGCGGTCGCGACGGTAGGAGAAGAATCGCTCCCCATCGCTCGCCGTGCAACAGTCGGCGCCGGTGGCATGGTGAATGCCCAACGCATCGAGTCGCTGGCGCGCAATTTGGTAGATGTCGCAGAGCCACTTGCCCCCGGCGACAGGGATGAACGCACTCGCCGCGCGCGGATCGCCGGCAATGAAAGCTTCCCGCACCTCGCTGCCGACCTCGAAGGCCTGCGGCCCGATGGCGGGGCCGAGCCAGGCCATCAGGCGCATCCCAGGTTCATCCATCGCGGCCACCGTCGCCTCGATCACGCCCGCCGCGAGTCCGCGCCAACCCGCGTGCGCGACGCCGACCACGGTCGCCCGGTCGTCGCACAGCAGCACCGGCAGGCAGTCGGCGGTGAGTACGGCGCAGACCACCCCGCGTCGGCGCGCGAAGCTTGCATCGGCCTGCGCGCCGGACGCCGTCAGCGCCGCATCGACACACCCTGCGCCATGCACCTGCGCCAGCCACACCGGCTCGGCGGGAAGTTCACGGCGCAACAGTGCCCGATTCGCCGCCACTGCCCGCGGTTCATCGCCGACGTGCTCGGCGAGATTGAAGCCGTGCCACGGTGCGCGACTGACGCCGCCGCAACGGGTCGTTGCCAGAGCACGTACGCCGGGCGGCGCCGGCCAGTCTGGAAGGATGAAGCTAGCCACGCCGCAGATCGCTCAGCAGGGCGGCGAAATCGGCGGGCAGCGGCGTTTCCCATGCCATGTCAATTCCCGTTGCCGGGTGTCGCAATGCCAGTCGCCACGCATGCAGCGCCTGCCGCCGGAAGGCATCGAGCCGCGCATCTCCGCTGTTCGCCTTGCCATACACCGGATCGCCGGCCAGAGGATGTTTGATGGACGCCAGATGAACGCGGATCTGATGGGTGCGCCCCGTCTCCAGCCGGCATTCGAGCAGTGTGGCCCGGGCGAAGCGCTCGACCACCGCATAATGCGTGCGGGCTTCCCTGCCGCCGGCCCGAACCACGGCCATCTTGGTGCGCTGGACCGCATGGCGACCCAGCGGCGCATCGACCGTGCCGTCGCGCGCGACCGTGCCCAGCGCCAGCGCAAGATAGTGCCGCTGCACCGAACGGGCCTGCATCTGACGCACCAGGTCCGTCTGCGCGATCAGTGTCTTTGCCACCACCAGCAGGCCGCTGGTGTCCTTGTCGAGGCGATGCACGATCCCGGCGCGGGGCACCCCGACCAGTTGCGGCGCGTGATGCAGCAGCGCATTCATCAGCGTACCCGAAGCATTGCCATTGCCCGGATGCACCACCATCCCGGCCGGCTTGTCGATCACCATCAGGTGCCCGTCCTCGAACACCACGGTCAGCGCAATGTCCTCGGCGGCGTGCCCGGGAGTCGCTGCCGACAGTCCGAGAAAACTTGGGTCAAAATCGATGCGTTCGCCGCCATACACCTTGCATTTGGACTCGGCCGCGCTACCGTCGAGCCGAATCAATCCCTGCTTGAGCCAGCCCTGCAGGCGGCTGCGCGAATGCTCCGAAAACATCTTGGCCAATGCGGCGTCGAGCCGCCAGCCGGCGCATTCCGCGGGGATTTCCGCGGTCAGGGGCGGTCTGGGGCATGGGATATAATCCGCCCGAAGTTCATGCGAGGTTTTCACCATGCGTAGTGTAGCGGCATTCCTCAGGACGCTCGCCCCCGTCGTAGTCATCGGCGCCTGTGTCGGCACGACCCTGCTGGGCGGTTGCGGCCTGCTGCCTGACCAGATCGACGAAACCGCCGGTTGGTCTGCCAACAAGCTCTACAGCGAAGCCAAGAGTTCCATGGCCGATGGCGCCTACGACAAGGCGATCAAGTATTTCGAAAAGCTTGAAGCCCGTTTCCCCTATGGCCGGTATGCGCAGCAGGCGCAGCTTGAAGTCGCTTATGCCTATTACCGCCAGAGCGAGCCTGCCTCCGCGATTGCGGCCTGCGATCGCTTCATCCGCCTGCATCCGAATCATCCCAATGTCGACTACGCCTACTACCTGAAGGGCCTGGCCAACTTCAACGAGGACCTCGGCCTGCTTGGCTACGTCAGCCTGCAGGATCTGACTGAGCGCGACCCCAAGGCGGCGCGCGAATCCTTCGATGCGTTCAAGGTAATGGTCAGCAAGTATCCCGAAAGCCGATACGCGGCGGACGCCACGGCGCGCATGAAGTACCTTGTAAATGCGCTGGCCTCGCACGAGGTCCATGTCGCGCGCTACTACATGAAGCGGGAGGCCTACGTCGCCGCGGTCAACCGCGCGCAAACCGCGGTCAAGACCTACCCGGACGCACCGGCCAATGAAGAAGCCCTGTTCATCATGGTCAAGGCCTATGATCTGCTGGGCATGAACGAGCTGCGCGACGACGCCGAGCGCGTGATGCGCAAGAACTTCCCCAATAGCGAGTATTACGAGCGCGGCATCGACCGCTCGCTGCCGTGGTGGCGACTCTGGTAGCAATTTCCGACCCAAGTCGTGGCGTTTCGTTGGCAAGACTCAAACCCCACACCACAGAGACACGGAGTGACAAAGCAAAACGAACTCAAGAACGCATTTCCTTGCATTTCTCTCTGCCGCTGTGTTTCTGTGGTTAAGCTTGTTTTGATTCCGGCTTGTCCAGCTTAGAAGAACTCCCCATGCCCATCGACATCCAGTCTTCCTCGCTTTGTCTCGGCATCGTCGGCACCGGCGCCATGGGTCGCGGCATTGCACAGATCGCCGCGCAGGCCGGCATCCGCGTGCTGCTGTTCGACGCCCTGCACGGCGCCGCGGCCGGCGCGCGCGAAACGGTGACCGACACGCTGGCCAAGCTTGCCGACAAGGGCAAGATTTCGGCCGCGGCACTGGCGGCCGCAGCGGCCAAACTGCAAGTCGTGACCCGGCTCGATGAGCTGGCTTCGGCACAGATCATCGTCGAGGCGATTGTCGAAAACCTTGATGTCAAGAAGCAATTGTTCCAGCACCTCGAAGACATCATCGCCGCCGACTGCATCCTCGCCACCAACACCTCGTCGCTCTCGGTGACCTCGATCGCCGCCGCCTGCAAGCGGCCGGAACGGGTCGGCGGCTTCCACTTCTTCAACCCCGTGCCGTTGATGAAGATCGTCGAGGTCATCGATGGCCTGCTCACAGCGCCCTGGGTCTCCGCGGCGCTGCTGGATCTGGGGCGACGCATTGGGCATACGGCAGTGCGGGCCAGGGATACGCCGGGCTTCATCGTCAATCACGCCGGGCGCGGTTTTGTCACGGAAGCCTTGCGCATCCTCGGCGAGGGCATCACCGATTTCCGCGAGATTGACGGCATCATGCGCGAGGCCGCCGGCTTCCGCATGGGGCCCTTCGAGCTGCTGGATCTGACCGGACTCGATGTGTCGCAGCCGGTGATGGAATCGATCTACCGCCAGTACTACGAGGAGCCGCGCTACCGGCCCTCGGCGCTCGGCGCACAACGACTGGCCGGCGGACTGCTGGGGCGCAAGACCGGCCGTGGCTTCTACAACTATCCCGATGGCGCGCCGGAGCCAGCACCCGCGACCGCCGTGCCGAACACCAGGGCCTCCAGCGTCTGGGTCAGCCAGACCCACGCGGAGTGGGCGGACAAGGTGCGCGGGATCGCCGTCGAAGCCGGCATCGCGGTGGAAACCGGGCCGACGCCTGGCGAGGACGCCCTGTGCGTCGTCACCCCGCTGGGCGCCGATGCCACCACAAGTTGCGTGGCGCAGGGCCTCGACCCCCGACGCACGGTCGCCCTCGACTGCCTGCTGGGAGGGGGCGGCGGCAAGAACACCCGCCGCACCCTGATGACCACGCCGCTGACCGCCACCGCGATGCGCGACGCGGCACATGCGCTGTTTGCCGCCGACGGCAGCGCAGTCAGCGTGATTCACGACAGCGCCGGCTTTGTCGCCCAGCGCATCCTCGCCTGCATCGTCAACATCGGCTGCGACATCGCCCAGCAGCGCGTTGCCAGCCCGGCCGACATCGACCGCGCGGTGATCCTCGGCCTCGGCTACCCCAGGGGCCCGCTGGCCTTCGGCGACGCGCTCGGCGCCAGGAGGGTGCTGGCGATCCTCGAAGCCATGCAGGATTTCTACGGCGACCCGCGCTACCGCCCCAGCCCCTGGCTCAAGCGCCGCGCGCTGCTGGGTGTCTCGCTGCTCGCCGAAGAGGCATGACCAAGTCCGCGGGAAATCGTCCCTCCAGCGCTGCCTCCACAAGCGCCAGCGCATGAATCAACCGCCGGCGATCGCGATTGTCGGCCCCACCGCCAGCGGCAAGACGACGTTGGCCCTCGAACTGGCTGCCCGCTTCCCCTGCGACATCATCAGCGTCGATTCGGCACAGGTGTTTCGCGACATGAACGTCGGCACCGCCAAGCCCGACGCCGCAACGCTGGCGCGCTTCCCGCACCGGCTGATCGACCTGATTACCCCGGAACAACGCTATTCGGCCGCGCAGTTCCGCGCTGACGCCCTGCGAGAAATGGCGACGATCACCACAGCCGGCCGCATTCCGCTGCTGGTGGGCGGCACCATGCTGTATCTCAAGGTTCTGCGCGAGGGACTGGCCGATCTGCCGCCGGCGGATGCGGCGCTGCGCGCGCGGATCGATGCAGAGGCCGCGCAGCACGGCTGGCCGGCCCTGCATGCGGAACTGGCGCGGCTCGATTCGCAGACCGCCGCGCGCCTCCGGCCCACCGATGCCCAGCGCATACAGCGCGCTATCGAGGTGCTACGCCTGAGCGGCCGCACGCTTGGCAGCTTTTTTGCCGAGCAGCAGAGCGCCTCTCCGCCATTCCGCTGCCTGACGCTGGCGCTGGCGCCGGGAGATCGCGGGGAACTGCACCGGCGCATCGCGCAGCGCTTCGACGCCATGCTGGCTACCGGCCTGATCGATGAAGTGGCAATGCTGCGCCGGAAGTACCGGCTCGACGCCGGGCTGCCCTCGATGCGCTGCGTCGGTTACCGGCAGGTTTGGGAAATGCTTGAAGGACAGATGCCGCGCGGCGAACTGCGCGATCGCGGCGTCTTCGCCACGCGCCAGCTCGCCAAGCGGCAACTTACCTGGCTAAAGAGCATGGACAAGCTGCATGTGATCGACCCGCTGAAGGCGGACGCCGCGACCGACGTACTGGCCGCCACGGCTACCCACCTTGCCTAGTGTCGGCGCTGGCACGCCGGCGCATCAGCGCACTACCGTCTGCGCCTGTCCGGCGCCGCGCGCCTCGATGCGTCCGATGTGATGGACCTTCTCGCCTGCCGCGGCGAGCAGTTGCATCGCCACGCCGGCATCGGCCTCGGCAACGATCACCACCATGCCGATACCGCAGTTGAAGACCCGATGCATTTCGGCGTCGGCAACCTGGCCTTGCGTCTGCAACCATTGGAACAGCGGCGGCAGCGCCCAGTTCCTGCGCTCGATGATCGCCGTCAGATGATTGCCAAGCACTCGCGGAATGTTCTCGGTGAGGCCGCCGCCCGTTATGTGCGCCATGCCCTTCACATGCACGGACTGAATCAGCGCCAGCAGGGGCTTGACGTAGATGCGGGTCGGCGCGATCACCGCATCGACCAGCGCCACGCCGCCCATGTCCATCTTCAGGTCGGGCCCGGCGCGCTCGAGAATCTGCCGGATCAGCGAATAGCCGTTGGAGTGCGCGCCGGAGGATTCGAGGCCGAGCACCACGTCACCCGACTGGATCGATCTGCCGTCGACGATCGCGGACTTCTCCACCGCGCCAACGGCAAAGCCGGCCAGGTCGTATTCGCCATCCGGGTACATGCCGGGCATTTCCGCCGTTTCGCCGCCGATCAGCGCGCAGCCCGCGAGTTCGCAACCCCTGGCGATGCCTTCGATCACCGTGGCTGCCGTGTTCACGTCCAGTCGGCCACAGGCGAAGTAATCCAGAAAGAACAGCGGCTCGGCGCCCTGCACCAGGATATCGTTGACGCTCATGGCCACCAGGTCCTGGCCCACCGTGTCGTGACGGTTCCACTGAAACGCGAGTTTGAGCTTGGTGCCGACCCCATCCGTGCCGGAGACCAGCACCGGTTCGCGATACTTCTTCGAAATCTGGAACAGCGCGCCGAAGCCGCCGATACCGGCCAGCACCTCGGGGCGCATGGTGCGTTTGGCAGCAGGCTTGATGCGCTCGACCAAGGCATCGCCGGCATCGATATCGACGCCGGCATCGCGGTAGGTGAGCGGGGATGGGGCAGAGGTGAAAGCAGTCAAGTTGAAGTCCTTGGCGACGCCGGCGGAATCAGTGAGCGGAGCGCGATTCGCCGCCGGATGGGCGATAATCGTGCTGCCAAACCCCGCGAAGGCGCAAATCTTACCGGAAATGACCTCGACTCTCGACATCAGCCGCAGCGAACGCATCGGCCCGCACCGACTGGCGGTAATCTTCGCCCTGATGGCCTTCGGCCAGACCTTCTGCTTCTTCGGCATGCTTGGCACGCTGCCGGCTTCTGCGGCGCAGCGGGTCGGACTGCGCGGGCTGTACCTGGCCAGCCACTGTTATCGGGGTCTATAGGTGATCGCCGCGCCACGACAGATGTTGCTTGATCTCAGGCCCGAGCAGCCGCCGACGCTAAACAACTTCGTCATCGCCGCCAACAGCGAACTGGTACAGCGCCTGCGCAGCCTCGGCGACGCACGCAGTTTCGAGGCTCTGTACCTGTGGGGGCCGCAAGCTTGCGGCAAGAGCCATCTGCTCGCGGCAACCGCGGAGCTCGCGCGCCGCAAGCGGCCCGTGGTAACGCTGCGCGGCGCCGAGACCGGCGCCGAACTGACCCTCTCCCCCGGCTCCCTTTTGGTGATTGACGACGTGCAACAACTCGCGGCCGAGGCCCAGGTCGCGTTATTTCGCGCCTTCAACGCCGCACGCTTTCTCGGCCTGGCCCTGCTGCTTGCCGGCACCGAGCCGCCGCTGCGGCTGGAGCTTCGCGAAGACCTGCGCACCCGCATCGGCCAGACCCTGATCTACGAAATCCAGTCGCTGTCCGAGGAACAGAAAGCCAGCGCACTTCTGCGCCATGCGCTCGAGCGCGGCATGCTGATCGATTCCTCCGTGTTGCAGTACCTGTTGCGCCACGGTCGCCGCGACCTTTCCTCGCTGATGGCCTTGCTCGACAGCCTGGATCGCGCCTCACTGGAACAAAAGCGCCCGCCCACCGTGCCCCTTCTGCGCGAACTGATGCAAACCTCGCTGGCTCTCGACAAGGATCTCGACCCGCCATGAACCTCGCCCTGTTTGATCTCGACAACACGTTGCTTGCCGGGGATTCGGATTTCGAATGGGCGCAATTCCTCATCGGCAAGGGCGTACTTGACCGCGAACTGCATGAAGCAAAGAACCAAGAGTTCTACGAGCAGTACAGGGCCGGCACGCTGGACATCGGCGCCTTTCTCGATTTCCAGCTCGCGCCCCTGGCGCGCCATTCGCGCATCGAGCTGGACGCCTGGCGCCAGGAGTTCGTCGATACGCGCATCCGGCCGCTGATCAGTCCCGCCGCGCGCGCGCTGGTGGCAAGGCACGCCGACGCCGGCGACCTGCTTGCCATCGTCACCGCGACCAACAGCTACGTCACCGGTCAGATGCCGCGGGAGTTCAATATCCCGCACCTGATCGCCACGATCCCCGCCCAGGAGAATGGCCGCTTTACCGGCCAGCCGCGCGGCATACCGTCGTTTCGCGAAGGCAAGATCGTCCGTGTCGAAGCCTGGCTCGAATCGCTCGGCCTGTGGCTGGGCAGCTTCGAGCAGAGCTGGTTCTACAGCGATTCGTTGAATGACCTGCCGCTGCTGGAGAAAGTTACGCATCCGGTGGCGGTCGATGCCGACCCGACGCTGGCGCAAGTTGCCACCCGGCGCGGCTGGCCGCAGATCAGCCTGCGCTGCTGACCAAGCACTCCGAAGGCACTTCGACCCTTGACGCGTTTGCCAACAGCGCGGATCGATTCGGGTATACTCCGCTCCCTGCAATCCGGCTGCACGCTTCATGCGTAGCGCCGCGTTCGGAGACGTGGCCGAGTGGTCGAAGGCACGCCCCTGCTAAGGGCGCATCTGGGCAAAACCTGGATCCAGGGTTCGAATCCCTGCGTCTCCGCCAGTTACAACATCTAAGCCCATGATTCTGTGGGCTTTTTTGTTTTTATAGCATTCTCGACTATCAATTTGACTATCAATACATGGATCGGTTGCCAAGTCGCCGCCGCCTCACCAGCGCCGACTTTCGAGCTACTGATGTCGCCCAATCCTGGATTGTCGGCGCGCGCTTAAAACTGACCAGCGTCCCCTGCTTGGCGTGATCCGCTCGACGGCACACCGCCGCACTATGCCGCAGCCCGCCAGATCGGAAATGGTAAAGTTATATTTCACGATTAATTTGTCTCCCAATGAGAGACAAACTTGCCGCTAAGTATCGTTAATGTTATATTTCACGCGCAGTACGTTTCTTTTAGGGACGCCAATTGAGCACAAAATATCACTTGCAAACGAAGACACTAGGCCCGCGGGCAGCGCAGCTTTTCACTGAGCTGAATGAGTTGCGCCGGTCTACGTTTACCTTGGCGGATGTGGGATCGATCACCGGCCTGTCGGCGGCATCGGCCCGCAATCTTGTGCACAAGGCCCAGCGGCGAGGCTTGGTCACCCGACTGAAGCCAGGCTTGTACAACCTCGTGCCTTTCGAACTCGGCCACTGGGTCGACAAGGAGCGCTTCGTGATGATCAGCGACATGGAGCGCACGATCATCGATGGTCTCCGACACCCGGCATTTGCCGGTGGTATCACCGAAGTCGCCAAGGGCTTGTGGATGAAGCGGGACGTACTGAAAGTTGAACGCCTGGTGGACTACGCACGACGCCTCGGCATCGGTGCCGTCGTGCGCCGCCTCGGCTACCTGCTGGAACACTACGGCTTGGCCGATGCTCCGGTGCTGGAACCATTGCGCGGAATGCTGACGGCAACTTACCAGCGCCTTGATCCACTGCTCCCCGCCGAGGGAGCATTCCTCTCACGTTGGCGGCTTCAGCTCAACGTGACTCCCGAAGAACTGAATGCCGTGAGGCTTGGCTGATGATTCCCCAACGCAACATTTCCCTGATCTCGAACACGCTGATGACCGCTGGCGGGCGCCGCATCCCCGAGGCAGTCATCGAACGCGACTACGTGCTGGCCCGGTTCCTGACAGGTCTGGCCGACCATCCGTTACGCGAGGTGCTGGCCTTCAAAGGTGGTACGGCCCTGCGACGCTGCTGGTTCGAGGACTACCGGTTTTCGGAAGACCTGGATTTCACCTTGACCCGTCCGATCACCCTCGAAAAGGTCCTGGCGGGGCTGAACGAAATCTTCGCGACCGTCGAAGCCGCCAGCGGCCTCCAAATCGCGTTCGATCGCGAAGACCGCCACGGCCACCAGAACAGCCACACCTTCTACCTGCGCTATCAGGGGCCGCTGCCCGCCGCGAACGACGTAAAGGTCGACATCACGATTAACGAAGTCCTGTGCTTCGCTCTGCAAGACAGCCCGATTCAGCGCACCTACGACAGCTTTAATGACTTACCCGAAGGGCCGACCGTAAAGGTCACGCCATCGAGGAGATCGCGATTGAAAAGCTGCTGGCCTTGAGCGATCGGGCACGCAACGAGCCACGTGACTTGTATGACCTCTGGTATCTGTTCGGCTCCACCAACATGCGCGTTGCGGAGATGCGTACCGAACTCGATGCCAAGTTGGCATTGCGGCAACGCGTCATTGCAGGCATGGAGCAGGCAATCGCCGCCAAGGAAGATCGTCTACGGCGGCTCTGGGCCGCCCGTCTCGCGCACCAGATGAACCATCTGCCACCGTTCGATGATGTCTTTCGGGAAGTGCTGCGTGCTGTTCGCGCCGCCGACTTGCCGAAGGCCGATGGCTAATCGGCTACCATGAAGTTGCCTCTATGGACTGAACCCACAAGGGTTCTATTAATTCAACCTGCATACGCAGGAATAGATAGAGCGGACGTGAATAGGTGGATCGTCCAAAATTGCTCGCACAACCGAGTCTTTCTTGGGGCCTCAAATTCGACAACCGCCTGTTTGGTTCCGGCTCGTCCGGGTTAGGTGCTCACAGGTGCGAAACCAAGATTGGTCGACGCTCGTCAGGGGGAGACTCGTGTCTGTAGCCCGGAATGGGCACTTCAGGCGGTATGGGCTTCTTCTTTGCACACTGCTGCTGCCCTCAAGAAGGCTTCGATGAGGGGCTCGCGCGGCAGCAGGCGGGCGTCCTGCGGCGAATGGAACTCCGGATGCCACTGCACGCCGAGCACGAAGCCCGCGCCGCGCCAGCGGATCGCCTCGATGACGCCGTCGCCTGCCGAGCGGGCTTCGACCGCCAGATCCTTGCCCAGGTCGCGCACGGCCTGGTGGTGGATGCTGGTCACGATTCCACCGTTCAAACCCCCGTAGATCGTGCGCAAACTGGCTCCGGGCTCAAATTCGATCGCATGCGTCAGTTGGTCATAGCGCACAGGGTCATTGTGGTCGATGGAGGTCTCGGCCTGGCTCGGCAGGTCCTGCCAGAGCGTGCCGCCGAGGGCGACATTGATCAACTGGCAGCCGCGGCAGATGCCGAGCACCGGCTTGCCCTGGATCATGAACTCCCAGAACAATTCGATTTCGTAAAGATCGCGCACCCGGTCGCCGCACCATTCCGGGCGCAAGGCCTCGCCGCCGTATGAGGCCGGGGCGACGTCCGCGCCACCCTGCAGGATGAGCCCGTCGAGTTCGCGCACATAGTCGCTGACGCGGATCGCCCGTCGTTCCACTTCGCCGTGCTCGACCAGGGTCGGCAGCATGAAGGCCAGCGCGCCGTGGGCCATCACCCAGTGTGCGATCGATTGTTCGAGGTACTGCAGCTTCTTGTTGCGAAAGCCGAGTTCGGCAGGTACCTGGTGCATCAGCCGGGGCGATAGCCCGATGCGCAGTGACCGACTCACCTGCGCTTACGCCTCCTGCCAGCGAATCGATTGTGCCCGCATCAGTTCGGCCGCCGAACCCAGTTCGGCGAAGCGGGCCCGGCACCAGGCGGCGTCGCTGTCGCCCCGGTCGACCCTCGCCTTGATGCGGGCGCAGGCGGCGTCGGCATCCAGCTCGATGGCATGCTGCTCGATGCGCGTGAGCGTCTGCAGGATATCGTCGCGCAAGCAGCGGTGCTCGCCGCTTTTCGGGTCCACCAGGATGCCTTCGGCACCAAAACGGCAGGCCTGGAAGCGGTTGAAGGTATACACGAGGTAATCGTCCTCGATCGGGACGATCGGCCGTTCGATCATCAGGTAGCGGCACAGTGCCTGCAGGTAGGCCGCCAGGTCGGCGGCATGGCCGACCGTCAGCGGGGTGTCGCAGACACGGATTTCGATGGTGCCGAATTCCGGTTTGGGGCGGATGTCCCAGTAGAAATCCTTCATGCTCTTGACCACGCCGGTGCGGGTCATCTTGTCAAAGTAGTCGCCGAACTCGCTCCAGGTAGCGACCATCGGCGCGCGTCCGCTGAGGGGGAAGGCGAACACCGAATTCAGGCGCGCCGAGGCGAAGCCGGTGTCATGTCCGGTACGTATGGCGAGGCGCCGGACAGTGCGATCATGTGCGGAATGTAGCGCGACAGCGAATGCAGGAGGAACAGCGCCTCGTCGGGCGAGGGACAGCCGATGTGGATATGCTGGCCGAAAATCGTGAATTGCTTGGCGAGATAGCCGTAAAGATCGGAAATGTGGTGGAAGCGTTCCTTGTCGAAAATGCGCGTCTCGCCCCAGTGCTGGAAGGCATGCGTGCCGCCGCCGGCGAGGGTGAGGTTGAGTTCGCGCCCGCCGCGGCAGAGGAAATCGCGGATTTCGCCCAGTTCGGCGGTCAGGTCTGGTGCGTGGAATGGATGCCGGTGCTGATTTCAATCATGCCCTGGGTGATCTCGGGCACGATGTTTCCTGGATGTCCCGGTTGCGCCCTGACCCAGTACAGCAGGTCGTTGTCGCCACCGCGCCGCGCATAGTCGTGGGTGTCAGAGGATCTGCAGTTCGAGTTCGACGCCGAGCGACAGCGGGCGCGAGGACTTAACGCGTAGCTTTCGAGCGCCATCTCGAGCCTCTCTTTCGCCGGAACTCGGCACGGCTTCACCGCGCGGCGCAGCGCGATCTGGGGTGCCACCGGCCCCAGCAGTTCCATGATCAATACCGCCCCCAGCACGATGGCGAGGACATCGTCGCCGAAGTCGGCATACAGTCCGGCGACGTCGTGGGCCTGCAACACCGCCAGGCTGGACATCGGCAGCAGGGCCACGCCGAGCCAGGCTGCCTTTTTCGACACCAGGCCGCCATAACCGGCCGAAACGTAGGCGCCGACATACTTGGCCAGGCCGCGAATCAGCAGCAGGCCGACCGACATCAGGCCGCCGGCGACGACATGGCGCGGATCGAGCGCGACGCCGGTGAGCGTAGAAACAGGATGATTACCAGCAGAGCACCGGCAGCGCCGGAAATGCTCGGGAAGAGATGCCGCCGCGAGAGAGAACGCAGAGATCCGTGCCGCCGCAGAGCAGGGCCATCGGCACCGAAAGTCCGAGCCGGTCGGCGGCCGTGGTGCCGAGCAGGACGACAGCGATCACCAGCGCGAAACGCTCGCTTTCGCGCTTCAGGTGGAAGAAGCGCGTCAGGTGCATGGCATAGGCAGGCTTCTAAATAAAGGGTACCCAAGGCGATGTGGGTTGGATGCCCGATCCGTCTGCAAGGCCAGCCCCCGCGTTGCGGTCGAGATGCATCATGCCGACGCCGAATTTCAGCAGCAGGGATGGCGAGGCTGCCGGAGCGCCGTAATCAGCATCAGTCGTTCCGTCATCTGTCCGCGCGCGTTGTTCTCGGCAACGAAATGCGCATGACCACCGCCGGACTGGTCGATACGGCGATTTTGGCCACGGCAACGCGGCGTCCCCATGCTGAGGTCGAACCAGCCAAAGAGGAAGACACAGGTCGCGGTAAAGGTGAGGACGCTGACCACGCTGCGACGATCAGCATGGGATTGTGGCGCAGCCAGCGCAGGTCGACCCGACTGCCGAGTTCGAACAGCAGTAGGCCGAGGCCGAGCAGTATCAGCGGGCGCAGGTCGCCGGTGACGCTTTGGCGGCACCCAGCCCAGCACGGACGGCCCCAGCAGCAGCCCGGCGAGGACGTAACCGATGAGGAACGCGGCAGGCGCAACCAGCGCCCGCATATCTCGGCGCCGGCGATCGACATTACCGATCAGCAGCACGGCAACGCGGCCGAAGGGTCTGATCTCGGGCGCAGGACGATGGCATGTTCATGCCGCACCCGGCACATCGGGTTTTGTAGTGTGTCGATGGAAGTCGTGCGTCATGGCTTTTCCTCGTCGCGCGCCGCCGCCGCAGGATTTCTGCCCGCGTCCGCCGCCGACAGCAGTGCGCGCAAGCCGACGTAGGGCTTTTCGGGTATCGGCGCGGGTGTCACGTCGAGGGCCGAACGTTGCGCCAGTTCGGCTTCCAGATTCCGCCTGACCTGCTCCTGTGCCGCCAACTGCCGCTCCAGGTCGGCGATCCGGCTGCGCTGGCGACCGATCGTCCATTGCCCGCGGATCACTGCCGGCGAGGACAGCAGCCCCGCGATCAGCGCGCCGAGGCCGAGGGCGCACAGGAGAACCAGAGCCAGCGAACCTTC
>JADJQA010000011.1 GCA_016712985.1 Sulfuritalea sp. | reverse complement strand
GAGCAGACTGCCGATGTCCTCGATCATCGGACAGAAGTCCTGCAAGGCGCGGGTCACGTACTCGGTCACGAAGGGCTCGGCGGGAACGTCTGCAACCGCGACAATGGCACCGTTACGTACAAACAGATGCAAGTGACTTGTTCCGGCATTGATCTCGTTCAGCCGGGCAAGCAGTTGGGCAGTCTCTTCGACATCGGTAAGCATCGGCGAAAAAATGTGCACATGCGGCAGGGCGCCGACCAGCCGAACGAACACCGATACAGCGCGGTAGCGAATTCCGATGTCTCCGTCCTTGTCAAATTCGAGATCGTCAATACCTGTCAGTTCGGTCATTGTTGCAAGGAGTCGCTGGGGCAATGCGCTCGCCTGCTCATCGGGCAGTGACCGTGTTGCGTGCTTGAGGCCCAGCTCCGGCAGCGCAAAGGCGTTGCCATCCGCGTCGAACAGCTCATATTCCAGATAACCCGGATGCGGGACATGCAGAATATCGGCGAACGTCCTTACTGCCGCGCTGGCGACCGCCTTGAAGCTCTTTCGAACAAGAAAGTCGATGAAGTAGTTTGGCGACCCGTCGGGACTTTTTTCGGGCGTGGCATCGGCGGGTGACCCACTCGGAGGGTGCCATCCGACATCGATCAGGCCGGCAATCTGCTGCTCCGTAAGTTGCCGGGACTCGGGCAGGTAGCTGTTGCTTGTGGTTTCTGCCCGGATCCCGAACGACCCCTGTGCAGCGAACTGAATGTACTGGTCCGAATGCTTTATGGAAGGGATCAGGAACTGGTCCTCTTCGAGCTTCCTGAGTGCGGCAGAGAGCTTCCTGGCGAACTGGGGCCATGCTTCGGAAGGAGTATTCATGGTGGGTCTCGTCGTCGGAAGTGTCGGGCAGGCTCGTCAAGCCGGCCGACTTGTTGCACGGGATCAGAATCAGCCGCGGTTTCCGGGATTGTCTTTTCATGCCATCTCCTTTCCTGGGTTTTGTGGGTCGCAGACGCCGAACATGGCGCGCTCGGCGCAGATCCACCGGCAGCAATTCATGGCGGCACGGATTGACTGTTGTGTCGGGGCTTGAGTCAGCCTTTGATTCCCGATGTGCCGCCATGGTGCCTTCCGTATCCCCTGTTTCACTATGTTTCCATGATCTCAGGAGTCAGGCTCACCAGATGCGCCTGGCTCGCCTCGGTATCGATAAATGAAGTATGGCCGTCATTCGCCGCCTGACGCTGCCGGAAGACCGCCATGCGCCAAATGCGCCCGGCAACATGGAACCGCAAGGCTTTCGCGCGTGAGCTGTCGACGGCATGCGAAGCCATGCCGATGGGTCAGTCCGTCATGGACGAAATGCGACACGGGGACGCTACTGATGGTGTCCGTCGATACCAGCGTTCTGGTAGCGCGGCACCTGAACGAACCCAAGAGTGCCGACGTGGCCCGCTGGTATGCCGCCTGCACTGACGAACTGGTGTCGGCGATGTCGTGCGTTACCGAGTTCGCCAGCGCCTTGGGCATCAAACAGCGCACTCGCCAAATTAGCGAAGCCGAAGGACAGGATGCATGGCAGCGCTGGATTCCGTGCTGGCGAAGAACGCCAGAGAAACGAAATTGAAGCTGACGGCGATTTGATGTTCTGACTGACCAAGCACCAAACTACCCGGACGGCGGGAACAGCGGGCTATCCGTTCATTCACCGGCAAACCCCTGCATAGCCCCTGCATGATTCGCCAGACAGACAAAGGGCTCACAAGCGATTGCCTGTAAGCCCTTGTCTTTGTTGGTTTCGGGGAAGGATTTGAACCTTCGACCTTCGGGTTATGAGCCCGACGAGCTGCCAGACTGCTCCACCCCGCGTCAGAGAGGGTCGATTATAGGGCAGATTGCGGCGGTGCGCAAACACGAATGCCGGAAATCGATATAATGGAGCCTTCCGAGGAGCGCTGCAAGGGTAGTTTCCGCTTACCCCCAGGCTCGGACCATTTTCAAACTGCGCTCACCCACCCGTACCGGGCAGGGTGAGTTCCACTCCCTCCCGGTCACTGTTCAAGGAGCTTTCATGAACGCCGTGACTGACGCTGTTACTGCAATCCAGGACCATGCAATCGCCGACCTCGGGCTCGCCGCCTGGGGCCGCAAGGAAATCCGCATCGCCGAGACCGAGATGCCCGGCCTCATGGCCATCCGCGAGAATTTCGCCAAGAGCCAGCCGCTCAAGGGCGCGCGCATCACCGGCAGCCTGCGCATGACAATCCAGACCGCGGTGCTGATCGAGACGCTGACCGCTGGGCGCCGAAGTCCGCTGGGCCTCGTGCAACATCTTCTCGACCCAAGATCACGCAGCCGCCGCGATTGCCGCCGATGGCATCGCCGTGTTTGCCGTCAAGGGCGAGACGCTGGTCGACTACTGGGATTACACCCATCGCATCTTCGATGGCCCGATGGCGGCTTTTCCAACATGATCCTCGACGATGGCGGCGACGCAACACTGCTGCTGCACCTGGGTTCCAGGGCGGAAAAGGACATCTCGGTGCTGGCCAAGCCGGGTTCAGAGGAAGAACGCATCCTCTTCGCCGCGATCAAGGCCAAGCTGGCTGTCGACAAGACCTGGTACTCGACGCGCCTGGCGCAAATCAAGGGCGTCACCGAAGAGACCACCACCGGCGTGCATCGCCTGTACCAGATGCACGAGCGCGGCGAGCTGAAGATCCCCGCGATCAACGTCAACGACTCGGTCACCAAGTCGAAGTTCGACAACTCTACGGCTGCCGCGAGTCGCTCGTCGACGGCATCAGCGCGCCACCGACGTGATGATCGCCGGCAAGGTTGCCCTGATCGCTGGCTATGGCGACGTCGGCAAGGGCTCAGCGCAGGCCATGCGCGCGGTCGGCGCAAGTCTGGGTCACCGAGATCGACCCGATCTGCGCGCTGCAGGCCGCGATGGAAGGCTATCGCGTCGTGACAATGGACTACGCCGCCGACAAGGCCGACATCTTCGTCACCTGCACCGGCAATTACCACGTCATCACCCACGACCACATGGTCAAGATGAAGGACCAGGCCATCGTCTGCAACATCGGCCACTTCGACAACGAGATCGATGTCGCCTCGGTCGAGAATTACCAGTGGGAAGAAATCAAGCCCCAGGTCGATCACGTGATCTTCCCCGATGGCAAGCGCATCATCCTGCTGGCCAAGGGTCGCCTGGTGAACCTCGGCTGCGGCACCGGCCACCCGAGAGCTATGTGATGTCTTCGTCATTCGCCAACCAGACCATCGCGCAGATCGAGCTGTTCTCGCGCAATGCCGACTACCCGGTGGGCGTCTATACCCTGCCCAAGCACCTCGACGAAAAGGTGGCGCGCCTGCAACTGAAGAAACTGAATGCCCAGTTGTCGGAGCTGACCGACCAGCAGGCTGCCTACATCGGCGTGCCCAAGGCCGGGCCGTACAAGGGGGACACCTATCGCTACTGAGGCCGCCGCACCGCTCAACTGCTCAGGAGCCACTGATCAACCCGACCGCTGTCACCCCGGCGCAAGCCGGGGTCCAGTTCGTCGATTCCACTGGATTGCGGCCTGCGCCGGAACGACAGACAGACTCGGTGAACGCGAGGAAACCTGATGCGTCTGCTCGCTCTCTGGCTGATCAATGCCATTGCCCTGCTGGCCTGCCCGTACGTGGTGCCCTCGATCCATATCGACGGTTTCGCCACGGCCCTCGGGGCGGCGCTGGTGCTGGGCCTGATCAACACCGTGATCAGGCCCGTGCTGTTGCTGCTGACGTTGCCGGTCACGCTATTGACGCTGGGGCTGTTCATCTTCGTCATCAACGGCATGATGTTTTTGCTGGCGGCGTGGTTCCTCAACGGCTTCGTGGTGGGCGGAATCTGGACCGGGATCTTCGGCTCGATGGTGGCCAGCCTGATCTCCTGGCTGCTGACGCGGCTGCTGTTGAGCTCGCCGCGGTCATGAACGGGCCACGGCAACAACATTTGGAACTCCATAATGAGTATTGAACTGTAGATCGAGTTTTTCCCGCCGCAAACCAGCGAGGGAATGGAAAAGCTGCGCACCACGGTGAGCAGGCTTGCCGTGCTGAAGCCGGAGTTCTTTTCGGTCACCTACGGCGCGGGGGGCTCGACGCGCGAGCGCACGCTGGCCGCGGTGATGGAAATTGCCGCCGCCGGCCATGCGGCCGCGCCGCACCTGTCCTGCATCGGCTCGACGCAGGGTGGAATCCGCGAGTTGCTCGGCACTTTCAGGGAGCGCGGCATCCGCCGGCTGGTTGCCTTGCGCGGCGATCTGCCGTCGGGCATGGCCGATGCCGGCGAGTTCCGCTATGCCAACGAACTGGTGGCATTCATTCGCGCCGAAACCGGCGACAGCTTTCACATCGAAGTGGCGGCCTATCCCGAATGGCATCCGCAGGCTAGGAGCCCGCGCGAAGACCTGCTGAACTTCAAGCGCAAGATCGATGCCGGCGCGGATTCGGCCATCACGCAGTACTTCTACAACGCCGATGCCTACGAGCATTTCGTCGCCATTTCTACAGCATGAACCAGGCGGGGCTTACCCTGGAGCTTTGCCGCCGCCTGGGCCGCTAGCCGACGCAGCCATTCGCGGCTACCTGCGGCTCACCGAAGCGACACCGGCGATCACCAGCGCGCAGCCGACCATCTGTGTGGTCGAGAAACCCTCGCCCAGCAGCAGCCAGGCGAAGACGATGGTCAGCAGCGGCCCGAGCATGCCCACCAGCGCCACCTGCCCGCTGCCGATGCGGCGAATCGCGGCGGACAGGGCGAAGACCGGCAGCACGGTGCATAACAGGCCCATCGCGGCGCCCAGCGCATACACCGGCCAGGGCTGCACCAGCGCCGCCAGCGGCTGCGTCGCCAGGAAGTGGCCTCCGGTGGCGGCCGTCGCCGCCAGCATCACCAGGGGCGGTGCAGCGCAGCGCCGAGTTTCGGATCATGCCGGCGCTGCCGGAAAGATACAGCGCGTAGCTGACCGACGAGGCGAACACCGGGCCGCCGCCGAGCCACACCACAGCCGCGTCGCCGGCGACTTGCAGGTCGTGGGCGAATGCCGCCGCAATGCCGGCATAGCACTGCGCCAGCGCCAAGCCCGACTTTGACACCTCCGAGACATAATTTTGGCCGTCTCCCAGCAACGACGCGGGTTTGCGGGCGTTAAGTCGCCAAACGCCTAGATACATGGATTGTTGCCTTTCGTAGCCAAAAGGCCCTACGCCTCGCGATAGGGCCTATGTACCTACGCGAGAGCAAACAACGACGGGCGGATGGTAGCGGGTGACCTACCTGCAACTGACGGAGAACATCTGGGATGCGGGCAAGGGCAGATCGCAAGCCAGCATCAGGCTGCGGGCGCGCCGACCCCGAAGCCATCGAGCGCCTCCGGCAGCCGGGAGCCAAGCATCCTGCGCCGTTGTTCCCCGGAGAATCATAAGTGCCGGCGGTGACCGGCGGCTGCGCCGCGCCCTGGGTGTATTTTAGCTAAGCCCCAGAGCCACCTCGGCGTGGCCCCTCCGGCGGCAACTCCGGCCCTGGGGCTCTCCGGGGGCAACGGCAGGCGCCCGGCATCCGGCGGGGCCGACGTCGAATGCCCCGTTTGCCCTGGAGCCCGACTTCCGCTATTCGCGGGGGTGGAAACAGCTAAGTGACTGAAATGCATGGAAGCCAAGTCAGAAGGTCGGCACTACACGGTGGTTGGTGAAAGGTGCTTTGCGGGTAATGACACGGCAATTTGTGGTGGAGGTTGTTTGGGGAGTTGCAACTTGAGTTGAGCGAGCAGCAGGCGCTGGTCGGCATCCGGTTCCGTGTAGCGGCGCAGGAGCAATTGCCGGCCGTCGGTGGTGGGCAGATAGACATCGACCATCTGCAGGCCGGCGAGCTTCTCCAGCACCGTGCGCGGAGTCAAGCCCGGGGCAAGGGCCTTGAGCCTGGCCTTCATACTGACCTGAAGGCAGTAGGCGAGGAAAGCCACGAAGATATGGGCTTCGATGCGCTTGTCCTTCTGATGCCAGATCGGTCGAACGGCGAGATCGGACTTGAGTTCCTTGAACGCCTGCTCGACCTCGGTCAGTTGGATGTAGAACTCCCAGAGTTTCGCCGGAGACTCGCGTTCCAGGTTCGAGCGTAGCAGGTAATGGCCTTCGCGCCGGCGCACCTGCCGCAGCTTGGCGCGGTTCAGGCGGAAGCGGAAACTGCCGGTCTGTGCCGGCTGCTCCTTGGGCGGAAGTTCGACGGCGATCAGCGCATAGGCCCGGCCGGCCTCCTTCTTCGCCGCACCCAGTTTGAGCAACAGCTCGTCGCGGTCGAGTTTCTGCGCTTGCAGTTCCTTGAGCCGCTTGATAAGTCGCTTCAGGCGCCGGCGGCGCATGCCGCGCTCCTTGTCCACCCGACCGGCACTGCGCGCCAGGATGTAGATCTCGCCTTCGCGCTCCAGCAGCTTCACCGCGACTTCTTCGCGCGCCTTTTCCCAAGGCTGTTCCAGGAAGGCCTTTTCCAGTTTGCTCAAACGACCCTTGGGCGTGCCCACCAGGTAGCGCACCGGCACCTCCCGCTGGCGCAACTTCGCCAGCACCTCCTCGGTCGGGATGCCTCGGTCCATCAGCCAGATGCGCTGGGCGCGTCCGTACTGCTGCTCGATCGCCTCGACGAAGCGCTCCAGGGTGCTGTTGTCCAGGGTGTTCCCCGGCATGACTTCGTAGGCCAGCGGGAAGCCCTCGGGGGTCACGATCAACGCGATCACGACTTGCACGCAATCGGGCCGATGATCCCGGCTGTACCCATGGCGGCGCTTGCCGTGTTCCGGCGGATCGCACTCGAAATAGGTGCTGGTCAGGTCATACAGCAGGATCTCGAAGCGCGCACCGAACAGGCTTTCCCAGCGCGGCTTGAGAAAGCCGAAGAGCGCGCGCTTGTGCGCGACCAGCTTGTCCAGGCAGCGGTACAGGGTGTCCGGCTGCGCCACGCCCAGGTCTTCGTCCAGCAGGTCACCGATGGCGGTGTTGGCATACCACTGTCGATGCAGACGCCATTCACTGCCCGGATCGACCAGGCGATAGACCACCAGGGTCTTCAGCACGTTCAGCCAGTCCGTGCCCTTGCGACTGGCCGGTAGCCTCTCTTCCCAGAATTCGTCAAGTTGCAGCCAACTCCAGAACTCCAGCGCCAACCAGCAGGCGCCCCATTGTCGTGGTCGCTCCAGACGCAATTGGTCCAGGCGCACCTGGACCACCGCACAGTCCAGCTCCGGCGCTTGCCGGTCTTCCGGGAATATCGCTATCTGCTTGGTGGCTCCGCTGTTGCCTTCCAGCACGTCGATCGTCTTGCACCAGGCCGCCCGCTGCGCGTCGTTGATCTCGCCCAGGTACAGCACGTGCCGTTGCACCATGCCCCCGCCCTTGCGTCGGCAGTTCTCTACGACGCTCCAATAGCGGTGCGTCTTGCCATCCTTCTTGCGCGTCTTGCATCGCAGAAACATGCCGACAATATGCCCACGACACAACCACTACGCAAGGGGGAAGGTCGGCACTACAACGTGTTTGGCCGATTCCGCAGAACTCCATGCCATATCAATCAGACGCTTGCGCCCGCGCGGTTCGCAAAAATTGGGAAAAATTGCGGCGAATAGCGGAAGTCGGGGTAGCCACGCGGGATGGCTTTCCGGTGCGTCACTGGTTTCCCCGGCAACAGGTCGACGTCACCACGGTGGCGAAGGTCAAGCGGAAATCCCGCGCGGCCGGCAACTCACCCCTTGTCTCTTTGTCGGCGATGCCGGCATGGTCTCGCAGGGAATTTGCAGACGCTATCCAAGGGGGGCGGCGGCAAGTACCTGCTGGCCATGCCGGATGCGCCGTGGTGACGAAGTCACCGAGGAGGTGCTGTCACGTCCGGGACGCTATCGCAGGGTTGCCGAGAATCTGGAGGTCAAGGAAGTCATCGTCGGCGAGGGGGAGCGGCGGCGACGCTATGCGGTCTGCTTCAATCCGCTGGAAGCCAAACGCCAGAAGTCGCCTCGTGAGGAACGGCTGAACGAGCTGGAGGCGGAACTGGCCAGTCTGTCCGATCTGGCCAAGGTGAGCCACACCAAACGGGTCTGTGCCCTGCGCACCAGCGCCCGCTACGGGCGCTTGCTGAAGGAAACGAAACGTGGCCTGGCGATTGACCGCCAGGCGATCACCGAACTGGAGCGCTTCGACGGCAAGTTCGTCGTGCATAGCAACGACGACACGCTCACGGCCGAGGACATGGCGCTGGGCTACAGCAGCAGCGGGTGGAAGAAGCCTGGCGGACGATGAAGAGCGGGTTGAAGATGCGTCCGGTGTTCCACTGGGCGCCCCACCGCATTCATGCGCACATCGCCATCACCGTCCTGTCGCTATTGCTTGAGCGAACCATCGAGCACGCATGTCAGGATACGTGGCGCAATATCCGGATGATCTGAAGCGCATCCAGTTGGCGCTATTGTCCAGCCCTAACGGCCGTGTCTGGCAGGTGACCGAGCCTTCGTCGGATGCCGCTAAGCGATTGAAATCGCTGAAAATCAAACCGCCAAAACCAATCCTGAATCTGGGCTGAGCACCTTCCCCGCCTAGATACACACCGATTTCGGCAGCAACGCCGAATGCCTTGCGCCATGCGGCTTGCCGAGAGGCGTGTTACTCGGCGCTGTCAAAGTCAGGTTTTGCTCTTTTCATCATTTGGGTGATGCGTTCTCTCGAAATCAAAGGAAATCAAAAGGGCCAGGCTCGGATGTAATCGAAGAACCCAAGTACCAAATTGACCAGCTACCGGATTTCAACCACGGCATCACCAGCAGCCAGCAACTCTTTCAGTGACGGAAGGATTCTCGAAAACGCTTCCAGCAACGCCGCCTTGCGGCAATTGCCAAGTCGAACCCAGACGACCTGCGGCGGAACGGAACCTTGCCGATTGGCGAGCGCCTGAAAATCTTCGTCCTTGGTAACAATCGTCAGGGAACGCGCCTTGGCATATTCCCAGACGACTTGATCGCTGGCTTGGTCAAGACCGACATCCCGCACATGAACACACTCCCAGCCGCGAGCGCCGCGATAGCGAGCCAGCGCCACCGGCAACTGGTTGTCCACCAACAGGTTCATGCGCCAATAAGGATGGCGTGGTCAGTTTGTACGGCGGCATATTCCAGCGCCGCGAGAATGTGAGCTTCTTCGAGGAAGGGATAGTCCTCCAGGATTTCCTGATGGGAGGCTCCGGAGCCGAGCAATCCCAGAACGTCCGTGACCCGCATGCGCTGCCCACGGATGCAAGGACGCCCGCCGCATTTGCCGGGCTCGATGGTGATTCGCTCTAGCAGGCTGGGTTTCATGATGTCTCCAGAAAATCGAAGTGCGCGGGAACGAGTATACAGCCCATCAGACTGCGGGCTACCTGCGACTCACCGCCGCAATACCGGCGATGACCAGCGCGCAGCCGACCATCTGTGCGGTCGAGAAACCCTCGCCCAGCAGCAGCCAGGCGAAGACGATGGTCAGCAGCGGCCCGAGCATGCCCACCAGCGCCACCTGCCCGCTGCCGATGCGGCGAATCGCGGCGGACAGGGCGAAGACCGGCAGCACGGTGCAGAACAGGCCCATCGCGGCGCCCAGCGCATACACCGGCCAGGGCTGCACCAGCGCCGCCAGCGGCTGCGTCGCCAGAAAGTGGCCTCCGGTGGCGGCCGTCGCCGCCAGCATCACCAGGGCGGTGCAGCGCAGCGCCGAGTTTCGCGATCATGCCGGCGCTGCCGGAGAGATACAGCGCATAGCTGACCGACGAGGCGAACACCAGGCCGCCGCCGAGCCACACCACCGCCGCGTCGCCGGCGATTTGCAGGTCGTGGGCGAAGGCTGCCGCGATGCCGGCGTAGCACAGCGCCAGCGCCAGGACCTCGCGTCGGGTGATGGCACGGCCGTGCAGCACCACGCCGAACAGCAGCGTGAGCGTCGGGTAGGTGAACAGGATCAGCCGTTCCAGGCCGGCGGAAATGTACTTGAGGCCATTGAAGTCCAGGATGCTGGCGCCATAGTAGCCGAGCAGGGCGAGGACGGCGACCGCGCTCCAGTCGCGCAGGCCCAGGGCCGGTGCGTTGCGCGACGCGCTGAAGCCGACCCAGAGGAAGGCCGGCAGCGCGAAGGCCATGCGCAGGGCCAGCAGCGTGATGGCTTCGACGCCATAGGGATAGGCCAGCTTGACCAGGATCGCCTTTGAAGGAAAAACCCGAACGCTGCCAGGACAGCGAGGGCCATGCCATTGCGATGCGCGGCGCCGGCCCCGGCGGCGAAGGTCACCGGCGGCGGCCACCCATGATCGAGCCCAATACGCCGCGCACGATCTCGCGACCCACCGAAGAACCAATGGCGCGCACGGCGCTGCTCACGGCGGCTTCGGCCACGGACTGCCTGCCGCGCGTACCGGCGCTCGCGCCGCCTCCGCCGAACATGCCGCCCAGTGTGTCGCCGAGACCGCCGAAGAAGCCACCGCCGGAGGGTTGCGCCGGGGCGGGCGCCGTTTGACCGGCGCCGGCTCCGGGGGCCGCGTCTGGGCCGGCGCCCTGCGGCACCGCCGCGCCGTGCAGTTTCTCGTAGGCCGATTCGCGATCCTGCACCTGCTCGTAATGCCCGGCGATCGGCGAGGCGGCGATCGCGGCGCGGCGCTCTTCGGCGCTCAGCGGCCCGATGCGCGAGGCGGGCGGCAGCACCATGCCACGTTCGACCACGGTCGGTCGGCCGTGTTCGTCGAGGAAGGACACCAGCGCCTCGCCGACGCCGAGTTCGGTGATCACAGCCGCGGCGTCGAAAGCCGGATTGGCGCGCAGGGTATCGGCCGCCGCCTTGACCGCCTTCTGGTCGCGCGGCGTGAAGGCGCGCAGCGCATGCTGGACGCGGTTGCCCAACTGGCCGAGCACCTTGTCGGGTATGTCGAGCGGGTTCTGCGTGACGAAATACACGCCAACGCCCTTCGAGCGGATCAGGCGCACCACTTGCTCGACCTTCTCCATCAGCGCCGGCGGCGCGTCGCTGAAGAGCAGGTGCGCCTCGTCGAAAAAGAAGGCCAGCTTCGGCTTGGGCAGGTCGCCCGCCTCGGGCAATTGCTCGAAGAGCTCGGCCAGCAGCCAGAGCAGGAAGCAGCCGTACAGCCGCGGCGAGTTCATCAGCTTGTCGGCCGCCAGCACGTTGATCACGCCGCGGCCGTCCTGCGTTTGCATCAGGTCTTCGATGTCGAGCATGGGCTCGCCGAAGAAGCTTGTCCCACCCTGTTCTTCCAGCGTCAAGAGGCCGCGCTGGATGGCGCCGATCGAGGCCGCCGAGACATTGCCGTACTTGGTCTTGTACTCGGCCGCATGTTCGCCGACATGCTGCACTATCGCCCGCAAGTCCTTCAGGTCCAGCAGCAGCAGGCCCTGGTCGTCGGCGACCTTGAACACCAGTTGCAGCACGCCGCCCTGGGTGTCGTTGAGGTTGAGCAGGCGCGCCAGCAACAGCGGCCCCATGTCGGAAATCGTCGCGCGCACCGGGTGGCCGGATCCGCCGAACACATCCCAGAACACGATCGGGTTGGCCTGCGGGGTCCAGTCCTTGATGCCGAGCGCATCGAGCCGCTTCTGCAACTTCTCCGAGGCGACTCCCGGCGGCGCTAAGTCCCGACAGGTCGCCCTTGGCATCGGCAAGGAACACCGGGACGCCGGCGTTCGACAACTGCTCGGCCATGCGTTGCAGCGTTACCGTCTTGCCGGTGCCGGTGGCGCCGGTGATCAGGCCGTGGCGGTTGGCGAGCTGCGGCAGCAGGGAAAGTTCGGTCTCGCCGCTCCTGGCGATGGGCAGTGGCTGGGTCATGGCAGGGATTTCATCTTTGGGTCAGGTGGTCAGGAAAGGATTTTTCGACGCGCACGCCGGCGATGGTCTGGCCGTGCTGAATGTCTTCGGAAAGCAGGATGCGGCATTGCGTGGCTTCGGCGAGGGCGACGATCATGCTGTCCCAAAACGACAGGGAGTAGCCCTTCATGATATCGACAGCCCGAAGAACATGCGAGGTATCGGTCGGGACGGCCACCCATGCGCCGTAGATTCCCACCCACTTCGCGAGCCCTGGCCAAATCCAATGGTCGCTTGTGCTTGCGCGTGGCATTGGCGAAAGAATTCCTGCAATACCTGCACGGACACGACGCCCGTCGCGGATCCCCAAAGTCCTCCAGGCACTTCGCCCGCGCGCTCGCTTTTTCGCCTGCGTCGCGGTCGTAAGCGTAGATCAGCACGTTGCTATCCACAAAGCAGCGCTCATCGATCATGCAGTTCGTCCCGCACCGGCCGGCTTCCGCCCAGGGGCAAACCTTCTTGCATCAATGCCAGCGCGCGGCGGCACCGGTCGTGGCGCTTTCGCGGCTAACAATGGTTTCGAGTTCTTCTGCGAGAAGTCCGCTGACGCTCGGGACGCTGCGCAGCAAGCAGCTTGGCTTCACGCAGCAGGCGGGTATCGAGCGAAAGCGTGATGTTCTGTTTCATGGCGCCTCCGAATGACGAACGAAGTCACACGTATTCTACGTGAGCAACCTTGGAATGGTAGAATTTGCACGTTTCCAATCGAGTTCAAATCAGGGACGTCATTATGGCAGGCCATTCCAAATGGGCCAATATCCAGCATCGCAAGGGGCGTCAGGACGCCAAGCGGGGCAAGGGTGTTCACCTAAGCTGATCAAGGAAAATCACCGCCGCCAAGATGGGCGGCGGCGATGTCGGCGCAAACCCGCGCCTGCGGCTGGCCATCGAAAAGGCCAAGGCGCAGAGCCTGCCCAAGGACAATATCGACAACGCCGTCAAGCGCGGCACCGGGCAGCTTGAAGGCGTTAACTACGAGGAAGTCCGCTACGAGGGCTACGGCATCAACGGCGCGGCGGTGATGGTGGATTGCCTTACCGACAACAGGGTGCGCACGGTGGCGGAGGTGCGCCATGCCTTTGCCAAGCACGGCGGCAACATGGGCACCGATGGCAGCGTGGCCTTTCCTGTTCCACGCACTGCGGACAGATGCTCTTGCCCCCGGCACCAGCGAGGCCGCGCTGATGGATGCGGCCATCGAGGCCGGCGCCGAGGATGTGGTAACCAACGAAGACGGCTCGATCGAGGTCATCTCCCCGCCCATGACCGGCCGCGGTCAAGGACGCGCTGGAGAAAGCCGGCTTCAGCCGGAGTTCGGCGAAGTGACCATGAAGCCGCAGAACGAAACGGCGTTCGAAGGTGAGGACGCGCTGAAGATGCAGAAGCTGCTTGACGCACTGAGAAGCGCTGGATGACGTGCAAGAGGTCTACACCACGGCCGTGATCGACGAGTAGCGTGAATTCCGCTTCACCGCGTGCGCTTCGCGCCGCTGCTCTTCGTCCTGCTCTGGAGCACCGGCTTCATCGGCGCCAAGTTCGGCTTGCCGCATGCCGACCCGCTCTCCTTCCTGCTGATCCGCTACCTGCTGGTGCTTTCGCTGATGACGCTGCTGGCGCTGTTGATGCGCGCGCCGTGGCCGAAGGAAGCGCGGCAGTGGTTCCACATCGGCGTCGCCGGCCTGCTGGTGCACGCCGTGTATCTCGGCGGTGTTTTCATCTCGATCTCGAAGGGGCTGCCGGCCGGGGTCGCCAGCTTGGTGGTAGGCATCCAGCCGCTCTTGACCGCCGTCGGTGCCGGCTGGCTGCTGAATGAAGCGGTGCTGGCGCGGCAATGGTTCGGGCTGGTGCTCGGTTTCGTCGGCGTCGCCTTGGTCGTTTCGGGCAAACTGGGTAGCGCCTTTGGTCTGGATGCCCTGTGGCCGGCGCTGGCGGCACTTGCCGGGATCACCGTCGGCACCCTGTACCAGAAGCGGTTCTGCCCGAGCTTCGACTGGCGTACCGGAGCCATCGCCCAGTTCCTGCCTACCGCCGTCGCCACCGGCGTGGTCGTCGGGCTGAGCGACAGCTTCCGCGTCGAATGGGTGCCGGACTTCATCTTCGCGCTCGCCTGGCTGGTGCTGGTGCTCTCCCTCGGCGCGGTCTCCCTGCTCAACATGCTGATCCGGCGCGGCAGTGCGGTGAACCTCGCCAGCCTGTTCTATCTGGTGCCGCCCAGCACCGCACTGATCGCCTGGCTGCTGTTCGACGAACGCCTGGCCGGCATGGCGCTCCTCGGCATGGCGCTCGCGGATATGCCCCCAGCCCCGCCGGAGGCGTATATCTTGCGCGGAAAGCCACCTCGACGACCCCGGAGGTGGCGTGAAACCCTCCGCATCCTCGGCATTGACCCCGGCCTGCGCTCGACCGGGTTCGGCGTCATCGACAAGGCTGGCAGCAAACTCGGCTACGTCGCCAGCGGCTGCATCAAGACGGACGCGGCGGGCGGCTTGCCAGCGCGGATCAAGACCATCCTCGACGGGCTCCTGGAGATCATCGCCACCTACCGGCCGCAGCAGGCGGCGGTGGAAATCGTCTTCGTCAACGTCAATCCGCAATCCACGCTGCTGCTCGGCCAGGCGCGCGGCGCGGCGATTGCCGCGCTGGTGACGGCCGGGCTGCCGGTGGCGGAATACACCGCGCTGCAAATCAAGCAGGCCGTGGTCGGCCACGGCAAGGCAGCGAAGCAACAGGTGCAGGCCATGGTCGCCCGCCTGCTCGATCTGCCCGGCGCACCCAGCGCCGACGCCGCCGACGCGCTGGCCTGCGCGATTGCCCACGCCCACGGCGGGCAGGGCATGGGCGCGCTGGCCACGCTAGGCAGGCGGGTGCGCCGCGGCAGGCTGGTGTAATGGACGCGCCAGGCGCCGGGCCGCCCCAAGCCCGACATGGCCAATCGCCCGGAGGTCGCACCGCGGCCGAGCCGACGTCATCTGCTTTCGCGGAAACGAGGCCGGGGGAAGCAGTCCATTCTCTACGCCCGGAATCCGGCGCGAATCTTGGCTGTCGGGGCCTTCCATGCCGCTGGCGCGCCCTTGCGCGACCAGGGTCACGAAGTGCATTGGATGGTGACCCAGCCGGCGGTTGTCGGCGACTTCCTGGCCGGCGCGGGCTTCACTGGCTTTGCCGCGCCGAGCGTACCCGAAGCCACCCGGCCGGGCCCGCCCCTGACCTATGCCGATATCCTGCTGCGCTTCGGCTACGCCGAACCGCGCGCCCTGTTCGGCCTGGTCGGCGGCTGGCGCGAAGCCATGCGCCTCACCGGCGCCAGGCTGGTGCTGGCCGACCACGCGCCGACGGCACTGCGTCGCCGCGCGCAGCATGGGCCTGCCGGTCATGCTGTTCTCCAACGGCTTCACCGCCCCGCCCCGCCGCAGCCCCCCCTGCCGAACATGCGGCCGTGAGGCGCGCTGCCCGAACAGACCATCAGCCAGCTCGACCAAAGCGCGCTCGCCGCGGTAAACCAGGTCCTGGCTCGCTACGGCTGCGCAGTTGCCACACCTGGCCGACCTGTTCGACGTGGCCGAGGAGGCGCTGGTAACCTTCCCCGAACTGGACCACTATGCCGAGCGCGGGCTGGCGCGTTACCAGGCAGCCTGCCCAGCGCCGGCGCCGGACGCCGCGTGACCTGGCCGGCCGGCCGGACGCCGCGCCTGTTCGCCTACCTGCGCCCGAGAGCCCCCACCTCGAAGCCGTACTGGCCGCGCTGCTGGCCCTGGGGCAATCCACGGTGCTGTATTTTCCGAACATGCCGCCCGCCATGGCCGCGCGTTTCGTTGCGCCGCATCTGCGCTTTCTTGACCATCCGGCCGACATCGAGCAAATGACGCGCGAAGCCGATGCGGCGATCACCTACGCCAGCCTGGCGACGACGACGGCCTTTCTGCTGGCCGGCAAACCGCTGCTGATGCCCCGGACACCTGAGCAGTTTCTGGTCGCGCGACGCGTGGAGGAAATGGGCGCCGGTCGACTGGTGAATCCGGAACAGCCGGCGGGTGACCTGCGGCGCAATCGCCGACCTGATCAATAATCCATCCTGGCGCGCCAACGCCCGGGGCGTTTGCCGCCAAACACGCCGCATTCGACCAGCGCGCGGTGATCGGCAATCTGGTCCGGCGCATCGGGGAAATGCTCACTGGCCAGCGGGCTCCGGATCCAACCAGGAGTTGCCATGATTGCTCGCATCACTGGAGTCTCGGTCGAAAAGAACCCGCCTTCCATCACGGTGGATGTACAAGGCCTCGGCTATAAATCGATGTGCCGATGAGCACCTTCTACAACCTGCCGGCCGCGGGCGAGAAAGTTCGCTGCATACCCACCTGATCGTGCGCGAGGACGGCCACTTCCTCACGGCTTCGCGTCGCGGGACGAACGCAGCGCCTTCCGCCAGTTGCTGAAGATCTCCGGCATCGGCGCGCGCACTGCGCTGGCCGTGCTCTCCGGCATGTCGGACGGAACTTGCGCAGGCCGTCACCTTGCAGGAAGCCGGACGACTGACCGAAGGTACCCGGCATCGGCAAGAAAACCGCCGAGCGCCTGCTGCTGGAACTGCGCGACCGGCTGCCGAACACGCTGGCCACCGCAAGCTGAAGGTCGGCGCCGGCGACACGGCGCCCGATGCCGCCTCCGACATCATGAACGCACTGCTGGCGCTCGGTACAACGAACGCGAGGCGCTCGGCGATGCAGGGGCTGACGCCCGAGGTTTCGGTTTCGGACGGCATCCGTGCGGCGCTGAAGCCAAGGGCGGATGATCCAATCGGCTAAACGTGCGGTGACGTCGTTGAAGAAGAACTCTCCTCGGTCATGCGCTATTCATTGACTGATCCTCGCATCGAGGGATTCGACTGAGTCGGCAATCGATTCGTAGCTGAACGCGCACCTGCGGGACTTATTGAAAGATTAGTGTCTTGGGAAATGAACAACACCGCCGGCTTATCCATAAACCTGCACTTCTCCGAGCGTAGCTGGAACAGTCTTGTGATTGCAGATGCTTCTTCGCAAAAGCCAAGGTATTGTCTGCCCCCGAAAAGCAAACTTGAGGAGCTTGTTGCAAGGGGATGAATTGAAAAGGTCAGGAGTTTACATTTTGACCGGCCCCAATTCAGAGGAAGATTTTGGATTGGAAGGTTATATAGGCGAAAGTGACAACCTTGCAGCCCGACTACAAATTCTCACGCCAAGAAAAAGGCGTTCTGGAGTCGGGCCTATGTGGCCGTTTCCAAGGACTCCTGGTTTTCGAAGTCACATATCCGGTTTCCTTGAAGCGCGCCTCATCATGCAAAGCTAACGCGCACCGTTGATTACCCGCATAACACCCACGATAGCAGGGATTTGAGCTAAGACCGCCTACCGGACGGAGGGTCGCCAACCTTGAAGACTTTGGCGAGCTTCCTCCCCCTCATCATGCCGGCGATCGGTTGTCCGCTTTTTCAGTTTTCCTGACTCAGTCCATGCCTGAACGCGCTTTTCTTCCGTGGGGCAGCCAACTATTCCCTTGGCCGTTGGGGAGGAAACCCATTTTGAGCTTGCCAAAGGCGCGGCTCGCGGTGTCGCCTATCTAAGAGACGGTGCATTTTGGGTCTGCCGGGTTCCGCACCGCCAGAATGGAAGAGTACTCATCGCTGAGGGATGGTTATCGAAAGGCGCGTCGCACTCTCATGGAACGCGACATTCTTGTTAGAGACGAGCGGCGAGGTCTTGGTATTTACGCAGGACGTCCCTTCAATCCTAAATGATGATGCGGCGGCCGTGATTGGAACAACAAGCCTGAATGGACGAAAAGAGTGGAAGGTGCTCAGGACCGGCAATACCTATGCCGATTGGGAAGCAAAAGCGGCCCTACGGACGTGACGTAGTCGACTCGGAGTTATCCATGGCCGAGACATTACCAGTTCTACAATTTTCGCATTTCGGGCACGCTGCCCTTATTCGCGCCGTTGTGGAAGATTTTGCGCCGCGCTTTGTGCCCGTTGATTGCGTGGCACTCTATATGGACGACACTCGTGACGACTTGGAGCCCAGCGATGAAGCGTCAGGCTGGCGGACTGGGTATCGATGTTGATTCGCGCGGCAAGATGCCGCATGTAGTGCTTCACTCGGTCGAGAAAA